>NZ_SJDT01000001.1 GCF_004331995.1 Arcanobacterium bovis
CCTTGTTCGGATCAGTACCCTTAGCAATCTCATCAAGATCAGACACACCGTCACCATCAGAATCGAGCAGGTTATACACGTAGTACACCTCAGTCATACCCGAATCAGGGAACGCTACAGTACCAGCAGCAGTACGAATACTTGCCTGTGGCTGGCCGATAGCTGTAGCAGCCTTCACCGCATCAGTCTCAACCTTGTAACCATTGATAGTCTTCGGGGCAACAGCCTGATCAGGAGAAGCCAGACCAGTGGCTGGATCAGGACTTGATGCCGGGTAACCATAGTAGGTGTCTGTCGTGTTAAGAGCCTGCCCGGTGTTATCTACATAGTGAACCTTGACAGCAGTTTGGTTAGTCACCTGAACACTGATCGGAGTATCCGAGATCGTGCCCGTTCCACTGTAGTCGCTACCTAGGTTGTGAAAAGTTTCGACAGTAGCGGATTCTTTCAATGCCGGATCAGAAAAGTTTACGCTATACGCATTTCCAATCTTTGGAGAAATCAAGTCCAGCTGCTTGGCCAGAGCGAACGCGTCCGTCGTGTTCTGGTTAGGTGAGGTAATGGTATCACCATCGGCCGGGCTTAGAACCGTATTGCCTTGAAGTGGACCATAGTTAGTCACATGCGTCCACGAACCATCGGTATTTTTGACCACACCGTACTCGCCTGGCTTCAGAAAAACTTGCGCATCGGCAAACGTCATGTCTGGAGGAATCGTAACAAGTTTGCCGCCCGTGCTACCACCCATATTGATGTCAAGTCCACCCGTGATTGTATTGGACGAGTCGAAGGTAGCAAACGTATTAGGCACCATCGGATTGCCTTCAGTCACTGAAAGGATTTGACTTCCCGGGTTAGCAGTATACCGTTGCATAACCACGACGTCTTGATTCGGATTCGTCACTGGTGTACCGTTCACTGCTGCTTCCAGTGCCCCAAATGACCACAGATAGTTGTCGATGGAAACGCCATTCGCACCAGTATAAGGCGTACCAGCTACGTAGTTGGATCGGTCAATTGACGGGGCGGAACCTGTGGAATAAGCAATCTTGTAGTTCGACGTGCCGATACTCAAGGTTGCTACACCAGTGCTGGAAAAGTCCGTATATTGCGCGCCTGAAATTTCAGCAGTGAACTTAAGAACTCCGCCGCCACCAATGTTGGTCTTGGTCAAGAATAGGCACGTTCCCGATACTGCGGCGGTGAAAATCGGATTCGTGGCAGGAATATTCGGCGAAACTTCACTAAAGAACGGGCCAAAGGCGGCCGCATCATCAGTCAAACAGGCCTTGACCGTATCGCCGGCCGCAATTTGACCATAGTCAGTAATATTCACCGATAGCGTGTACTTGAGTGGATTCCAGTTACTAACTGGTGTTGTTTCATTATAAGTGACAGAGCCATCCGATGACGTCACTTTGTCAATCGTAGCAGTGCCTTTTGCGTCGTTGATAAGATCGTAGGTCGCGGCTGCGCTCGCCACTGGGGAAATAGAGAACAGACCCGCAAAAACAACAGCAGTAGCATATGCACCTGCTAAAAGCTTTTTACGAAGCCACCCTCCCCGCACTTTTCGTGTATTCATACACCCTCCAAATAGGAAAAGAAGAATCAATTCCAAATAAATATAACGATTGGAATCATAGATAAATCTAACCAGTAATTGAACATTTAGCTACTTATTTTATATGGCATCCCACATAGCAATATCGCCACAAAATACAAAAAATGTGGCTCCCACATTTGTGGGAGCCACACTTAACGCTTTGAAACCTTATGCTTCGCGCTTCTCTAGAGAACCACCAGCAGCTTCGATCTTCTCCTTTGCAGAAGCAGACCACGCATCAGCAGTTACCGAAACCTTCACAGAGATTTCACCGGTGCCGAGGATCTTCACAAGGTGCTTCGGGCGCACAGCACCCTTAGCTACGAGATCTTCAACAGTAACAGTGCCGCCCTGAGGGAACAGCTCTGCCAACTTGTCCAAGTTAACTACCTGGTACTCAACACGAGCAGGGTTCTTGAATCCACGCAGCTTTGGAAGGCGCATGTGCATTGGCATCTGTCCACCTTCGAAACCTGCAGGCACCTGGTAGCGAGCCTTCGTACCCTTGGTACCACGGCCAGCGGTCTTACCCTTGGAGCCCTCACCACGACCAACACGAGTACGAGCTTTCTTAGCTCCTGGTGCTGGACGAAGATCGTGAATCTTGAGAATATCGACGGATTCGGTCGTCTTCTTTTCTGACATCAGTCAACCTCCTCCACGGTAACAAGGTGTGCCACCGTACGAATCATTCCGCGCACAATCGGAGTATCCTCACGCACTACGGACTGATGAATCTTACGCAGACCGAGGGAACGCATGGTGTCCTTCTGGTTCTGCTTGGCGCCAACAAGGCCCTTCTTTTGCGTAATCTTCAGCATCATGCACCAACTCCTGCGGCAGCTGCCTCATTCTCTGCCTGCTGGGCAGCGATTTCAGCATCTTCGCGTTCCTTGGCTTCGTGCTCAGCGCGGGCGCGGAGCATCGATGCTGGAGCAACACGGTCAAGTGGGAGTCCACGGCGAGCAGCCACAGCCTCAGGCTGTTCGAGCTGCTTGAGCGCAGCAACTGCACCACGAACGATGTTGATCGCATTGGAAGAACCGAGCGACTTGCTCAGCACATCGTGAATGCCAGCGCACTCCATGAGAGCACGCACAGGACCACCAGCAATAACACCGGTACCAGCGGAAGCTGGGCGGAGCAAAACTACGCCAGCAGCATCCTCACCCTGAACGAGGTGTGGAATCGTTGTGCCAATACGTGGAACCTTGAAGAAATTCTTCTTAGCATCCTCAGTGCCCTTAGCAATTGCTGCGGGAACTTCCTTTGCCTTGCCGTAGCCAACACCAACGGTGCCATTGCCATCGCCAACCACTACAAGAGCGGTAAACGACATGCGGCGTCCACCTTTAACGGTCTTAGCAACACGGTTGATTGTAACGACGCGCTCGATGTAAGCGTTCTTCTCCTCGGCGCGACGATCGGTGCGACGGTCGCCACGGCGACCATCACGGCGGTCATTGCGCTCGTTGCGCTCTCCGCCATTTTCCGAGCCCTTGGCTCGTCCTCGCTGCTCTGCAGCCATCAGAATATCCTCTCGTTTTGCCTTATTACAGGGTCAGTCCGGCATCGCGTGCGCCGTCTGCTACTGCAGCAACGCGACCGTGGTACTTGTTACCGCCACGATCGAAGACCACAGCGGAAACGCCAGCTTCAATCGCGCGCTTTGCAACAAGCTCGCCAACTTCGCGTGCCTTGTCTACCTTGTTAGCTTCCTTCGCACGAAGTGAAGCTTCCAAAGACGAAGCGGACGCGATGGTCTTGCCTACGGTGTCGTCGATAACCTGTGCAACCATGTGACGGTTGGAGCGGGTAACGACGAGACGTGGACGCTCTGCGGTACCAGAAATGCGCTTGCGAAGGCGTGCATGACGACGTGCGCGAGCAACAAACTTGCCCTTGCCTTTGATTGATACTGCCATCACTTACCAGCCTTTCCAGCCTTGCGGCGGATAACTTCGTCAGCGTACTTAACGCCCTTACCCTTGTAAGGTTCAGGCTTACGAAGCTTACGAATACGCGCAGCCATTTCACCGACCTGCTGCTTGGAGATACCGCTCACTGCGAACTTGGTTGGGCCCTCCACTTCGAAAGTGATACCTTCCGGAGCCTCAACGAAAATCGTGTGCGAGTAACCGAGGGAAAATTCGAGATCCTTACCCTTTGCCACTACGCGGTAACCTGTACCAACAATCTCCATCGCCTTCTTGTAACCTTCGGTTACGCCGATGATGTTGTTGTTGATGAGAGTGCGAGTTAGACCGTGAAGCGAACGCGATACACGCTCGTCGTTCGGACGGGTAACTACAACTTGGTTATCCTCAAGAGCTACTTCGATCGGAGCAGGAACAGCCTGGGACAGTTCGCCCTTTGGTCCCTTAACGGTTACAACACCGTTATCGATCTTCACTTCTACGCCGCTAGGAATAGCGATAGGGAGCTTACCAATACGAGACATTGTATAACTCCTTTCGCTTACCAGACGTAGGCGAGGACTTCCCCACCTACACCCTTGTCCTTAGCCTCACGGTCAGTGAGGAGACCTGAAGATGTAGACAGAATTGCTACACCCAAGCCGCCGAGCACCTGAGGGAGGTTTGTTGACTTCGCGTAAACGCGAAGACCTGGCTTCGAAATACGGCGCAGACCAGCAAGCGAACGCTCGCGGTTTGGACCGAACTTCAAGTTGAGGATGAGGGTCTTTCCAACCTTGGCATCTTCAACTTCGTAATTTGCGATGTAACCCTCACGCTGGAGGATATCGGCGATATTCGCCTTCATCTTCGAGTACGGCATAGATACCGACTCGTGGAATGCCGAGTTAGCATTCCGCAGACGCGTTAACATGTCTGCAATTGGGTCTGTCATAGACATCGGGCAAAGCCCTTTCTCGTCGTGGTTTCCTTTTCAGACCTACGACGTAGATTCTTACCAGCTGGACTTCTTGACGCCTGGGAGTTCGCCTCGCAGGGCCATCTCACGCAAGCAAACACGGCATAGACCGAACTTGCGGTACACCGAATGAGGGCGTCCACAACGCTGGCAGCGCGTGTATGCGCGAACAGCGAACTTCGGCTTGCGAGCAGCTTTAACTTTGAGTGCGGTTTTTGCCATCGTCAGTCCTCCTTGAATGGGAAACCAAGGTGACGTAGCAAAGCACGTCCCTCGTCGTCGTTCTTAGCGGTCGTGACGACGGTGATATCCATGCCACGAACGCGGTCGATCTTGTCCTGATCGATCTCATGGAACACAGACTGCTCGGTAAGACCGAACGTGTAGTTGCCATGACCATCGAACTGCTGTGCCGAGAGTCCGCGGAAATCGCGAATACGTGGCAAAGCGGTGGAAAGCAAACGATCGAGGAATTCCCACATGCGATCGCCGCGAAGCGTCACGTGTGCACCAATTGGCATGCCTTCGCGCAGCTTGAACTGTGCGATAGACTTGCGAGCCTTGGTCACCTGAGGCTTCTGACCGGTGATAACGGTGAGGTCAGCAATAGCGCCGTCGATGACCTTTGAGTCACGAGCAGCTTCGCCAACACCCATGTTAACGACGATCTTAACCAGACCAGCGGTCTCGTTAACGTTTGCGTAATTGAACTCGTCCTGAAGCTTCGCGATGATTTCTTCGCGATACTTCGCCTTAAGACGTGGTAGGACCTTATCGGTTGCGGTGCTCACAGCTCGATCTCCTCTCCCGCGCGACGACCAATACGCTCACGCATGATCTTCTTGCGGCCATTGCGCTCTACTTCGACCTCACGGTAGCCAACGCGAACTGGCTTCTTGTCTGGGCCGAGGAGGGCAACGTTAGAAATATGAATCGGAGCTTCTACAGTTTCCTTGCCACCGGTAGCTGCGCCACGATCAGTGCGGCCAACCTTGGTGTGCTTGGTAACCATCTGAGCATGCTCAACGATCACGCGATTCTTCTCAAGGTCAACCTTGAGAACGCGACCGGTCTGTCCCTTGCTCCGACCTGCGATAACCTTTACGAGGTCACCCTTCTTGATCTTCGCCATCAGATTACCTCCGGTGCCAATGAAACGATACGCATGAACTTCTTGTCGCGTAGCTCACGAGCTACGGGACCGAAGATACGCGTGCCGCGTGGTTCCGTGTCGTTCTTCAGAATAACGGCAGCGTTTTCACCGAAGCTGATGTACGAACCATCAGCGCGACGAGTTTCCTTCTTCGTGCGGACGACAACCGCCTTTACGACGTCGCCCTTCTTAACATTTCCGCCTGGAATAGCATCCTTGACGGTTGCGACGATAACGTCGCCAATTCCGGCGTAGCGCCGGCCGGATCCACCGAGAACACGGATGCAGAGGATTTCCTTTGCGCCTGTGTTATCAGCAATCTTGAGCCGCGACTCCTGCTGGATCATTTATTTTCTCCTGTCGTCGTGCCGGTTCTCGTTAAACGAGCCTTGCCGAACGGATGGTTTTAATCGGCCGGCACAATTGCCGGCCGACAAAATCACTTAGCCTTCTCGATAATCTCAACCACGCGGAAATGCTTGGTTGCAGACAGCGGTCGGGTTTCCATGATTTTAACGAGATCACCTACGTGAACCTCATTATTTTCGTCATGGGCTTTGACACGCTTGGTACGGGTCATAACCTTACCGTAGAGCGGATGCTTACGGCGGTCCTCAACCTCGACCACAACGGTCTTATCCATTTTGTCACTAACCACGTATCCACGGCGAACCTTACGGTGATTTCGCTGTGTGGTTTCGGTCATTTCTTCGCTCACGTTAGACCTCACTTCTTAGCCGTTGGGGCGGTGCGAATTCCGAGCTCACGCTCACGGGCAATGGTGTAGATACGTGCAATGCTGCGACGTACTTCCTTAAGTCGGCCGGAATCCTCAAGACGGTGGGTCACAGCCGAGAAACGAAGATTGAACAGTTCTTCCTTCGCTTCCTTGAGCTTTTCAGCAAGCTCACCATCGGTTAGCTTGTCTAGCTCTTCAGTGGTGATGCCCTTAGCCATCATTCACCATCCTCACGGGTTATGAAACGAGTCTTCATTGGGAGCTTGTGCATTGCACGGAGCATAGCTTCACGAGCGAGCTCCTCTGGAACGCCAGCCAGTTCGAACATAACGCGACCTGGCTTAACGTTCGCAATCCACGTCTCGACTGGGCCCTTACCGGAACCCATACGAAGACCGAGTGCTTTCTTGGTCAACGGGCGATCTGGGAAGATGTTAATCCACACCTTACCACCACGCTTTACGTGACGTGTCATGGCAATACGAGCGGCTTCGATCTGACGGTTCGTAATGTATGCAGGCTCAAGTGCCTGGATACCGTACTCACCAAAAGCCAACTTGTTGCCACCCTTGGACATGCCGTGGCGATCGGGGCGATGCTGCTTACGATGCTTTGTGCGGCGGGGAATGAGCATGAAACTCAGGCCTCCGTTTCCTGGGTAGTAGCTGGCTCGGTTGCTGGAGCTTCGACGGTTGCCTCTACTGCAGCGTTCTCAGCCTGCTGGTTATTGCGAGGAGCGCGATTGCCACGCTCACCGCGACGACCGCGACGCTCGTTGCGTCCACCGCGACCACCACGTGGTGCTTCGGCGAGCGAACGGAAGTATTCCTTCTCGGTCATATCGCCACGGTAGATCCAAACCTTCACGCCAATGCGACCGAAGGTGGTACGAGCCTCGTAAAAACCGTAATCAATATTTGCACGAAGGGTGTGCAGTGGCACACGACCCTCGCGGTAGAACTCAGCGCGCGACATTTCAGCGCCACCGAGACGACCCGAACACTGGATTCGGATACCCTTCGCACCAGCGCGGAGCGCGGACTGCATGCCCTTGCGCATTGCGCGGCGGAAGGAAACTCGGGACGAGAGCTGCTCAGCGATTCCCTGTGCAACGAGCTGTGCATCAGCTTCAGGATTCTTTACTTCGAGAATGTTGAGCTGCACCGACTTACCGGTGAGCTTCTCGAGATCCTGACGCAAACGGTCAGCTTCTGCACCACGGCGTCCAATAACGATGCCTGGACGAGCGGTGTGGATATCAACCACAACACGCTCGGTACGGCGCTCGATATTAACGCGGGAGATTCCCGCACGCTCGAGGTTCTTTTCCATCAGGCGACGAATCTTGATGTCCTCGCCCAGGTAGTCAGCGTAACGCTGGCCTTGCTTCGTCGAATCAGCAAACCACTTCGAACGGTGCTCAGTTGTGATACCTAGACGGAAACCAGTTGGATTTACTTTTTGTCCCACAATCAGGCTCCCTTCTCGTTCTTGCCATCGCTGACAATAACGGTGATGTGGCTTGTACGCTTCAGGATGCGATTCGCGCGGCCCTGTGCGCGTGGCTGAATACGCTTCATGGTTGGACCCTCGTCAACGTAAGCAGCGGAAACCTTGAGGTCAGCTTCGTCGAAACGAACGCCGTCCTGCTCAGCACGGTAACGTGCGTTCGCAATAGCGGATTCCAAAATCTTCTTTACGTCGCGAGCGACAGCCTGTGGTGCGTACTGCAGCACGTCGACGGCATCCAGTGCACGCTTTCCGCGGATTTCATTAACCACGCGGCGCGACTTCTGGGGCGTGACGCGCACAAATCGTGCTTGCGCCTTAGCTTCCATAATTTTGCCTATCTCTTTCTCGTGCTACGTGCCTCAGCGGCGACGGCCCTTGCGATCGTCCTTCTCATGACCCTTGAAGGTACGAGTTGGTGCGAACTCGCCCAACTTGTGACCCACCATGGATTCAGAAACAAACACTGGAACGTGCTTGCGTCCGTCATGAACTGCGAAGGTGTGACCGAGGAAGTCCGGTGTAATAATTGACCGGCGCGACCAGGTCTTAATGACGTTCTTAGTACCCTTTTCGTTCTGCTCGTCCACCTTCTTCATAAGGTGTTCGTCAACGAATGGGCCTTTCTTCAAACTACGCGGCATTGCTCATCTCCTCCTGATCAGCGCTTCTTGCCAGTCTTGCGACGGCGCACAATGAGCTTGTCGCTGGGCTTGTTAGGATGACGGGTGCGGCCTTCCTTCTGACCCCAAGGCGAGACTGGGTGACGACCACCGGAAGTCTTACCTTCACCACCACCGTGTGGATGGTCAACAGGGTTCATGACGACGCCGCGGACGGTTGGGCGAACGCCCTTCCAGCGCATACGTCCTGCCTTGCCCCAGTTGATGTTGGACTGCTCAGCATTTCCAACTTCACCAATGGTTGCGCGGCAGCGAGCGTCTACGTTGCGGATTTCTCCAGATGGCATACGCAACTGAGCGTACTTGCCTTCCTTTGCAACGAGCTGCACCGATGTGCCAGCGGAACGTGCGATCTTTGCACCGCCACCTGGACGAAGCTCAACAGCGTGAACAACCGTACCAACTGGAATATTGCGCAGTGGAAGGTTGTTGCCTGGCTTGATGTCGGCCGAAGGACCGTTTTCAATCATCATGCCCTGCTTGAGATTCTCCGGAGCCAAGATGTAGCGCTTCTCGCCGTCCACGTAGTGGAGCAGTGCGATACGAGCGGTACGGTTCGGATCGTACTCAATATGAGCAACACGAGCCTGGATACCATCCTTGTCGTGACGACGGAAGTCGATCACGCGGTACTGGCGCTTGTGTCCGCCACCCTTGTGACGAGTGGTGATGCGACCATTGTTGTTACGGCCACCAGTCTTGTGTAGTGGGCGAAGAAGCGACTTCTCAGGCGTAGACCGAGTGATCTCGACGAAGTCGGCAACGCTCGCACCGCGACGACCTGGTGTCGTCGGCTTGTACTTACGAATTCCCATGAGTTCTTATCCTCAATATCCTCGCCGGCTTCAGCCGACGATCTCGCCGTAGATGTCGATCGTGCCCTCGCGGAGGGTAACGATTGCTCGCTTGGTAGCCTTACGACGACCAATACCATCGCGGGTCCGGCGGGTCTTACCTGCACGATTAATCGTGTTTACCGAATCAACCTTGACGTTGAAAATCTTCTCGATAGCGAGCTTGATTTCCGTCTTGTTTGCGCTCGGGTGCACGAAGAACGTGTACTTACCTTCATCCTCAAGACGAGTGGCTTTTTCAGAAGCTACTGGTGCAAGAATGATGTCTCGCGGATCTTTGTTCTTGAAAGCTGCATATGACTCGGTCACTTCGTCTCCTCCTTGGAGTTGGCGCCAACCCAAGCTTCGAGGGCGGCCTCAGTGAAGATCACATCATCAGCAACGAGAACATCGTACGAGTTCAGCTGGTCGCCGTAAATGCTGTGAACTTCTGGAACGTTACGGAGCGAAAGTACGTTTACGTCGTCTTCACGTCCAAGAACCACAAGCGCGCGGCGTCCTTCGTTAACCTTGGCGAGAAGCTTGATAGCTGCCTTGGTCGAAGGAGTATCCGAATCAACGAAACCCTTAACAACGTGAACGCGACCGTTGCGGGCGCGATCTGAAAGCGACTGACGAAGTGCAGCAGCAATCATCTTCTTAGGGGTACGCTGCGAATAATCGCGTGGCTGCGGACCATGAACGATACCGCCACCAGTGAAGTGTGGAGCGCGGATCGAACCCTGACGAGCGCGACCGGTTCCCTTCTGCTTGAAAGGCTTCACGCCACCGCCGCGAACTTCGCCGCGGGTCTTGGTCTTGTGTGTGCCCTGGCGTGCAGCTGCAAGCTGAGCAGTAACAACCTGGTGGATAAGTGGAATGTTTGCGTCTACATCGAAAAGCGCAGCTGGAAGAGTTGCCGAGCCGGCCTTCTCTCCTGCGTAATCGAGGACGTCAACCTTGAAGTCTGCCATTAAAATCAGGCTCCCTTCACGGCAGTGCGGATCACGACAAGACCGCCCTTGTTACCTGGGATTGCACCCTTAACAAGAATGAGATTGTTCTCGGCGTCGATTGCGTGAATGGTCAGGTTCTGAACGGTGACGCGAGCGTTACCCATGCGACCAGCCATGCGCATTCCACGGAATACGCGCGACGGCGTTGCACAAGCACCGATCGAACCAGGCTTACGGTGGTTACGGTGAGCACCGTGGGAAGCAGAAACACCAGCGAAACCGTGGCGCTTCATAACTCCAGCAAAGCCCTTGCCCTTTGACTTACCAATTACGTCAACGGCTTGACCTGCTTCAAACGTGTCCACACCGAGTTCTTGACCGAGGGTGTACTCCCCTGCGTCAGATGTGCGAATTTCTGCTACGTGACGACGAGGTGCAACGCCAGCCTTGTCGAAGTGACCCTGGAGTGGCTTCGTCACGTTCTTTGCCTTCAGCTCGCCCGATGCGATCTGAACTGCTTCATAACCGTCTACCTCAGATGTACGTACCTGGGTGACTACGTTCTTACCAACTCGCACAACGGTGACTGGAATGAGGTTAGCTTCCTCGTCCCATACCTGCGTCATGCCGAGCTTGGTGCCGAGCAGAGCCTTAACTGGCTTTGCTACAGCTGCTTGGATGTTCTTTACCATAATGCGTTACCTCAGAGCTTGATCTCGACGCTGACGTCTGCTGGAAGATCCAGACGACGCAGGGTGTCAATTGTCTTCAGGGTCGGATCAACGATGTCGATGAGTCGCTTATGCGTACGCATTTCAAACTGCTCACGACTGTCCTTGTATTTGTGGGGCGAGCGAATGACTGTGAATACGTTCTTCTCAGTCGGCAACGGCACCGGTCCCACAACCGACGCTCCAGTACGGGTAACTTCGTCGACGAGCTTTTTCGCTGCACTGTCGATGACCTCATGGTCATAAGACTTCAGACGGATGCGGATCTTTTGTCCCGCCATGGCGTCGTCTCCCTCTCTCTACCGCGGTAACACCGAAACCCGCAGTCGGGCGTGTCGCGCGATAAGTACAACGTCAAGCCCTATGCAGTTTTGGTGAACCTCTTTAATGTACCGAAGTGCGAATGCAACTTCGGCCAAGTTCATAACTCGGCTAATTCCGAGCAACTTAATTAGTATGCCAAATGTTCGTGACCAGCGGCAAGTTTAAGGCCGGTTTGGTGGCACAACCCACGTCAGACCGACGTCGGTACCATTTGGCTCCTCAGTGAGCATACCGAGCTTCGAGGCAATTGACCAGATCGGAAGGCGTGAAACCGTGCACACTTCCGACGTCTGAACATCCGACATTAGCAATATTGGCTATTCGGCAACGCACTCAGCCTCCGATAGTACCCAACACAAAAGTGGGCTCCGCAGCAAAACTGCGAAGCCCACTTAAGAGTTATCTAATCAGTTCATCACTTGATGATCTTGATAACACGGCCTGAACCAACGGTGTGGCCGCCCTCGCGGATTGCGAAGCCGAGGCCCTCTTCCATAGCGATTGGCTGGATGAGCTCAACAACCATTTCGGTGTTGTCGCCAGGCATAACCATTTCGGTGCCTTCTGGAAGGGTGATAACACCGGTAACGTCCGTGGTACGGAAGTAGAACTGTGGACGGTAGTTCGAGAAGAATGGGTTGTGGCGTCCGCCTTCTTCCTTCTTCAGAACGTAAACCTGAGCTTCGAACTCCGTGTGAGGAGTAATCGTGCCTGGCTTAGCAATAACCTGTCCGCGCTCAACTTCGTCACGCTTGGTGCCACGAAGAAGAAGTCCACAGTTTTCGCCAGCGTCTGCGTGATCCATCGACTTGTGGAACATTTCGATACCGGTAACGGTGGTCTTCTGTGGTGCACGGATACCGAGGATTTCAATTTCCTCGTTGAGGTTGAGCATACCGCGCTCAACACGACCGGTAACAACGGTTCCACGACCAGTGATGGTGAAAACGTCTTCGATCGGCATGAGGAATGGCTTCTCGAGATCGCGAACTGGATCTGGGAAGTACTCGTCAACCTGGTTCATGAGCTCTTCAACGGAAGCAACCCACTTGGCATCGCCTTCAAGAGCCTTGAGAGCGGAAACCTGAACAACTGGAGCGTTGTCGCCGTCGAACTCCTGCGAGGAGAGGAGGTCACGAACTTCCATCTCAACGAGCTCGAGGATTTCTTCGTCATCAACCATGTCGGACTTGTTCAGTGCAACAATGAGGTTTGGAACGCCAACCTGGCGAGCAAGAAGAACGTGCTCGCGGGTCTGAGCCATTGGACCGTCGGTAGCAGCAACCACGAGGATTGCGCCGTCCATCTGAGCAGCGCCGGTAATCATGTTCTTGATGTAGTCGGCGTGGCCTGGAGCGTCAACGTGTGCGTAGTGACGCTTTTCGGTCTGGTACTCAACGTGGGAAACGTTAATGGTAATACCACGCTGGCGCTCTTCTGGAGCGTTATCAACCTGATCGAACGGGGTGAACTCGTTCAGATCTGGGTACTTGTCTGCAAGTACCTTGGTGATAGCTGCGGTAAGGGTTGTCTTACCATGGTCGACGTGACCGATGGTGCCGATATTCATATGCGGCTTGGACTTGTCGTACTTGGCCTTGGCCACTTGTGCCCTCCTGGGACTCGGGTAGTGTCTTTCAGCTTCTAGAATTTAGTGCTTGCGCACAAATCCATGGCTAAATGAATCCTACTGGTTTAATTGTATTCTTGTAAATTTAACCTGCTGGCTCATTCGCCACGGGTCTTCTGAATGATTTCGTCGGCAACAGCCTTCGGAACCTCTTGGTACTTCGCGAACTGCATGGTGTACACTGCGCGACCCTGCGTCTTTGAACGCAAATCGCCAACGTAACCGAACATTTCGGAAAGCGGAACATGAGCACGCACGATCTTGACACCGGTAGCGTCCTCCATCGAGGCAATCTGTCCACGGCGGGAGTTAAGATCGCCGATAACATCGCCCATGTACTCTTCAGGAGTACGAACCTCCACGTCCATCACTGGTTCGAGGATAACCGGCTTGGCGCGCTTAGCGCCCTCGCGGAATACCATCTGACCAGCAATCTTGAACGCCATTTCGGAGGAATCGACGTCGTGGTAAGCGCCGTCTTCGAGGGTAGCTTTAACGCCTACCATCGGGAAGCCTGCGAGCACACCATTCTCCATTGCTGCCTGAATACCTGCATCAACAGATGGAATGTACTCACGAGGAACGCGGCCGCCTGTAACGGCGTCAACAAACTCGTAGGTTGTACCTTCCTCGTTCTCTTCGAGTGGTTCGAAGGTAACGAGAACCTTAGCGAACTGACCGGAACCACCAGTCTGCTTCTTGTGGGTGTATTCGATCTTCTCAGCCTTAGCGCGAATGGTTTCGCGGTAAGCAACCATTGGAGCACCAACGTTTGCTTCGACCTTGAATTCACGACGCATACGATCCACGAGAATATCGAGGTGAAGTTCGCCCATACCGCCGATAACGGTCTGGCCAGTCTCATCATCAAGCTTAACCGAGAAGGTTGGATCTTCTTCAGCAAGCTTCTGGATAGCAATGCCGAGCTTCTCCTGATCGCCCTTCGACTTAGGCTCAATAGCCACGTGAATAACTGGATCTGGGAAGGTCATCGACTCAAGCGAAATCGGATGTGCAGGATCGCACAAGGTATCACCCGTGGTGGTATCTTTCAGACCCACAACCGCGTAGATGTGACCAGCGTGTGCAACTTCTACTGGGTTTTCCTTGTTCGAGTGCATCTGGAAGATTTTTCCGATGCGCTCCTTCTTACCCTTGGTTGCGTTCAGCGTGCCCGAACCAGAATCAATCTTTCCGGAGTAAACGCGAATGTAGGTAAGACGACCGAAGAACGGATGAACAGCAATCTTGAATGCGAGTGCGGAGAACGGTTCTTTCTCATCAGCTTCGCGGGTAAGGTGCTTTTCGTCGTCGGAAGGATCAACACCCTTCACTGCCTCGATATCGAGCGGTGATGGAAGGAAATCGACAACTGCGTCAAGCATTGGCTGAACGCCAATGTTCTTGTATGCAGAACCACAGTAAACTGGGAAGATATCGCCATCAATGGTCATCTTACGGATGGCCTTCTTGAGTTCTGCGATCGAGATTTCCTCGCCACCGAAGAACTTCTCCAAGAGAGCGTCGTCAGTTTCTGCAACAGTTTCGATCAGCTTTGCGCGGTATTCCTCAGCCTTGTCGAGCATGTCAGCTGGGATTTCTTCCTCAACGACGACGGAACCGTGGGTCTTGTTGCCCTTGTCGTCCTCAGCTGGGAAGCGAATCGCCTTCATGGTGAGCAGATCGACAACACCCGAAAGTGTGGACTCTGCACCAATTGGGAGCTGCATAACAAGCGGAGTAGCGTGCAAACGCTCTTCGATAGTACGTACCGAGAAGTAGAAGTCCGCACCCATCTTGTCCATCTTGTTGATGAAGCAGATACGTGGAACGTTGTACTTGTCAGCTTGACGCCACACGGTCTCGGACTGTGGTTCTACACCTTCCTTGCCGTCGAACACTGCAACAGCGCCGTCGAGAACGCGCAAAGAGCGCTCTACCTCAACGGTGAAGTCAACGTGTCCTGGGGTGTCGATAATGTTGATCTGCGTACCCTTCCAGAAAGAGGTAACAGCAGCAGACGTAATCGTGATGCCGCGTTCCTTTTCCTGTTCCATCCAGTCGGTGGTTGAAGCACCATCGTGGGTTTCGCCGATCTTGTAGTTGATGCCGGTGTAGAACAGAATGCGCTCGGTGACGGTGGTTTTACCAGCGTCAATGTGCGCCATAATTCCAATATTACGGACCTTCTTGAGGTCAGAAAGCACTTCCAGTGCCATATAGGTCTCTCTTCTTTAATTGAAGGAAGCTCGAAAGCAACCTTGTTTTTACCAGCGGTAGTGTGCGAAGGCGCGGTTCGATTCGGCCATGCGGTGCATGTCCTCACGACGCTTAACAGCGGCGCCTAGTCCGTTAGCGGCATCCATGATTTCATTCTGGAGACGCTCGAGCATGGTGTTCTCTCGGCGCTGGCGTGAGAAATCCACGAGCCAACGGAGAGCGAGAGTATTGGCACGGCCAGGCTTAACCTCAACCGGAACCTGGTACGTTGCGCCACCAACACGGCGGGAACGTACTTCGAGCTGTGGACGAATATTGTCCATCGCGCGCTTGAGAACGGCGATTGGATCCTGTCCGGTCTTTTCTGCAACTGCAGCCAATGCACCGTAGACGATGCGCTCAGCAGTGGACTTCTTGCCATCAAGAAGAACACGGTTGATGAGCTGAGTTACCAAAGTTGAACCGTGAACTGGATCAGCGATAAGTGGTCGCTTACGAGCGGGACCCTTACGTGGCATTACTTCTTCTCCTTCTTCGCACCGTACTTGGAGCGTCCTTGCGAACGGTTCTTGACACCCTGGGTATCAAGAGCGCCACGCACGATGTGGTAGCGGACACCAGGAAGATCCTTCACACGACCACCGCGAACGAGAACGATCGAGTGCTCCTGAAGGTTGTGACCTTCACCTGGGATGTATGCCGTGACCTCGATACCGGAGGACAAACGAACACGGGCGACCTTACGAAGCGCCGAGTTAGGCTTCTTCGGTGTAGTGGTGTAGACGCGGGTGCAAACTCCACGACGCTGCGGGCTCTTCTTAAGAGCTGGCGTGTTGGAGGCACTAACCTTGCTGCTGCGGCCCTTGCGAACCAGCTGCTGAATAGTTGGCACTATTTCTCCTGTTTAACTATTTCTTTCGTCGAACTGCCCGCCTGTCCGAATGAACCTGCGGTTGAAGAGGACACCGTTCCTCTTCCAACGTCTAAAGACCCTTCATCCGACTCAGTCTCCGCCTGAATTGCAACTACGAAAGCGAAGTATCGGTTTAGCAACGTGAAGGACCCTAGAACGGGCACCAACGTTAAGACTAACGTTTTAGCGGTAAAACAGTCAAAGACAGAGCACAAATTGCAAACGTGGCACTACACACACTCGGTGTGTAGTGCCACGTTATTGAGTCACAACTGCCGGAATCAAGCCGCGCTAACCAATCAGCACATTAAAGCCATTGAGCTGGCACTTGAACCGACCAAGTCAATTACTTGACTTCTTTCCAGCCGTTCTTCTTGAGTTCTTCAACGCTCTTCTTGAGAGAGAGGTAGTCGATCTTCGAGTCGGTTACCGGAATAAGCTTCGCATCAATAGCCTGCTTCAAGGTTTCCGAATCGCCTACTGGAATCGAAATCGTTTCGGTCATCTTGCCGTCTTTTTCAGCGATGTCGTACTTAGCGCCCTTAATCTTGGCGTATTCAGCCTTTGCTTCGTCAACGGCCTTCTTGACGATCTCTTTCTGAGTGTCATCAAACTTCGCAAGATCAATTTCAGTGTCCTGCTTGAAATCCTGAACCTTATCATCTTCCGCGTTGAGCGTCATGGTGATCTTCAGGCCATCTTTTTCTTGCGAGAGCTTAGCGGATTCTTTAACTGGTGAGCCGCAAGCAGCCAAACCAAAGATGAGCATCATCGAAGCAAAAAGAGCCGTCAATGCGCGGGTGAACTTCTTCATGTAATTTCCTATCCGAGGTGTTCAGCAAAATGCTGTTTACGAACAAATTGTACCAAAGTAGCCACGCCTTGGAAACTGACTCTGCTTTTCGTTAACCAGTCGTTTACATTTCAAACATCAAAGCATCCATATTTTGGTATCTCCGATTCTGCAAAATATGAAGGCGGGACACTGACCTGCGTCAGCATCCCGCCTTAATATTTTGGTTACTACAGAATCAGTTCTATCTCGATCCTGAAATCACTCAGAATTGCAGACCAAACCCATAGCCGATCGAGGAATCATAATCGTCGTAACCGCCGTAACCGTAGATATCGTCGAACGAATCCAGATCGCGGCTAATGATGTTATGCAACTGCTCGTATTCGCTACGTGCAGCAGGCGTTGGCTCAGCCTTCATGCCACGGAGTTGCTCCAAGCCAGTACCAGCCGGAATCAACTTACCGAGAATGACGTTTTCCTTCAGACCCGACAACGGATCGGACTTCGAATTCAACGCTGCCTCAGTGAGAACCTTCGTGGTCTCCTGGAAGGACGCAGCCGAGAGCCACGAATCGGTAGCCAAGGAAGCCTTGGTAATACCCATCAGCTCTGGACGACCCGACGCAGGCTTGCCGCCCTCTGCCAAGGTTGCGCGGTTCGCATCTTCGAATACCGATACGTCTACCAACTCACCCGGAAGCAACGTGGTATCCCCTGCTTCCAGCACAGTTACGCGGCGAAGCATCTGGCGCACGATAACTTCGATGTGCTTGTCGTGGATTTCCACGCCCTGCGAACGATAAACGTTCTGCACTTCGGATACGAGATGCAACTGAGCTTGGCGACGTCCCGTGATACGAAGAACCTTCTTCGGATCAACCGAACCTTCAACGAGCTGCTGTCCAACCGCAACGTGCGATCCTTCTGGAACAAGAAGCTTCGCACGCTTGCCCACGAGGTAAACGAGGTCTTCGTCGCCGTCGTCGCGCTTGATAATCAGGCGACGCGAACGCTCCATGTCCTCGATTTCCAGTCGGCCGGCGGCCTCCGCAAGCGGAGCCTCGCCCTTTGGAGTACGAGCTTCGAAAAGTTCCTGAACACGAGGTAGACCCTGGGTGATATCCTCTGCGGATGCAGCGCCACCTGTGTGGAAGGTACGCATCGTAAGCTGAGTTCCAGGTTCGCCAATCGACTGAGCGGAAACGATACCCACTGCTTCGCCGATGTCAACGAGCTTGCCGGTTGCCAACGAGCGGCCGTAGCAAGCAGCACAGGTGCCCACGCGCGAGTTACAGGTGAGCACGGAGCGAACCGTGATCTCCTTGATTCCGGCGTCGATAAGCTTCTCGAGTGCGACGTCGCCAATATCGGTACCTGCCTCAACGACGACGTTTCCATCGGCGTCAAGCGCATCCTTTGCGAGGGTGCGTGCGTAAACCGAGGTATCGATATCCTCGGAACGAACGACATTGCCGTCTGCATCGGTGACGATAATTTGCTTAGTCAGACCACGCGAGGTGCCACAATCAGCTTCGCGTACGATAACGTCCTGAGCCACGTCCACCAGACGACGGGTCAAGTAACCCGAGTCAGCGGTACGAAGCGCGGTGTCAGCAAGACCCTTACGAGCACCGTGGGTAGCGGTGAAGTATTCGAGCGCGGACAAGCCTTCACGGTAGTTCGACTTAATCGGACGTGGAATAATTTCACCGTTCGGATCAGCCACGAGACCACGCATACCAGCAACCTGGCGAATCTGCATCCAGTTACCACGAGCGCCAGAGGAAACCATCTGGTTGATGTTGTTCCAGTAATCGAACTGGTCACGCATCTCGTCAGCAACCTTGTCGGTCACTTCCGTCCAGAGAGCAACGAGATCCTTACGACGATCTTCGTCACGGATATTTCCTTCTTGGAAGTCCTGTTCAATCTTGGCAGCTTGCTTTTCGGCAGCCTCAAGAATTTCAGCCTTGTTAGCAGGCGTCTTAACGTCAGATACAGCGATGGTCACGCCGGAGCGTCCACCCCAGTAGAAGCCCGTCTCCTTAAGAGCGTCAAGCGAGGCACCAACGTCCACCTTCGGGTAGCGTTCTGCGAGCTCATTAACGATAGCTCCCAGCACCTTCTTGTCTACAACCTTGTTCACGAATGGGAACTGAGTTGGTAGCGCATCGTTGAAGATCGAGCGTCCGAGTGTGGTTTCGAGCAGGACGGCGTCGCCCTCTTCGTAGTTCTCCGGTGCGTTCCAGCCACGAGGCAAGACGACGTCCTCCGCGCGGAAACGAATGCGAACGAGCGCATTGAGATCCAACTCGCCGAGGTCGAATGCCATCTGAGCTTCTGCAATAGACGAGAAGCAACGACCCTCGCCCTTGCCACCTTCACGAACCATCGTCAAGTGGTACAAGCCGATAATCATGTCCTGCGATGGAACCGTAACTGGACGACCATCGGAAGGCTTGAGAATGTTATTCGCTGAAAGCATCAAAATACGTGCTTCTGCCTGCGCTTCCACCGAAAGCGGCAGGTGCACAGCCATCTGATCGCCGTCGAAGTCAGCGTTAAACGCAGAACATACGAGCGGGTGCAGGCGGATTGCCTTACCTTCGATCAGCTGAGGCTCGAATGCCTGGATACCAAGACGGTGCAGCGTAGGTGCACGGTTGAGCAATACTGGGTGCTCCTTGATGACCTCTTCGAGCACGTCGAACACTTCGTCACGCTGGCGCTCGATGAGACGCTTAGCTGCCTTGATGTTCTTAGCCAATTCAAGATCAACGAGACGCTTCTGCACGAATGGCTTGAAGAGCTCCAAAGCCATCGTCTTTGGCAGACCACACTGGTGCAACTTCAAAGTTGGACCAACCACGATAACCGAACGACCCGAGTAATCAACACGCTTACCGAGCAGGTTCTGACGGAAACGACCTTGCTTACCCTTGAGCATGTCCGAAATGGACTTCAACGGACGGTTACCGGCTCCCTGAACTGGGCGGCCACGACGTCCATTGTCGAAAAGCGAATCCACAGCTTCCTGGAGCATACGCTTTTCGTTGTTCACCATAATTTCAGGCGCGTTGAGATCGATCATGCGCTTGAGACGGTTATTACGGTTAATGACGCGGCGGTACAAGTCGTTCAAATCGGACGTTGCGAAACGTCCGCCATCAAGCTGCACCATTGGGCGCAAATCCGGTGGAATCACTGGCAGTGCGTCCAGCACCATTGCCTCTGGCTTGGTGCCCGAGTGCAAGAAGGCGTTAACAACCTTGATACGCTTCAAAGCGCGAGTCTTGCGCTGAGCGGTGCCGGTTTCAATTTGTTCAACGAGCGCATCGTGCTCAGTTTGCAAATCGAAATCACGCAGACGACGCTGAATAGCTTCCGCACCACGGAAAGCTTCGAAGTAGTCGCCCCAACGAGCTTCCATCTCGCGGTATGCGTCTTCGTCACCTTCGAGGTCGCCTACCTTGAGCTTGAGGAACTTGTCCCACACCTCGTCGAGGCGCTCAAGATCCTGCTCAAACTGACGGCGAACTCGGCGGGTTTCAGCTTCTGCACTGCGCTTGATCTTAGCGCGAGCAGCGGCGTCGGCATTAGAATTCTCGGCTTCCTTCAAAGCCTCTTCTTCTGCACGCAGAGCCTTCTCAACCTCGGCGTCGCGCTCCTTTTCAAGGTTTGCACGCTCGAGTTCGTATTCGCCGGTGAGAGTTGCGAGGTCAGCACGACGACGCTCCTCATCCACGCTAGTCACCATGTATGCAGCAAAGTAAATGACCTTTTCCAGATCCTTTGGAGCAATATCAAGGAGGTAACCAAGGCGCGATGGAACACCCTTGAAGTACCAAATATGAGTTACAGGTGCAGCGAGTTCAATATGACCCATACGCTCGCGGCGCACCTTTGAACGCGTGACTTCAACGCCACAGCGCTCACAAACAATTCCCTTGTAGCGAGGGCGCTTGTACTTACCACAAGCACACTCCCAATCACGGGTAGGACCGAAAATCTGCTCACCGAAAAGGCCATCCTTTTCAGGCTTGAGAGTACGGTAGTTGATGGTCTCAGGCTTGGTAACTGTGCCGTGTGACCATGAACGGATATCGTCGGACGTGGCCAGCGATATGTGGAGCTGATCGAAGAGATTAACGTCGAGCAAGATTCCTACTTCCGAAGTATTTTACGCCGGGTAAATTCTTTTGTTTCAATCGGCGGGCAAGGTAGCAGGCGTTTCGCCACCATGCCCACCGTCGAGAGCTAACTAGAAGTCAGCGCCTGTCTGAAGGTCTTCGAGGCCCGTCTGAACGCCCGCGTTCTGCGGTGCTCGGAAGGCGTCGTCGTCGGAATCCTGCAGGCTAATAGCATTGCCCACAGAGTCAAGGGCTTCCACATTCAAGCACAGCGAACGCATTTCTTGAACGAGAACCTTGAACGATTCCGGAAGACCCGGCTCAGGTACGTTGTCTCCCTTAACGATTGCTTCATAAACCTTGACTCGGCCGACGGTGTCGTCCGACTTGATCGTCAACATTTCCTGAAGTGTGTGTGCGGCACCGTACGCTTCAAGTGCCCAAACTTCCATTTCTCCGAAGCGCTGGCCACCGAACTGGGCTTTACCACCAAGTGGCTGCTGGGTAACCATGGAGTATGGACCGGTTGAACGCGCGTGGATCTTGTCATCCACCAAGTGGTGCAGCTTCAGCATGTACATGTAACCAACCGAAACTGGCTCTGGGAACGGCTCACCGGTGCGGCCGTCAAACAGACGCGCCTTACCGCTCTCGTCCACCATGCGATCGCCGTCGCGATTTGGCAAGGTATTTCCAAGCAGACCCTTGAGTTCATCGGAAAGAACGCCGTCGAACACTGGAGTAGCCACTGGCTGGCGTCCCTCAGTCTTGACCGAACCTTCCGGTAGACGCAGCGCCCACTCTTCGCCGTTCTTGCGAGCTTCGGTAGCGTCCCAGCCTTGAGCTGCAATCCAGCCCAAGTGGAGTTCGAACACCTGACCGAGGTTCATACGCGATGGCACACCAAGTGGATTCAAAACGATATCGACTGGAGTACCGTCTTCCATAAACGGCATGTCTTCCAGCGGGAGAATACGGGAGATAACACCCTTATTTCCGTGGCGACCAGCCATCTTATCGCCAATCGTGATCTTGCGGCGCTGCGCAATATGAACACGAACGGTTTGGCGAACATCGGCGGCGAGCTCATCGTGATTCTCAGAGGAGAATTCCTTGACACCAATGACGATGCCGGATTCACCGTGTGGCACGCGGAGCGAGGTATCGCGAACTTCCTTTGCCTTCTCACCGAAAATAGCGCGAAGCAGGCGCTCTTCGGAGGTGAGCTCGGTTTCACCCTTTGGCGTGATCTTTCCGACGAGGATGTCACCTGCGGAAACTTCAGCGCCGATACGGATGATTCCACGCTCGTCGAGATGCGAAAGCATTTCTTCCGAAACGTTTGGAATATCGCGGGTGATTTCTTCTGGACCAAGCTTGGTATCGCGGGCATCAACCTCGTGCTCTTCGATGTGAATCGAAGTCAAGAGATCTTCTGCCTGGCAACGCTGGGACAGAATAATAGCGTCTTCGTAGTTGTAGCCGTTCCATGCCATGAAAGCAACGAGGAGGTTCTGACCGAGAGCCAATTCGCCACCGTCGGTAGCTGGACCATCGGCAATGAGCGAACCCTTCTCCAAGCGGTCACCCTCAGAAACAACAACACGTTGGTTGGTGCAGTTTCCAGGGTTCGAACGCTCGAACTTCGCCAACTTGTACATGCGGTGGTTGCCGTCGTCTTCCTCCACGTAAACTGCGTCGGCGGAAACTTCGGTAACTACACCAGGCGCAACGGCAACAGTAACATCACCGGCGTCAACAGCTGCGCGGATTTCCATGCCGGTGCCTACGAGCGGCGCGGCTGGACGGATCAACGGCACAGCCTGACGCTGCATGTTTGCACCCATGAGAGCGCGGTTTGCGTCGTCGTGCTCCAAGAATGGAATCATTGCGGTACCAACGGAACACATCTGACGTGCAGAAACGTCCATGTAGCCAACTTCGTCTGGATGAACGAGCGCAGGCTCACCACCAGGCAGGCGTACAAGAACTTCCTGCTCCTTGAAGGTGCCGTCCTCGTTCAGCTCGGCCGAAGCCTGTGCCACTGCGTAACGATCTTCGTCGGCGGCGTCGAGGTAAACGATCTCATCAGTGACGCGACCATCCACAACCTTGCGGTAAGGTGTCTCGATAAAGCCAAAAGCATTGACGCGACCAAACGAAGCAAGCGAACCGATCAGACCAATGTTTGGACCTTCAGGGGTTTCGATTGGACACATACGGCCGTAGTGCGACGGGTGAACGTCTCGAACTTCCATCGAAGCGCGATCACGCGACAGACCGCCCGGACCGAGAGCCGACAGACGGCGCTTGTGCGTCAAACCAGCGAGCGGGTTGTTTTGATCCATGAACTGCGAGAGCTGCGAAGTACCGAAGAACTCCTTGATTGCAGCCACAATCGGGCGGATATTAATCAACGACGACGGCGTGATTGCTTCCGCTTCCTGCGTGGTCATACGCTCGCGCACCATACGATCAAGACGCGACAAACCAGTGCGGACTTGGTTCTGAATAAGCTCGCCAACAGCGCGAATACGACGGTTGCCGAAGTGGTCAATATCGTCCGTTTCGACGACGACGCTACGGCCACCTTCTGCTGAAACTACCTCTGCTTCACCTGCGTGCAGAGCGAGCAAGTAGCGAAGCGTAGCCGTGATATCGGTGATCGAAAGCTGGCGCTTGGAAGATTCAATATCCAAGCCGAGCTTTTTATTGACCTTGTAACGACCAACCTTGGCGAGATCGTAGCGCTTGTCGTTGAAATAGAAATTGCGCAGCAAGTTGCGACCAGCCTCAGCGGTTGGCGGTTCGCCTGGGCGCAACTTGCGGTAAAGATCTTGCAAGGCTTCTTCTTGAGTCTTGACGGTGTCCTTTTCCAAGGTGTCAATCAGAATCGGGAAGTCCTTGAATTCTTCGCGAATCTCGGATTCGCTCATGCCCAGGGCCTTAAGGAATACGGTTACCGACTGCTTGCGCTTACGATCGATGCGCACGCCCACCGAATCGCGCTTGTCGATTTCAAACTCGAGCCATGCGCCGCGCGACGGGATGACCTTGGTCGAGTAGATGTACTTATCAGAGGTCTTGTCTGCCAAGCGTTCGAAGTAAACGCCTGGGGAACGCACCAGCTGAGAGACGACGACGCGCTCAGTACCGTTGATAATAAAGGTACCTTGTGGGGTCATCAGCGGGAAGTCACCAATAAAGGTGGTCTGAGACTTGATTTCACCAGTTTCGTAGTTCTGGAATTCAGCAGTCACGTAGAGCGCCGCCGAGTACGTCATGTCTTTGTCTTTGCATTCAACAATCGAAGCTTTCTCATCTTCAAGATGAGGATTCGACAACACAAGACCCATGGTACGAGTGGTGTTTTCAATCGGTGAAATTTCATCAAAAATTTCTTCAAGGCCCGACTTTTCGTCTGGATGCTCAGCTCGCCACTCATCTGAGCCAGTGAGCCATCCATAAGAGGAGGTCTGCAAGCTGAGAAGATCAGGAACCGTCATAGGTTCCGTAAGTTTAGCGAACGAGATACGATCAGCGGCAAGTTTGCCGTTCACGACGGTGGGCATAGAGGTGCGCGAAGCAGCCAAAGGATGTTCCTTCCCTGGGTTCCGGTAAGGCTATCAACGCAAAGATCGGACACACGCACGCACAATTAAGAGAAATACAGATTCAGATAAAAAGGGTACGGGTGTTGATACACTGCGCAAGTTTCAAATCTACCGAATCAGGGCGAATTAGTCCAGCCCCCACCAGTGTGGAAGGGGTCACGACTCGTATGCTCTAAGAAATCCTCGAAGGTCTGAGGGCTGTCGCTGCCCATCAGTTTCATCGATTTGCTTAGATTTTCATAACCAGCGAGTGCTTCCGGCACTATCGCGGTCAAGAAAGACTTTCCCACAGATAGAGAAAAACTGCAAGCTACCGGAGCGGCGCGCCGGTAGCTTGCAGTCACAATCAGCCATTTGCAGAGCTTACAGCAGATCTTTCAGACCAGGGCTCGTGAGCTCCAAAACTGCAGCTCGTGCATTCTCTGGATCGTCAGCATCAACTGCATATGCGGCCATTTGCTGGCAAGTAGCAAGATCGTGCAGGCGTAGCGCAGTGCGCACAGCATTCACTTTATTAGGAGCCATAGACAGTGAAGAAACTCCCAATCCCACCAATACCAGAGCCAAGAGCGGATCACCGCCAGCTTCGCCACAAACGCCTACAGGTTTGCCAGTAGCGCGGCCACCTTCGCAGGTCATCTTGATAAGCGTCAAGAGCGCCGGTTGCCACGGGCTCAAGAGCTCCGCAAACTCACCTTGCATACGGTCGGCGGCCATCGTGTACTGCGATAAGTCGTTGGTGCCAATCGACACAAAATCAACTTCGCGCATAACGCGACCAGCCAAGATGGCGGTGGATGCAATCTCAACCATCGCGCCAGCCTTGGGCAAGCCAACTGCCTTGACCTTCTCGGCAAACCAGCGCGCTTCACTAGCAGTAGCGATCATTGGTGCCATCACTCGTACGTCCGCACCGGTAGCTTTATAAGCCTGAGCAAGTGCTTCCAGTTGGGTATCGAGCAAGTCTTCCCGGCGTTGGCACAGACGCAAACCGCGCCGACCCAAAGCCGGATTTTCTTCTGCACCAAGATTGGCAAAAGCCAAAGGTTTGTCGGCGCCTGCATCGAGCGTGCGCACCACGATACGCCGATCACCAAAGGATTCAAATACCTTGGTGTACGTCGCAATCTGTTCCTCTAGGCTCGGCGCATCGGAGCGATCCAAGAACAGGAATTCCGTGCGGAATAAACCACAGCCTTCCAGATCCATACGAGCAGCCTTCGCGGCGTCGTCGGCCGTACCGATATTCGCCAACAACGCAACCTTGTGACCATCGTATGTGGCGCCTTCCCCAGACGATCCTGCCAGAGCTTTCGCACGGCGAACCGCACGCTCTTTCAACTCTGCAACCTCATCATCGGTAGGGTTAATAACGACCTCGCCCACACCGCCGTCGACAGCCACTAAGTTTCCCTCAGCAACAGCTACCACGCCTGGCACCTGCACAATGGCCGGAATACCTAGCTGTGCAGCCAAAATAGCGGTATGGCTGGTAGGGCCACCTTCCTCAGTGAGGATAGCAGCACAGAGCTCAGGAGAGAGCGTAGCAGTTTCAGCAGGTGCGAGATCACGCGCTACCAGAACAGAAAGTTCCGTGAGCTCAGGTACGCCAGGCGCAGGGAGTCCAAGCAGCTCAGAAATGGTGCGGTCACGAATATCGTAAAGATCAGTGACGCGCTCTGCCATGTAACCGCCCAAGCCCGCGAGCATATCTGCATAACCCTGCGTAGCATCATGTACCGCGCGAGTAACACCTGTACCCTGCTTTAGCTTGGCATCAACAGATTTTGCCAGACCACGATCATTAGCCAGCTTAGCCGAGGCCTCGAGAATCGGACGCACCGTTTCGGAAGCCTGTTGCGCACGCTCAGTGAGCTGAGCAGACACATTCGCCATTGCTTGGCGCACCCGCGCGCTCGCTGCTTCCCAATCAGTGGTGGGAGGCTCGTTAGCGTCAAAGCCAGGCGCGGCATGTACTGCCACTGCTTTCGCAGCCGCAATTCCACTCGAAACACCCAAACCGTGCAAAACCTGATGATTACCAGTCATGAGAGCCCCTCTCAGGCGTCGAGATCAGTTTCCAAAAGGTGAGCAAGGCTCTCCAACACCTGCTCAGCGTTCTCGCCCTCAGCGCTCAGAGTTACTTCATCGCCACACTGGGCGCCGAGCGTCATAACTTCAAGAACTGAAGCTGCATCTACAGGTTCTTCGCCAGGAAGCGAAATCTCCACGTCAAGACCTGAATCTTCAACCGCTTGAGTGAATAGCGCCGCTGGTCGCGCGTGCAAACCAACAGCCGAAGCGATTTTTGCTGTACGAGTAGCCATTTTATGATTCCTTTCGAATCGGTTGAGCATCACCGCTCACCCTAGCAATATGCATCGTTAAATACGAAATTTCATCTTCGCTTATGCGAGTGTCAAAACGCAGCTCGATAATAGCCGCCAGCTTCTGAGCTACTGCAACACAATCTGGATAGCTATCGCGAATCGCCTGACCAATAACCGAGATTTCGCCTTCATTGATCTGTTTTTGTTGATGGATACGAACAAAGAGATAACGAAGGTGAGTGATAAAACGCCCCACATTCACCGACGTCGCCTCTAAATGTACGCCAAAACTAGTTTCAATAACTTCGATCATCTGCTGGATGATACCCGTCATTTTATATGTGTAGCTCAGATCCCCGTGACTGAAACCGAGATTCACCAAGTGCAGGGAAATCGCTACCGCTTCGTCCTGCGGTAGCTGTGTATCGCTCAGGTGGTTAATCTGGGTGAGCAGATCAACCGCCTGAGCGTATTCTTGCGGATACAGATTACGCACCTCCGCTTCGAGCGGATAACGCACGTCAATTGCAGTGCGCACCCGCTCGAAAGCGAACGTAATATGATCGGCAAGTGCAAGGACAAAGGCGGGATTCGAGCCCAACCCGCTGTTGGTAGAGCTGAACACCTGTTCCAGAAGATCGAGAATCTTCGGCGGAATATCCGCGAGAAGTTTTCCCAAATGATCTGGGTCCCTGCCGTCAACTGGAACGAATTTTCGCACAACTTTGGCAGGGTCAATTGACATTCCCGGCTTCGCCTGGAACCCAATCCCCCAACCCGTCACGATGACTTCGGCGGCGTCGTCATCACGCGCCAAAACCACGTTGTTGTTGAAAACTCGCAGGACGTCCATACACTACCTAGTTACTGAAATGATCTTCTCACCAGCTTTAACGCTCGTTGACTCAATCGGCTCAACGTTCGTCATTGACTTGGTGTTCGTTACAGTAACAATTGTAGTGGTAGCGAAGCCCGAATCAGCGATCTGCTGTAGATCCACCTCAACGAGAACGTCCCCACTTTCGACCCGCGCACCCTTTTCTACGCGCACGTCAAAACCTTTACCCTGCATATTCACGGTGTCGATGCCCACGTGTACGAGCACCTCCACGCCGTCGTCGCTCTTGATGCCAAAGGCGTGTCCCGATTTCTGTACCGACGCAACGGTTCCTGAAATAGGAGCAAGAATTGTGCCGTTTTCCGGATTGATGCCAACACCAGCGCCGAGTACGCCAGATGCGAAGACGGCGTCGCCCACCTTTTCGAGCGCCACCACGCTTCCCGCCACTGGCGCGAGAACATCGGTTGTCTCCCCTGCTACTGGAGCGGCGGAGTGATCTGCAGTTTCGTTCGCGCCTTGGGCAGCGGCGTCGGCTTCCTGCTCAGCCTTGAGCGCTGCGCGCTCCTGCGGCATGCGGAAATCGGAAATAATAATGAGCACCATGGCGACAACGAAAGCGACCGTCACGCCCAAGGTGTAACGCCACACCGGGCTAAACACAGGAATCGTGAGAAGCGAGGTGAAGGCAAATGCGCCGGTGGTTACTCCGCCGGTTAGTCCAATGACGATGCCGCCAGCCAAGCAACCTACCAGCATACGTGGGTAGATACGCTTGAAGCGCAGGTGGATGCCGTACAGAGACGGCTCGGAAATACCACCAAGAAGGCCCGCGGCCAGTGCGCCGATAGAAACCTGGCGCATAACCGTTTCTTTGTGGCGAATAGAGAGAACCAAAACACCAGCTGTTGCGCCGAAACATGCGAAGTTCCAGGCACCCATTGGGCCTTGGATGAAGTCGTAACCAAGAGTTTGAATATTGACGAGCATGAGTGCGTTCAGCGGCCAGTGCAGACCGAGTGGCACGAGGAACGGATAAATCACTGGCACAAGCACGGCAAATACGATTGGGGCGTGACCGTTGAGCCATGCGAGACCCGAACCGAGACCATTGCCAACCACAACGCCCAATGGGCCGATCAAAAATGCCGTGAATGGAATCATGATGATCATTGAGAAGAATGGAACGAACACCATTTGCAGATTCTCAGGGAAAATCTGCTTCAAACCGCGGTAGACCAGCGCAAGGACGCCCACCATCATGAGCGGCACGAAAACCTGACCAGAGTAATCATGCAACGGCATATTGATTCCAAAGACTTCTGCCATGCACGACTTGGTGCCGAGCGAGTCATTTGTCTGGCATACGGTATTCGAAAAACGCTCTGGGTTAGAGAGTGAGACGAACTCCGGCGTCATCAGTGCGCCCATAACTGCGGTACCAAGCCAAGGGTCGATACGCAGCTTCTTCGAGGCGTTGTATGCCACCATCAACGGTAAGAAGAAGAACACCGAGTGCCACATCGCATCCACGAACACCCAGGTTGAGGACTTGGTATCGTCGCGGAACTTGATGATTTCGAGTGCGTCGAGAATCGAGGCAAAAGCAATGATCAACGATGCACCGAGCAGCACGCCCAAGATCGGACGGAAAGAGTCGGACAAAAACTCGAAGAATGCGTCTACCCAGCTAAAACGACCGCGAACCTTGTTGCGTGCTTCAGCTTTGATTTCGGCATCTGTTTTCTCGGTGTGCTTGCCAGCGTTTGCCATGCTCGGTAGAGACTTGATCTCGTTGTATAGAGTAGCGACGCCGCCACCAGCCACAACTTGATAACGGTCACCCGACTGCGGCACGACGCCGAGTACACCGTTAATTTTTTCTAGTTCTTCCCGATTGACTTTGCCAGCATCAAAAAGTTCAAAACGTAACCGGGTGGCACAGTGCGTCAAACTCTTCACATTGGCAGAACCGCCAACTGCGTCGATAATTTTTTGCGCTGGGGAAATAGTGCGCGTTTCATTCGACATGATAGCTTCCTTGCTTCAAATACTCCGATACCCAGTAAAAACAAAAAAGACCCAAGCTATGACGAATCGTCATGCTTAGGTCTTGCCCCTACCGGGTAACAATCCTCTGGTGAAATACCAGCGTTCGAAAGATACGATATACCGTTGCGAAAGAGATTGTCTAGCGACGTGGTTCAGATCACCACAGTGTGCCCTTCATACCTTTCGGACGGCGATCCGATTCAACAAAGAGTGGATTCTTGGTGCGAGTAACGCAACATCTCGATATATGTACAGATGTTGCGAAAAACGCACCTAGTTTCCCTCGTAGGTAGGCGCTAAGCTCCAACAGCGGGCGCCAATTTGTGCCGAATGCGTTATATGCGAAGGATATGCGCGAAGGATGCGACACGAAGAGTACATGCAAGGGAGGGCTCCGATCAAAGATCGAAGCCCTCCCTCAACCGCCGGTGTTTAACCAGCAAGTTTAAGATTGCGGTCTAAACCGCAGAAATCACTTGAGAACGACAGTTGCGCCAGCAGCCTCGAGCTGCTCCTTTGCCTTCTCAGCGGTTTCCTTGTTAACGCCTTCGAGAAGAGCCTTAGGTGCGGAGTCAACGAGCTCCTTAGCTTCCTTGAGACCAAGTGGGGTAAGAGCGCGCACCTCCTTGATGACCTGGATCTTCTTGTCGCCAGCGTTTTCGATGATGACGTCGAAGGAGTCCTTCTCTTCTTCAGCAGCAGCATCGCCTGCAGCTGGAGCAGCAGCAGCTGCAACAGCAACTGGAGCGGTTGCTTCAACTTCGAATTCTTCTTCGAACTTCTTAACGAAATCGTTGAGCTCTACGAGGGTGAGCTCCTTGAAAGCTTCGATGAGCTCTTCAGCGGTAAGCTTGGCCATGATTGACCTTCCTTCCTGTGCCTACGCGAGGCAATTTAATTGGTTGATACCACTACCTCAGGCAGCGGATTCCTGCTTCTCGCGCAGGGCGTCTACGGTGCGCACAGTCTTGGTGATTGGCGCCTTGAATACGTATGCAGCTTTGTACAGCGAAGCCTTGAGGACTCCAGCAGTCTTAGCAAGCAGAACCTCACGGGATTCGAGATCGGCGAGCTTCTGAACATCTTCAGCGTTGAGAAGATTACCTTCGAGAACGCCAGCTTTCACGATGAGAGCCTTGTTCTCCTTAGCAAAATTCTTAACTGCCTTAGCTGCGGAAGCGATGTCACCGGTAACAAATGCCAGCGCGGTCGGACCCTTGAGGTCGTCATCGAGTCCTTCGATGCCGGCTTCACGGGCTGCAATGCGTGCGAGGGTGTTCTTAGCAACCTTGTACTCTGCGTCAGCACCGAGCGCACGACGAAGCGTCTTCAGTTGCGCAACGGTCAAACCGCGGTACTCAGTCACCAGAACCGCCGAAGAGTTGCGGAAATCTTCCGTAAGCTCTGCGATCGCTGCAGACTTGTCGGTCCGTGCCATGGGACCTCCTTCCGAATAGTAGCCGCAAAAGTCGGAAGTTTTACAAAACAAAAACCCTCGCGCAGCGCACGAGGGTTCAAGCATACTTCTGCTCTTGAAAAATCGTACCTGCGCTGGCTTCGCTTTGCGAACTTCACCCCGTTGGCAACGGGCGACCTGCGGTCTTGGGCAGAATATACGCTACCTGCCTCGGCGTCGTCATGCAAGAAAGAACAACGCTTCGTGAGCGAAGCAACAAGGGACGGCTTTGCAAAAACCTATTCCATAAGCGTTGGCCGATAGGTGCAACCAGATAGGATCTTTTTAGATAAACACTTACCGAGCCGATACGAGCTTTTCGATCCGGTGGAACAGAATATCGAGAGCTACCAAATTTCGACCGCCCTCAGGAATAATCAAGTCCGCATGGCGTTTCGATGGCTCCACATAAAGCTCATGCATAGGTTTCACAGTAGACAGATACTGCTTTTCCACTGAATTAATATCCCGGCCGCGTTCAAGCACATCGCGTTTGATACGGCGCATAATCCGCACATCAGCATCAGTGTCCACAAAAAGCTTGAGATCAAAGAGTTCACACAGCTCAGGTTGTGCAAATATCAAAATACCTTCAACCAAAATCACCGGAGCCGGCTCGATACGTATCGTATGCGATTTGCGGTTGTGCTCTGTGAAATCATAAACCGGACAATCAACGGCTCGCCCAGCGATGAGCTCCTGCAACTGTTGTGCCATCAAATCGCTGTCGAAAGCTTCCGGAGCGTCAAAATTAAGTTTTGCCCGCTGTTCATGGGTGAGGTCATGATGCTCTTTGTAATAGTTATCGTGGAAGACGACGGTAGTCTTGGTATCGAAACGCTCGGCAATCGCGCGGGTGAGCGTCGTCTTCCCGCTTCCGGTACCACCGGCAATACCAATCACAAAAGGCCTAGCCACAATGAACCTTTCTCCACATAAACCACGTAGGGCACAAATACTCGTCTGATTCTACCGATAATACGAAAGAATACGAAACTCCCCGATGCCTCACAGCATCGGGGAGTTTCAAAGTGCTATTTCACACCGCTAAGAAATCACTTCTCGGTCTTGCCAAGCTTAACAACGTCGAGTGGAATTCCAGGACCCATCGTGGTCGCAACGGTTGCCTTAAGCAAGTAACGACCCTTCGAGGATGCTGGCTTCAAACGCATGATCTCCTGGTATGCAGCGTTGAAGTTCTCAACGAGCTGCTCCTGGGTGAAGGTGGTGTTGCCAACGATGAACGGAAGGTTACCGTGCTTGTCTACACGGAACTCGATACGTCCACCCTTGATGTCCGCAACAGCCTTTGCGGTATCCATCGTCACGGTACCAGTCTTTGGGTTTGGCATGAGACCACGTGGACCGAGCACACGACCAAGCTTTCCAACCTTGCCCATCAAGTCTGGGGTTGCAACAGCCGCATCGAAATCGGTCCAGCCACCTGCAACCTTCTCGATGAGATCGTCGTCGCCAACTTCATCCGCACCAGCTTCGAGAGCTGCCTGAGCACGCTCACCGGTTGCGAATACGATCACGCGAGCCGTCTTTCCAGTTCCGTGAGGAAGGGAAACGGTACCGCGAACCATTTGGTCTGCCTTACGTGGATCAACACCGAGGCGGAATACTGCTTCCACGGTCGATGCGAACTTCGTAACGGAAGTCTTGGACGCAAGTTCCAAAGCTTCTTGAGCGGTGTAAAGCTCGCCGGCCTGAATAAGTTCGGCAGCCTTACGATAATTCTTTGAGCGCTTTGCCATTCTGCTTTCTCCTTTTTAGCAGTCGTGGTAATGCGAACCAGCTCCGGGTTCTACCACGATGTCCCGAGGACACCTACACCTTTACGGTGTCTAAAAATCAGATCTCGTCTGTGGTCAGACCCATAGAACGAGCGGTGCCCGCGATGATACGAGCAGCATTGTCAATGTCGTTGGCGTTGAGATCCGGCTGCTTGGTCTTCGCAATTTCGCGAAGCTGATCAGCGGTAACGTGGCCAACCTTGTTGGTGTGTGGAACGCCTGAACCCTTCTTGATTCCAGCAGCCTTCTTCAAGAGATCTGCAGCTGGTGGAGTCTTGGTTACGAAAGTGAATGAACGATCTTCGTAAACCGTGATCTCAACTGGGATGACGTTGCCGCGCATGGACTCGGTAGCGGCGTTATAGGCGTTGCAGAACTCCATGATGTTCACACCGTGCTGACCCAAAGCTGGGCCGATTGGTGGAGCTGGGTTTGCAGCACCTGCCTGAATCTGAAGTTTGATCAGGCCTGCAACCTTCTTCTTCGGTGGCATTTAATGATCCTTTGTTTCTAATGTGTACCGCCACATGGCAAAAGTGGCGGGCGTCGAACAGCTTAAGGCCAAACGAACTCAAAATCCTAAATCGGATTAATCCATCTTTTGAACTTGGCTGAACGACAAGTCGACCGGGGTTTCCTGGCCAACAAGCGTCATGAGCACGGTAAGTCGCTGATTTACCGCGTCAACCTGTGAAATTGTAGCCGGCATTCCCACCCAAGGTTCAGTGATGAGAGTCACCGTCTCGCCAACTTCGTACTCAGCAACAAGAACAGGAGCGCCAGTCTTGACTGGTTTTCCAGCAGCAACAGCTTCTTGAGCAACTTCTTGCTCAACCACTGGGGTGAGCATCTTCACGATCTCGTCTTTGGTGAGCGCAACTGGGTTACGACCGTTTCCAACGAAGCCGGTCACGCCGTTCGTCTCCTGCACAACTCGCCAAGAGTCGTCGGTAAGATCCATACGAACAAGGGCGTAACCAGGGATTCGAACGCGCGAAACACGCTTATTCTGACCCTTCTTCACTTCGATAACTTCTTCCATCGGCACTTCTACCTGGAAGATGTAATCTTCCATATCCATCGAGTGGATACGAATCTCAAGATCCTGCTTGACGCGCTTTTCGTAGCCGGCATAAGTGTGAAGAACGTACCAACGGCCTGGCAAACCACGCAGGCGGGCGCGAACCATCTCTTCAGTGTCGACGCCGTCTGCTTCAGTTTCGGCAGTTGGTGCAGTCTCTTCTGCGGTAGGCTCTTCAGCAGTCTCCACGTCGGAGCCAGCCTCGGCTTCTACTGCCTCGGGAGCAACGTCGCCGGAGGTAGTCTCCACAACTGGAGCTTCAGCCTCAACTTCTGGGGTCGAACCGTCAGAAAACAGCGGACTGTTTTGTGGTTCGAAAGTTTCTTCAGGCATGTTTCCTGCTTCCCTACTTATGTTCCCTATTACCGACAATACTGTTGAGCGCTAGCGATCAGCCAAACACCCAGAACACGAACTGGCTAAATCCAAGATCAAGCAAGCCCACGAAAATCATGACAACAATCAAAAATCCCACAACCGTGAGGAACATAGTCCACAATTCGCTGCCGGTTGGGCGCTGAACTTTCTTAAACTCAGCAAGAACCTGCTTAAAGAACGTGATGATACGAGCAAAGAAGCCCTCTTTGCTCTCTTTGGCTACACGATTACCATGAGCTTTAGCAACGTCATTCACGAGTGGATCCTCTCGGTTAATGTGGAAAACGGCCCGTTTGGGCCGCTTTCTGCAGGGCAGGAGGGACTCGAACCCACAACCGCCGGTTTTGGAGACCGGTGCGCTACCAATTGCGCCACTACCCTATCGCTTGGCGAGCACTATCAATTATGCCTGAGAGTGAGGCCTAATTTCTATTGCTTGGCACAGCTCAATCCACTTTAGTCGGCTTTTGCTCATTAGTCCAAATAAATGCACTCTCTGCCCTGTAATTCTCACCACGTTACAACCAAAGATGGTCCACACACGCGCACGAAGACGGAAATCTCCAGACCTGAACCGATCCAGTTTCACAAATTTTCAAGTAACTTCCCCACTCGGGCGGAACAGCAAAGTGTTTTGTGACACAATAGGAATGTGAACGAAAATAAAACAGCCCGCCGGGTTTCTACCCGCCTTGGGGCACTTCAAGAGTCAGCAACCCTCGCCGTAGACGCAAAGGCTAAAGCATTGAAAGCCGCAGGAAAGCCTGTTATTGGCTTTGGTGCCGGTGAGCCAAATTTCCCTACCCCTGATTTTATTGTTGAAGCAGCAGTAGAAGCAGCCAAGGACCCGAAGAACCACAAATACACGCCAGCCAAGGGTCTTCCCGAGCTGCGTGAAGTCATCGCTGCAAAAACGATGCGCGATTCTGGAGTCGAGGTAGATCCGAACAATATCATCGTCACCAATGGTGGAAAACAAGCCGTCTACCAGGCTTTCCGTTCAATCGTAGACGACGGCGACGACGTCATCCTCCCTGCCCCCTACTGGACCACATACCCAGAGGTTATCCGCCTGTGCGGCGGCAACCCTGTGGAAGTTTTTGCCGGTTCCGATCAGGGCTACAAGGTGACGGTGGCACAGCTTGACGCAGCACTTACTCCCGCAACCAAAGCGATGCTGCTGTGCTCGCCGTCGAACCCAACTGGCGCCGTCTATTCTGCCGCCGAGCTCAAAGAGATCGGCACGTGGGCACTTAACAACGGCGTGTGGATCATCACCGACGAAATCTACGAGCACCTCGTATACGAAGGCGAGCAGTCCTACCTCCTCAAAGAGGTGCCGGAACTTGCCGATCAAACCATCGTGGTGAACGGCGTCGCAAAAACCTATGCCATGACCGGATGGCGTGTGGGCTGGATGTACGGCCCCGCAGACGTAATCAAGGCTGCGTCAAACTTCCAGTCGCATATTACCTCGAACGTGTCCAACGTGGCACAGCGGGCTGCGCTTGCGGCTATCACCGGTGATCAGAGCGTTGTGGCGGAGATGAAAGAAGCATTTGACCGCCGTCGCAAGAAGATCGTGGAGATGCTGCGCGAAATCGACGGATTCGAGGTTCCAGAGCCCACCGGTGCTTTCTACGTATTCCCAAATGTGCAGGGAGTGCTCGGCAAAGACATTAAGGGTCGCGTTGCAAATACAACGTCTGAACTCGCCACGCTCATTCTCGAGGAAGTTGAAGTGGCAGTTGTTCCAGGTGAAGCCTTTGGCGCGCCAGGCTACATTCGCCTCGGTTACGCACTGTCCGACGACGATCTCGTGGCGGGCATCGAGCGCCTACAAAAGCTTTTCAACTGATTAGCTTCTCTTTCGACGACGAACGCCGAGGTCAGTAGCCTTCCGCAAGAAGGCGCTGACCTCGTTCGATCCAACTTTCGGCAATACGGAGGCGGTTTTCCGCCTCCGTATTCCATTGTTTGCGCTGCTTACGCGCGCCTGCAACGAGGGAAATCACCACTCCGGCCGCCGAAGCACACAGTGCCACTGGGTCAACCCGCGAAGTGAGCGAATCAAACCACTGATCAAGGATTACCGGCACACAGCGATACGGCTGCGGAGCAAGACTCGGCAAAACAGACATATGTGCTAATAAGCACGCCCAATCGTGAACCCGATGACCAGGGCTGAGCGAATCGAGATCAAGTAAACCACTGAGCTGACCAGTGTTAGCGTCAACGTAAATATTCGCTTCGTAAAAATCTCCGTGGGTGGGCACAACTGGCCCTAAATCTGCATGTTTGAGCAGTTCGCGAATTTCGGTTGCCACCTTGTGACAACGCCCGTCATACTCAGGAAGGGTAAGCGCAGCGGCATGGGCATAGTGCTCACAGCGATCCACCCAAGCAGCTCGTTTGGGCATTCCCAAGGCCAAATAAGGAAGTGAGTCGAGACAAGATTCGAGCGAATCCAAGACCTGCTGCTGTTTAATCGCATCGGAAATCGTGATCGAAGAAAAGTAACGCGACAACGCGATCCCGCTCACCGGCGTCGTCACAACAAAACCCGGGGCAGATTTGTACAGCGCCGGCGCTGGAACGCCAGCCTTGTGCGCCAACTCGAGTCGCCTCTCCAAATCGGCTTGATCCTTTGCACGCACCACTTTGCCAAACAGTGCCGAACCAGATTCACGCTCAATCCGCACCACCGCCCGCCGAGTAGGGCGATATCCGAGCAATTCAATCTCTACTCGTTCATCGAGAAAATCCGAAAGTAAATGCGCAGTGCAGGCGAGTTCAAGTGCGGGAAGCTCAGGGTCATTCGGATGCTCCCATACGCACACACGGGTATCCCCAAAACGCAGGATCTTTCCTTGGACTCCTAAAATCGATTCTTCCGCCACACGTTCCGTGGATGCAACCATGTATGCGTCGATTCGCTGCCGGTCACGGTTGGTTTCCAAAACTACGGTGTAACCAATCGAAACACCAGCTCCTGGCCGGTGATGAACCTGGTGAACAGCCCAAGACCGCAAAATTCCCTGTTCAGCAACGGCTAGGCGCAACATCTCACCCGCACGTGAGCCGGTGAGAAGGGCTAGATCACGCCGTTCATGACGAGCTCTTTGAGAATTTTGCATACTCTTTTTATATGAGACCTCGCCGGCAAATACAAACTACACACGGTGTTGTGACATTGCGTGCATCGTAGGTTGCGCGCTGGAGGCGTAACCCGCAGTGACATTGCGTACGTCGCGAGCTGTGACATTGCGTGCACGCCACAGTGCCTCATGGAATCTACGATGAACCGCTGGCAAAATGGTTATATGCGAGATCTTCAGGCCCTTCCGAAAGCTCATCTTCATCTTCACTTCACTGGCTCAATGCGAGTTTCTACACTCAAAGACATGGCGCAAAGCCAAGGTATTCGGCTTCCGGAGAACCTCACCGATAATACCGCGCTCCAAGTACCAGCAGATCAGCGTGGCTGGTTCAGGTTTCAACGCGCCTACGACGCCGCTCGCAAAGTGGTGCGATCCGAAGAAGCCATGCGTCGCATTGTGCGTGAAGCGGCCGAAGATGAAGCTCGAGAAGGCTCGAAACGACTCGAAATCCAAATTGATCCAACCTCGTATGCGCCATTTGTTGGTGGTATCACCCCAGCTCTTGAAATCGTGCTTGACGAAGCCACTCTCGCTTCGCGCGACACCGGCGTACAGGTAGCCATCGTCGTCGCCGCCTCACGCCTCAAGCATCCCCTTGACGCCCGCATTTTGGCGCGGCTTGCAGCGAAACATGCCGGCGAAGGAGCTGGTCAAGTGGTAGGTTTTGGGCTGTCAAATGACGAACGCCGCGGAAATACCCCAGAGTGGGCGGGAGCTTTTGATATTGCCCGTAAAGCTGGTCTCGCCTCGGTTCCTCACGGCGGAGAGTTGCTCGGCCCTGAACATATTCGCGATATCGTTACCGCGCTTAAACCGCGGCGCTTGGGCCATGGCGTGCGGGCAGCTGAAGATCCAGCCCTGCTTGAATATATTGTAGACAACGGTATTGCGCTCGAAGTGTGCCCAGCCTCAAACGTGCAGCTCGGCGTCTACAATTCCCTCGGTGATGTGCCACTGCGTACGCTCCTCAAAGCGGGAGCCCAGATCGCCCTCGGCGCCGACGACCCGCTTCTCTTCCTCTCGCGGCTCACGGATCAGTACGAAAATGCTCGCAAACTCGGTCTTGACGACTACGAAATTTCTTTGCTCGCACATTCCTCGATTAGCGCCTCGCTTGCTTCGCCGTCGGATAAAGAGCGCTGGCATGATGAGATTGATGCCTGGCTAGCCGCGCCCGATCCCGTATCCGATCCTGCATCCGATCCTGAACCCGATCCGCACGCGGCTTGATCCGGCTCCACATACGGCAGCCGATCAGGTGCCCGATCCTGCTTCTGATGCGGTAGCCAACCCGATGCCTGATGCGGCAAGCGCCGAGCAGCTGGTTAAAATCAGATCGTGATATTGAGCAGCACAGGTTCAGGCACGAGCGTCACACCAAAACGCTCACGCACGCCATCACGAATCGCGCGTGCCAGATCAACGACGTCGGAGTCCCTCGCCCCGCCGCGGTTGGTAAGCGCCAACGAGTGCTTAGTGCTCACAGCAGCCGGTCCTGGCATGCCAAAGCCTGGCTTGAATCCGACGTGATCAATGAGCCAAGCAGCAGACGTCTTAACCTGACCATCGATTTGTGGAGCAGCAGCGCCAATCTGATTTGCAGCGCCCGACTTTCCAACCCCGTATTTCGGGGCATCTTCTGGCAAAGCAGCAGCTTGTTCCTCCGAGAGAATGGGATTAGTGAAGAACGAACCCAAAGAAAAAGTATCGCGGTCTATTACGTCAAGCACCATGCCCTTGCTGCGACGCAACTCGATAACTGCGCTACGCACATCGGAAGCTGGCACTCGCTCACCGGCGTTCACCCCCAATTTCTGCGCTAACTGCGCATAACGAATCGGCTCCGAAAGCGTAGCCCTACGCAGGTGAAACACCACGTCGAGGACGATCCAACGCGGCGTCGCACCCCATTCGCCGCTCAGCAACGACTCCTTGAGAGCAGAGTGGCGATAACCGAATTTCAGATCCGCGGCGAAAAAAGTGCGGATCGTTTGAGTTTTGCGGTCGAAAGCACGCACCGAAGCTATCGTTCCAGCCACTTCCTGCCCATACGCGCCGATGTTTTGCACCGGAGCAGCACCGACGGTACCTGGGATGCCCGAGAGGCCTTCTAGACCCATCCAGCCGTGTTCAATAGCGAATACGACGACGGCGTCCCACGGCGTTCCCGCTGCCACACGCATTTGCGCTCCCCCGCACGAATCTTCCGAGAGAATTTCGATTGAAGTGCGTCCGTCGTGGATAACGACGCCTGGAAAATCGGCGTCGGAAGCTAAAATATTCGAGCCGCCGCCCAATATGAGCAGCTCAGTGCCACTATTGTCGGCATCGGTGACGGCTGCGACAATATCTGTTTCAGAGGTGAGATTTTCATACTTTGCAACTGCTCCACCCACTGCGATCGTGGTCATATCAGCCAGCCGACGCGGATTGGCGCCAAGACGCGTGGTAAGTACAGGGGGCTGGGTGTGAGTTGGCTCAGTGGGCTCGGGAATCGAACAAGTCATGTTTTCACCTTAACGACAGTGAGAGAAAAAGAAAACCTCCGACGATGCGGAGGTTTTGATGCTCATGCGAGCGAAGTTCACCATAAGAACTGAGAACCGATCAACGGGTCTCGCGGTGCGCCTGGTTCTTATTGCAACGAGGGCAGAACTTGTTCAGTTCCAGACGATCCGGCGTATTACGACGGTTCTTCTTGGTGATGTAGTTTCGCTCCTTGCAAACCTCGCAGGCGAGGGTGATCTTAGGGCGAACGTCTTGAGACTTGCTAGCCACGGTTGTTTCCTCACGTTCGGTTTGATTGGAGAAGCGGATGCTTCTTTGGTCGAGAGTAGCGGGGGCGGGGTTTGAACCCGCGACCTCACGATTATGAGTCGTGCGCTCTGACCAACTGAGCTACCCCGCCTCACTTCATCACTTAATTTCTTAAGAAATGAATCGAGCCCCGAAAGGGAATCGAACCCTTGACCTTCTCCTTACCATGGAGATGCTCTGCCGACTGAGCTATCGGGGCAACGCTGGAAAGCTTACCAAAATTCTTCGGTAATTCACCAACTAGAAAACCGAACCTGGCGGTGAATCAGATCACCACACGGCTAGTTTAGATCGAAAATCGATCCGTGGCGGGTGAGGGATTCGAACCCCCGTAGCTTACGCGTCTGATTTACAGTCAGATACCATTGGCCGCTCGGTCAACCCGCCGATGTGCTCGAAATATTTCTTCGCACGTCAAAGTAGATTAGCAGTTAAGGTGGGTAGGATGTCAAACCGATTTGGCAGATTGCTAATGCCGCGCTGGTCACATTTCTCTTTTCGCTTTCCTTTTGCGTGCTCACAACGTTACGCGGACAAGCTCACACCTTTGCGCTCAATACCCGTTAAGCTTAACGCATACCGTTTAGAAGGGAGCCATTGATGGCAGATTCATCGTTCGACATCGTGTCGAAATACGACCGGCAAGAAGTGGACAATGCCGTAAACCAAGCCGCTAAGGAGATTAGCCAACGCTACGATTTCAAGAATGTGGGAGCTTCGGTAGAGTTACACGGCGAGGCAATCACAATGATTGCTAACTCACCTGAACGCGTACTCGCGGTGTGGGACGTGCTTCAGTCGAAGCTTATTCGCCGAGGTTTATCACTGAAACAAGTCGATGTAGGCGACGGCGAACCCAAAGCTTCCGGCAAAGAATATCGCCTAGTTGGATCTTTGAAAGAAGGCATCGACCAAGAAAACGCGAAGAAGATCACTAAGCTCATTCGCGACGAAGGCCCCAAAGGTGTGAAAGCACAGATTCAGGGCGATGAGGTGCGAGTTTCGTCTAAGTCACGCGATGCACTTCAAGATGTAATTGCCATGCTCAAATCGGCAAAGCTCGATGTAGCCCTACAGTTCGTCAACTATCGCTGACGCTGTTTCAACACGGTTTTAGCGCGAGTGGGTGGTGGTGATTGCCGCGATAAGCAATCACCACCACCCACTGCCAGATCAAGGTATATCTGATGAGATCGGATCAGATTAGACCGACCCAGATCAGATCAGTAGAGCTTCCCATCGTGTGGCTCACCACGGGAAATAGCTGTCATAGTTTCGCGCTCCACCACTTTGATGCGCTCGCGACCAACCGCCTCGCCGAGTGACTTCTCATAGGCTTCGAGCAACTCCCAGCCTTGCCAAGTGGTATAACGAACTCCGCGGCTCTCCAGCACCTGTTGAGTTGCCTCCCAACCGAGCTCTTCAGTAGTGGCATGCAAAAGCCCTGCTTTGTAGTCCTCTACCAGGTTGCCGATGGTTTCCTGCGCGTCGGATTTCGTCGAACCAATGAGTCCCACCGGACCGCGCTTGATCCAACCGGTAGCGTACATGCCATTGACGACGACGCCGTCGTTCACCACACGTCCGCCCACGTTCGGAACCACTCCACGAACGTCGTCAAACGGCGCACCTGGAATCGGCGAGGAGAAGTATCCAACAGCGCGATACACAGCCTGCACAGGATAATCAATGAACTCCCCCGTACGAGCAACCGATCCGTCGCCTTGCAAGGCCGTGCGAGCCATGCGAATTCCTTCAACATGCTCAGCTCCGAGAATCTCTGCCGGCTCTTGCAACATGTGAATGTGAATACGACGCGAGGCAGTCTTTTCTTCTTCCTGCTCAAAGAGGTAATCCGTGAGAATATTGACAACTTGGCGAGTCATCTTCGAATCAGCAACTGCAGCTTCTGATGCTTCATCGTAATCGTAGTCATCCTCGTAAACGATGATATCGACGTCTGGAACTTCTCCAAGTTCGCGCAGCTCCATCGGCGTAAACTTCACCTGAGCAGGCCCGCGACGTCCGAACACATGCACGTCCGTAACAGGCGACTTGCGCAGGCCCTCTTCCACATTCTGGGGAATCTCGGTACTCATGAGGTCTTGCGGGTGCTTGGCCAAGATTCGAGCCACGTCGAGAGCCACATTTCCCACGCCAATAACAGCAATTTCTTTGGCTTCGAGCGGCCATGTGCGTGGATAATCAGGGTGACCGTCGTACCACGACACAAAATCGGCTGCGCCGTAAACTTCCGGAAGATCAGCACCAGGAACATCAAAGGGACGGTCACGATCCGCACCTGTGGCAATGATAATCGCATCGTAGTGCTCGTGGAGCTCGTCAAAAGTTACGTCCTTGCCGATCTCAACATTTCCCACTAAACGAATATCGCCACGCTGCAACACATTGTAGAGCGCCTTAATAATCTGCTTAATACGTGGGTGATCAGGAGCGACGCCGTAGCGCACAAGCCCATAAGGTGCCGGAAGGCGCTCATATAGATCAATCTGAACATCAACATCGGATTTCGACAAGATATCGGAAGCGTAAATTCCAGCAGGACCAGCTCCGATAACTGCTACTTGTAGCGGACGATTACTCACAAAAACCTCTTCCTAGAATTACGGTCTGAGTAAATCGTACTAGTTCACTGCTTTTCACCATAGATAAGCCAAGTGTGGGTGACCAATTCGTCAAAATTGGTCACCCACACCGGAGTTTTCAGTAACGACTCAAAGCCTTAATTACACTTTGATCCGCAAGCCTTCCAGCAATTTCATTCCTCAATCAGTTGGCAGAAATTGTTGCATCAAGGCGAATGATTCCGTACGTCCAGCCGTGACGCCGGTATGCTGCGCACGGTTGCGAAGTTTCAGAATCGATGAACAGGTAGAACGGATGCCCCACCAGCTCCATCTCGTAAAGCGCTTGATCAACACTCATGGGCTGAGCCTCATAGAGTTTCTGCCGAAGCACCACAGGCGAATCGCCAAGCTGGGTTTCTACCGCAACACCAGGCTCTTTTGGTACGGTGTCCGTTTCGACTTCGTCGTGCTGCTCCTCTGCCTTCAAGCTCGTAAGCAAGGCCTCGATATCGAGAGTATGGTTCTCGTGCTCAGCCTTGTGTCCACCCTTATGATGATTCTTGTGCCGCTCATGAGCGCGTCGCAGTTGCTCAACCAGCTTCTGAGCTGCAAGATCTAGTGCACCATATCGATCAGAAGCCGCTGCCTCTGCCCGAACAACCGGTCCCTTGTCTCGCACCGTAATTTCGATTTTTTCGGAAATCTCTGCTTGAGCTGGGTTTGGTTCATGGGTAACTTCAACATCGACTCGTTGCGCTTTTGGTGCAAACAATTCGATCTTTGCCAGTTTTTCTTCCACATGAGCACGGAACTTGTCAGAAACCTCAGCGTTTCGACCTTTTACTACAAATTCCACGGCGACCTCCTGAAAAACATCACGTCATGGTTGTTTAGGTAACTTAACTATACCCGATTTCTGAGCCAATGTGACTTATGCCACCGGCGAAATTCGAGGATCTGGAGCCATGGCAAACGAAAATCCGCCGATAACGCGGCCGCCAGCATTCCGCACTGCGCGAAAAGCGGCATCGAAAGTCGCACCTGTGGTTACGACGTCATCCACCAAAATTACGTCCCAACCTCGAAGATCGCGTGTGGCGCAGATCGAATTTCGTTTCTTAGCCCGTCCCGTGAACGTCTCCACAGCATACCCGCCTCCTAACTGACCTATCTTCGCGAGCGCCGTTCCAAGCCTCATCTTTAGCTCTGCACCTAATGCAGGCTTCCACCCTGCTTCTGCAAGCGTGAACACCCCACGTGACCTTCGTTTTTTCAACACCTCAATGCAAGGAACAGCGAAAACTTCACCGACTATTTGTGCCAAATCAAGCACGATCATTCGCCCGTCGTGCTTGCGCCGCCAGCGAGAGGGCAGTGGAACCACTGCCACTGCCCTACCCGATTTATGACCGGGAAATAAGCTTTCCATTGTTTTGCCGCAACAGATCGTCGCTAGGTTCGCTTGCCATACTGCACGCATTGCACGAGTTAGACCAGCAGATTGAGTATTCTTCCACGCCACAACTGCTTGCGCCACCACTCCTTGATAGGTGAGCGACGAATATATCGGAAATGCGCTTATATCCGGCCCGCCAGCAGGATCAACATACTGCAAAAATGGCGTACTGGCATCAGCCCTTTTCCATTGCGCTGTCATGTCAGATACACAGCACGCACACAATGGCGTATCCCACCGGCCACATCCCGCACAGAATTGCGGATAGACCATATTGAGCAGAGCATCCACAAAATCATCGAATATTTTGGTACCCATAGCTCAAGCATGCACCCATCATCTGTCGGCAAGATAGATTGCGGCAATTCTTGTGGAAAGAGTTAGCATTTCGACTTGCTGTGGAGACATACATTCTCTGTATACGGTCACACGAACCAAACGCGATATTACCCGTCAAAGGCAATACCCTTAGCCCCACAATACCCTCAGCCCGGCGATACCTATGGCATCGCAGTACCGTCACGCCGCCATATCACCCAGGAAGAGCTGGGGATTTATATCCCTGAGCGAAAAGTCGCCACACCCCAGATAAGTATTCGTAGAGCGTGCCTGAGCTATCGAGCAGAATAATCGAATCTCGCCCACGACCTGCGGTAAGTTCAACGGCACCATCGATGGCGGTGACGTGTGAAGACGGACCACCCAGTTCTCCGATATAGAGCCCGTGTGCCGCCTGATCAGGGCCTTGAGCAAGTAGCGCAAACTTCAATTCGCTAATCCACGCAACGTCAACAATATCTTTCAAGCGCTGCACAATATGGAGCGGATCGCCAAAAGCTGTGGGCACACCAGCTGAATCACGCACAATAGCGACAACGGAGGCGAGGTTGGCGCCGTCGCGATCATAAACAATGATCATACGGGTGCCCTCCCGCGATACCGATATCAAGCGGATTCGGGAATTTGCTACCTCGTCGAGATGTAGTTTGACCGCGGCGCCGGTGTTCGTATTATAAGCAACCAGCTCGCCACGAGATTGTGCTTCACCCGACCATACCCACGAATACGAATCAAAACTCGGCGGAATCAATTGTTGACCAGCCGTAATCATCGTTACTCGATCTCGAGCGAAATCGAGACTCTGTAATTGCGTTTTGTTGTGCGATAGCGCCGCCGCAGTTTGCACTTGATCCGAGTACGCAACGGCGAGATTACTCAATCCCATCGCGCGCAATGATTCGGACTGACTGAGCAAACGCGGCTTGCCATCCACAATCTGTGCTGGAAGTCCATCCGCTAAGGCAACAATCGGTGCAGCTGCAAAAGGATACGCCGGCAAATCGAGACGCGTTCCCACTGCCAAACTAGAACCACCCGAGGTGAGTTCAACCTGTTGCACCAGGCCCGTAGCAGTCAATGTACGGAAGAACTGCGTTTCGATCAATGCGCGCTGCGCCTCAGTAAGTGAAGCAACCGAGGCAGAAAGCTCGATGCGCGCCGTAGAATCTTCCGTCGACACGACGACGTTATCCGCATTCACGTCCACCGGAATTGCACTATGAACTGCTGGGCTCAGCCACGGCGATGGCCCCTTAACCAGACCTTTTACAAGAGCAGATACGACTTGCTGACGCGGATACCAGCGCAGATCAGGCACCAAAGCGATGTTGTTTGGCGTCAAGAAATACAAGGGAGCTTTTACATACAGCGAAGTAAATAAGGATTGCGGCATCGAAATACCGTCGTCGAGCACAGCAATCCGCCACTCTCCATCACGGTTGCGCATCAAAGTAAATTCGTTCGAAATAATCGAATCTACCGGCGACGACGTGTAACGCCCTTCGGCGTCAACTGCGCCAAGCGCACCGACTGAAACGCGAATAGCTCCCGTGCCAGTGCTGGTGTATTCCCTGCTCTGACTATCTGGATAGACTCGAACTATGCTCATTGGATTCCAACGAGCAGCAGCTTCGGGCGTCAAAAATTGACGCGCAACAACGAAATCGTCTGAGTTTCCCACCGAAGAAGCACGCAAAAACCCATCCACAAGTTCTTCTGGGGATGCACCCGGCGTCGGCCCTTTCGGGTCAAGCACAATTCCACCGTTCGGCCGAACAGCATCTTCAACAACATTGACATTGCCACTACGCGGCAAACCAGCACTACACGCACTTAGTACCACAGCGAGTAACGCGATCATCGACATTAGCTTACGATTCACGGCTTTCCTCGCTCTCTGCCGACGTTTCCTCTGGTAATAGCGCCACAGCAGGCTCAGGAGCAAGCAATTCAATCGGCTTGACGAAAGTTTGCCCCGGCGTCTTAGGAAGGGTAAGCAAAAACATCGATCCGACACCCAGCTCGCCCGCAGCCTCAAGTAAGCCACCATGTAGCAGCGCATCTTCCCGAGCAATCGTCAATCCAAGGCCAGTGCCACCCGTTTTGCGCACGCGTGAGCTATCGGCACGCCAGAAACGGTCAAAAACGTGTTCTGCCTGCTCTGGGGTAAGACCCACACCATAATCGACGACGGAGACTGCGACCGCACTCTCAGTGCCCCGCACGTGAACAAATACTGGCGCTCCATCAGCGTGTTCAAGAGCATTAACCACTAGGTTACGTACGATACGTTCAACGCGACGCGCCTCTACTTCCGCAACAGTATCGCCGTCGGCAGTAAAAATAACGTCGATGCCGTTGTCGTGCGCAAGCGGCTGGGCAATGTCAATAACGTGATTGACGATGTCGCGCAGATCCGTTGGTTCCGTCGCGAGAGTCATGGCACCGGCGTCGTAACGCGAAATCTCAAGCAGATCGGTGAGCATGGTATCGAGATTGATAAGCTGGGCATGCTGCAGTTCCGCGCTTCGCTTGAGCGAGCTCGACAGTTCCTCACGCTTGTCGTAAATTAGCTGGCCAGCCATACGAATCGTGGTAACAGGTGAGCGCAATTCGTGGGAGACGGCGGAAACAAAGTTAGTTTGCAGCTCCGACATGCGTTCGAGCCTATTAAACTGATGTTCAAGCGAAGAAGCCATCTGATTGAACGACAGAGCAAGATCGGCGAATTCGTCCGTGCCCTTGACCTTCATACGCGTATCAAATTCGCCTTCAGAGAGCTGACGCGCGTTTTTCGACACTTCCTGAATTGGCCGCAAGAGCATTCGCAACACCAAAACGGTAAAGAAAAGAACCATGGTGAGCATCGCAATTGCCGCGATAGAGAGTACTTTATTCGTGGTTGTGAGCAGCTCTTGCTGACTTTCTAAGGAATAAACCGCGTACAGCTCATAGCTTCCTGAATTGGGAATCTGAATCGAGGTTCCCACCACAATTGCCGGAATATCGCCGCCATTCTCCTTTGGCACAGCCACCGACTGCCAGGCGATCTTCCCTGACGTGCTCACCTCATTGCGCAGGTCACGCGAGACTAACAAGCGCACCTTGGTGGCCGAAGCCGTTGCAGGCTCAATGATTTGAGCAGGCGTAGCGGCTTGATCGACGGTTCGAAGCAACACCGCTCCAACCAGACCACGCGAAGGATCGTACATCGAAGACACTAGCTGGTTAGCAACTTGCTGTGCTTGCCCCGTCGTCGGCGATGCCGAGGCAGAAAAACGCTCCTGTGCGATTCCTGCCTCGCTCGTGAACTGCTTAATACTTGACTGAGCAGCTTGATTAAATACCGCTGAACGAATTTGAGTAGTGATGATGATCGAGGTCAGACCAACGCCAACGATTCCGCCCACCAAAATGAATGCAATGAGCCGCGCACGCAGTGACGACGCCCAGACTACTTGTATCTGATCAATCGCATGGGAAAGCCGCTCAAAAATACGGTGCCCAGCACTCGTCCCTTGAGCAGATTCGGTTTCCTCGTCAAGCGGAGCTGTCACTCCCGGCCAGCTCCCGCCCGATATCCGACGCCGCGTACCGTGAGAACTACCTCAGGGTTTTCTGGGTCTTTTTCCACCTTGGCACGCAGGCGCTGAATATGAACATTCACCAGCCGCGTATCGGCAGAGTGACGATAACCCCAGACAATTTCGAGCAGCTCATCGCGGGAAAACACCTGGAAAGGCTTGCGAGCAAGCACCGTAAGAAGCTCAAATTCAAGTGGCGTTAGATGCAAGATCTCCTCACCGCGTTTGACTTCGTGCGCTGTGAGATCAATCGACAAATCTGCCACCGTAATCACTTCTGATTCTGGTTCCTGACGACGCAGGCGTGCCTTGACGCGCGCAAGCAAGATCGAGTTGTCGAAAGGTTTAGTGACGTAATCGTCCGCACCCGCTTCAAGACCAGCAATAACGTCTACCGAGTCCGTTTTGGCACTCATCATGATGATCGGAACATCCGATTCTTCACGTAACTGGTGACAGACTGATACGCCGTCGAGTCCCGGAAGCATAACGTCGAGCAAGATGAGCTCAGGACGTTCAGCTCGAAAGAGTGGCAAAACATTAAGGCCATTAGCACAGACGGTCACATCGTATCCTTCTGATTCCAAAAGAATGGCAACCATCTCGGAGATGCCAGGATCGTCGTCTACAACAAGAATTCGCGCGTTCATACCTATATGTTCTCATGACCCGCGAAAAAAAATCATGTACTCAGACTTGATTGTTGTATCGCTTGTGCCACAAACATAGCGAAGTTGCTCCACAAATATGCCGCATTTGCCATGTAAAGACGTGGGAGTTTATTGCTTAGTACCAATACGCCGAGATATACAGCAAATAGATCGACACTAATGTTGTGCAAATTGTTTTGTAAAAAGTGGTGCAAAAGTTTAGTTTTTTTCGGTTTTGTTTATGGAAGCAAGCATTTTTGGCCCGACCCGTACGTTAATATGTAAACAGGAAACGAGATATCACTAAATTAGGAGAATAAATGGACGAAAATTCGAATCCTGTGCCGCCCAACGAGGGGTCTGCACAAAATCAACCAACGTCATGGCAACCGAGCTCACCATATACAGCAAGTGCACCAAACAGCCCGTTTTCAGCAAATATACCACCGGCACCAAATGCTTTTTCATCGCAGTCCCCTGCTCAGCCCAGCGCCTATGGGCAAAGTGCAGGCTACGAGCAAAATGGACAATTCGGTGTCGCCGACGATCGCGCCACGCAGTTTTCATCTGGTTGGCGCACTGTTATTCCACTCCATCCGCTGAGCGTAGGAGAGTCACTCGACGCGGTATTTAGGCTCATTAAATTCAATCCAGTTGCCTTTATCGTATTCCCCGTTATCATCGGATTTATCTTCTCGATTCTCAGTAGTGCGCTATTTGCTGGAGTGTCCGAAACCACGATTATCAATTCGATTTTCAAAGGAGATATAGCGGGTGGATCTTTGCGGATTGATTTGCAAAATTTTGCCGCGATAATTATTCCACTTGTGATGATTTCCGGATTCCTCGGTCTGCTACAACACTCGCTTGTTACCATTGCTGGAGCGCGAGTATCGCTCGCGTCCGTACGTGGCAAGAAGCTCACTCTCGGCGAAACCTTCAAGCTTGTTGCCTACAAATTCTGGAAAAATTTCTTCCGTTTAGTGGGCGCCTCGATCATTCTTGGCCTTGCCTTCTTTGCCGCATACTTGGTGTTTATCATAATCATCGGAGGTGTTATTGCTTCGGCTGCGCCTTACGGTAATCCCAATAATTTCACGGGTGGAATTGCGATCTTCTTACTTATTATGATCCTGGCGTTTGCACTGGTAGTAGTAGCATTTTCAATCCGACTCATGCTCACCACCTCAGCGATCGTGATTGAAGGAATTGGGCCATTTGCTGCCATCGCACGGTCGTGGAACCTCACCCGAAAGTCTTTTTTCCACATTCTTGGTTTAGTAGCAGTAACGGCTTTCTTCGCACTTGCAGTCGCGCTCGTCATAGCTGTGATCTTTGCGCTTTTGATTCCAAGCTTTTCGACGACGTCGAGCTTACCGGTTGTTTCGACCATCATCTCGACTATAATTTCTGTTGTGATTAGTTCTGCGTTGATCATTCCGTTCACATCAGCACTCGTCAATACGGTCTACTTGAATATGCGGTTCCGGCGCGAGAACTTCCACCAACAACTACTTATGGAAGTTACTGGTAGATGATTTTTGAGGTGCCGGCTGTTCCCGATGCTGATACAGCGCGGAAACTTGCCGAGGAAGAACTAGCGAAGACGAAGTATCAGCATGCTGATTCGCTGATTCAACAATTTCTTGAGTGGTTAAGTAAGTTATTTTCTCGAACATTTTCTGATGGCGTTAATGGATTGCAAATATCCGACATCTTGATCATTGGGTTAATAGTTATACTGCTAGCTACGGTAGTTTTCCTCCTGGTTCGCTATGCTCGACGTTCGCGCGTCAAAGCAGCCGGCACCTCTAATTCTGTTTCCCCACACCATGCCCTATTCGACGATGAGCGCACGTCTGCTCAGCTCTTTGCTGCTGCCGACGCCGCCCTCCATGCTCGAGACCTCAACCTCGCCGTCGTCGAACGATTCCGCGGCGTGATACGCCACTTAGAAGAGAAACGCTACCTGCGTATCAAGCCAGGAATGACTGCAACCGAAGCTGCTCGTGATGCGAGCACAATTCTGGGCCACGAACAGTTATTCTTTGAAAACGCCCAGTGGTTCAACAAAGTGTATTACGCACACTTCACTGCCACGAACGACGCAATTGCGCTGTCGTGTCGGTTGATGGATATTGTGGTGGCACTGCCAGCACATAAAGCGTTGTCGAATCGCACGGAGCTGGTGATCCGATGAACGCCCGCACTTCCCTTGATACCAAGCCAATAAAGCAGCTCTCACGTTCAGAGAGCAAGACGCGGAGGTTACTCGCTGCGGTCCTTGTGGGAGCGGCGCTCGTGGCAGTAATCGCGAATATTTTTCTCGTTTCTTCGAACGACAATCGCCCCTATTCTCCCGACTCAACTGCCAAAAACGGCTCGGCCGCTATAGCTGCTCTTCTTAAAAACGAAGGCATCACAGTTGAACACGTGCGCACCGCAAAGCAACTGCAGCACATTGATTCACAAACAACTGTGCTGGTGACCAACCCAGTGGAGATCAGCAACGACGATATATCCCTCATGGTTGAGGCAGATGCGCGCATTATCGTACTTGGCGCTAGTGGCGTGTTTGATCCAACTCCGTGGGGATTTCAAGGCGATTTGAGCCTGCGATCCTCACGGAGCGTGGTTGCCGATTGTGAGGATAACGCCGCAAAAATTGCCGATCAAATCGGACCCACCACAACCACAATCGGAAATCCACCGTCGGACTCTTGTTTCATGATTGGGAACGAAGCTGTGTGGGCAACCGCGCCAAAAAATCCGAAGATTTCCTTCTTTGGCGCCCCTGATATTCTCACCAATCAGTTCCTTGATGAACGCGGGAATGCTGCATTCGCAATGCATATCCTCGGATCTCAGCCAAAGCTCGCGTGGATCGAAGGCTATTCCAGCTTTGAGTTTAAAAACGACTCGCACATCAAATCCGCACTCCCTGATTGGTTGACCTACGGCGCAATTGCTGCGCTGCTAAGTGGTCTATGGCTGGTTGCCACACAGCTACGACGCTTCGGACGCCTCGTGCCAGAAACCATGCCCGTCGTCGTACCTATTGGAGAAACTCAAGCGGGACGAGCACGCCTCTATGCACGCGGTAAGGACTATGCCTACGCCGCTTCCGTGCTACGTGCTGCCACAATTCAGAACCTTGCGTCACGCTACGGTTTGCATCGGTATTCGTCTCGCGACGACGTCGTGGCCGCCTTCGCTGCTGCCTCACAACGCACCCCGAACGAGCTTGCAGATATGCTTTACACCCGGCAAATCCGCTCAGAACGCGATTTGCGCCGTCTCAATGAAGATCTCAATGAATTAACAAAGGAAATTTCTCATGAACACTGATGCCACGAAGCTTCCACCAGTACACAATGCATCACCAGCTCAGAGCGCCAATGTTCCCGCCGCTGAGCTTGTGCAAAAATTTTCAGCCCTCCGCACCGAAATCGGCAAGGCGGTTGTCGGGCAAGACGAAGCCGTATCTGCAATTCTTATCGCCTTGCTCGCCGATGGGCACGTGTTGCTGGAAGGCGTTCCAGGAACTGCAAAAACTCTGCTTGTCAAGGCACTTTCGACCGCACTCCAATTCGATAACAAACGAGTGCAGTTCACCCCAGACCTCATGCCAGGTGATCTGACTGGATCCTTGATCTATTCGAGCCAGTCCAGCGAATTTGTATTCCGACCTGGTCCAGTGTTCACCAATATTTTGCTAGCTGACGAAGTGAACCGCACACCCCCAAAGACCCAAGCCGCACTTTTGGAAGCGATGGCTGAGCACCAAGTGAGTGTTGACGGTGAGCCGCGAGCGCTACCCGTGCCATTCACAGTTGTGGCTACCCAAAACCCGATTGAATATGAGGGAACATATTCGCTGCCAGAGGCGCAACTCGATCGCTTCCTCCTCAAGGTTGTGATGCCGCTTCCGCCGCGAGCCGTGGAAGTCGAAATGCTCAATCGCCACGCACACGATTTCAACCCGGCCGATATTTCCACCGCCAATATTAAAAAAGTCGCCGGCGTGGACGACGTTCTCGCGGCGCGCAAACAGGTGCGTTCGGTGGAAGTTCATCCGGCAATCATCGACTACATCGTGGACTTGGTACGAGCCACGCGCGAATCGCCCGCGATCAATCTCGGCGTTTCCCCACGTGGCGCTACTGCGCTCTTGGCTGTGTCGCGAGCTTGGGCTTGGCTCAATGGACGTATGTTCGTGACTCCCGACGACGTGAAAGCTCTCGCTGTACCCACGCTCGCACATCGCGTTGCACTTCATGCCGATGCCGAACTTGATGGTCTTAATGCTCAGCAAGTTGTAGCATCCATACTCAATACGGTTCCGGTGCCGCGCTGATGTATATTCGTTCGACTGCGTGGTATGCCTCGCTATTTGGGATTCTGCTGGCGCTTGTGACTAACAGTTTCACAGTATTGCTTGTTTTCCACGGATTCTTGCTCGTCTTGTGCATCGCAGACGCGCTTTTTGCTCCTGCGCCGAAGTCACTCCTCGTTGAACGTGAAGCCAAGGATTCAACCTCCACGGGCGAAACGATCACCGAGAAGCTCATTTTATGCAACGCTTCCAATAGCAAGATGCGTGGTGAGATACGAAATGCTTGGCCACCGTCGGCAGGACTTTCCACTGACGTGCATAAATTTTCGCTCGCTCCGATGGAAAAATACGTGGTCGAAGCATTGTTCACGCCAAAACGACGTGGAACGTTGAAATCTGAGCACGTAACGATTCGTACCATCGGACCAATCGGCTTAGGAGGCAGGCAAAAGGAGTTCTCGAGCGCTTGGGATCTGCGTGTGCTGCCGCCCTTTATCGCACGCAAGCATCTGCCATCGCGATTGGTGCGACTGCGTGAGATAGAAGGACGCGCGTTGCTGCTAGTACGCGGGCAAGGCACGGAGTTCGATTCCCTGCGTGAATACGTGGCAGGCGACGACGTTCGAGCCATTGACTGGCGATCTTCAGCGCGCTTGGGGCACACGGTGGTTCGCACATGGCGTCCAGAACGAGATCGCCAGATTGTGGTGGTGCTTGATAGCGGACGAGCAGGTGCGATGCGATACGGAGAATATCCGGCTTTCGATACTTTCATAGAGAGTTCGCTCTTGCTGAGTGCTTTAGCTTCCCGCGCTGGCGATCGCGTGAGTATTTTTGCTCTCGACGACGCCGTCCACGGACGTTCCATCGCACGTGATCGAACCCAGGTTATCAACCAATTCGCACAGGCACTCGCCGATGTGGAACCCACCCTCGCTGCTACCGACTGGGCATTGGGCAAACAAACTATTGAGGCACTGACGAGCCAAAGCGCCCTGGTAGTTGTGCTTACGTCCACTGGATTAAGCACAATCTCTGACGGCCTCTTCGACGTATTACCACAGATCGCAAAACGTCACCGAGTGGTGATTGGAACGCTCACAGACGCAACCGATCCCAGCAATGCAACTGGTTCCAGCAACGACGCCGTTCAGTCTGTCGGTCGCCACACAACCGCTGACGTTTCAAGAGGAGCAACAGTATCGTCGGTGAACACAGCGAACGAACAACCAATATCTGAAGCAATCTTCGATAAGGCGAGCCAGGCACGAACAACGCTGGAAAACGAAGCAATACTTCAAGAATTAAAACGTCTTGGTGCTGTGATCGTCACCGGTTCTGAACAGTCGCTTCCTCCGCGTATTGCCGATTGCTACATCGACTTGAAGGCGCGCGGCAAACTCTAAAGCGCGGTATCCACTTCAGCCGCGAAGCCGCAAGCTAATTCCGCACACCATACCTTGAAGTTGCAAGTCAGCAGCTTAAAACGACGGAACCGAGGGGTTTGCCCTCAGTTCGCAGTGTCTAGCTATAAGCAATAGACCAGCCTACGTCTTTGACGGACTGATCGGCACTAAATCCACGCTTGGTGGCGCGGCGTCCAAAGTATAGTACCCACGCCCAAAAGCCAATCAAAGCAAGAGAACCAATCGCGATTTTTAGGCCCCACGGTAGATGCGAGGGCGTAACGAAGCCTTCGATTAAACCTGAAATAAATAACACGATAATTAGCCCGAATCCAACTAGCATAGTTTGGCGACCTTCAGCGGCCAAGGCTTCGCTTCGAGGCCTGCGCCCCGGGCGAACCCATGCCCAAAATATCTTTAAGCCAGCAGCTCCCGCTACGAAAATTGCACATAATTCGAGTTGCCCATGTGGCAGAATGAGCTGGAAAAATTCTCCAATTGATCCGTAGTGATAGAGAATTCCACCAGCTTGCCCTACCTGAGTCGAATTTTGGAACAACACAAAAAGCGGAAATATGCCGGTAACTCCACCAGCTACACACTGCAGTGCTATCCAAGCGTTGTTTGTCCACACCATCGCCGTAAAATCCGAATTCGAATACTCCACGTAATACGCTTGGAACGCATTATTCGCGTAGTTCTTGAGTGTTTCTTCTGAACCGACGTTTGTCAATAAGTGCGGATTAAAAATAAACGTCACTAGCACCGCCATAAATAACGCCACACAAGCTAGCGACACTGCTGCACTCCACCAGCGAATCCGATAAAAAGCAAGCGGGAGCGTAATGGTAAACCAAGTAGTCACTGCTTTGACCGGCGAAAACGTTGTGCCTGTGAGTCTCGAACGCGCTCGACCTAGGATCGCCGACAGATTCAAGATCAAATCCGGATCCGGAGCATTCGAACGCAAAACAGCCAAGTCACCAGCAGTCTTCTGATAGAGCTGAGCAAACTCGTCGCTTTCGCGGCCACTGAGTACGCGGCGTCGGGAAAGATAATCGAGCCGATCCCACGACTCTTGATGCGTCTTGGCAAATGCTAATGAGTCCACTCTCCCACTTTGCCATATTTCATAACCAAAAGGCGAGAATTTCGCACCTAAAAGCTAATTCGTAACTCTCCCACGTTAAAGCAATTTCTGGGTAAACTTGAGGTATGCGCAGAAACAACACCAGTTCAGAACTCTTGAAGAAACAAGGGTATTTTGGCGAAGAGATCATTACTGGTGAGGCAGTCGCCTTAGAGATGCCCTCGACGACCGTCGTCACTCGCCTAGCTTCTGCCGCAATTGACGCGCTCACCTACGGTGTCTGTATGGTCTACTGCATTTACGTGCTGAGTCAATGGCAGTTATCCTTGTCTTTTGCTACCTCGCGCACGCTTGTGATCCTCACAATCGCCTCTTGGACATGGATCATTCCTGCTCTTTTGTGTGGGCTTACTCGCGGTTCGTCACTCGGACGCCTCGCCACCCGCACGCGTGTGGTTCGTACCGACGGCGGTTCGATCACCTTGCGTCAGTCTTTTATCCGTAGCGCCCTTTCTGTGGTTGAATGCTGGATCTGCGGCTATGCCATTGGGTCAATCGTGATGTTGTTTAACAACCGCGCGCAACGACTTGGTGATATGGCGGCGGGCACATACGTAGTGCGCTGGCCAAAAGGCAGAAAAACAGATCATAATCTTGGGGTTTCCCCACGTCTACAAGCTTGGGCGGAAGTGGTTCAGACTCGTGAAGCACCAAGTGGGCTGATTCTGAATATCTCAAATCATTTTAGATCAATTGCGAAATTAGATCCTCGTGCGCGAGCTGAGCAGGCACGAGTGCTGGCGGCCGCCACCGAAAAATATGTTTCACCGCCGCCACCATGGGGAACGGATCCAGAAGAATTCATTGCGGCCTTCGTGACTGTGCGCCACGGCGTCGAATATTCGCGCGCTAATGCAACTCGGAACCGGCGTGCGCGATTGACCGATTCCCTATCGAGAATCCCATTTTCAGTGCAATAGCTGAGAAAACGCTAGCGCTTTAGAGTGGCAACTTACGCGACTACTCATCAGACTACTCATCAAGCGCTGTTCAATGCGTTACCTCAGCTCCGCTGGTCTTGTGAGTCCTCGATAGCACGCAAGGCGGATTGGTCGCTCGCCGTGGTATCTTCGCGCGGCTGCTGCGATTCAGCTGCTCCGCCTTCTACCACCGTAAATTTGGGGCGCGGGCGTGGTGCCCTATTAAGATCGACGGCGGGACGTGCAACTTCACGCCGTGCAGGCTGCGGCGGCGGAACGTCTTTTTTCGAGGCGGCGCGGATGGCATCGGCCAACGCGGTGAGATCATCAGTCGATGGCTCTACCGGCTCAAATTCAGTAATGAGTCTAACGAGCTGCCACCCCATCGGCACTGTCACCGAGAGCGCATGATCAGCACAGAGATCAAAAGCTCCTGGTTGCGGCACGGGCGCGAGCGGTCCCACTACTGTGGTGGCATCGCGGTAGCTATACGTCATGGTCGCTACTGCCGGCTCTTGGCAGTTCCTACGTGAACAATGACGGATATGACTCATGTTCGTAACATAGCACTCCAATGCCAGTTGTTCGGAGAAATCCGGCTGTGTGCCCTCATACACTCTCATTTTCTGGTTTCGCTGCAGCGCGGATCGAGAAAATGGATACGATAGACTCGTGGATTTGATGAATCTCCCATCTCGTAGCCAAGCAAAACGACGCGACCGCCACGGCCGCGGCTTTCGCGGGCCTGTGATACCGCCGTCGGCACCTGCGTGGCGCACCCGCGCTGACATTTTCGACGACATTATTGCCTGGGATATCGGAACCTACCATCGTCACCTCGGGAAGAAACTAGAGCGTTACGATTTCGCCGTATTGGACGTGCCGCAAAATGATCCCGCTCCGTGGGAAGACGGCGTTCCGCTCGGGCGCGTCCTGCCCTTCGAGCGTCCGTCTAAAGTGCGCGCACGAATTTTGTTTTATCGAATGCCTATTTTGGAAGCTGCTCGCAAACAACCACATCCGCGGCTCTTCATCCATCAAGTAGTAACAAATCACATCGCTACCGCATTGGGTGAAGATCCCGAGGATATTGACTACCTCATCAATTGAGGGCGCGGCTTCCGTCCACGCAATTAATAGCCGCGCGAAGCAGACGGTAAATCCTCAGCAGTTCAAGCGGTAATTAGGCAGCAAACCAAGCGATAATTAACTTGCATATTCAGAAGGGATTTTCCCTCCCAATACACAACACAACCGATGATCTCGATGCAATAATTAGTTTTGCACGCGCACCCGCACTGAACTCGAATCAAAAGTATTCGAGGTAATCGGGATCCAATCGATACCCTTCGCGCCGTTAATATCTATCGAAGCAGCAACTGAGGCATAAACCGGATCACTGGACGACAACGTTACATAGGCAGTGCCATCTGGCAGTCCAACTGGTGTTACGCCCGAAACTTCCACATCAGCAGAACTGATCCGCACGCCGTCTTCCTTATACGCAGTCCAGGTTACGGTGGTGGCAGAATCTGCCGTGATAATCAACCGCCCACTAGCAAACCCCACAGCAGCACCGCCATTGTTGAATGGACGTTGCGGCGCCAGCCAAGACACGTCAGTCTCACCCGAATCAGCAACGTATGCCACACGTGCACCGGCCGAGATTTCGCCGTCGGCTTCCACAATCAGGGAATGATCTCCCGCTTTCATGCCATCCAATGTGAGATCGAGAGTTGCTTCCGGCGCAATCGTGACGCTTTCACCACCAGGGAGAGTATTTATTTCTCCATGGGCGCCAACCGTTTTAATCTTGACGGTTCGCACCGATTTTTCGGCATTAACCACCCGTATTGAGCCTTTAACGTGTGGATCTACCAAATCTGACTGCTGGGAAAGCCGAGTATCTGCCACGACATCTGGGCCAGACTTACCCGGTGGCAGATAGAGCCCGTTGATAAATACGGTGCGCCCAGAGTTACCGGACTTGATAAAATCAACGCCCTTCGGCTTATAGCCTTCAAGCTGCAAAGACTGTAACGAAGCAACAAATTTGCCTGAATCAGTGCTCAGTCGCAGAGCGATACGTGGATCTGCCGGCACAATTCCATCAAGTGCGAGGCTTTTCGTTGATCCAGGCGCCACATTGATATACTTATTTGCTCCCAGCTCAGCGCGCCCAACCGAGGTGTATGCCTCCACATTGACCTGAATTGGATGCGTGCCAGGATTCGCAATTGCCAGTCGATTCGAGGTGCCGATTTGCGTATTTGAGCCCACCAGCCACGCCGAATTTTGCGCCCACTGGCACGGATTAGAGGCAAGACCTCGCAAATCACCCGCATTAGCTCGATGCATCGACGATCCCATCAGATCACCGATTTCTTCGCTGGTGCGCTCCACGAGCACCGAACCATTAAGCGCCCGCACTCCCAAGGTGTTTACCGGTATCTGCGCCTGAGCCAGCAGATTTTTCGTAAATCCAAGCGATTCGCCGCCAAAGGATTTCCAGGTGAGCGCAGGAATTGGATCTCCGTCGATATTGGGCTGATACATCATGCCAGCCCAACCGGCGATCTGTTGATCGACGTTACCAATACTGGTTCCACCAGAGATGGCAGGATGAAGCCCATCCGTGCAGGCCATGGCTTGTGTGCCACCTTGCGGCGCAACGAGTTGTATACTTTTTGCCTGCTGCTTCACTTCTGGAGCATTGAGCACGCCAACTCCGAGCGCAGCGCCCACACCGAGTACGGCCAACATACTGGTTACGGTGCGGAGTTTGATCGTCGGCATACGACGACGCACTTTCGCTTTCTGCGGAGCTTGCGGAGTTTCGTTCACATGATTCTCCTTGCCGCTACTAACGACAGTGCTCTGTGTAGTGTGCGCCGTTTCGCTGTGCAACTCTTCTCGGATCGTTTCACTCTGCACATCTTCCACCGCGTCTCGCCGCTCGTTATTCATGCTGCTCATTGCGCCTCTCTGCGTTCAGGCCGAAGTGGCAGTGCTACTACTACCGCAATCAGTGCCACAGCCAGCTGCAAAATCAGCAGTATGGTGGCGAATGGATCCTCGTGAGTAATCCGCAGTTCGCCTACCGTTCCAGCCGGAACAGTCCATGTCTGTGCCCAGTCGCTCGGTTTAACGTCCAGTTCAACGCCATCAACTTCGGCTTTCCAGCCCGACGACGCGCGCTCAGCAAGCACCAATGTGCTCGGCTTCGCTACTGAAATATCCGTCTTGGTGCCATATCGCAGAGCCGGAACGGACGTAACCACCCCGCCGTCGTCGGTAATTAAACGCAAAGCGGCTGCGCTGGTACGGGAGTTTTGCAGCGCCGTGACACGCCAAAACTCACCTGTCTCGTTTTCGGTAACTCGCTCCAAACCCGGCACCGCATTGAGGTAGGAGATCAGCTTGGCGCGGTCGGAGCTAACCGCGTTTTTCGACGCCGGTGGCACAAGTATCACCGAGATAGCGTGATCGCCCAGCTTAGCTGCAACTTCACGGGAACCAGCTGTAATATCTGCAATCGTTTGCTCGAGATCGGTGGTGGCGCGGTCGTCAATATCTGGGTGCTCAGCGCTAATAGTATTCTCAACCAAAGGATCAGGACGACCGCCAATTCCTGATATAGCTCGGCCAATTGGCATCTCGTGCATTTGCAGGCCATCCATACGCCAGACCTGCGCTTCAATTCCATTTGGGAAGGCTTGCAGGGCGAGCACCCGAGAGCGCTGATCGGATTCACGATTGTTCTGCGCCAGTGCCGGCACTGACTGAGCAGGGGCAGAGTTGAGCACCGATTCGGTGGAAACTTGAATGTGAGTCCATTGCACCACAATCGCAATAATCGCAAGGGGCACAGCAAGCATAGATGTAAAGCTCAAGAGGTGTGCAAATCCAAAAGACTGCTTGCGCAGCGTCGATTTCAATCCGTGTGCGCCCATTACAATAGCGGCCACGAGACCCAACCAGCATATTGAGAGTTCCACGCCTGGCCACGCGTGCACCGTGCGCATCCCGTCAGCCGTGAAAACGCTCGATATAGGCACGTAGGTTGCAGCGAGTGCCAAGGCCATTCCTGCCACCGCAATCAACCACGCGAATCGAATACGGAGCCAATACTGGTTACGCAAGCACGTCAGCGCTCCCACACCGACGATAACCAGTAACGGCACATACAACAGCGCATCCCAACCGCTCACCGCAAAGTTGTGGGTAACAAACCCAAACAGCACGTTGCGTGGCTGAATATTGGCAACAAAATGCGAGTTCGGCGAATTAAATAGGGCTGGCAACCAATATGAGGGGTTGATGCTCACAAACCGAATGAGCGGCAATAATGCCACTATGCTCGGAATCGGCAACCACAACCACACGAGACGGCGATTGGCTATCAAACCGATGGCCGCCCCAACGAGCACGAAAATAAGCATAATTGGCGACGCCGCAGCCAGAGTTGCGCCTAATAGCGCAGCTATTCCAAGGGTTCCGGGCACTTTTCGCCATGCCCCAATCATCGCCCACAGCGCGAGCGGTAATAAGGTATGCACAATAACTACGTCGACATGCCCAGTAGCGTGTGCTTCGAGCAGAGATGGTGCCACAATCCACAGCAGAGCGGCAAAATAGCGAACCACCGATGACTTCGTGAAACGCCCAGCAAGAAGATACATTCCAAATGCAGCAATCGGGAATGCTACATAAAGCGTGGCAGTGATGAGCTGCCCGAGCGTGACGCCAAAGGGCGATAAAAGCACCAATATCGGCAGGTACATCGCCCAGAGTGCATCTATCGGCACAGCATATCCATCACCAGATGCAAGCCAGGATTGGCGCAGAGCTTCCCAGAGCTGCCCAGCGGTGGAATTATCTGGCAAGAGTCCCCCACCAGACAAAACACCGTCGGAAATATACGGGAGATTGAATAACAGCGCCACCAACAACGCCGAAATAAGTGTTGCCAAACCTCCCTTGCGCGTATGTAAACGCAGATTAGCTTGGGCTTGACGCGTGAGTGGGTCTGGGAGAGCAAACAGCTTCACAGCTTCCGAACGCGATTTCTTCGTTTCACGTTTCACCGCTCGAATCGTTGCACCGGTAGCTTCAAGCTCTTCTATGCCGGCAGCATTCCCACCCGCAAGCCGTAGGTTGTTCCTGCCATTTCGTATGCTCGCAAGAGCGGCAAGGATGTTCCAGCCGGCTTTGAGTTCACCGCGTGCGCGAGTGAAATCACGGAATGCGAGTCTGATCAATGCGCGTGGTATTGCCGCACACACATACCCTAACCAGGCAAAACATGCCTGCCACAACGGCATCGTGAGCAGACTATTGTAAATCTGGGCGCGGCGTCGGGCAGCAAAACTCTGATCGACACCATCAAGAGATGTACTGTTTGCCGAGGTGTTTTCGTACGAGAGCCGTGCATGGCGAATCTGCGCGGCTGGCGCCACGATCACACGATAACCAGCAGCACGGATACGGCGTGAAAATTCCAAACCGTCGCCAAATGGCCCTAAGAATGGATCGAAACCACCGAGTTCATGGTAGACGTCGGCTCGCACGAGCATACCCGCGGTACCGATTCCGAGCACATCTTCGCGCGAATCATACTGCCCCTGATCTCGCTCGTCATAGTCGATTTCTGGAACTCGGCGGGCACTACGAGTGGCATTGATACCCACTTCAAGCAAGCGGCGGGTTCCCTCAAAATCCGAATCCCAAGAGATTTGCTTTGGCCCAATGGCACCGATGCGCGTTGAGGTTTCGCCTTTGCGGAGCAGGACGTCAAGCGCATCCGGGTGTGCCGCACTGTCGGCGTGCAAAAACCAGTACCAGTTTCTGCTGCTTGCGGCGGTTGCCGCGGCACCGGAATCCAAGGCGTGCGTTACCGTAGCCTCCGCAGCGTTCGCGCCGTCCACAGTGCTCGCAGCGTTCGCTATAGCCAGCGTATCTGCATTATCCAGCGTGTCCGTGGTATCGCGGGTATCTCGCGCCGCCGCGCCTGCCGTAACGTCGTCTGACTTAATAGCGTCAAGAACACGGCTTATGCACTGACCAAAATTTTCCGCGCCTGACGTATCAACATAGCTCAGCCGCTCACGCGGAAAAGCTGTTGATTGTATCGCGCTATCGAGAACGTTTTTCGGAGCCTCACCACCCGAACGCGCTACATAGACATGCTGAGGAGCCCACGACTGCGCGCGCACTGCTTGCAGGGTTTGAGACAAATATTCATCGTCTTGCCCATGAGAAACAATAATGGCAAGAACATTTTCGCGCAGGATCAGGTGTTCAGCACTTGCTGCGGCCACGAAAACTATCGACTTCCGCCTTGAGCGATCTTGCGCTCGCGCGACATCCGCTTGCGATCATTATCTGAGGTACCGCCCCAGATCCCGTGCCGAATATCATTGGTGACGGCGTAATCAAGGCATTCAGCGCGAACTGAACAGCCGCTACACACCGACGTTGCTGGCGCAGTAGATCCGCCCTTTTCTGGATAGAAAATATCGGGATCAGTTTGGGCGCACAGCGCATCTTCCATCCAAGAAAGATCTGGCAGACCGCTACTCGTACCATAGCCAAGGTTGAAAATCCCTTGCATGAGGCTCTGAGCTACTTGTGCGTCAAGACCCGCCGAGTCGGCCGTGCGTTTACGGCTGTCGGAAGCATCGTGCAACATAGATTCGCCCCTTCTGAGATTTCTTTTACTATGTAAATTACACGCGTGTTATACACCAAAAGTCAAGACGATAAGGCAAACTGCACTATTTCATTTTTGGCTTGAAATCTGCTATCCAGTTTGTGCTAGTGAATGACATCTGCCGTTTCAACGCAAAACGCTGGTTTAACGCCCGTTCATGAGTGTTGTCCGCTCTCACGCACCACATTCATCGTCGATTTATGGAAATATGGAAGGCATGCATACTCCGCTTGAGCTATATCGCACACTCGTTACGTCTGGCACTACGCCTGCCCTTATTTGGTACGGCGAAATTTCGCGCATTGAGCTCTCTGGAAAGGTGTGCGCTAATCACATTGCCAAGATTGCCAATTTCCTCTCCGAAGAGTGTGAGGTTGTTCCCACCACGCCAGTTCTGCTCGATCTGCCCGCGCATTGGAAGACGGTCTTATGGTCGGTTTCAGCGCTTGTTTGTGGTGCTCACGTGAGATTTATTGGCAATTTTTCCGACGACGAACGACGCCGTACCTTACGCGAAACTGGCCGCGATGCCGTCGTCGTTACCTCCGATCCGCACCGCGTAGCGCAAGATTACGACGGCGATTTCCTCATCGCACTCAACCTGTCCGATTTGGCGCTGAGCTGGGACGGAGCGGATCTTCCAACACAGGTTTACGATGGCGCCGCCGAAGTTCTCGGATATGCCGATGCTCTGCTCGTGGACGCAGATTCGGGCGAATCGAATTTCCGTGAACTGATGTGCGAATCGGAATGCTCGCCCGATGCGCACGAAAACAGCCAACATCTGATGGAGAATATTCTCACCTCTCCCAATGAGTCCGCCAAGGCCGCTTTGATCAGTGATCCTGCCGCTCAGCACGCCCTTTATGCAAGTTATCTCAGCTGGGAGCAGCAAGGTACCTTGGTGGTGGTTGCGCGTCAAGGTGCCGATTTGGCGACGATTGCGCGCGAAGAAAAGGCACAAATTCTCAATTTTTGAGCAAATACGCTCGCAATACCGCGCATTGTCCGGTACAAATAAATATATGCGAGGAATTATTTTGGCCGGCGGGTCCGGCACACGTTTACATCCAATCACTCTTGGCACGTCCAAGCAGCTCGTTCCTGTGTACGACAAGCCAATGATCTACTACCCCATGACCACCCTCATGCTCGCCGGTATCCAAGATATTCTTGTGATCACCACGCCGCATGACATGGATCAGTTCCAGCGTCTGTTGGGCAACGGATCCCAGCTGGGCGTAAATCTTTCCTACACCGTGCAGGAGGAGCCAAACGGGCTCGCTCAAGCTTTCGTGCTTGGTGCCTCGCACATTGGGAATGAGCCAGCCGCACTGGTATTGGGCGATAACATTTTCTATGGTCACGGTATGGGCACGAAGTTGCGCCGCCATGTTAATCCCGACGGCGGTGCGGTATTCGCGTACCACGTGAACGATCCAGAGCGCTACGGCGTGGTGGAGTTTGATGAGAACTTCCGCGCGCTGTCCATCGAAGAGAAGCCGGCAAAGCCAAAGTCGAATTACGCTGTTCCTGGTTTGTATTTCTACGATAACGACGTTGTTGATATCGCCAAGAATCTCAAGCCTTCGGCTCGTGGCGAGTACGAGATTACCGATGTTAATAAGGTATATCTCGAGGCTGGAAAGCTGGCAGTGGAAGTGCTTCCACGTGGAACCGCTTGGCTCGACACTGGCACATTTGATTCGCTGGCAGACGCCACATCCTTTGTACGCACTGTTGAGGCGCGTCAAGGTCTTAAGATTGGCTGCCCAGAGGAAGTTGCATGGCGCATGGGCTTCTTGAATGACGAAGAACTTGCTGAGCGCGCCGAGCCATTGCGCAAATCGGGCTATGGCGAGTACCTCATGCAGATTCTGAGCCAAGGGAAGTAAAACCGGCTCAGTGTCTGAAGCCAATAAACAATAATACAAGCGCTAAACCAAACGGGTGGTGGGTAATTCCGGAGAATTACCCACCACCCAATGTCTTCCACAGGGATTCTGCAACAACACACATTAAAAGTGTGGCATCTTAAATATGAGTGCTACCGTAGCTTTTGCGGAGCAACGTTACTTCCAATCGCCTCGCCTCGCTTTGGGTCCATTTCGCCGTGCGACGTGGCATTTTTCGAAAAAAGACAATAAGAATACCATGCATAGGCACCTACATTGACAACGCCGAGGACGATGAGTGGAACGTCTCCTCCGCCAAATAAAGCCAGACCGTACAAAAACATGTCAAGAACTGCAACAATAACCGCGTAAGGAATCAGCTTGTTATCAATGAACGAACCAGCAACAAGCAAAATTAACAACACATACGCGTATCGATCGTGCATTGCTGGTAAGAACATGACGCAAGTCCAAATGCCCCACGCACCCACTTTGGTTATGTTCACTCCACGCGACATATCGATTTTCTGCGCATGAACCAGATACATGCCAACGAAGAGCACAACGGCTGCCAATATCACTGCCGTATGTTTCAAAGCAAAATATGGAACATCGCCGTATTTGGAAACCACGGACCAAAAACTCGGATAGTTGAGGTACATGGACTTCCATATATCAGTTTGATCGAAATATAGTTTAAACGGCGTGAGCAAGTCTCTTCCCGCCATGATTGCAGGCAGACAAGGAACGTAGAAACCGATTAGCGCCCAGATACTGTGGAAAATACTAATGCGCTTCGTCGTCATATAAAGGATAACGAACAACGGCAAGATGAATACAGTTTGTAGTTTGAACGCAAAGGCTAGCCCTAAAAAGAAGGATGCCCAACGCGGTCTATCTTGAATCAAGAAAGACACAGAGAATAGGACGAAACTCGTATAAATTGCATCCGATTGGCCCCAAAACGCAGAATTAAGCCACACACTCGGCACCCATAAGACGACCAAGAATACACACCAGTATGTCATCTTCGGCAGATTAGGATTGTGCGTTTTAACCAACTCATACCCTGCAAAAGCCAGAATAAAATCGAAAATTAGGGCAGGAATTTTGATAAGAGTAAGCGGCTGTGCCCATGCACTTAGGTATGTTAAGCCGGACATAATCGTTTGGTACGGCAGGTTATAGTCTCCTACTTGGTGGTCCAGATAGAAGAAACCTCCTCCGGCCCTAATTTCCTCGAACCACGGAACGATGAAACCAGTTGTGTCACCGGATGGATTTTTCAATCCGAGAATTCGGATCAGCACCGCCCCTGCAATCACACCAATAATCAACAGGACATGCAGATGTTCTGTAATTAATTTCAGTGCCTTTTGTTCAAATTTTGTCATTAACGCTTCCCTAATGCTAAAGGCTATAATAATCAGCCAAGTAGCAGCCTTGCAGAAATCAGTGGGCTTAAACTGTAACTGAATTATAATATAAACACATATTTACTGTAACAAAATATGGCGACACCCTTATCGAAGTGAGATTTATTCACATTTCACAGGCGAAAGCCTCAAATCTCAAGACGAGCTGATACGATATTCCATGTTACAAAAGATGAATTGGAGTTCTGGATGACGAATTGCACTCACGCCGTCTCGGTTGTCATTCCTGTATATCAGGGTGCGCAGACACTTCCCCATTTGTTTGCCGAACTGGACACTTTAATCGAAGCCAACACCTCTCCAAATGGGAATATATGGCGGGTACGCGAAGTTGTTTGCGTGTACGATCACGGGTATGACCAAACCCCACAAGTTCTGCGTGAACTTGCTGAGGCACGACCATGGCTCAAATTAGTCTGGCTAAGTCGCAATTTCGGTCAGCACCCTGCAACACTCGCCGGAATCTCAGCCTCTGGAGGCGATTGGGTTGTCACTATTGACGAAGACGGTCAACAGGATCCTCGCGATATTGGAATTCTTCTAGACACAGCCTTAGAAGAACACGCCACCCTCGTCTATGCCCGTCCGCTGAACAATCCTCCGCACGGGTTCCTGAGAAATCTGACTTCCAGAACTGCGAAGAAAATTGTCAACGTCTTGATGGGCTCAAAGAACTCAACAAACTACAATAGTTTCCGACTTATCCTTGGGGAAGTTGCCCGCTCTGCTTCTGCATATGCAGGAAGCGGAGTCTATCTCGATGTCGCATTAGGATGGGTTGCTAAGGTGACGACCGCTGGGATTCATTTGCGTGAAGAAGGTAGCAACCGCCAATCCGGATATTCTTACCGTAATCTCATCGCACATTTCTGGCGCATGGTGATGTCGAGCGGGACAGGATTCCTTCGGATCGTCAGTTTCCTTGGCGCTTTCACGGCTTTCGTGGGTATTCTTTTAGCGATTATCGTCTTTATTAATAAACTCGTTAACCCAGATGTCCAGATTGGCTGGTCGTCAACGATCATAGTTATCCTTTCCACATCTGGTCTTATTATGCTCTCACTCGGAGTAATAGCTGAATATGTAGGCGTTGCCGTCAACATGGCGATGGGGCGTCCTCTGTACTTGGTAACATCAGATCCACACAATGGACCTCTCGGGCGCGGAAAACAAGATAACGGCGATGAAGAGTCCTCCAATACTTCTATTCATCCGTCATCCGACATCCAATAGGTAAACATGGGTAAAGAGTCCTGGACGTTAGTTGTAGGCGCAGGCGGGCTTTTGGGAAGAGCTCTCGTCAAGTCCTTACGACATGAGAATACAAAATTGGTCATCGCTAAGAATCTTCCTTGGCACGACTCAGATTTGGTTCTGCGGAGACTCGCTGACACGCTCTCCGAGATTTTTCCAGATGACGACAAACGTGATGATCGTAGCCGTACCGAATGGACTATCATGTGGTGCGCGGGAGCAGGCACGACCGGAACCACCGCAGAGGCTCTCAACAAAGAAACCACACTCTTTCACGATTTTGTCGAGCTACTACGCCAGCAGTATCCAGAACGTTTGAAAGATCTAACATTCTTCTATGCTTCATCCGCCGGTGGAGTGTATGCAGGCGCAGGCAATCCTCCTTTTACTGAGCACACCCAGCCTGTTCCCCTTGCTCCCTATGGTTTCGCGAAGTTAAAGTGTGAAAACGCCGTCGCTTCCCTAACAGAATACAGAGCAACCATTGCAATTGGACGCATAGCTAACCTCTACGGTCCCGGCCAAAACATCTCTAAACCACAAGGGCTGGTGTCGCAGCTTTGCCTTGCGTACCATCAGGGAACGTTCAACAAGATTTTCGTGTCCCTCGATACATTACGCGATTATATTTTTACAGACGACGCCGCAAAGCTCATTCTTCGCCTTATTGAAACTGCACAACGCGAAGCTCGTGGCAAAAGCACCGTAAAGATAATCTGTTCGGGACACTCCCTTTCTATTGCCGAACTCATCGGAACAGCAAAAGCTATATTCAAACGGAAATTGCCCTACCTCCAAGTGGTAACCAATCAAACGTCCTTTCAAGCACGAGATTTAAGATTGTGCTCTGTTGTTTATCCAGAAATCGACCGAATCGCACTCATGCCTTTCGCGGCAGGCTTTGCTTTGACAAATGCCGACATTGGAAGTCGTTTCAGAATTCTTGGTTCTAGTAACATACAATAGGTAACTCATGCTACAAGTACAGGTCATTCTAGGAAACATGGAGAAATTATGAAGTATCTAAAAGCTGAAGGACCCACACGTTTTCAGTGGTCCTTGCCCATGGCGTCAATGCTCGTCGGCTTCTTTTTTTTCCTGCGTGATCCATCAGATCTCATTGCAACGGTACAACATTCGATGCTATTGATACACTGCATATTCACCGGAAGTATCAATGATTTCTACCAGATGAGCGTCGATTCGACGATTATGTCTGCAATGTACAGCATCTTTTTTTATGGCTTAATTTCGTTACTCTTGCTGCCTCTTGCACTTATTATCCATATTTTTTCTGGCTTCGATTACACAAGCCCTATGCAGATTGAAATATCTTTGCGCTACACACAAATCTGGTTAATGATCCTTATCATTGCTACAGCGTACTTGGTATTCAAATTGAGCAAAACTTTAGGATACAGCGATGGTCTCGCACGATGGGCCGCGTATGCATATCTCGCTTCACCGCTAACTCTCTTTGCAGATGCGATTTTTTGGCAATACGACGTCATTACTTTGGTTTTCTTCCTAATCGCTCTCAATTTTTATGCGAAACGCAAACTGACTGTCTTTTCTTTGATAATGTCCGTTGCGATCGTATGCAAAATGTTTGCCCTTTTCGCATTCGTTCCTTTAATTTTGTTAGTCGAGAAACGCTTTATTCATGTAGCGAAGCATCTCTTAATTGGATTGTCCTTTACTGCCATAACCGAGTTAGCCGCGCGTAATATGCCTGGCTACGGTGTAGCTCGCCAACTTCGTTCGAATCTCCTTATGAAATTAACGGACAATGGTATAACCTATAATTTCGGCTTGGTGTCTCTTTCTATTGTTGCTCTCGCCTGCGTCGCGATTTATGCCTATGTCGTCGTGCCCAAAGACGAATTCGATTTCCGTTTCAAAGCGGTTTACATTTCCTTTTTCAGCATTGCAGCACCATTTGCCTTATTCTTCGCAAATACCTATTGGTGGATTCTCGCAGCTCCGTTTATGGCTATTCTCATTGCCGGACACCCGAAGATGAATGAGCTCTTAATTCTTTCGACCGGTTTTTTCGTCTTCCTCATCATTACGTCAGTGCTGACTTTCAAATTCTACATGGATCAAAATATGGTGAATGGAGGAATATTTGCGAAAACATTTAACCTCCGCTATTCAGGCACACCTTCGTTCTTCTCGCTAGCAGATAAATTTGGAATTGCGCAACCCAATATGTTTTATGCCTTCGCGCTAGCGTTCCTTTTAGCTATCTTCGTCCTTATTTATCACAATAAAGATCACCAATTATCTGGCACTGCATTGAATTACAAAGCTGTTGAATCTGGTCGCTTACCAGTCAAGGTTAGCTCACTTTATATTTATAATGCAGGCCTGTATGCTTTTGTCCTTCCATCACTGTTATTGTTCGCACGCGAGCTTTTATTCAAATAGGAGCGCACCTTGGAACGTAAGAGTGTTTCCTTGATCAGCCAAATTCTAAAGTTTGGCGTGGTTGGAGTTATTTCGACAGCCGTCGACTACGGTGGTTTCCTTTGTCTAACCTATTTACTAGGTATTAACTACCTAATTGCGAGCACCATATCTTACACTGCAGGAATCTTGGTTAACTACTGGTTGGGAATGAAATACGTTTTTGAGTCCGATGCGAATCGCTCAAAAATCTCTGAATTTTCTCTATACACTGTTCTAACCCTTATCGGCATGGGGTTGAATCAGCTATTCCTGTATCTGCTAGTTGACTGGGCATTGATCAAACCGGGCTTCGCCAAACTCATCGCCACCGTGCTCGTCATGATTTACAATTTTGGATCACGCAAGGCACTAATTGAGCCAAAAAACAGGTAGGAAGCAATTGACAGTCGCAAAGAAAACGCCCCAAATTTGGGCAGTTGTGATTACTTACCATCCAGATTGGTTAACACACGAACTTGTTCAGGCGTTGTGCAAGCAGGTTGGCACCTGCGTTGTGGTGGATAATGGCTCAAATGCACAAGAATGCGCAGCTTTGCACGCCACTGCCGATAATTGTGGAGCCCATGTGCTTGAGCTCCACGAGAACATGGGGATAGCTTACGCACAAAATATCGGTATCGAGATGGCACTCAGAGCCGGTGCCACCCACGTGCTACTCTCCGATCAAGATTCGCTTCCAGAACCTGATATGGTTGCCAAACTCTGCGAGGCTATGGACGATACTGGCGCAATCGCCGTCGGCCCCTATATTCGAGACGAGAACGACGGCGGCGACGAACTCGTCTACATGGATCGCACGTGGGGACCACGCCGCGCTACTCCTGCCGAGCTCACAAAACGCTATGTGGAACCGGCGTTCTTGCTCGCCTCTGGATGTCTGATTGACGCGCGCTGTTTCGAAACTGTGGGGACGATGAAGAGCGAATACTTTATCGACCACGTGGACTTAGAGTGGTGCTTACGTGCACGCGCGGCAGGTGGAAAACTTGCCGTTACCACTGCCACTACTTTGGCTCATTCCCTTGGGGATCGCACAGCGACTGTGCCATTTCGCGCGCAACCAGTGCATGTGCACTCCCCGATTCGCAACTATTACCTCACCCGAAATACCATCTTGCTGTGCAAATCCGGACTTCTGAATAAGCACTGGATCGCCGGCTACATGCTGTGGCTCATAAAATATGTGGGATTCAACCTCGTTTGCGCCCCACAGCGGCGCAAACGAGCAGTGTTTATCGGGCGCGGATTAATTCATGGCGTTTTTAACCGGACTGGGAAATACTGAGCCCTTCCGCAGATAATTTGTGGCAAACGTAGCGTCTTTTATACCCAGATGTAGCATTCATCAAGAACATAGCCACATAACGATGTAGCGAACACAACCACTGTTCATGCAACGAACCCACAGCCCCTGTGTGCAAAAGCAAACTTACTAAGCGAAACTAATCTCGGGCTTGAGCGCCAAGATACCGTTCGTCCATCCTTCTCCACGTACTTGTAAAAGATCGTCTGACCGATATGAGTCCACTTCGTAACCGCGTGAATCGAGCAATAGCACGTCGACTTTATAATCTCCTGAACCAAGATTTAAGTTAGGAACAGAAATGGCAATACGCTGTTGGGAGTTAATTCGAGGCAGATCAATTTTCATCTTACGGGTATCGATTGAAGTCACATGATGCCCGATGGCCGTCTCGATCGAAACCACGATGTCATAACCGTCGATCTCCTGCTTCGCAGACAAAGCTATACTGAGTTCAAGCGTGTCTCCAGGGGCGAATGTACCATCAGCATCAGGCCTAATAGATTGCGCTGAAAACGAGAAATCCTCAATTGCCATGCTCTCTGTGTCAATATGCTCGTGGCGAGAAATTGCTGCCGCTTTTTGGTACATCTGGTGCAAGTATTTCATTGAGTCGCGCGCGCTACCTGAGAAAACTAGTTTGCCCGATTGAAGCACCACTGCCGAATCACACACATCCACAATTTGCTCAGCTGAATGGGATACAAGAATAATCGTGCGGCCCTCATCTTGGAACTGGCGAATCTTATCCATGCACTTCTTTTGAAAAGGTTCGTCACCCACAGCAAGCACTTCGTCAACAAGCAAAATATCGGGATCTGAATGCACCGCAACAGAAAAAGCCAAACGGACATACATTCCCGAAGAATAAAACTTCACTTGCGTATCGATGAACTCACCAATACCCGAGAAATCAACAATATCTTGGAAACTACGATCAATTTCTGAACGTGACAATCCCAAAATCGCACCGTTCAGATAAACATTATCTCGGCCCGTCAAATCAGGATGAAATCCCGCACCCAGCTCCAGCAACGCAGCAATTCGACCCCGCGTGCGAACCTCGCCTTTATCGGGAGAAAGAATCCCCCCGATCACTTTGAGAAGCGTTGATTTTCCCGAACCGTTTGGGCCCACCAATCCAATTGACTGACCTGCTTGAATCGAGAAACTTACATCATCAAGCGCCCAGTATTCTTCTTTGAATGTTTTCGAACGGCGCACATTGACGACTCGTTCTTTCAAAGACTTATCCTTGTGAATCACGAATTTCTTCGTGACTCGATCAATTTCAATAACATCAGGTCTAATGTCCATCACATCTCCTGGGCAAAATTCCGCTGCAAGACGGCAAAAATTCGTTGGGCAACAAATAGCACAACCACCCCGACAATCAGCATAATCGCCAATCTATCGAAAAGTTCGGTGGGCCATATAGCAACTTCTCCAGCGGCCCACGTACCTTTTTGGAAGCCCATAACAGCAAGCGCCGGAGGATTGAGCAGATAAAGCTTTGTAATGATTGGTGATGCCCAATCCAAAATCATCGCGAAGGAATACACACTCGGAGTGAGCCAGAAGCCGATCATGATCGCCACTTCTACTAAATATTGGATATCACGCATGTAAACGTTCAAAGCAGCAAGTATCAACCCGAATGCGAGTGCCCATACCACCACCACGAGCATAGAAATCGGCACGTAAATCACAAAATTCCTGAGGTTAATGCCCCTTATCATACTGGTAGCCAGTAGCAATATGGCCATCTGCGACACAAAATCAACCAATGCAGATGCAGTGGACGTTAAAGGAAAGAGTTCGCGTGGAAGAAAAACCTTCTTCACGATTCCGGCATTTGCCAAAATTGAAGAGGTCGATCCCGAAACTATTGCAGCAAACAATCCCCATGCTGTGAGACCGGCGAAAACGTAGATCGCGAAATCTGGAATAGCTCGTTGAGCTCCAAGAACTTTACCAATGGCAAAATAATAAATGAGCAGATTGATGAGCGGACGCACAAGAGTCCACAAGTATCCGAGGGTGGAATCTTTATAACGCGACTTCAATTCGCGTTTCGCAAAAAGCGATAGCAATCCTCGATGATTCCACAGCTCTCGATACGATGCCAAGATCCCGCTAAAAAATCCTGACTTCGGCACCACCGGCTTAAGGCTCTGCTGATCCAGCCACAGGAAGCGCTGCTCAGCATCAGCAAAATCAGGGCGAAGTTCAGACTGAGTCACCGATCCCTCATCCGCGAATGTTTTCTCAACGGACGACGACATAACAGTTTCCGAACGCACCTCGTTATTCGAAGCCGTTGCCTGTAGACCGTCACCTGAAGCAACACGGCTCCGCGGCGTCATCTTCCTGAATATCGCACTAAAGCCTTTGATCACGTAATCGTTGACGTGGTACAGAACAACTGATGTCACAAAAATGACGACGTTCAGCCCTAGGAAAAGAATCCATCGATTTTGCTGCGACAAAGCTGGAATATTGACGGTCATAAACGCACAAAGAATGATAATGTGATGCGTCAAGAACACTGCATAGGAATATTTCGAAATCAACGAAACGGGAATTCTCACCAATTTGGTATCCAGCTTCTGTCCGATAATCGCAAGCAATACGAAGAATGCAGGCCCAACAACCGCGGTCGTAAGATTTTCTTGGAGATCAGGGAAGGCTGCACCGACGAGCAATACAAAGACCGCCGGAATCGCCCAATACCATGCAACACGCTTGATGTATTTGACGAAATAAATACCGAAGGCAAGCTCAATCAAGCGAACTGGAATCATCGCTGACGGCTCGTAGGTGTGCTGGTAGCGAGTCAGTACGTACAGCGAACCCAAATTTATCGCCACGATTACGAAAGCCGAAATCACCGGTCGACGGTCAATCGCCCAAAGAAGCAATGGGAATATCAGGTAGTAGACGATGATAAAGCCCAAAAACCACTCGCCGACGATAAACATCGTGCGCATGCCAAAAAGAGCAGCTAAGCCATCAAACCCTAAAATAGTTAAGGGAAAGCTCTCGATTGGCCCACTGCCAAAAGATTGAGTGCCATAAATGAAACGCAAGAACACAAAGGCAACAATCCAAGCAATCCAGAACATAGGGTAAATGTTGAGGAAACGCTTCTTGAAATAGCGCTTTAGATTGATCGGGCGCTTGTAGGAGATCGTCAGACCAGCGCTCGAAATAATCAAAAACACCGATACGCCCAAACCACCAACATAGATACCAAAAGGAAGATTCGTGATGAGGTAGCCGTTGTTAGCAAGGTAGGGATTATTAAAATGCGTCAGGATAATAATGAGCACAGACAGAGCACGAATAAAATCCAAATAAAACAAACGTTTTTTGGGGCGCGCCGCTGGCGTCGACGGTGCGTGGTTCGAGGCGAGTGTCATCGAATAATTCCTCGTACTTTCCGATATGCACGCCAAGCAGGAGCATGCAATTTATTGGGCACAACCACACTCAACACTCTGCGGACCTTTGCCTTGGCAACACTTCCGGTTCGTAGTGCCCTGAGCATATCGAATGCAGTTCCCCCACCGAAACGCACAGCTGTACTATAGGAGAATTGCTGTAACTGGTGCGCTAAATTAGTGAGTTCAATTCGAGCAAATGTCGAGGAAAACATCCACGCGCAAAAAAAGCCTGAAGCCTGGGCGGTATAACCATAGGCACGCTCAACAGCATGCAACAAAGTACCATCGATGGCATTCGGTTCAGGTGGGAAGTCTTCCCACTGCCAATCCATATCGAAGAGCGGTTTAAGAGCTTGTGGTCTAAACCAGAACATCGTGCCAAGTGGCGCGATTGGTTCTTTATTAGGATCCAAAGGAACAATGATGTTCATTTCATTCAACAAGTTCCGCGTATTCTCGAAATTCGGCCCCCAGCCATTGGCATACGGGAGGAAATACTCCGCGTGGTTTGGCGCAGTTGGAGCCATGAGGCCGAGCCTTGGCTCCTGTTCGAATTTCTCGATCACATTGGCAACAAATTCCTTGGAAGCCAAGATATTTTCAAAGCACTTGAGTGCAAAACCGTCTCCCTTTGAGTGTGGCGTCAGTTGCGTGACTTTCTTATCGTGAGCGAAGCAGACGACGTCGTAGTTATCGATTACGTCCTTTACGCCCACCAAAAGTGCACTCACGTCGCGTCCAACATTCTCGATCAGTCGCACGTCCACGTTATATGGCATATCAGCGAAGGCTTCACGCACTTGAGCTGCCTTTTCTTCACCTGCTACCGTCACGATAATATCGGAACCCTCGGGCATCGAACGTGCATAATGAACTGTCTGTTCTAACAAATCCATATAATAGACGTGCAAAATAAGTGCAATACGCTGCCCAGATGTAGCGACGTCATATGAGGTCGCCGAATCCGAGAACACATAATTGAGCTTGGCATTGCGCACCAGATCGGCCATATTCAGAGTACGCAACACATTGTTCCAGATCAGATTGGTATCAAAATCAGTGTGATCGCGCAGATACTCGTACAAATCCATTGTGGCGTTTCCAACCGACTGGTTGAGAACATCGTCGTAATCATGGAAGAACGAGCGGCGCTTGAAAATTGGGCAACGCTTTTCCTCAAGCAATTTCTTAGCAGCAAATACGATTGGCTGATATGTGAAATCTTCCAGGTCAGAAGTATCAACATAAGCTTCCCATTTGAAGCCCAAACGCTCGAAACGCTGAGTGAAAGGAGCTTCATGCTTTCCAACCGAATCTGTATAGGAAACGATCATCGGCATGGTGTCCCAGTACTCTTGGAACTCTTTGCTCGTTACTAGAGACTTACGATATGCGTGGAAATGCGATTGTAAATGGGTTGGAATATAGCCTTCTGGCATGGTTCCAAACGGATCATCTGGATAATAGTGGTAGGTAGTAATGCCCCAGAAATCGAGATCGCGGCTTGCCATCGAGGAGAACATCTCCTCGAACGGATAAACCGGTCCCATAACCGTGGCGTTAAACAGCACCACCTCATCAAATTCGGCAAGCCTATCCCAACCGTAACGTTCGAGCATCGTTTTGTATGCCCACACATCGAAGCCCACATTATGCCGCATAATTACATTGGAGCTAAACTTGCGAAGTTTCGCATAGCTTTTCGGCGCTAAGTAACCATTTACTACAATCGCCAGTTCACTTAGGTTCTTTTTCATATCTGCTAGCAAAGCATCGACGTAATCATCGACAATTCCTTGTGAATCATAGAAAAAGAAAATTCCAAGTCTTTTTGCGTCCGACGCTATGGCAGCCACTAGGCACTCCTCAATTGTAAATTGCTTTGCTTGACAGAAAATGAAGAACTAAATCGATTTAACCGGTGATGCTAAGCACCTTGGTAATTTTTTCAACGTCTGCCCACACGCCTGGCGAATCGTAGGGACGATCCGGGAACGCGCCGTAGTCGAGCGAGATATCAAGATTATTGTCAACGATGTATTTCTCAACGCGATCTGCCAAGGACATCGGCTTCCCAGTTGCCGCATTGATGACGCCGTCTACCTCTGTTTGGAGCGCAACTGCAGCGATTTGGTGAGCCAGTTCGTCCACCGAAATGAAATCGTAGAGGTTCTTGCCTGTAGTGAAGGGGAAGGTCTTCTTGCCTTCTTGCACTGCACGGTACAGCTTGGAGAAAATCGAGTTGCCGCGAGCGTCGTCGCCCACAATGTAGTAGGCACGAACCCACTGCATAATCGCGTCGTTTTGCTTTGCATATAGGGCAGTCAAGCCGCGCAAGGCGTTCTTGCCAATTCCATACATGGACTCTGGATTTGTGGGCGTGTCTGCTTTAATTGCGCCTTCCCAGTATCCGACTTCATGCATGGTACCCATGACCACGAGTTGCTTGAGCCCCCCCTTGTAGAGGTGCTCAATAAAGTGGGCATGAGCAGCTAGATCGTCGATATGAGCAGGCGAGTTGTGTACGAATCCGTCACGCCACGCCATATGGATGACGACGGCTGGTCGCTTGAGTCGATCGTAGATATCCTCCGCGCCCGAGAAGATATTTTCGTCGATTACCTCTGCGCGTTCGTCGATGCCATCAGTTCGAAAATCGACAACCGAGACATCCATTCCACGATTGAGGAGGTCTGTAACAACATGACGTCCGATGTATCCACCAGCACCCGTAACAAGAATTCGTTTAGTCATGCCTTTAATATACCTTGTCTCCATGCCGGAGCGGTGAACTGTACACGAAATTCACATCACGCGGCATTTGAGGACACCTCTCTGTAAATCCCATCTGTAACATATACAGTACAATTATGATTGTATAATCAATACACAAACGTACATATCGTAAGGGGACACTCAGGATGAGCCGAATAGCACTGTGCGGCGCATTTGACATTCCGAATTTTGGCGATCATTTATACCCTCCCGTTTTGAGGAAAATGTTACAACGGCGCGGATTAGCCGACGAAATCGTCCTTTTTTCTCCATTTGATGCAACGGAAGCTTTCACCGATGGTTCTCGTGTTTATTCTCTAAGCAATCTTGAAAAGATGCACAACGAGGATCCTTTCAGTGCGATCATCGTAGGTGGAGGTGAAATAATACACTGGCGAAAATATGGTCAGCGCCTTGCCTTCGGAGACACTGACTTCGTCGACTACCCTATGCACGAAATTTGGGTCATCCCGGCACTTATGAAGATGAAGTACGGTATTCCTGTGCTCTGGAATGCCCCTGGTATTCCCTATGATTTTGATGATGACCGAGATCACGCAAATCGCATATTTAACACCGTTGATTACATATCTGTTCGCAATGATTTTTCTAAACAGGTACTAATCACCCGAGGGGTCAACGCAGAGGCAATCAGCGTAGTTCCCGACACGGCATTCGCAATTCCCACCATATTTCCAAAGCAAGATCTTGACGCGTTTCGGAAAAGATCATTTCCTAACCTAGATCGATACGTCGTATTCCATTGCAACCGGTTCATACCAGAAGATTCGATTGATGGTGTGGTCAGCCTGTTACGTTCACTCCATGACGACGCCTACACGGTGGTTTTACTACCGCTCGCTTATACCCACGGGGACGACGAAATCCTCAAAAAACTTGCGAGCCACCTAGATTTTGACACCTTCATACCCGCCAACGTGCTCTCTCTTACCGAGATTATTTCTATATTGGCCGGCTGTTCGCTGTATATAGGGACAAGCCTTCATGGTTCAGTAGTCGCTTCATCCTATGAAAAACCGGTAGTGGCATTTGATTATCATCAGAACGTGAAAACACGAGATCTGTTCACTTCGCTCGGTCTCGAACGCTTTTATGCCGATAATATAAATGATGTACATACTGCTGTACAAGAAGCGCTCTCACACAGCAAACCTGTTGACATTCAAACGCTAATCTCTCAGCTCAATCTTCACTTCGATTCGCTCCACGGAGCAATTACAACAGACACTCATAGCCAAAACATCGGCATTCAAGAATCCGCAGATATCATATACCAGGCGTTTTTCGATGCTGAAAGAGCGAAGAATTTACAAGAGTTAATAGACACAACCACACAGACCAACAAAGAGCTTGCTGATCTTAACGATCAACTCAATGCTGCACGCGAACAACTAACGGATGAAAATCTTCGCCTAAACGAATTGGCGGAATATCAAAAGTATATTAGCGAATATTGGGAGATGCGCCATAACGAGGTAGGTCTCGTGGTCTACGATCTCAATAGACAGCTCGCAGAGTATCACCATAATGTTCGACACCCAATCCCTGCGACTGCACGGCACATCATGCGCAGACTCCGCTCATTGCGCAGACATAACTAGCTATCGAGATGTTTATTCCGACACCGAGTCGATCCAGTTGGCCAAACGACGAAAACCGTCGCGAATGCCAACTTGCGATGTAAAATTCAAGTATTGCTTAGCAGGTTCCGGATCAGCCCATGCATGCCGCACGTCCCCATGTCGCCACTGGTGCGTGATATATGGCTTCGGTGCACCGTAAATTTCTGCAATAATCTCGGCGGCTTCGCGAATCGTTGTATATGATCCGGATCCAATATCCATAGGAAATGGCAGTGATTCCACGCGCTCAATCGCTGCTATACATGCACGAACTACATCGTCGATAAAAATAAAATCTCGACGCACGTTTCCGTCTTCGTATAACGGAATTGCTTGACCCGAACGTGCCAAATTCGTAAAAAGTGACATAATGCCCGTGTATGGATTCTGTGGCGTTTGCCCTGGTCCATATACGTTTTGGAGACGCAGAATATCCACCTTCGCACCAAAGGCGTCAGCCCACAACCGTAGAAGGTCTTCCTGCGCACACTTTGTTACGCCATAGACCGACTCCGCGTGATGAAATGCATGCTGAGCGTTCATGGGAAGAGGTCTGGCTCCGGCAAACTCCCACTGGTGTGCTTCGAACATTTTTCGCGAACGGATGCCTGGGTAAAAGGCTGTACCAGTTTGTAGACCTTCGACATACTCCCACAAACCTTCACCGTAAACGGCACGCGATGAGCACAACAAGAATTTGTCTGGAATTATGTCGTGACGTTTTAAGGCATCGAGCATTACCGACGTCCCAACAACATTTACCATCGAATGACGCGTAGATTCCGTCAAGGATTGTCCGGTGCCAGTTTCTGCAGCAAGATGAATGATTAAATCCGGTTTGACCTTTGGGAGCAAGGCGTCCCATGTAGCAGCATCCGTGATGTCACCTTCAATAAGCTCCACACCTGGATGAAATCCCAATGCAGGTTCATGCGTTGGGTGCACCTGCGGATGAAGGTTATCGAGAGCCACTACCTTGCCGCAGTTGTCGGCTAGGTATGACGACAGAGCAGAGCCAATAAAACCCGCACCACCAGTAACTAATACTGAATTGTATTTCATACTACTACTTTGATCTTTTCAGGATAACAGAACGTTTATCTATGCATAATCGCACGCATTCGCTTCAGACACCAAACGGATACGTGCGAGAGTCAGCCAAACGTCCGTCGGACGTGTACAGTTCGAACCGCGTCCAGTATACACCCGGAGTTGGTTGCCATTGCGCCCACTGTCCATCGAACTGTGCCACCCATGTCTGCCTACCGTAATCATAGATCTTTGTTACATAGCGTGCATTGGGATTATTTGAGCTCATACCTAGCAAAATTCCGGAATTGTTATAGCCAGCATATGTTCCCGTGATCGCCGTCGTACCGGGAGTGTAGTGGAACGGAATCGTACGCTCACCCAAAATTTTTCCGGTGTTTTTGTCACGGGCTTTAGCGTGAAGCCAATAAATACCCTCGCTGTCTCGCCACGATGCCCAGTTCGCTCCACTCCAGCCAGAAAGCGTGCTCCAAGTTTTTGTGTTTAGGTTGTAAGTCTGAATCAGATATTCAACCTCTGAGCTTGGATAATTTGGCAATATGACGCCAACATCAATATGCTCTGGACGTAAAATCCAAGTAGCTAGGAGTGGTTCGCTGAATTCTTTATTACCAAAGGCGTTGAGGTCAACATTGCCCACGATGCCCGGCACGCTGCCTTCACTATAGTACTGCCAACCACGGAAATTTGCCGGGAAATTGAACCCAACGAATGAACTATAGGCAGCCACCCAGTGGGTGCGCTGATGGATACTTGGTGCATTCAATGCCGTATTGAGGTAAGCGCGGTATGAATACACTGACAAGTTGTTGTAGCCAGCAGCCTGTAACTCTGCCCACCATCCGTTAACGATCTGTTCATATATCGCTGGATTCGTCGGTGGCGTATGACCAACCCAAGTCCATTCTTCGAGGTCATAGTAGACCGGCAGGCCAAGATCGCCTGGTGCCACACCTGCTTGTCGGAGCAAATCTACAGTGCTGCGTCCTTCCAGCGCACCATCGCCAGCAAATTCGGCGTAAGAATAGAGGTAGACGCCGAATGGGATACCGAGCCGTTTAGCTTCATTTACGTTTCGGATTGCTTGTGGATCAATAGCGTTACCCGATCCGTAACTGATACGAATAATCACGCCATCGACGCCGTTCGCTTTCGCAGTATTCCAATCGATGATGCCTTGGTACTTTGAAACGTCGACAACACCCTTCGCTTGCTGTGCAAACAGAGACCCACTAAGTTCAAAGAAGGCCGGCGTGTTGTTGTGCCAACCCCAGTACGCACCGTAACGGTTACCAGGAAGCTCAGTTGGTGTTATTGCGCCGCTCTTTCCCCGGTAAACAAGATCCGTTGCATTGACACCTGAGCGATCGGCGTCGAAAGAACCTTGAACGTTTCCGTTACCGAACACAGCTGGAGCGGTGTTATTTGACGACGCCGCGGACGGATCTGTCTTTTGTCCGCCTTCTTTAGCAATCTCTTTACGCACTTCATCAACGGGCACTGGAACGAACTTCGTACCACCCGTTTTGGCGAGTGGGTCTGGTTGCTTTGAAGGGGTTCCAACGATCTGCGGATCCGTAACCACGTTGCCTGAGGAAATATCTTTGACCGTGCCGTCATTCGTCACAGCGTACTGAGTCGAAACGAGTGAAGCGTTGTTTGGAATTGACGTGTCGATATGATCAGGAAGCGGTTTACCTGGATTGTCAGGAATCTTGCCAGCAGGAGTATTTCCCGAGGTGTCCGGAGTATTTTGATTATCTAACGCGTCGAATATAGTGTTCACCGTTCTCAGCGCGCCAGACTGCCGAGCTGGCGCAGCATCAGCCACCGACACTCCGGCGCTTAGGCCAGTTCCCACCAAACTCGTTACGGCAATAAATGCGATACCCGCGCTACGAATAGAATTGATCATATTTTTGCTCTCAACTTTAGTAATTTACGAAACCGAAACTCAATATTTTCCTTAAAAGTAGAACTTCTACGCGAAAAGAAATATTCCCCCATAATACTACGATTGTTCGCTATCACCGGATATATTACGATTCCTCATCTTCGGCAAGTATAATTAGCAACGACTGAAATTATGCGTAAGCGTACCGCGTTTCTTGGCTCACATAGGCTAGGAAAACTACAGGAGAAAAAGAATGAAAGTACTGGTCACTGGAGGCGCTGGCTTTATCGGCGCGAACTTTGTTCACACCACAGTAGAAACCATGCCAGAAGCGCAAGTTGTTGTGCTTGACAAGCTCACCTATGCCGGCAACGCCAATTCAATCAGTGGTCTTGAGCGTGTCGAACTCGTTGAGGGTGATATTGCTGACTCTGACACCGTTGATCCGTTGATTAAAGATGCTGATGTGGTGGTTCATTTCGCAGCCGAGTCACACAACGATAACTCACTGCGTGATCCATGGCCATTTATCTCGACGAATATCATTGGCACATACCAGATTCTTGAAGCAGTACGCCGCCACGGTACCCGCCTTCACCATATCTCCACCGATGAAGTTTACGGCGATCTGGAAATTGACGAGGATCGCAAGTTCAAGCCGGGCGATGCATACGTCCCGTCCTCACCATATTCTTCCTCGAAGGCTTCCTCGGATCATTTGGTTCGCGCTTGGGCACGTTCGTTCGGCATTCCTGCCACGATCTCGAACTGCTCGAATAACTATGGTCCTTACCAGCACATCGAGAAGTTCATTCCACGCACGATTACCAATTTGATCGACGGCGTTAAGCCACGTGTTTACGGCACCGGCGAGCAAATTCGCGATTGGATTCACGTACTTGATCACAACACTGCCGTGTGGGACATCATCAATAAGGGTCGCATTGGTGAAACTTACCTGATTGGCGCCAACGGCGAAAAGACTAACCTCGAAGTAACCCAGCTGATCCTCGAAGAGTTTGGTTACGATCCAAACGATTTCGATCACGTCAATGACCGTCCTGGTCACGATCAGCGCTACGCTATCGACAATTCGAAGCTTGTTGAAGAACTTGGCTGGCAGCCGCATTACACCAACTTCCGCGATGGCTTACGCGACACGATCACGTGGTACCGCGAGAACGAAGACTGGTGGCGTAGCCAGAAGGAAGCTGTTGAAGCAAAGTACCGCGAAAACGGCCAATAAATTGGCAAACAGGTATCGCTGATATTACAAGCCTTACTTAAGGTTGGGGGTTGAGATGTGAAATCTCAACCCCCAACCTTGTTACTCAAGTAGTAGGAACTAATCTGCATCACTTGCCGCGCGTAAGCAAGGCAGCGCGAGCTTTCAAGCCGAGTCCCAATGCGCAGCGAAGTGGCCACTGGTAAGGCTTTGAATAAACAATATTGAGATAGGTCCGTGCCGATTCATGATGAGCCCGGATCATTGGCGCAGGGCGGTCTCGCCAAGATTTACCCTGATCGTGAACGATCACTGCGTTAGGAACAAAAATTGAGGACCAATTCCGCTTCTTGAGCGCCTCGCCGAGCATAGTGTCTTCAAAAAACATGAAGAAACGATCGTCGAACCCTCCGACTTCTCGGAAAGCACGGGACCGAATAAGCAAACAGGCTCCAGAGAGCCAATCCACTTCGTGTGCCTGATCCACAGCCTCATTTTCTTGATACTTCTTGGTAAACGGATTGTTTTCCCACACGGGTTTCAACAGTGCATGGCCGATTCCAGAAACCAATCGCGGAAAACGACGCGCGGAAGGATAGATTTCTCCTTCAGGCGTAAGTATCTTTGGTCCAAAGACGCCACCACGCGGATAAATCTCTGCCATCTCAACAAGATCAGCAATACTCGACTGCTCATAGACCACGTCAGGATTCGACACGAGTATCCATTCCCCATCGAATCCTTGCGCTCCGAGATTAGCAGCCCGCCCGTATCCCAGATTCTCCTTGGGATCAATCACACTAACAGGATATTCTTGCTGTAATTCATCGAGAAGTGCACAATGTGATCCATTATTCACAATCACGAGCTCCAGATGCGACTGTGATAAGCGGGCATCAGAAAATGCTTGGAATACACTGCGACAAAAGTTTCTCAGCTCTTCACCCGGATTGAACACGATGGTGATAACTCGTAATTTCAAATTTTATCCTTAATAGCTAATGTAAATAATCGCAGGTTATGCACCACTAAGAACCACGCAATGATGACGATGGATGGGCACAACACTCACTCGTGCACGTCGTACCCAGACAATCCATCCTTGGTCGTTCTTGTGCGCACTCGAGAAATTATACAGCGATTTTCATACTACAGGCTGACGCACTTTCTCCATAAGAGGCAGTAGTATTTATTCCGTGAATAAAACGACTGAAGAGCAAACTCCCGAATACCGTGCGCCGTCTCACCAAAAGCGCAGCACAGGTTCGCGCAATTTCCTGCGCGTTTTCGGACTTGTATTCCTCGCATTGGTACTTTCAGGCACCTCAGCATTTGGAATGCTCGTTTACCGCTTGCAAACTAACGTGCAGCAGCACGACCTCACTGCTCTCCTAGACGAAAAAGAGCGCCCGCAAGAAGCGCTACCGATTGATCAAAAAGCTGGTCAGCCGCTCAATATTTTGATTCTCGGTTCCGATACACGCAATGGAAAATCCGATATTGACGGTAGCGGCAAAAGAGGCAAAGTTGAAGGCATGCGCTCGGATACCACAATGCTTGCCCATATTTCCGCAGATCGTAAGCGAGTTGACGTCGTCTCTATTCCACGCGATACTTTAGTCAACATTCCGTCGTGCACCCTTGAAACTGGCACAGTCACCAAGGCACAATCGGATGCCATGTTCAATTCCGCGTTCCAAATTGGTGGTGCAAACGGCGACGTGAACTCTGCCGCCGCATGTACTGTTAAAACAGTAGAAGCAATGACGAACGTGCTGGTTGATGGCTACGTTGTGCTCGATTTCGCATCCTTCCAAGACGTTGTGAACACTATCGGCGGTGTGGAAATGTGCTTCCAAACGAATGTGAAGGATTCCTACTCGGGCCTTAACATCACGGCCGGATGCCACAATCTCATGGGCACTGAAGCTCTGGCACTTGCCCGTGCCCGTCACGGCTTGGGCGACGGCTCCGACGTCTCCCGTATCGACCGTCAACAAGAACTAGTTGGCAAGATCGTCACCAAAATTCTCAGCATGAATCTCTTTACTAACATGCCGAAGTTCTACCAGCTCCTCACCGACGTGACGAAGAATGTGCAAACATCCACTGGTATCGGCGATCTCAAGTGGCTAAGCGGATTCCTGTATTCCCTCAAAGACATCGATCGCGCGAACGTCAAGTTCATTACGATGCCTTATATGCTCGTCAGCAATCGAGCAAAAGCTACTCCTGCCGCCCAAACCTTATGGGACGCATTGCGAAAGGACACTCCGGTTCCAGCGAACGCTATGGCACCACAACACCCACAGAAGGAGCTGGTAATTACGCCAAATGCCTCTGCCGTCACTCCTGGCACGACGGGTAATGGCAACAACCAGCCGGCACCAACTAACGGAACTACTCAAACGGGTACGTCAACAGAAAAGAAGTCCACTTCAAATACTGGTAAATAGGAATATCTCGTATGACTGACGATTCAAAACAACCGCCCTCCTTCGAACCCAAATCGAATGCGCGCCGCCCTTCTGCACAGGGCGCACGGCGGGTGGGCTCGGGAGCTACCCCTCGTAGTACCCGAGCAGTTTCGTCAGGAATTCCTCCAAAACCTCCGGTAAGAACTGGACCACCAGCTCCAATTCGACGTTCCGCTTTTGCCCAAGATGGATCAAACAACCAGCACGTCAACGGCGCCGCTGTTGAAGGCACGAACGCGAGCGTTCCGCCGTCGTACCCACCTGCATACGCACCATCAACACCACGCAACGACGCGCGTGCAGCCGCATCGGAATCGACACCGCCCGCATATCCTCCGGCATCAGCTAAAGAAACACTCTCGCCAGCCCGAACGCCTTTGATTCCCCGTCGCGACACGGATTCCACATCTGAGGTAGACGGCGAGGAACCTCCACGGTCACGTGGAAGGTCGCCAAAGACGACGGTAAAACGAGTGTGCTGGGCAATCCTCACGTGTTTGTTATTAATCGTGCTCGGTATTGGAGGCTGGGGCTACCACCTGTACAACTATGGCAACGATAAACTCCAACACCTCGATGCGCTCTCTGGCAAAACAGATACTCCGGGCACAACGTATCTGCTCGTTGGATCAGATAAACGCGATAAGGCTGTGCAGGACAATACTGAGGGTCAGCGCTCGGATACCGTGATGGTATTCCACGTGCCAGAAAGTGGGAATCCATCGCTGATTTCCTTGCCACGAGATGCCTACGTTTCTATCCCGGGACACGAGAAAAACAAGCTCAATGCGGCTTACTCTTTTGGCGGTCCGAAACTACTAGTTGCCACGGTCGAAGAACTCACTGGTATGAAGATTGACCACTATATCGAAGTGGGCATGGATGGCATCAAGAATCTCACCGATGCAGTTGGTGGCATTGAGCTGTGTTACGACCAAAACATCAACGATCGTTGGTCGCAGCTGAACTGGACTGCCGGCTGCCACGATGCCAATGGAGACACAGCGCTCGCCTTCGCGCGAATGCGAAAGGAAGACCCACTTGGGGATATTGGCCGTACCGCTCGCCAGCGCCAGGTTGTGCAATCGTTGTTGAAGAAGGCAACGTCCTCTGCCGTGCTCTATAGTCCGTCCAAGCAAAAAGCCCTGGTTGGCGCGGCCGCAGATTCGCTCACGGTTGGCAAAGGCGATTCGCTTTGGGACATCGGCCAAGCTGGTCTCAATCTGCGCAAGGTGATGGGCGAAGGTGGCCTCATCGGCGTTCCACCAATTACCAGTTTGAATTATCACCCTGGTCGAATAGGCTCCGCTGTACGACTTGACGAGGAAAAGCTGCCTGGATTCTGGAAGCGCGTGGAGTCAGGTCAAATCACCCAAGAGGAACTAACGCCTAAGCTGGGATAACGCTTTCCACGTGGAAAAATCTGAACAGCCAAGTAAGTGTTGTTGCGAAACTTTTCGCAGGCGTAGCGGAGCTTTGCTGATGCCGCGTTTCTTAATACCATGTAACCGTGTTTTAACGACGACGGCGCCTCGCGCCAACAGCGTGAATCGCTCCTTGCGGCAACAAACGATCCGGACCGAGCGATTCAGGCACTGTACGCAGCGTCAAGGTAAATTCTGCCGGTTTTTGCGAGGTAAGTTCCAAGCGACCGTCGTTTATCTTGGCAAGATCTTTGGCAACCGCCAAGCCAATGCCTGTCGAGCCTCCTGCGGAAACGCCTTTCAAGAAGATATGCGGCACGAGCTCGTCGCTAATCCCCTCACCCGCATCACAGACTTTAATCTGCACCACACGTCCATTTTTAGTGGCGGTCACGGTAGTTGTTCCGGCACCATATTTGAGCGAGTTCTCAATCAAGGTAGCGAGGATCTGCGAAACGGAACCGGGAGTTGCGAGCACGACGGCGTCGTCACCGACATCGAAAGCAAGCGTACGTTTGGCCTTACGGAACGGTTTTTCCCATTCGTCGCCTTGTTGCTCGAATACATCGTGCAATGGGATCGCTTCAAAATTCCGACCGTGATCTGAACTGGCATTGGCCATAAGCTCGTCAACCACGCCGCCAAGGCGCTCAATCTGCTCTAACGCCTTCTCAGTTTCTTCCTTGATTTCCGGATCGTCAGTAAGGAATTGAATTTCCTCAACACGCATCGAAAGCGCAGTTAATGGGGTGCGCAACTGATGCGCCGCATTGGCAGAAAACTGTCGCTCAGCAGCGATTCTTCCCGCGATACGATCCGCCGTACGTTCAAGCTCTTGATAAACGAGATCGATCTCTTCAATGCCACTCGGCTTGATTTGCGGGCGCACTTGCCCAGCACCAATCTGTTCTGCCGAAGCGGCCATATAGATGAGTGGTGCCGAAAGCTTGCGCGATTGGCGCATTGCCATCAGCACACCAATGATAAAAGCAGCCGTAATAAGTGCAACCGCAGCCACTATCAGCAGTGCAGTGCGCACAAAGATCGGACCTTTATCAACGGTAACCGTGATGATCGAACCTGAGCGGGTTTCTTCCACGGTCGTTATCACGTCGGCAGTTACTGGAATCGTATGGTGCGATTTCATAACCGAACCATCTGCTTTTCGATACACAATCTGCGCGTCGTCAGGATCAGACATTTCGGCAAAGGAATCGAGAAGTCCGCGCGAAACCTCAACGTGTTCATTTTCGCGACGTTCAATCACCGAGCGCACAGTTTCGGCGCGAGACATCAGCGATTGTTCGGCCGATTGCCAGATGCTGGAGACGCCAAACAAAATCGCTGGTATTCCGAGGAACAACACCGCAACAGCTACCGCTGCCGATGTCATTTGAATCGCACGGCGTCGCATTTTCGCCTCAGCTAGACTTCAAAACGGAAGCCCATGCCACGTACAGTGGAAATATAGTGAGGCGAGGTGACGTCGTCGCCCAACTTTCGGCGAAGCCACGAGATGTGCATATCCAGCTTCTTTGTAGAAACGTCCACCGCAGAACCCCATACCATGCGCATGAGATCTTCACGGGAAACCACCGAACCGGCATGGCTCACCAGTGCCGAGAGCAGTTCAAACTCTTTGGCAGTTAGCTGTAATTCTTTACTACCTGAATAAGCACGATGGGCGTCAACGTCTACGCGAATATCCTGAGCAGCAAATTCACCGGAGCTGCTTCCTTCGTGTACGGAGCGACGCAGCAAAGCGCGAACACGCGCCAGCAATTCGGCAAGACGGAAAGGCTTCGTTACATAATCATCAGCACCGGCGTCGAGACTCACAACCATATCAACTTCTTCGGAACGAGCCGTGAGAATCAGAATCGGGAAATCGCGCCCCTCTTGCCGTGCTTTACGCGCAACATCCAAGCCGTCCATATCGGGAAGACCAAGATCAAGTATCACAAGGTCAATCGGGCTAGCCATCGCATTCAGTGCAGCTTCTCCGGTGCCGGCTGCGGTTACGTCGTAGCCTTCACGACTCAACGCCCGAACTAGTGGACCCGAAATCGCGGAATCATCTTCAACGAGCAAAACCTTCGTCACGGCTGCCAACTTTCTCTCAGCTCAGTCCGCTCAGATGAGAGACTGTTCACGACACATATCGCTAGATAGGGAGTAAGCTTGAACGCAGTTGATTGCGCAATATTAGCTATTCCTAACTACTTCCACTTTAGTAAAGATTCGTTCAAGAAAGCAAGGACAAAGCGAAATTAGCGCACGGTTAATTGGGCGGCATCGATTGAACCAATCCCTTGCAATTCGGGGATCGCATAGGGAACGACGTCGTACTTGTTTGGATCAAGACGACGCAAGTGCTCACTCGTCTCATAATCGACCAAAATGCCATTAACAGGGGCAACACTACACAAACGCGACGCGAGATTAACTCTCGGACCAAATACATCACCAAAACGCGACACCACGCCGCCCCAAACGAGGGATGCGCGCACATCCGGCATCGTCGGCGTGTCTTGAAGCGAACGAACAATATCGTTCACAACAGCAGCTCCGGTATTGAGGTCGTCGGCGATATACAGAACTGCATCGCCAACCATCTTGACCACGCGCGCACCGCGCATCGAAATTACGTCACGACACGTAAACTCGAAAGTGCGAATGAAGTCAACGAGCGCATGCGGAGAAAGCTCGCCTGAGGTGTGCGTAAACGAAACCAGATCGACAAAACCAAAAGCACGCATGAGCTGCATTTCTTCGTTCGCACCTGCTGAGCCGCGATCGTCCAGTTCTGTTTCAGATCTGCGCAACAAAGCCGAAAGATGACGCCGCCAAGCGTATTTCATCTGGTAGACCAAAAATTCCTCATACTCATTGATCCGGTCTAGCACCATATAGCGAGCAGAGACCTCGTCAATCCCAAAGCGCCCTTCAAATTCTTCAACTAATGCTTCGTACTGCCAAAGCACCATCCGATCCGCCAAATGTGACTGCGCCCTGATAAGTGAGTTAAGTGTGTCAGCATCAGCAAGGTCCGAATCTTCCATATCGATGTGGGCACGAATCACGTCTACGTCATATTCAGTGAACACCTTTTGATCGGCATTGCGGATGGTTGGGAAACCCATTGAGCGCCAAAAGCGACGTACCGTGTCGGTGTCCACATCTGCAAGTTCTGCCACTTCACGCAGGGAATATTTGGAGGCACCACCAAGGAGCCGAGCCACATGTTGTTCAACTGTGGTCGGCAATTTCTCTCCAGAATTATCACTTGTGGCAGGCGTCACAGACATAACTGTAGCAAGTATTCGCAAAATTTTAAGGTTGATACACCTCTAGCAAGGCAAAGTGAACAAAGTTCACACACAGCGGCACGCATGTGCACATTTTCTCACACCAATTCCCACACTAAAATCACTGTATTCTTATTGCTATGACTACACGCGATTTGACGGCGATTGATAATCTCGCCAACGGCTACCTTCAGTCCCAACTAGACATGAATCCTGAACTCGTGACGTGGCTCGGTATGCCGGGCGCCGACGAATCCGGATATCAGGATTACTCCCCTGCTGGTTACGCCGCCTTCGCTGAGCTGAACCGAACTACGCTTGCTGAGCTTGCCAAGCTGCAACCAGTAGATGAAACCGACCGCGTGACCAAAGCTGCTATGCAACAAGAATTGAGCACGCAGCTTGAGTTCCATGATCTTGGCGAAATAGGCGATCTCAACAACATCGCCACCCCACTCCAAGGAGTAGCCGAGATCTTTGACAATATGCCACAAGAAACGGCGTCCGATTGGGAGCTGATTGCCGCCCGTATGGCTAATGCTCCGCGCGCACTTACTGGCTGGCGACAAACTCTCACAGAACGCGCCAAGAACGGCCCAGACCTTGCCACTCGCCAGATCGAAATTTGTATTGAGCAAGCTAAGGCTAATGCGGCTCCAGATTCACCGCTGGCCGCACTTGCACAGCGTGCAAAAACTGCATCCCCTGAGCTGGCTGAGAAAGTTGACACTGCTGCACAAGCCACTCGCGCAGCTTATGCCGACCTCGCTACCTTCCTCGCCGATGTCGTCGCCCCGCACGGCGTGGCAACAGATGCTTTCGGCCGCGAGCGCTACGAATTACGTCTGTACGATGCCATCGGCGCAACCGTAGATTTGGACGAAACCTACGAATGGGGCATCACCGAACTTAACCGAATTATTGACGAGCAGAAGGTGATCGCGCGCGAACTTTATGGCGACGGCGTGAGCGTACGAGAAGCGATGGACCGCCTGAACAATGATCCCGCTCGACAGTTGCATTCAACCGAAGAGCTGCGCAATTGGATGCAAGACACCTCTGACCGTGCCCTCGATGCGCTGAGCGGCACGCATTTTGATATCCCCGAGCCCTTGCGCAAACTCGAATGCATGATTGCACCATCTGGCACCGGCGCTATTTACTACACTGGTCCAACTGCCGATTTTTCACGCGGCGGACGCATGTGGTGGTCGGTTCCCCACGGCACTGACACTTTCACCACCTGGCAAGAAAAGACCACTGTGTACCACGAGGGCGTGCCTGGTCATCATCTTCAAATCGGTTACACCACCTATCTCAAAGATCAACTCAATAATTGGCGGCGTCATGGCTCGTGGAAATCGGGCCACGGAGAAGGATGGGCGCTTTATGCTGAGGGACTGATGGTTGAGCTGGGCTTTATGGACGATCTCGGTGATCGCATGGGTGTGCTGGACGGAGAGCGTCTGCGCGCGGCACGCGTGGTGCTTGATATTGGCGTGCATACACAAAAACCAGCGCCTGCCGCTTACCAGCACATTTCGCCGATATGGAACCGCGATGTAGCGTGGGAGTTCCTCAAAGACAACGTTGCTATGGATCACTCCTTCCTCAGCTTCGAGCTCAACCGTTATCTGGGATGGGCTGGTCAGGCTCCTTCCTACAAGATCGGACACCGCCTGTGGAAAGAAATGCGTGCCGACGCCGCAGCTCGTGAAGGTGCAAATTTCGATCTCAAGGCGTGGCACACCAAGGCTCTGAGCTTGGGTTCGATGGGTCTCGATGTGATTCGCGAGGCATTGGCACGATGACGCCGCGTACGATCCTGCTCGCATCGGCCTCGCCAGCTCGCCGCACCACGCTCATCAATGCTGGTATTACGCCGAGCATCGCAGTTTCCGACGTGGACGAGGAATTACTGCTGGAGCGTTTGCACGATTCCTACGCGTCTACTGGTGCGCAGCCACCGGCGGCCGAGCAGGTGAAGCTGCTAGCTCAGGCGAAGGCACACGATGTTTATGCGTCGTTGTGTGAGGGCAGCCCTGTTGCTGGCGTCGCCGCGAGCGCTGCCACCAGCGTTACTACCGCCACAACTGCCAACCCAACTGACGCTGATTCGCCCGCTGAACAGGAAAATCTTCCCACCGTAATTATCGGCTGCGATTCTATGTTGGAGATGAACGGCGAGGTGATGGGCAAGCCGCACACGCCAGAGCTCACCCGCCAACGACTTCGCTCGATGAGCGGACGATGGGGAGATTTACACACCGGACATTGCATCATTGACACAGCAACCGGCGCGAGCGTCGAAGGAGTTTCGGTAGCTCGCGTCTATATTGCTGAGCTGAGCGAACATGAAATCGAGTCATACGTTCAGAGCGGTGAACCGCTACATGTTGCCGGTTCCTTTACCGTTGATGGTCTAGGTGGTTCGTTCGTAGAGAAAATTGAAGGCGACTACCACGGCGTCGTCGGAATATCACTTCCTTTGGTACGTGCGCTTTTGCAGCAACTTGGGCACTCAATCGTCGATTTCTGGGATTGCTAGACTTACAGCGGTAGTGAAACTCGAACTCTTCGAAAGGATCAGTGCATGTCTCCTCGCGCATCAATCATTATGAGGACCCAGAACCGACCGCTCCTGCTCAAGCGTGCTCTGGCATCAGTTTGTGCCCAGAGTTTCGCTGATTTCGAGTTGATAGTTGTGAACGACGCCGGCGAGCCAGCGCCAGTTGAGGCTTGTGTAGCAGCTGTTCCAGAGTCGCTACGCTCCAAGATTCAGATTATTCATCGCGAGCAAGCCACTGGCATGGAAGCTGCCAGTAACGCAGCGTTAGCACAGGCCACCGGCGATTATGTGGCAATTCACGACGACGATGACACGTGGCATCCGGATTTTCTCCGCACCTGTGTAGATTTTCTCGACGCTCATAGTGACCATGTTGCGGTGGCAGTACGCTGCGATGTAATTCGCGAGAAGATTGACGACGACGGTACCATTACCGAGCTAGAGCGCGAAGTTCTCGACGCTGACCGTTCTTATTGGACGCTTATTGACACCCTCGTAGCAAGCTACAGCCCACCGATTGCGCAGCTTGTGCGCCGCGATATTGCAGTGCAAATGGATGGATGGAATGAATCAATGAAAACCCAAGGAGATTGGGAATTCAGCGTCCGTTTGCTAGCACAAGGACCAGCAGGATTTATCGATGGCGAGTCGTTAGCTTACTGGCACCACCGCAAAGATACACAGGGAGCAATGGGCAATTCCATTTTCCTCGCTTCCGACGACCACGTACGCGCAAATCTCCTGGCTCGTGACCGGTACCTGCGTGAGCAAATCAATCGCGCAGATAACGGTCACTCCACCTCCCTATTTGGCGAGGTGCTACAAGTCGCCGAATATTACAAACGTTTGTCTAATCAACTACAACAGCAAATCGACTCTTTACACGCCGCGATTTACGCTTCTCATCTCGACACCAAAAATGATGTCGAGGCGCTGAACGCAAAAATGGACGCAGCCACCGAAAAAATTGCGAACTTGGAAAGCAATGTCTCTTCGCTTGTGCAAGCGTTGCAAGCCGAACGCAAACTCGGCGATTAGCCTCAAACTCGGCAATCAGGAATGATCAGACCTGACCGTCGCTAAATTCACCGAATTTTCGATTCTGCTTTTGGCGTTCGTTCATTGGCACCCAATCACGCTCAGCCGCACCGATGTACACCTGACGTGGGCGACCAATCTTTTGACTTGGGTCAAGAACAAGCTCGCGATATTGCGCAATCCAACCGGGGAGACGCCCAAGGGCGAACAGCGGCGTGAACATCTTGGTAGGGAATCCCATGGCTTTGTAGATAAGGCCAGTGTAGAAGTCCACGTTCGGGTAGAGACTGCGCTCAACGAAGTAGTCGTCCTCAAGAGCAGCTTGCTCCAGTTCACGCGCCATATCGAAGAGCTCTGAATCGCCATGGAGACGGCCGAGAATATCGTCTGCCAGCCCCTTAACGATCTTCGCACGCGGATCGTAATTCTTATAAACGCGGTGTCCAAAGCCCATCAGCTTCACGTCATTGCGCTTGTCTTTAACCTGCTTCACAAAGCTGGCAATATCCAATTCCTGCTCGCGAATTTGGGAGAGCATATTGAGCACTGCTTCGTTCGCTCCACCATGCAATGGTCCTGATAGAGCACCCACACCCGCGGCCACCGAAGCATACATATTGGCATGTGACGACCCTACGAGTCGCACTGTGGAGGTGGAACAATTCTGTTCGTGGTCTGCGTGCAAAATGAACAACTTATCGAGTGCATTCACAATGGTGGGATCGACGTCGTGCGTCTGATACGGCAAACCGAAGGTCATGCGAATGAAATCTTCGGTATAAGACTTTGAAGCATCCGGATATAGCAAGGGCAAACCCGTAGCACGCTTCGAGGCGTAGGCAATCATCGTTGGCACTTTCGCCAAAAGCAGCACCGAAGCAAGATCGCGCTGGTATTCATCGTGAGGATTGAGGGTGTCCTCGTAATATGTGCCCAAGCCTGCAATGCCTGCCTGCAAGATAGACATCGGATGTCCATGAGACGGGAAAGCGGTGAAGAACGATTTGAAATCCTCATGCAGCAAGGTGTGACGCTTGATGCGATGGATAAAGGCTGCTAGCGACGTAGCATCGGGCAGCTCGCCGTAAATCAACAGGTATGCGACCTCAAGGAACGAGCAGTTCGCAGCGAGCTGCTCAATAGGATATCCACGATAACGAAGAATGCCTTGACCGCCGTCGATATACGTAATTTCCGATTCGCACGATGCCGTGTTCGTAAACCCAGGATCGAGGGTGACTGTGCCGGTTTCTCCGAGCATCTGACCAATTTTGAAACCGTCGTTTCCTTCAACCGCCTTGACACGCTCAAGTTCGAGGGTCTTCCCATCGATGCTGAGCTGCGCGTTGTCTGCCATGTTGTCTCCTTATCGTTTCACAGACTCGTTATTTGCCGAGACCGTTCCTCACCGAACGCACTGTGTAACGTGTGCTACATTCCGAGACTACCTGATGTTGCACAAAAACACCTTATGATTTCTTGATATCGAGATGATTTTTGAGCCAAAATTTCACTCAGCGAAATCCACAAATGCCACAATACAGCGAAATCTCACGAAAAACTTTATCCTCAGCCACGCAATAGCTGCAATTATGCCTGCCGCGAAGTTTGAGCCAATGCTTGCGGTAACTCACGCAAGCGCAGTGTAGCGCTGGCGATATCGGCGTCGCTGGCAGTGAGCGAGATCCGAATATGCTTTTCACCTGCGGATCCATAGAAAGTGCCCGGAGCAACCACTATTCCGATCCGTGCAAAAGCCTCGGTCAAGGTCCACGCGTCACTACCTTCTGCGCTCGACACCCACAGGTAAAGACCGCCTACCGACGACGGATCGTTTTCCAAACCAGCAGCTTCTACCGCTGCCACCAGTTTTTCACGACGACGCCGATAAACCTCGCGTTGCACACGCACGTGTTCACTATCAGCAAGTGCAGCCACCATCGCCCGCTGCACCGGTATTGGCATCATAAATCCAGCGTGTTTCCTCAGCTCCACAATCGGATCAACCAAACTCGGATCCCCCATCGCAAAGGCAGCGCGATAACCAGCCATATTGGATTGTTTCGACAGCGAATAAAGCGCGATCAATCCCCGAGAATCGCCACCGCAAACCCGCTCATCCAAGATCGAGGGCGCCTCATCAACGTCCCATATCAAAGCCGAATAGCACTCATCTGAAGCAATAACTACATTATGAGCGCGCGCCCAGGCAACAATCCGCACAAGCTGTTCCACATTGAGCACATGACCATCTGGATTACCAGGCGAGTTAAGCCAGAGTAGATCAATATCAGCAGGCCACTGAGCAGGATCGGAACTCGTATCCAAGGCAACCGCATCAGCTCCCGCGAGCCGCGCCCCGACGTCGTACGTAGGATACGCGCAAAGCGGATACGCTACCTTATGAAGCGAATCCATACCAAGCATGGCAGGCAGCAGCGCTACCATCTCTTTTGAACCTAGGGTCGGGAGCACCGACATCTCGCAGTGAATATTGCGCTCACTCGCCCAACGCCGAATCGCTTCATGCAGCTGCGCAGAACCTACATTTGGCGGATAGCCGTGAGCATTCGCTGATTCGAGCAAGGCTTGTTGCACGCATTGGGGCACGTCGTCGACAGGAGTACCGATCGTTAGATCAACGATGCCGCCTGGATATAGAGCTGCGCGCTCACGAATCGGAACGAGAGTGTCCCAAGGAAAATCCGCGAGCGCGTCACCAAACAGAGCCATGAGCAGTTATTCGTTATTCTGCGGCGGCAACTTGGCAATAATTGGGTGGTCACGATTGATGACGCCCAATTTGGCAGCGCCACCCGGTGAACCGAGCTCATCGAAAAACTCCACGTTCGCCTTGTAGTAATCAGACCACTCATCGGGGAGATCGTCCTCGTAATAGATCGCCTCAACTGGGCAAACAGGCTCGCACGCGCCGCAATCAACACACTCATCTGGGTGGATATATAACGTGCGCTCCCCCTCATAGATACAATCGACTGGGCATTCGTCAACACAAGCGCGGTCTTTGAAATCAACACAGGGTTGCGCGATAATGTACGTCACGTTATCTCCACATCTTTAAGGAATTACAGGGTTTCTTTAGTTCAAGTATCGTCTTTTTTGGCAGAAGTTGCCAATAAATAGGACGGATCTCATTGGCACGTAGCGCCATTTTGAGGGTTATAGCGCCAAGTGAGGGTGGAATCCTCGTGGATTTGACCGTTCAAACTGACTTTCCGCCCCACGGTGATCGTAAAGCCTGGATTGCCAGGGCCATAAGGCGTGCAATCTTTCTTCTTGTTCACCTCGGTGGTAGCCGGCACCAAATTCTGGCGCGGGCCGCTCCACACCTGCACGTCCCAGTGCTTCGAGGACCACAGCCGAGTCACCAACCGCCCATCAGCCACGTAGGAGTCCACCACAGCGCCGTAGGGCGTATTATTTTTCCAAATCATATTTATTTGCCCAGACCACAGCGTTGATTCCAAGCCAGCAGGATAACGCGAATAGTACTGCGTATGTGGGCGATGCTCAACGTCCACCATACCGGCGCGATAGCCAACATTGAAGGTATTCGTTGAAAGCTGCGACAGACCCCCGCCCACTGCTTCCGAGCCAAAACCATCAACCAACACCCCAGAGCTGACGAAGCCCTGAGCAGTGGTAATCTCACCAAGTAGCTGTTCTAGGTTGAAGTCTTCGCCCGGCTTAATCACGCGATTCGAGATCTTCTGGGAGCCTACCCGCAAGTTTGTGGTGCGAACTGGATCGGAGGTGATCGGCGTCGACATTTCCGATACCACTTCTTTCACGCCCAGCTTTTGAGCTTGCTCCGTGGTGAATTCCGGCTCGCCGTGCACAATCTGCGGCGTCACCGTGCGATCACTTCGCGTACCAATACTCAACAGATCTTGCGAGAGTTTGTCCAGATCAACGACTTCGCCAGGTTGAGATGGGATAACTGTAGGCGTGGTGTGATTGACGATCTCGATGCGCGCATCAACTGGATCTTTCAAAATTCCACCAGATTTGGTGCGCAAAAACTCTTTGAGTGGAGCTTTATTAATGCTCACGGCGAGTTTTCCCGCTTTGGCATCAAACACCAAGAATCCGCCCAAATCTCGTGGTTCGAGATCCACAACTTTCTCCCGAATAAGCACCGAAATCGGTTTCGAAATCACTGGATCGACCTGATTTTTCACAAAATCTGCCAGCGCCTCATTGGTCACCTGCGGACTAACACTCTTGCTCGGAAGCGTCACTTTATCATCAGCTGCAAACCAGTGTTCTACCAGGTACGACGCCGCTTTCTCACGTTCAATTGCCACACCATTTTTCGCTGGTGTAGTTACAATACTTGCTTTGGAAGAATCGAATTTGATGGTGGGCTCAACTGGATCAACTTTGAGTTGCGCAATTGCCCCGTCAAGCACTGAAGCCAATTTTTGATTATCCACCTGGGCAATCGCAGTGCTTTGCTGACCGCCAGTAAAATGCGCGATCATACGCGCTGGATTGAGCGAAAATCCAACGAGACGATTGAGCGAGGCATCGGCGTCAACACGCAACGAAAAGTCTGCCGGATTGAGGGAAACCGTTTTGGGTGAATCTTGAACTGTAACAGTGCGTGGCATCTGCGTGCGCGTTTGTAACTCCGACTCAAGTTTTGTTTTCGCTTCGTCTTTGGTGAGGCCACCCACCGGCACTCCAGACACCTCGGTATTGCTCGGAATACGAGCACCGAGGTAAAAAGCTAGTGCTACATAAGCGAGCATCAAAACAACGACTGTAGAGCTCAGACCAATAATCCAACGCTTGCGTGAGCGAGCCATGCGCGCCTTGTGTGCTTGATTCTCTTTGGCACGTTCTTCGTCCCAGTTCCAGTATTCTTTTGAACCGCTGGCCTGCGGCACGGCGCTAGACTCTGCAGATTGCGCCGAGATACGTGGGTTTTGCTCCTCAGACACAGTCTTCCTTTCTCGCAAACTAAGCTGGCTTCTCGCCAACTCAGCAAGGTGCTCAGATTTGTTTCGCCTCACCTTGTTTTGGCTCGATTGGCTCAGTACCAGCCCAATCGGTAGTGCCGGCTTCAGTAGCGCTCTCCCCTACTGAAACGTACTCGCCTGCAACTTGCTCCGCGGTAATTTGCTCGCTACCAACTCGCGTTGCCACGGCGTCGTCGTCCACCCGCTGCGCAGAACGACGCCGGCGAATCACGTCCAAGCCAATCATCGTCGCGACGGAAAGCACCACCGAACCGAGAATCCAAGCGTGGGCGCGATAATCTTGTGCCAAGGTGAGCACATCGTTGCTCGGCGAAAAGAAAAACAGCAGTGCAGTAACCGAAAACATCGCAAGCACGTAAGCAAAACTCGCCACGATTGCACCGATCTCGTAGGAAAACCACGTACCGGCCACCACGATAGCTCCAGCCAAAACTAAGCCACCCCACGGCAGAGTCCAGATCCCAGCCTGCACGATTGAACCAATCGCGCCGGTGATGGCACCCAGAACTAACCCGAGGAGAATTTGTACGGCAGTTTTCTGCATCTGCTCAGCTCCCAGCTTCAGTTGATAGATTTATGCGCGCGCAGCCCGCTTGCGACGTGCAGCTTCGCGCAGACGATCTGTTGTATTCAAGATTACCTTGCGAATACGCACAGTTTCAGGGGTAACTTCGATACATTCGTCCTCAGCAGCAAATTCTATCGATTCTTCGAGAGTGAGCTGACGGCTCGCTTGGAGTGTTTCAAATACATCGGCAGTGGACGAACGCATATTGGTCATTTCTTTAGCTTTGACGACGTTCACTTCCATATCCTCGTTGCGCGGATTTTCGCCAACAACTTGGCCTTCGTATGTTTCATCACCTGGTGTAACAAAGAATGTGCCACGATCTTCAAGGCGTTGCAGGGAGAACGCAGTGATCTGTCCTGCACGGTCTGAAACGAGCGATCCCGTGGTGCGAGATTCAATATCTCCTGCCCACGGCTGATAGCCCTCGGAGATCGACGCCGCGATACCGGTGCCGCGCGTCTGGGTGAGGAATTGCGTGCGGAATCCGATCATGCCGCGAGAGGGCAACAAAAACTCCATCCGTACCCAGCCGGTACCGTGGTTAGACATAGTCGTCATTTGACCTTTTCGCGCCGCCATGAGCTGCGTAACTGCGCCGAGGTACTCCTCGGGTACGTCGATTGTGGCGCGCTCCCACGGCTCAAAAACTTTGCCGTCAATAATCTTCTTGACCACTTGCGGCTTACCAACCGTGAGTTCAAAGCCCTCACGACGCATAGTTTCCACTAAAATCGCGAGCGCTAATTCGCCGCGATCTTGGACTTCCCAAGCGTCCGGGCGGTCGGTAGGTAGCACGCGGATAGACACGTTTCCAACCAGTTCTTGTGTCAAACGATCGCGCACTTGACGTGCAGTAAGCTTATGGCCTTTCACTTTGCCAGCTAGTGGCGACGTGTTGATGCCGATGGTCATGGAAATCGCTGGGTCGTCAACATGAATGGGCGGCATCGGAAGCGGATTTTCCAGATCAACGAGAGTTTGCCCAATGGTAATATTTGGGATTCCAGCAATTGCCACAATATCGCCTGGACCAGCAGTTTCAGCAGGCTTGCGCTCGAGACCATCAGTTCGCAACAATTCCGTCACGTGCACGCGTTCAAGCTTCGACTCAGGGCCGTCCATCAAGCCTACCCACGAGTTCTTCTTCAGCTCGCCCGAGTAGACGCGCACGAGCGCCAAGCGGCCTAGGAATGGTGAGGCATCGAGGTTAGTCACCTGCGCGACGAGCGGTGCGGCGTCGTCGTACGTAGGTGCAGGAATATATTCCAAGATAGCTCGGAACAGCGGTTCCAGATTTGGATTCGCAGGCAAATCGCCGTCGGCAGGTTGCTCCGTATCGGCATGTCCAGCCTTTGCAGCAGCATAAATAGTTGGGATTTCGAGAATCCGATCGAGGTCAAGACCGTCTACGTCCTCAATATCGGCAGCAAGGTTCAAAAGCAGGTCTTGAGTTTCGGAAACTACCTCATCAATGCGGGCGTCGGGGCGATCTACTTTGTTGATCACTGGGATCACCGGCAGATTAGCTTCCAAGGCTTTGCGCAAGACGAAACGAGTTTGCGGAAGCGGGCCTTCCGAAGCATCGACAAGTAGCACCACGCCGTCCACCATCGACAGGCCGCGTTCCACTTCGCCCGAAAAATCCGCGTGGCCAGGAGTGTCGATCACGTTAATGACCACGCCCTCCGGTGCACCAAATTCGGCAGCTGACGGGCCAGTGTAAGTAATAGCCGTGTTCTTAGCCAAGATGGTGATGCCTTTTTCGCGCTCCAAATCACCGGAATCCATAACGCGCTCGCCGGTTTTCTCCACCGTTGCACGCTGGTCAAAAGCACCGCCCTGCCAGAGCATGGCGTCCACCAAGGTGGTCTTTCCGTGGTCAACGTGGGCTACGATGGCAACATTTCGCAGGCTGTTGCGTACGGTCATATGTGTATTCTCATTTCTTTGATACTTGCGCGTCAGTACCGCGTCAGTGCTTCGGTGGGTCTGAACTAGCGCCAATCGCATATAAATCGACACAAGCTGGGCAGACCAGGGCACTTAATACAAAATCTCGAAAACGTTGCGCGAAAGTGCCAGCGTGGAAATCCTACGCTGTTTCGCACGCACACAACTATACGAATCCCCGAAGTGCGAGCGAAAGAACACTACCCGCGGAGAAAAACAGGCCCCAAATTTCACCCCGAGCCACGAAATTTGTAAGAATCAAACCATGACCTATGTTTTGCGTGGAAAAGGCACCCAGCTCTATGGCTATGCGCTACTTGCACTAGCTGTGATTATTACTGGCGGTTCTGCCGCCCACGGCGGCTGGGGCGAAGCACTCTATGCGCTACCAGTCTCGGCGTGTGTGGCAAGTCTAGCCTGGCTCGCCTACGGCAATCCCCGCACTGAGGTCGGCACGCAAGGGCTGCGAATCGTCAATCTGATGCGCATCTTCGACGTGCCGTGGGCAGACCTCGACTACGTAGAAAACCGCTGGGGTCTTGTTGTTCGAACGAAGTCCAGGCGGCCAATTTCTGCGTGGTCTATCCCCTCGCGAGCTGGAGTTTTCGAAAACTCGGTACGCGAAGCGAAACAGGTGGAACAGGATGTCACCTGGGATCACGACGACGGCGCCCGCGTTCCGTTGATCGTATCGGTGCGTCGCGCCGTCCTTATTATCGAAAACCGTCATCTCGCTCTCAAAGCTGAGAAGAAACATAACGGTGCCCGCTCGAACCTTACGAACAAGACGGCATTTGATACCGCTAATACCGTGCCAGGCGATGGGACGCTCACAACGACTCGTTTCAACGTCCTTCCCTTGGCGGCACTAGCTGGATCACTAGCGCTCACCGCAGGATTGTGGCTATCGCTATAGCCTTCTGTAACCTTGCTCTTCTGGAAGTGTCACTTGAGACACTGCGATTAGTCCTGCTGCCAGGTCTCCCAAAGCGAAGCGTACTCTTTGCCTTGCGAAACTAGCTCCTCATGGGTTCCCAACTCGGCAATCTCGCCGTCGATGAGCACCGCAACCCGATCGGCGTCGTAAGCAGTGTAAAGCCGGTGCGCAATCGAGATAACTGTGCGCCCTTCTAGCACGCGCGCCAAGGCACGTTCAGTGCTACGAGCTGCGGTGGGATCGAGCAAGGAGGTAGCTTCGTCGAGCACCAGCACTTGTGGATCGAGCAGCACGATTCTCGCCAGTGCTAACTGTTGCGCTTGATCTGGCGGCAGTTCGAGAGCACCGGAGCCGACTTTCGTGTCCAAACCGTCTGCAAGTGTATCGATCCACTGCGCGTTGACGGCTTCCAGCGCACGCCGCAAATCGGCATCAGTTGCATGCGGAGCGGCTAACTGCAGATTATCTCGGATCGTGCCTACGAAGATGTGGTTTTCCTGTGTAACTAGAGCAACTGTTTGATGGAGAATACGCTCTGGCAGGCGTGTTACTTCAACCCCACCGATCTGTATCTCTCCGCTGAGCGGCGGATTGATGCCCGCGATAAGACGTCCAAGAGTGGATTTGCCCGATCCAGAAGGACCCACAATCGTAAGCCGTTCACCAGGATTGATATCCAAAGTGATATTTTTGAGCACCGGATGCCCCTGTAAATAGGAGAAATCCACGTTACGCACGCGCACGCCGTCGTCACTCGGTATATCGTCGCCGCTGATACGATCATTGGCGATCTCCGCAACCCCGAAAATACGGGCAAAAGCCACCCAAGCGAACTGAACTTCGTCGGTCCAGTAAGAGAGCTCCTCAATTGGCCAGCGCAACTGCTGCACATACAGGGTAACCGTAACTACCGCGCCAGCTGTGGTGAGTCCTAGCCCTACCAGCCAGCTTCCCCACAACACCGTGATGAGAATCGGAGAAATCAGCACAATCGCGGTTTGTACGCCGAAAATTGCACGCATCCACGCGGTATAGCGCTCGTTAATCCACATTTCGCGCAAAATTGTGCCAGTGCGGCGAATCCGCTGCTCACGCATATTCAGGGAGTCGACTGTGGAAGAATGCTCTACAGTTTCAGCGATATCGCCATTGAACTCGGCGATGAGCGCAGAAGTAGCGAGGTAGGCAGCAATGGAGCGCCGCAGATACTTCCGCAGTACAAAGAACATCGGGATAAACGCAAAAAGCACCACAAATCCCACCTGAATATCGGTGAAAACTGCCGCCCCAATCGTCGTGCCAATAGTCAAACTCAGCACCGCAATTCGCGAGATTCCTTGGCGAATCACAAACTCGACGCGATCAATGTCCGAGGTCGTGCGGCCGAGCAGATCTCCGGTACCGGCGGCTTCCACCACCGACAACGGAAGATGAGTAACTGCACTCACGAGATTCGTACGCAGCTCATGGAAAATTTTCTGTCCCAAGACACGCGCACGATAATCAGCGAACCACGACGTCACAGCCTGCACGAGCACCGCGATAATCAACATATAGATATTTCGGCGCACGAGCGAAAACGGCGCTCCCTGTGCCACATGATCTATCGTGGACCCGATGATCCACGGCGTCACGATTGCTGCACAGGCCACCACAATTTGCAGTCCAAGTGTAAGGGCAAACTCCCCTTTGAACTGCATGATTAAGGCTGAAATTTCTCGAATAATCGTCTTATTTGATGCAACAGGTAGTTTCATTTCAGTTCTCCTCGCCCGCAGCGGTTTCGTTGGCGGCCCCAGTTGCGTTAGTTGCCCCGGTTTCCTCGCCTGCAGCGGCAACGTTGCCGGCAGCAGCCTCGTCGCCGGCAGCGCGGTGCACCACTTGGTAGTAGTGCTCATTCTTCAAAAGTTCTTCGTGAGTTCCCGTTGCCTCTACCTGCCCATTTGCGCCTAAGAACACCACTCGATCGGCGTGGTTCAAAAGAATAGGCAAAGCACTTACCACCACTGTGGTCTGCTCGAGGCGCTGCGCTTGCAAACGTTGCGCAATGCGCGCTTCCGTATGCGAATCGACGGCAGACGTAGGCTCTACCAGCACTAGAATTGGTGCATTGCTGAGCACAGCTCGCGCCAAGGCAAGTCTCTGCCGCTGCCCACCCGAAAGATTCCGGCCGCGCTCAGTGATATGCGCGTCTAGTGCTTCATCCGACTCGATAATATCGAGGGCATCAGCCACAAACAGTGCGCTGCGCATCGTCTCACCACTAGGCATGCTGAGGTTTATCGAATGCTCACGTTGCGCTATTCCAGTACCATCGCCAGTATCCGCCATCTGCACCGCTATCGGACGTGGCACGAGGTCATCGGCGTGCGCTCCAGCGAGATTAGACCGTATTCTGCCTTGGAAGAGCTGCGCAATCGCCTGCGACAGCACAATATTTTGCCGCACAGTGCTCAGCGCTATAGTCCGCAGATCGATCAGGCTTTCGTCGTCGCCCGTCGAAACTGGCACGACGGCGTAGGCGAGCTGTTCGTCGTCCACTCGCGCAAGCCGCTCAGCAACCTGCGCTGCAGTATTCGGATCGACGCCAACAAGCACGGTGAACTCCCCACCGTGTATGCGCGTGCCCGATTCAGGATCTGCTAATCCAATTTCAGCCCAGTTAATTGCGGTATCAGCTCCTGGAATGCACTGTGCGTCGGACGTGAGAGGCTCAATTTTGAGGAGTTTTCCCATGCGTTCAGCAGCCACACGCGCATCTGGCACTGCGTGGAAAAGTTGCGTTGCCATCGTGACGGGCGCGCCCAAGAACGCCATATACCCAAAGAACGACACCAGCTCACCGCGGCTAAGCTCACCTTGGTAAATGAACCACAGCCCAATACTCACCACCACCGCAGTGTAAATAGCAGGAATTGCGGTGCTCAGAGCGCCAAGCACTGATTGTACGAGCGCGGCATGGATGCCTGCCTCCCGAAGCGCCACGGATTGCTGCTGGTAGCGAGCGTTGTATTCGTCCTCGCCTCCCATTCCGCGCAAAACGCGGAGGCCGACGACGGCGTCGGTGCTGAGCGTCGTGAGCTTACCTCGTTCTTCTCGCTGCTCATTGAGGCGATTTTGCAAGGGGCGCATAAGGGCGCTCATACCAACTAAAAGTAGTGGCAAACCGATACCAACGAGGAGCCCGAGCGGCACAGATGCGCGAATCATCAGAAAAACAACCACGCCAAAGGCGGTAAATGATGCGATTGCTCCTGAGATTGCACCTAAAAATCGACCGATTTTTCGGGAGTCGCCTTCGGTGGCAGATACAATTTCCCCAGAGGAAAACTGTTGCCGACCGCCGCCCCGAATACCGGTATAGCGCTGTACTTGCACATAGGACGCACCAATCGTTCCCCGAAAATACAGCATGGCCACGATAGCTTCTTCAACTCCTGCACATGCTCGCATCGCGATAATGCCAACAGTGAGTAGCGCACCTGGAAGAATGGCCCACGTTAGACCCTGTTCCAGACCCGAATCGAGCAAGATTCCGACTGCCCATGGAGTCAATGCACTGCCCAAGAAGAGTGCTAAAGATCCGAAAGTAGCGAAGATAAGAGTGCCACGATTTCCACGAGCCACAGAGCGCAGCACATGATCTGGGTCGATATCGCCAAATCCTTGAAATTGGGCGAATGCAGGCCACTTTTTGGGCATGGGCCCCACTTCAAAAACGCGGCGATTAACGCGAGTTGCGGACGTGTGTGAAGAATTTGAGAAAAGACGTTTAATACCCATGATTACCTAGCTATATACGTGTGACGTGCAATTTCTAAGATTGGTGCTAACTGAGAGAATCAATGATAGCGAGATAACTGCTCCGAAAAATCAGCAATGCCTTAGCGAACTATCGTATGCGTATGGGATTCACTTATGTACTCATACACTGTTATATGAGCTGCTTATACGTGAGTCACAAAGATTCATGATCAGCGCGGCGCACCAATGCGTGGTTGGAAATACTGACTAAGCATGCGCTTAACCCCAACATCAACCGAGCCTATTCAGGCTCTTCAGGAAAATAGCTGAGAAATCATAGTGCTATTGTATCAGCATTTTGACCATTTCTCAAATATTCAACAAGGACACATGCCTGAGAGATACTCCTTCTATCCAAAACGTGTGTCAATACGGCAACATCTGAATATATATCGAGATGTTGCCTAAAACGCCCCATCATTTCCACATGCCTACCCTCCCTGCGATGCCAAAAGATGTGGGTGGCAGCGTTGCCGCTGCCACCCACATAATGAGCTATCTTCCACGTCAGTTATTGCCGTTGCCCGGCATAACCGACCCAAAAAGTCAGATTACTTGGTGTAACCGATGTTTTCTGGAAGGAAGGTCTCGAATGCCGTTGCACCATAGTTTGCAAGGTTCTTTGGAACTGCAGTCAGAGTTGCACGGTAGTAGATCGGGATGGTCATTACGTTATCCCAGATGATCTTATCTACTTCGTTGGTCAGTTCGATGCGCTTCTCTGGATCAGTTTCCGAAGCAACCTTCGTGATGTACTCAGCGATCTTTGGATCGTTCAAACCGGAGTAGTTCATCTTCGAGTTTGGACCGTAGATCTGGCCAATGTTAGCCATTGGGTATGGGGTACCCTGCCAGGTGAATGCAACGGTTTCAAATTCGCCCTTGCCGATCTTGGTGAAGAATTCCTTCGAGGTGGTGTCCTCGAAATCAACCTTCACGCCGATTTCCTTCATTTGGCTTTGCAGCGAAGCGCCTTCGTTAGCCGAGGTTGGGGTTTCTGGCAGACGGAGGTACTTGAAGCCCAGTGGCTTGCCGTCCTTCTCGTAGTACTTGGTGGTTTCGTTGAACTTGTAACCAAGGTCTTCGATTTCCTTCTTTGCTGCCTCTGGATCATACTTCACCGAGTTATCCTTGTAACCCTTCTGGTTTGGCATAAAGAAGTGGTTGCCCAGCTTCATATCCATCTTTGCGCTTGGAAGACCAGCAAGATCGGAAGCGATGATATCGTCAGTATTAATACCCTTTTGGATTGCTTGACGCATCTTCTTATCAGCGAGAACGCCCGTCTTGGTATTCACGGTGAAGTGACGCCACTGCACGGAAGCCGACATCTTAATGTCGCCATCTTGACGTCCCTTTGCAAGACCGTAGGTTTCAGCGTCGACAATCATGTCCACGACGTCGAGCTCTTTATTAGCAAAAGCGGTTGCCTGTGCGCCAACTTCCATTGCCGAGAAAGTAACGGTGTCGAGAAGCGGAGCTTCACCCCACCAGTTCTCGTTCTTAGCCAAAGTGATAACGCCCTTGGCATTATCAACCGATGCAACCTTGAACGGACCAGTGTAGAAATTGTTGATCTTGGAAAGATCAGTCCAGCCCTTGTTAAAGGTTACAGCGTCCTTCATGCCTTCAGCAGGGTAAACGCCGGAGAGGTTAGCTGACCAGTCTGGGTACTTCTTGCTGTACTTGACAACAACTTCAAACTGATCCTTGCCCTTTTCGATGCTGGAGATTTCCTTCCAACCATCGGTAGAACCACAGAGGAACTGTGCATCTGGGTTAGCTTTTTCAGGATCAACGGCTTCGTCGTTACATGCATCCCAAGTAGCCACGTAATCGGTGTAATCGATTGCGCGACCCGAGTTCCACTTAGCCTTTGGATTTAGCTTAAGGGTAACGGTCTGCTTAACTGCACCGTCTTCTTTATCGTCGAACTTGTAGGACTCTACATAGTTCTTGTTCTCTTTAAACGTTCCATCTTCGGCATAAATCCAGTTTCCAACGCCAATGAAAGTGTTGAGGCGCGAAACATCGCCGGTGGTTCCATCGAACTGCATGTAGTTGTAGTTCGTTGGCATCGAGGAAATCGCGAGGCGGAGATTGCCGCCCTTTGCGAGCTTATCGCGGTCTACGCGGTTAACATCAGTACCGGGGAGCGACTTCGAGTCTGCTCCACCCTTGCCAGAATCTGCGCTTGAGCACGCTCCCAAGACGAGAGCTGCTGAAGCCAACAGTGCGAAACTTGCTTTCTTCAATCGCATATGAGTCCTCCTTCAGGACGAGTGGCTCCACAATTAACAACAAGGAAACCAAACTTATCCATTAGATTAATGAAATTTCTCTTTCCATGCACACCCAATAATCGAGCGTTACCATTTCGTTACTATTTGTTCAAGAGAAAATGAAGGCTGGGAGTGAGATCGAAACTCACTCCCAGCCTACGAAACTCACCGCCGTCGTCCGCCCTAAAATGGCGATAACCAGCGAAAAGCCTTCTCTTTAGAAAAGATTCAACGGGCGCGGATAGTAACAAGCCGCTTGATGATCCTCAGCCACTTGCGTGTAATCCGGATGTGCACCCGCACAAACCTTCTTTTCCGCCTCGCCTAAAATCTCATATACTGGGCAGCGCGTTACGAAGCGGCACCCCGCCGGTGGATCTGCTGGCGACGGAAGATCACCCTTGAGAATCACGCGATTACGCGAGCGCTCTTTTTCGGGATCCGGAATCGGAATAGCGGAGAGCAAAGCCTGCGTATACGGATGCTGTGGCTGCTCAAAAACCGAATCAACGTCGCCGATTTCCACGATCTTGCCGAGGTACATCACCGCAACACGGTCGGCAATATGGCGTACCACTGAAAGATCATGTGCCACAAACAGGTAGGAAAGCCCCAGCTGTGAGCGCAAATCGTCGAGCAAGTTAATCACGCCCGCCTGGATTGATACGTCAAGCGCCGACACAGGTTCGTCGAGTACCAAAAGGCTCGGTTCGAGCGCAAGAGCACGAGCGATACCGATTCGCTGACGCTGACCGCCCGAGAAGTTGCGCGGGTAGCGGTTCACATGGGAAGCCTCCAAGCCCACCAGCTTCATTAGCTCCGCCACGCGCTTTTCAATATCCGCCTTTGAATAGCCGTTATACTTCAGCGGCTCAGCAATAATATCGAAAATCGGCATACGCGGATCGAGTGAAGCCATGGGATCTTGGAATACCACCTGCAAATCCTTGCGGATTCGCTTGCGGTCAGCACGGCTCATATCCTTGGTATCTTCACCAAGCACCACGATCTTGCCATCTTGTGGCTTGATGAGATCGAGCGCCTGCACGAGCGTCGTCGTCTTTCCTGAACCGGACTCGCCCACGAGACCAAGCGTCTCACCTTGGCGAATATCGAAGGAGACGCCGTCTACAGCGTGCACGGTTCCCACGCGGCGCTTGAAAACTGCACCCTTCATCAGCGGGAAGTACTTCTTCAAATTCTCAACCCGCAACACTTCCTTACGCTCAGCGCGCGGAATCTCAGACAATGCCGGAGCAACCGCAGCAGGAAGCGGGTAAATATCAGTGTACTTGCGCGATTCATGGCGAATTTCGGCTGCCCGCACACATGCAACATTGTGTGGGTATGTGTCGTAGCTGTTCTTCACCTCGCGCAACTCAGGTTCGCCGTTCATGCACTCTTTGCGAGCCACCGGGCAACGGGGAGCAAACGGGCAGCCAGTAGGCTCAAAAAGCATTGACGGCGGGTTACCTTCCACCGCAGCGAGCTGGAACTCTTTGCGAGCGTCAAGGCGTGGCAACGATCCAAGCAGGCCAATCGTATAAGGCATGGCAGAGTGGTAGAAAATTTCGTCCACGTGGCCACTTTCCACCACACGACCCGCGTACATCACCATTACTTTGTCCGCGAGACCAGCAACTACGCCCAAATCGTGCGTAATCATGATGACGGCGGCGCCAGTTTCTTTTTGTGCCTTACGGAGCACATCCAAGATTTGCGCCTGGATCGTAACGTCCAATGCGGTGGTTGGCTCGTCGGCGATGATGAGGTCAGGGTTATTGGCGATTGCCATGGCAATCATCGCGCGCTGACGCATACCGCCGGAGAATTCGTGTGGGAATGCCTTCACGCGGATCTCTGGATTCGGAATACCCACGATCTCTAGTAGCTCAATTGCGCGCTTGCGGGCATCCTCATCGGAAAGATTCTGGTGGATCTGGAGCGCCTCCACGATTTGATCGCCAATTGTGTACACCGGCGTCAATGCGGATAGCGGATCTTGAAAGACCATGCCAACCGTCTTGCCACGCACTTTCGATAGATAAGCGTCAGAGCGCCCAAGCATCTCTTGCCCGTGTAGTTTAACGGAACCTTCAAGCTTCGCACTTGAATCCAGCAGACCCATAATTGCAAGCGAAGTAACAGACTTTCCCGAACCTGATTCACCTACCACGCCGAGCACTTCACCGGAGTTAACCGTGAAATTTACGCCACGAACTGCGTGTACGATGCCGTCTTCCGAAGGGAAACGAACGTGGAGATCAGTAACCTCAACGACTGGCACACCTGGCTGCGCCGTTGGCAGATCACCCGATTCAAAAACAGGAGTATTTTTCTTGCTCATGCCTTGCCTCCCGACTTTGAGGTTGGATCAATTGCGTCACGTAGGCCGTCGCCAATGAAGTTCACTGAAACAAGCATCAAAACCAGCACAAGCGCTGGAGAAACGAACATCCACGGATGCGTCAGTGCTGCTGCTTGCCCTTGACCGATCAAGGAACCGAGCGAAACTTGTGGGTCTTTGATTCCAAAACCGAAGTACGACAGCGAAGTTTCAGAAAGCACAGCGTATGCCACGCCGAGCGTGAAATCAATGATCAGCAGCGAAGAAATATTGGGGATGATATGGCGTGCAATCACAACTCGCGATGGCACCGACATGTACCGAGCGGCATTCACGTAATCGAGGCTCTTGACCGACATAGTCAGAGCTCGCACAACGCGCGCGGTGAGCATCCAGCCAAAAGCTGCGATAAGAATAATCAGCCAGAACACGGAAGAATCTTCGCCGCCGATGTTCTGCGAAACCACAGCAAGAATCAAGAACGACGGAATAACGAGCATCAAGTCGATGATCCACGTAGCAAATCGGTCAAATAGCCCACCAAAATACGCGGCGGCGGTACCGACGATAGCTGCGATCGTCGTCTGCAATGCTGCAACGGCGAAACCGATCATCAACGACTTACGCATGCCCTCAACGGTCATTGAGAACATATCGCGACCCTGCTTATTGGTACCAAACCAATGCGAGCCGTCTGGCGGCATGAGGTAGTGGGTACGGTCGCGCTCAAGGTAGCCCCATGGCGTCAGGAAATGTCCGAAAATCGCCAAAAAGAGCACGACGATGATGCCGACGACGCCAACAACCGCTGTTTTATTGCGCGCGAAGCGGCGGAAAATAAGTTGCGAACGAGACAGTCGCTTTCCAACTTGCTGCGCCTTGACTTCTTCAGCGAGAAGTTCGAGCACTTCACGGCGTTCTTCGTCCGTGACCATCGAGGAGTGAACCTGAGTTTCGGTAGAAACTGGAGCGTTCGGGCCAGGTGAAACTGGCGAATTTGCCAGTGGATCTTTTGGCATTGGATCATTCGTAGTCATTAGCTCACCCTCACTCGTGGATCAACAGCGGCAATAAAGAGATCGGACAGGAACGCACCTGTGAGCGTAGCTGCTCCCGAGAAGGCGACGACGGCAACCGTTCCGTTGATATCCATGGCGCGGATCGTCTGAACTCCGTAAATGCCCATTCCTTGCCAACCAAAAACCTGCTCAGTGACCGCACCTCCGAGAATCAGTGTTGCAATTCCAAACGCAAAGTAGGTGGTGATAGGAATGAGAGAGGTACGCAGTGCGTGACGGCGAATCGCCTTGCCAAAGCGCAGACCCTTAGCACGAGCAGTGCGAACGTAGTCTTGACCGAGCGTGTCAAGCATAAGATTTCGCTGATAACGCGAGTACGTAGCGAGGCCACCAAGCGACATTGAAATCGTTGGCAGGAGCAGATGTTGCGCTCGATCAACGATTTGAGCAAATGTTCCTTCAGGTGGCACCGCAGCAGTTGGACCAATAAATTCGAAGAATTGTATGCCCATCTTCTGGTTTGCCCATGTTGCTGCGATCTGCAGAAATACCGCGTAAACCATTACAGGCGTGGAAATAATAAGCATCGAGACGATCGTCAGAACACGATCACGCTTCGAGTACTGATGCACAGCCGACCATGCACCCAGTGCAACGCCGCCGAAAATACCGATCAGGAAGCCAAGCACCACCAGCTGCAAGCTGATAAAGATACGGTTGCCGATTTCTTCATTGACAAGCGCACCTTTTGGAGAATAACCCCAGTTCCACTCAGTGAAAACGAGACGGTTCCATTCCACGAAACGCTCCAATACCGGCGTCTGTGGATTGATATTCCACTGGTACAAACGGGTATCGACCGCTGCGATAACTGCCTCAGGATTGACGTTCGCCTTGGACGTCAATTCCGTTTCAATCGCCATGGTGCGCGGATCAAGCTGGGTTCCAGCCAAGATGTAAGCGATTGTGACCGCCACAATCAATAAAACTGCATAGTTTAGCAGTCTCCTCAACAGGAATTTGAACATGCGAGGCATCCTCTTCTTCAGCGTTTACTAGCGGATTTACGAGTAAACACCAATATAAATCACCAGTACTTTATGGTCTGGTTAGGAAGTCTATAACCTTTCCTTACCTTAATGCCATTTCGTCCATATATCATTTCATGAGTCGATGCAGTGCGATTCACAAGGTCACAATTCGATTCGGTGCAGTGAGCGAACTAGGGTGAAATTGTGCATATCCTCAATTTATTGGGCTATGGGCCCATGGACTACATGTTAGTTGACAGTATTCAGCGCAAAATTCACGCACAAGTGAGTGCGCTGGAAGTCCCCGATACATTTATTATTTGGGAAGCCCAAGACGTCTATACCGCTGGGCGCAAAACCAAACCCGAGGATATCCCCGATACAAATGTGCCTGTAATCACAATGGATCGCGGCGGTTCGGTGACCTACCACGGACCGGGCCAACTCGTCGTCTATCCGGTGATCAAAGTTGCGCCTCCCAAAGATGTGGTGACGTTCGTGCGCAACACTGAAACCGCCGTCATAAATGCCATGCGCGAATATCAGCTCGAAACTGCGCAGGTAGAAGGGCGTTCGGGGGTGTGGATCCTCAAAGACGGTGAGCAGGACAAAAAGCTCTGCGCTATCGGCATCAAGTTCGCAGCCGACACGAGCCTGCACGGATTGGCTCTGAACGTTTCCACCAATCTTGAGCGCTTTATGCGCGTTATCCCTTGCGGTCTGAGCGACGCCGGTGTGGCCACCTTGCGTGAGCAGGGAATCGAAACCTCGCTTGACGACGTCGCCGCGCGACTTCTCCCCCACCTCGCCAAGGCTTATGCGCCGCTGAGGCTACGCACCGAATCATCGGATGGCACTGACATATCGTACGTATCGGGAGACACCAGTTTTCCGCAACTCGACCCGGAAGAATATATTCGCGAAGCTCACAATTCCTCCCATCGCGCCGAATTACCACCTAAAACAGGAGTACCATGGACACAAGTCGGGACTAAAGGCACTAGTGCCAGTGCTTGAATGCCAACGGCCACAGTTTAGACCTCAAGAAGTTAATAAAATCGTTAAACTCAGTTGATTCAAAGGAGAAATAATGGGGACTCCATCGAGAGTTAATCCAGAGGGACGCAAGCTCTTGCGGGTAGAAGCGCGCAATATGGAGACCCCAATCGAGCAAAAACCCAGCTGGATCAAAACAACAGCCACAGTCGGCAAAGAGTACAATGACATGCGCGAACGCGTTCATGGCGCCTCGCTCCACACCGTGTGTGAAGAGGCAAACTGCCCCAATATTTACGAATGTTGGGAAGACCGCGAAGCATCGTTCCTGATCGGCGGAGATATTTGCACCCGTCGCTGCGATTTCTGTTTTATCAAAACTGGGCGTCCAGAGAGCTACGACCGCGACGAACCGCGCCGGGTAGCCGAAAAAGTGCGCGAAATGGATCTGAACTACACCACGATCACTGGCGTGACGCGCGACGATCTCGAAGACGGCGCAGCCTGGCTTTACGCCGAAACGTGCCGTCTCATTCATGAAACTAGCCCTAATACCGGCGTTGAGCTGCTCATCGACGATATGCGTGGGGGCGCTCCTGCACTCAAGCAAGTTTTCGATTCTCGCCCGGAAGTGCTGGCACACAACCTCGAGACTGTGCCACGCATTTTCAAGAAGATTCGCCCGGCTTTCCGTTACGAGCGCTCACTTGATCTCATCACATTCGCATCGGAGAGCGGCTTGATTACGAAGTCGAATCTGATCTTGGGTATGGGCGAAACGCACGACGAAGTCTTAGAAACTATGCAAGATCTGCGCGATGCTGGCTGCGATATTCTTACGATCACACAGTATTTGCGGCCCTCGCCAGTGCATCACCCAATTGACCGTTGGGTCAAACCTCAAGAATTCGTGGAGCTGAGCAAGGCTGGATACGAAATGGGCTTTGCTGGAATTATGGCTGGTCCGCTGGTGCGCTCCTCATACCGTTCGGGTACTTTGTGGGCGCGGGCAATGCGCGCTAAAGGTTGGGAAATCCCAGCTAATTTGCGCGCAATCGGCAACGATGAGGCCACCCCACGCCAAGAGGCTAGCTCGGTGTTGGCAAGATTCCAATAAACTCTTGTCCCTAACTTAGGCGCTGGCTTAAGCATCGCGCTGTATACGCGCGATGAACAAAAGATCGCCTAAGTTAGGGCACAAAAATCAAGCAATCCCTGCCGATTTCAGCAATTCCACAAGTTTCGCGCGGTCCACTTTTCCATTTGCCGTGGTGGGGAAAGCGTCTACCACTAGCAAGTGTTTAGGCAGCTTGTATCGAGCAAGCTTGTGAGCAGCAAATTCCTGGATTTGCTCCAGTGTGGGAGCTTCCATCCCCTGCTTGATAATCACCGCTGCTGCAATAGCTTCGCCCCAAATTGGGTGCGAAACCCCCACAACAGCACAGTCTGAGATCGTCTCGTGCGCACCGACCACTGCCATCACTTCTTCGGGTGAAACTTTCTCCCCGCCGGTGTTGATCAAGTGATGCAAGCGGCCTTTGACCCACAAAAATCCATCGTCATCGCAGCTCACGAGGTCGCCAGTATGCAACCAGCCATCGCGAATTCCAGCTTCGGTAGCAGCGCTATCACACCAATATTCTTCAACCACATTCGGCCCGCGCAATACTAGCTCCCCCACAGTACCAGCATCGCAATCAGCACCTGATTCTGGATCAACGATGCGCGCTTCCACGTGCGCAAATGGCCGCCCAATAGACCCAGCCGCATGATCCAAGTGCTCAGCCGTAAGGCAACAACCCGAAGCAGACGTTTCCGTCATTCCCCACACGTTGAGCGCCGGCAAGCCGGCCTCCTGCATACGTCGCAGCAACGCCGGCGAACACACAGCTCCTCCGATGAGCGGCAAGCGGAAAGCGCTCAAATCTGTGTGCGCGAATCGCGGATGGTTCATGAGAGCTGCGTAGATAGTCGGCACGCCAAACATCATGGCTACTCGGTGCTTTTCAAGACGATACAGCACGTCAGCAGGATCAAATTCCCGCACAACTACCACAGTTCCACCATGGCTAAACAGATCTACCGTAGTTCCGTTGAACCCGCCAATATGAGTGAGCGGCGCAACCACCAGCTCAACATCGAGATTCGAGTACTCAAACCCCTCTCGGAAATTGCGCGAACCCCACCACAGATTTTCGTGGCTCAGGCCAACTGGCTTCGGCTTCCCCGTCGATCCTGACGTAAAAAGAATCGCTCCCAAACCTTCGAAGTAGCGCACAGAATTGAGCGCAGTATCTGTTTCGTTTTCGACGCCGGTGGTAAGGAAAGCGCCGTCATATTTCTTTGCGTCCGTGATCGCTTGGTATCCGCGCGGGAGGAACGGCTGGTGCCCCCGCGTATGGACTGGCTGAGAGTCGCGCGGAAGAATCCCTTGTTCTCCCTCTACACCGACGACGCCGGCCACAGTAGCTGGTAAACCAGCCTCGGCAGCTGACAAACCAGCATCGGAAGCTAACAAAGGAGCGTGCGGATCGTCGTCGATAACAAAATGCGCCATCGGCGTGCTCTCTGCCTTTTCGGAAAATCCTTCGGCTTGCCCAGACACTCTCTCTGCCTGCTCAAACACTCCTTCGGCAGCTGTTTCCGGATCGGCAACAACTACAACCGGCTTGGCAATTGCCAACAATTGCGCAAGCTCAGGCCGGGAAAGCCGATAGGAAATAGGCACGAATACTGCACCAATTCGGGCACATGCCACGTGAAGCAGCAGGTGATAGGGAGAATTTCGGGCAATGATACACACCCGATCCCCCTCTTTCACTCCCTGTGCCACCAAAAGTTGTGCGAGCTGACGCGTATATATTGCGGCTGCATGAACCGTATATTCCTGCTCGCCATAGTATAAGGAAACTCGGTTCGGATGCGCTTTCGCGGCGCGATCAAGGCTATGGGCAGGATTATAAAATGCTCGATTAGGCACCGCGGAAATATCCTTCCAAAACGAGCGAGAGATCAACCAAATCACGTGGGCAAGAAACTTCACGAATGGAATGCATAGACAGCAAAGGCACTCCTACGTCCACCGTGATAATTCCCAACCTTTGCGTGGTAAGCGGACCAATAGTGGTGCCACAAGGAACGTCGTTATTCGACACAAATTCTTGGCAAGCAACACCAGCATAATCGCAAGCTCGCAACCACAGCGCCGTACCCTCAGCTTCGGTGGCATAGCGCTGATTTCCATTAATTTTCAGCAGGGGACCACTACCCAGCACCGGATGATGGTCCGGATCGTGCTTTTCTGGCCGATTAGGGTTGATGGAGTGACCGGCATCCGCCGAAACGCAGGAAGAATTTGCCAGCATACGGTGGAAACCTTCGTCGCCTTGCGCAACGCCCTCGCCGAGCCCAGCATGAAGACGCCGCAACATAGCTTCCAAGAAAGGTCCACTTGCGCCGGTGAAGGTTGTAGAACCAACTTCTTCATGGTCGAATGCCACCATAATCTGCACATCTTCACAGCTAGAATCATCGGCGGCGAGGAAAGCTCGCAAAGAGGCATACACGGAGCTGAGGTTATCTTGACGACCGGCAGCAAAGAAATCGTCCCCCTCTCCTCCAAAGACGGCGGGAGCAGCGGCGTCGTAGGCATAAAGATCCATACCTGCGATGCGCTCAGGATCGACGCCCGCGCACTGAGCAATTTGCACGAAGATAGACGCTTCACCAATCGCCCAAATCGGATGATAATCACGCTGCGCCGAAAGCTCGAGATGTGTGTTCACCGAACGGTCAAGATGCGGGGCAAGCTGAGGAATCATCATGATGGGCGGAGTTTTTGCCAGATGTACGTCACCGTCAATCGTGACGACCTGCCCTGCGAGTCCTAAATCCCGATTCAACCATGAGTTGAGGAGTGGCCCGCCATATACTTCGACATTGACCTGCGAAAACCCGTGTTGGAACGAGTCCGGATTGGGCTTGACCTTAAACGACGGCGAATCGGTATGAGAACCCACAATTCGGAATCCGACGTCGGAGGATACGCTTTGGGGAAGGCGCCAGGCGAGAATTGCACCAGACCTACGTACGAAGCCACGCTGGTAGCTTTGCCAAGCCTCGTGTTCGTCTTGTTGCGTATAGCCTGCATCGCTCAAAACTCGCGCACATTCTTCGGCCGCGTGGTACGACGACGGTGAGTTGAGGATGAAGTCTGCGTAATCAGAAATATATGAATATACTGCTTGTTGGTTATCGGACGTGTGGGGATCGATGCCGTTCTCATTTTGCGCCATACTTCCAGTGTATTGCTCAGCGCAAAATTACCCAAGCTCACCGAGATTAACCAAGCGCTCCCAAGAGCAACAACCACGCATCGTGACCTGGGCGAATAACGTCATTATGGTTTGCTTCTGGCACGATGGCAATATTAAAAGGTTCACTGGCGAGATCTCGTGTGCGCTGCACCGGAATCGTGGCATCGTCGGCGCCGTGGATAATATCGAGGCGATATCCAGCACCGGTAAAGCCATCAGCACCGAGTTGTGCGTAGCGAACTGCCGGATCGAATTCTTTGTAAACGTCTGGGATTTCCGCTGGTGTTCCACCCAACCAATGAATCGTTGCGGCAGATGAGATACTGGGCGTTTCTTCGGCGTCGCGCCGCAGATCAAAAATTGGTGCCAGCACAACGCCGTGCGCAGGCTTTAAGTCGGTGTTAAAGAGAACATTGAGCACATTGAGCGATCCGGCTGAATGCCCGAGCCACGTTGCTTCGGCCAGTAGCGGGTGGCGAGCCAAAGTTGCCATATCTTCCAAGGACACAGCCGGATTACCAGGCACGCGCCTAAATTCAGGAAGTGCGATGCGATATCCTGCCTCACCGAGAGATAAGGCCGAGGGACGCAAATAACGCAAAGTCCCGTCCTCATGGAAAAATCCGCCGTGAATAAAGCAGATTACCTTTCCGTCTTCTGGACCGTACCATTCAATATATTGATCTGGATGAACGCCGTAGCGCTCGATTTCTTCGCTGGCAACATCAAGAGCAAGCAGGTTCTCAAGAACTTGCTTCTCTGGTGTTGTTTCCACCTCGGCAGCGAATGAATCCATAATCCTATTTTCTCTCGGTTACATATACAGCCGAAACTCAAAGCATCGGGCAATACATCCAAGGGCAAGCCTTGCGACCACCAGCCCCTTGCGAATATATCGCATATACTCCCAGCTCAGCATGCTCACAATGAAGCAATATTGCTTCCACAAGCACGCCGGTAAGTATAGCGACATTGCCTAGTGGACGCACCTAGCCACTGCCGCTGTTACCCTTTTGCAATCTTATTTACGCAGGTAGTCACAGTACTAATAGCCGATTTGCGAGAAGCACCACGAGTGTACGCAACGATTCAATAACAACTCAATAACAACAATACACCGAAAAATCAACGAAAAATGATGATTTTTATTCTTCGGTGTCGAAATCCCGCAAAAAGCCTCGCTGAGCATGTTCACTCACTGAGCCAGGATTGTATTTCTCCTGCACGAAGTCGATGGCATCGGCCGCCGTCATTCCTTCAAAAATTGCTAGAATCGCGAGCGCCGTTCCGGTACGGCCTACCCCACCCGAGCAGGTAATTTCGAGGAGTTCGTGCTCGGCACGTTCCCAGACCTCACGCAACACCTGAATCGCTTGCGCCGGACGCCGTGGCAGACGGTAGTCTGGCCAGTCAATAGTGATCGTTTCACCTGCGCCGATAATGCCATTATTGGAAAATTCTTTGCCAGAAGCGGTAGTTAAAACCACAGAAATATCAGCATCTTCACTTACTGATGCTCGCCAAGAACGACCACGTACCTGACGCCCGGATGGAAACTCCACCACGCCGTCGGTATCATGCCACTGTTTCATATTTCCGCCTAACCGTCTCTGGTTCATGCGATTCTAAACACGAGTGACCACTCCGGCACAAACAAAATATCTCTGATTGGCTATTTCTAGACAGATTTCACATTATTTGAGAACATTTTTACATAGGACGTATTTCCCATGAGAGAAATTTCGTCCATTGAGAGCGTTTCTGAACTATGCTGGTAACTAGGTAAGAAACAACCTATTACACAACCCGAGGGAGAGTTGAAACATGGCACGGATTATATATACACACACCGACGAAGCCCCTATGCTCGCAACCGCGTCATTCCTTCCCATTGTGAAGGCATTTGCTTCACAAGCAGGTGTGGCAGTAGAAGAACGTGACATTTCGCTATCAGGACGTATCCTTGCCGCATTGTCCGACTATCTCCCACAGTCACAGCGCACTTCTGACGCCCTCGCCGAGCTTGGCGAACTCGCCAAGACTCCCGAAGCTAATATCATCAAGCTGCCTAATATCTCAGCTTCGCTCCCCCAGCTCCTCGCGGCTATCAAGGAACTCCAAGCACACGGATACGAGTTGCCTGAGTATCCATCCGATCCTCGTACCGACCAAGAACGCGACATTCGCGCCCGTTACGACGCTGTGAAAGGTTCTGCCGTCAACCCGGTTCTGCGCGAAGGAAACTCCGACCGCCGCGCCCCACAAGCTGTGAAGAACTACGCCAAAGCTCATCCACACAAGATGGGCGCATGGGATCCAGAGTCGAAGACGACGGTGGCAACGATGCGTCACGGCGACTTCCGTTCCAACGAGCAGGCCGTCGTCATCGAAAAGGACGACGCCGTGTCGATCGTTCACATCGACGAAAACGGTAACGAAACGGTATTGCGAGCAGATATTCCTGTACTCGCTGGCGAGATCTTCGATTCGACCAAGATGGAAGCCCGCGCGCTCGACGCTTTCCTCACTGAGCAGGTACGTTTCGCGAAAAAGCAGGGGGTGCTCTTCTCGGCCCACCTCAAAGCCACCATGATGAAAGTATCTGATCCGGTTATTTTCGGTCATGTGGTGCGCGCATTCTTCCCAGAGACTTTTGCCCAGTATGGCGAGGTGCTTGAGGCGGCCGGCTTGCTCGCTTCGAATGGCTTGGGTTCCATTCTCGATGGCTTGCCAGCACTTAGCAACGGTGAGGAAATCCGCGCATCCTTTGAAGAAGAAATGGTCAATGGGCCGGCGCTTGCCATGGTCAATTCAGACAAGGGCATCACCAGCTTGCACGTACCGTCCGATGTAATTATTGATGCGTCGATGCCTGCCATGATCCGCAATTCGGGGCAAATGTGGGGAGCGGACGGCAGCCCCGCAGACACACTGGCAGTTATTCCTGATTCCACCTACGCAGGCGTTTATCGCGTGGTGGTAGAAGATTGCAAGAAGAATGGCGCTTTTGATCCAACAACGATGGGCACTGTACCGAACGTCGGATTGATGGCACAAAAGGCTGAAGAATACGGTTCGCACGATAAAACGTTTGTGATCGATGCCGATGGCACAGTGGAAGTGCGCTTGAGCGATGGACGCGTTGTGATGAAACAAAGCGTGAAAGTGGGCGATATTTACCGCAGCTGCCAGGCAAAAGATGCTCCTATCCGCGACTGGGTACAGTTGGCAGTACGCCGCGCACGCATCTCCGGCATGCCTGCCGTGTTCTGGCTTGATCCTGAGCGAGCTCATGACCGGGCACTGCGAGCTAAAGTCGAAGCTTATTTGGCAGATGAGGATACTCACGGGCTCGATATTCGCATTATGAGCCCTGCAGAGGCCACCCAGTTCTCGGTGGATCGTATTCGCCGCGGTGAGGACACGATTTCGGTAACCGGCAATGTGCTGCGCGATTACCTCACCGATTTGTTCCCGATCATGGAGTTGGGAACATCAGCAAAGATGTTGTCGGTGGTGCCGCTCATGGCTGGCGGCGGACTTTTTGAAACTGGCGCTGGCGGTTCGGCTCCAAAGCACGTGCAGCAGCTCATTGACGAAAATTACCTGCGTTGGGATTCTCTCGGCGAGTTCTTAGCTTTGGCTGAAAGTTTGCGCCAACTTGCTCGGTTTGCTGGCAATACGCAGGCGAGCGTACTTGCGGATGCACTCGACCGCGCCACCGAACGCCTCCTCAATGAAAATAAATCACCCTCGCGCCGTCTTGGTGGAATTGACAATCGCGGCTCGCATGCGTGGATCGCTATCTGGTGGGCCGATGAGCTTGCAAAACAGAACGACGACGCCGAGCTCGCCGCAGCGTTCGCACCATTCGCTGGCCGTTTGGCAAACGAAGCGCACGATATTGAGCGAGAACTCATTGACGCCCAAGGTACGAGCGTGGATATCGGTGGCTATTACCATCCAGATCGCTCGAAACTTGCCGACGCGATGCGCCCATCGGCCACCCTCAATGAGATTATTTCTGAGCTCGACAAAAACTAGTTTTCAGTAACTCAGGTATTCGGCAGTTAAGATATTCGGCTTCGTATGGCTGGGCGAGTGCCCGATCATACGAAGCCGAATATCTTATAACACTTAGCAGGCACCCTTTCGCTCAGCTTACATGCACCACAGTGCGACCAGTGCCATTACCAGCCAAAAGTTCGCGCGTAACCGACCGCACGTCGGCTAGCTCTACCTCGGAGGTGACGGCATCCAGAAGAGAAGTATCCAGAGCACGTCCAAGCAACTCCCAAGCGGCGAGGCGGCGCTCATAATCCACGAGCACTGAGTTCACACCGAGCAAATTAACGCCGCGCAAAATAAATGGCATTACGGTACATGAAAGCTGTGCTCCGCCTGCCAGACCGCAGGCTGCCACAGCACCGTTGTGTTCAATAGCTGCCAATACGCTCGCGAGGATGTCTCCACCAACGGTATCGACGGCACCAGCCCAGCGTTGCTTCACCAAAGGCTTCCCATTGGTATTCACTTCTTCGCGGGAGAGAATCTGGCTCGCACCGAGCATGGTGAGCTGCGGGGTTAGGGTCTCTTTCCGACCCGTCACCGCATGTACCTCATAACCGTGCCCTGCGAGGAGCGCAACCGCGATCGAACCCACGCCACCGCCTGCACCGGTAACGAGGATCGGGCCTTTGTCTTTATCTATTCCTGCATCTTGTAAAGCCATCACACACAAAGCAGCAGTGTAACCGGCTGTGCCGATAGCTGCTGCTTGCTTGGCAGAAAATACTTCTGGCAAGGCAATAAGCGCATCTGTGCTCACGCATGCCAGCTCAGATAGACCACCATGTTTTTCTTCGCCGATTCCCGCACCAGTGAGCACCACAGTCACACCTGGCTTCCAGTGCGAATCCGAAGATTCAACCACTTCACCTACGAGATCAATACCAGGAATCAATGGATACTGGCGAATAATTCCGGGTTTTCCTTCGAGAGCAAGAGCGTCCTTGTAGTTAATACTCGAGTATTTAACGCGTAGGACGACGCGCGGTTCCGTTCCTCCAAGCAGGCGCGATACGGCGTCGTCGCCCTTATTAACGCAAGGCGAGCCCGCGAGAAGGAAACTTTCATCGAAACTTTCGAACGAGGCTTGGGCGTGACCTGCATCTTTACGGACGATCCACGCTTTGAAAGTTGAGTGCTGCATACACGGCTCTTTCTTGTGAGGTTCCTTGTAACCAGTACGGTTAACACCTGCAATTATACTCTTTCGTTATCCAAACCGTGGCGAAGCGAGAGTCTGATCAAAAACACCTACAGTCCACATACTGATACAACAGGCATCACTATGATGAACACTCTTTCAATATTCAGTGAAATTCGCTAGGCTTTTCCAGTGAAATTCTTAAATGACCTTAAACCAATCATGGATCTGACCTACGACGACGTTTTCATGGTTCCTTCGCGTTCTGCAGTTGGCTCCCGAAACAGCGTTGATCTACGCACCTCGGACGGATCAGGTACAACGATTCCGCTCGTCGTCGCCAATATGACGGCAATTTCTGGAAAACGAATGGCGGAGACGGTAGCGCGCCGCGGCGGCATCGCAATCATTCCCCAAGATATTCCAGTTGACGTGGTGGTGGAAAATATTCGCGAAGTGAAGTCGCGCCACCTCGTTTATGACACTCCTGTGACCATCAAGCCTCACCACACCTGCGGATATGCGCTTGGCTTGTTGCCAAAGCGCTCACATCGCGCAGCAATCGTGGTAAATCCTGAAACCAATATTCCGGTGGGAATCGTTGAAGAATCAGACATAACGGGCGTTGATCGTTTCACTCAAGTGCGTGAAGTAATGAGTACCGAGCTGTTCACAATCAAAGAGGGGACCGACGCGCAAGAAGCGTTTGCCACGCTCAAAGCAGCGCATCATGATCTCGCTCCGGTAGTGAACGAATCGGGGGCGCTCGTCGGTATTCTCACTCGCTCTGGCGCCGTCCGCTCCACGATCTACCAGCCGGCAGTCGATGCCAACAACCAGCTGCGCATCGGTGCGGCAATCGGAATGAATGGCGATCCGGCAAGTAAAGCGGCGCAGCTGGTTGAAGCCGGAGTTGATATTATCGTGGTGGATACCGCTCATGGGCATCAAGAAAAGATGATCGACGCAGTCAAGGCAGTTCGTTCCGTAGTGCCGGACGGTTTCCCAGTGGTTGCCGGAAATGTGGTTGCCGCAGCCGGAGTGCGCGACTTGGTGGAGGCTGGCGCCTCTATCGTCAAAGTAGGTGTGGGACCAGGCGCAATGTGCACCACCCGAATGCAAACAGGCGTGGGGCGTCCGCAGTTTTCGGCCGTGCTTGAGTGCGCCACCGAAGCAGCAAAATATGGTGCTCATGTGTGGGCCGACGGCGGTGTGCGCCATCCACGCGACGTCGCCTTAGCTCTTGCCGCGGGTGCATCCAATGTGATGATCGGTTCATGGTTTGCTGGCACGTACGAATCACCTGGAGATTTGCATTATGACGCGAACGGACGTCCGTACAAGGAATCGTTCGGTATGGCATCAAAGCGAGCAGTGCGGCGTCGAACCGCGGGTGAGTCTGATTTCGATAGGGCACGAAAAGCATTATTTGAAGAGGGAATTTCTGTAGCGCGTATGTTTATCGATCCTGAACGACCAGGCGTGGAGGACTTGATCGACCAGATCATCTCCGGTGTACGTTCCTCGTTCACCTATGCAGGAGCCCGCACAATTGAGGAGTTCTACGAACGGGCGATTGTGGGGATTCAGTCGGCATCTGGCTATCGTGAGGGTGCTCCGGTGCCGCAGTCGTGGTGAGATTGATGGTGACCGTGGTTGATGCGGTGGTGGGTCGTTTGCTTTGCTGAGCTCGCCGTCATAGATACATCAACTCAGCGTAGCAGTGTGGGGAGCGCGAACGATTATCGCACTCCCCACACTATGTTTATCCAGCGGCCGGCGAAAGTCAACAAGCGATCACTCAGACAGAGTTCGCAGTTGCACCTGCTAGGCGGACAATATCACCGCTAGATTAGTGTCCAAACACCTTTTCAAACTGTTGAACAGCAATCCTCGCGTGAGTGATTGATCCGAATGCATGCGCACCGGAGGTATGCGGGACGAATGTGATATTTCCTCCACTAGCCGACCACTCTTTCGCCAGTTTTTCACCAACGTGGAATGGAATGACATCGTCGCCCTTGCTGTGAGTTAGGGTTACCGGCATAGACGGCGCGCGGTATCCGATATGTTGATCAGAAAGCATGCTCTTATATGGCTCTTTGTTGATGAACTGTTGCACTGTAGTTCCATCAATCGTGAGCTTTTCGAGTTTCTTCCCAATGAATGGAATCAAATCTTGCGTACACGCGTTGGCAGCACGTAGCATGACGTCTTTACCCTCTTTGTTAAGATCCGCAGTGAAATCAATTCCATAGCTGTGGCTGATTCCCATAAACGCGAACGCCTCAAATAGGAAGTACAAGGTTCCGTCAAGAGTCGGTGGAAGCAAAGTTAAATCAGCGGGAGCGGCGCCGATTGCGGCCACCTTGAATTTCAGCTCTGGAGCGTACTCGTCAGCCTGTTCAACTGCGCTCGCTGATGCTCCACCTCCTTGGGAATAACCGTCGATTCCCAGTGGATTATCGACACTTAGATCCCATCCGACAAGCTGACGAGCAGCACGAACACTGTCAAGAACTGCGTGTCCTTGCGACACGCGATCCATGTAGGTATGCATACCTGGTGTACCGAGGCCTTCATAGTCGGTTATGACTACGGCGTAGCCTTTCTTGAGTAAAGGTTCAAAGAACACTTGTTCGTAATCACCGATTCCGTCGGCGAGTTGCCGAGACGGTGCGCATTTATCGGCTACACCTTGTGTACCAGGCGCGAAAGCGATGAGTGGTCGTTTTCCATTACCTTTCCATGGCTCTTTTGATTCGATGACGATTCCGCTCACGGGTATCAGTTTTCCCGTGCGGTTTTTCGAAACATAGAGTATACGCGTTGCCTTGTATGGACCATTGTCTTTAAGTCCCAAAGGGTTTTGCGGATTGTTTACGTGTTCAGATCGGATCAAAGTGCCCGGATTTTTATCAGACAATGACGGAACGTCATAATAGAAAGGTCGATATTCATCGCCCTGAGGATTCAGTGTACCGTTGACTTGCATGTGAACAGAGGATTGTGGCTGGTTTACGTCCGCTGTTGCCGACGGCGCAAGACCGACGGACAACAAGGATGACAGAGCCAGGCACGAAAGTATCGTCGTATTTTTACGCACGATGAACTCCAATCGGTGAGAGTTGATAGTTGGATATGGCACGAGAAACCGCACCATAACCGGAAGATGTGTTGCTTGTGATCAACACGTTTCACAGATTATCGACACAATATATCCCAAAACAAGCGTTTTGCCTGATTTTTCCAATTTGTTCACTTTGTAGCAACCGCAATTTTTCCGGGCTGTCGATTTGATAACCCAACCACACCACAATAGTTACTGACCTGTAATACGGCTACCGGCTGAAACATCAGCAAATGCTGCACGAACCGTATAGGCATCCGATCTAAACTGCACAGCGTTAGTGCCGCAGCATACGGCAATACCTACCAGACCACGCGTCACAACAAAACCTAGAGCCAAATCAGCAAAAGCTAAAAATACAGCCTTATAAAGGGCTAATAAGGAGGGGTGGGAAGTGTGAACGATTATCGCACTTCCCACCCTTAGTTCACGTCAACAGGCAAATCTAGATTCAGATCAATGCCCAATTCTCAGTCGTACAAAATTCGAGAGTTTAACGCCCGAACACATTGGCAAGCTGTTGCATAGCGATCTTGAGATGAGCAACTGTGCCAGTTACATGCATTCCGGCACTCATTGGAACGAACGTTACATCCGCACCACGAGCACGCCATTGAGATACGAGCTTTTCGCCTACATAGTAAGGGATGATATCGTCCCCTCGACTGTGTGTAACCACTACCGGCATTGAGGGGGCATCATAACCGATGTGCTGTTCCTTGAGCATCGACTTGTAAGGCTCTGCGGCAACCAAATCCTGCACCGTGGAACCGTCAGTCGTGAGCTGATCCAGTTTGACTCCCACGAATGGCACGAAATCCGTGATACAGGAATTTGCTGCCAGAGTCATCATTTTCTTGCCTTTTTCGTTGAGTTTGCTCATGAAATCTACTCCATAGCTCTTGCCGAGGCCCAAAATCGCGTAGGCTTCAGCCAAGAAATACACTGTGCCATCGTATTGTTGGGGTATGAGGGAAATATCAGCGGGGACAGCTCCAGCAATTGCGATCTTGAAATGGAGTTCGGGAGCGTAGTCGTCGGCAAGTTCAGCAGCACTCGCCACAGCACCACCACCTTGGGAATACCCATTCATGGCAAGTGGCGTTTGTGCCGATAAATCCCAACCATCAAGGTTCAAGGCTGCACGAACACTATCGAGTACCGTATGCCCTTGAGATATCCGATCCATGTAGGTATGCATTCCTGGAGTGCCAAGTCCTTCATAGTCCGTCACCACTACTGCGTAGCCGCGCTTCAACATCGACGTGAAAAACCATTGTTCATAATCTCCCACGCCATCAGCTATTTTTCGCGATGGAGCACATTTGTCTCCGACGCCCTGCGTACCGGGAGCGAAAGCCACCAAAGGACGTGACCCTTTGCCTTTCCATGGTGCTTTTGGCTCTATCACCACACCGCTAACCGGAATTTTCTTGCCAGTGCGGTTGATTGAGGTATAGAGGATTCGCACGCCTTTATATGGGCCATTTTCGCTGATACCGAGTGTATTCCAAGGATTATTTACCTCTTGGGTGCGAATGATCGCACCCGGTCTCATCCCAGATATATCAGGAATGTCGTGATAAAAAGAAAGGTACTGATCACCTTCTGGATCAGTACCTTTGACGCCCTGCCAAGCACGGCGATGATCGCGTATTTGCCTAGAGTTCGTTTGATACAAAGAGGTTGACGGTGTAGATGCCATCACGTTTGATTTCTCGGAGAGTTTCGATGCCGACGCCGCCGACACACTTCCCACTGCTAGTACAGTTGAAAGAGCAACGCTCGTTAGCATTTTGAGTTTCTTGGACACAATTTTCTCCAATCGGTGAGAATTGAATTCTGGAAAATAGGCAACAATAGCCTATTACCAGCGAAAATACTGTTGCAGTTATAACTTGCTCCAGCACTTTTCAGCTTAGCCACACAGCAAGCTATTGCCAAGCGATTTGCGTGTTATTTCGGTTATGTACGATATTCACACAGATGTTCAGCACCATATTTCATCGGTTGCCATGAGTGCATAATTACACTAGTGGTGCGGGGAATAATCTGCGCCGCACCACTGTCGAGAGCTGCTTGACGAAACTGCTTTACAAGGAAGTCGCTCGGTCAATAGCATGGTTACATGAGTGGTCACGACGTTTTTTCATCGCAACGCAAAGACAACGCACCGGCGCGACGCACCTATACACGGGACAACCCAAAAATACTAGTGAGTGCCGGTGAAGGCTGGTTATACATAGTTTGGGCAGGAATAACAGCACTTCATTTCACGATGCTGTTGAACCGCACCGCAATACCCTATGGCGGGATTGTGCTGTGGGTATCAACTATGGTGTTCTTACTTGCTTGCGCTATTTTGTCGGCCAAGACTTCTCAGCGCCGAACCCCACGACCACGCGGATTTCACAAACGCCTCTATTATGCATTTGCATTGCCGTGCGGGTTTGCAGTTCTCGGAGTAATTCTTGAAGCAATGCACGCAACGCCTGAGCTTCCGTTGCCAATCGCTATGCTACTGGCAGCGCTAATCGTGATGCCAATGTTTTTCCTCGGAGTTTCCATCATCAGAGCAGCAGCCGAGCAAGGCAAGGACTTGTAACAAACACAAGGCCGCAAGGAATACGAGCTATACCTAGCAGCGCTCGATACTTTGGGGCGAAGCTTCGCCCATTAGGCGCTACGTCTAGCTGCGACGTCGTCTCGCAGCTACTTGTTGCCACCAATCCACCAACACCGGCATAGTGGCGTGGGCGTTGAGCCCACTCGGCTGCGGAAGCACCCACAATTCGCCATCTCCAAGCGAAACTGGACGATCGCCGTCATCGTATTGCCTCCCCAATTGCGCTTTTGGCTTCCCGAACGCCTCACGATACGCCGTGATACCGAGAATCGCAACGACGTCAGGCTGAAGCTCCTGCGCAAGGTGCGCCAAACGTCGTCCACCCGCTTCAAGCTCGTCTCGGCGAAGCTCAGCAGCTTTCGCCGTCGCCCGATTTACCAAGTTAGTGAGCGCGATCCCCCGCTCCTGCATCGCCAGTTCGTCCTCAGGCTTCAGACCAGCAGTAGCATCCACGAGATTCGGCAAAAGACCTGCATTGTAGAGGCTCGGCCAGAAGCGGTTCGATGGCGCGGCAAAAGGCGCGTTGACCGCCGCAGTCCACAGACCAGGGTTGATGCCGACGATGAGCAGCCACGGATGCGGGCAGAGGATGTCGTCGACTGTGCCGTTGACATATTGCGGCAGTTCCGAGCGGAGCGGACGGCGGTTGCCGAGCGGAGAAATACGCATGTGATCACCTGAATATCGAATAGTCTGCTTATATGCTACTGCTAAAGAAAGTGACGATTGGGAACTGGGTGTAAGTTGCGGAGCTAGTAAGTTTACGTTGCACAGTTAGTAGGCAAATACGGCAGATTGCGCACATGACGGGTATGTCAGCAACCTTGTCGCGGTTGTACCCGCCGGGATTTGGTGTGGATTTTGCATGATCTCGATATATGTGGAGATGTTTGCGAAATCGCACCAAAAAGTGCGGGGTAAAGGGGTTAAAGGCTCGATTGTGTGTCTGAATTGGGCGTGCCGGGGCCTTGTTTTAGCGTGTCAGGGCCTTGTTTGAGGGCTTGTAGTGTCCGGCTACCCGGCTATGTGGTCGCGGAACTGATGACTACACCAAAGCAGCTTTCAGCTTTCAGTGAGCGTTCGTCGCCTGCACGGGCGGAAGCCCTGGTGGCGTCGCTGTGTGAGCGTCATCAGTGAGCGTTCTTCGCGCACACGGCCGGAAGACCGTTTGTTTCATCCGTACCGATAGGCGCAATGAATCTATTAGTGGCTTTCGTCAGCGGAATCTCAATAAACCGATAGAACAGATGTGAAACAAACACGATGATCATCAGCGACAAAACCAGCGCGATCAACACACTCAGCTTATAGCTTCCCACTTGACCATAAACACCTTGGAAAATAGCGATCGTGACTGTACACAAGATAGGAATATGCAGCAAATAAAGTGAGTAGCTGAGGTCACCTAAAAAGAGGAATACTTTGTGCTCAAGTATTCGCTGTATCCATGCGAGTTTATGTATGCCATAAAGCAAAGCCACTGCGCCAAACACGTGCGCGCTCACAGCTTTGCCTGAGCCAAAATCGAGCACAGGCAGATAGTGATAAATATTGGTTGGGTGTTCCACGCCCGTCGGGTAACCGCCATACAATAAGCCGACTAGCACGATAGTTACGTTAAGCAAGGTTTGAGATCGCGAAGGCGCCTTGCCGTTGCGATTCTTTGACGTGGCAAAATAATAAGCTAATGCTGTTCCGAGCGGAAAACACGCTAAATAGGTTTGGTACTGCTTTAAACAGAGCAGGCCAACAGCCAGCGCAATCCACACCCACACAATCCTAGAATTCCTGCCCCACACCATCATGGCGCAAAACATTGCTAGGAAAGACCCGTAAAATGCAACGCTCAGCATCCAAAAAGCTGTTGAAAAGAAGTTGGTTCCAACAAACCACATCGAAATTAGCGACGTCGTGAGAAAATCTTTAACCGACGGCGCATCCCAGTTGTAGATATTGTGTAGCCACGAGGAGCCCGTTATGCCAGAAATTTCTTGATTTTTCAGAAGATCGAAAATCATCAAAACGTATACGAGTGCACAAACCACAACCGCAGGAGCAACTAAGCGAAAATACCTTTTTAATGCGATAGAGGAAAGCTTCGGAGCTGCCTTATCCGGATCGAATAAAGACCAAGACAGTACCAAACCAGATACAACAAGAAAGATACAAACAAAGAAATTTCCGTTCGTAATCACGCTCAGCGGCGATTGTGCTTACCAATCCTGCCAGCGAGTTACGCCGTGCGTTCCTTCATAAGATCCGAGATAAAATGCGAGCAAGAAATGGTGAACGAAGATCACAACGCATGCAATCCCCTTGAGCCCCGACAACCAATTGATCCTCGGCGCTCCGGCAGAAGTAGGCACCGCAACGTTAGTCATATCAAACCTTCACACTCATTAAATTTTATACTTATCCAGTTTACGGCGAAGTGTCTGCCCAGCAAAACCAGCAAAAAGATGGAAAATTGGCACCCGAATGAACCCGATCAACAATTTCAGCAGAAAACAGTCCCCAGCACGGCCTACTCAGCTCTACACCTTATTTTCATTGTGCCAAGATCCGGTGTTGAATAAAACGAGCGATATTGTGCTGATTTTGCTCCCAGATCACGCTTCCAGGAATCGACAGGCCACCGTGTACACTGCCGGCGCACATCCACAGCTCGGTCTCCACACCCGCGTCTGTTAAACGGGTGGCAAGGTTGATGCCTTCGTCGCGCAACGGATCAGCAGAATTGACGACGACGCACATCGGCGGCACCTCACAAGCCTCAGGCAACCGATAAACGCTGCGCTCCGCGACTTGCGAGTCTACCATTGGCACATCGGCGCTTTGTGCACTGCGAACGCTCAAAAAGTGCGCCCATGCTCCCTCGCTCGCTTGGCGATCCCACACTGGCCCGTTTCGATACGTCACCCACGAAAGCGAATTCATATACGGTTCAAGACACGGCTCCATCGCCACAAAACACTTCACGCGAGTGCGCACATCCACCGGAATATCTTGTGTGAACATCTGCAAACCGGTACCAGCGCCTGCCGAATCACCATAAACAATGAGCTGCGCATCTGGGTACTTTTGTGCCAGGTAAACCAGGGTCGCCGCGGCGTCTTGCGCATTAGCAGGATACGGATGCTCCGGGGCGAGCCGGTAATCGGGCGAAGCTATGAGCACTTTCGCAACGTGACCTGCGGCGTCGGGCCATTCCAGGTCGGAAACTAAACGCAACAAATCGACGTGACGCTCGTCGTCGAACTGCGGACGCCCTGAAACATAGCCGCCGCCATGCAAAGACAAAATGACGACGCGCGGTTCGTCACTATTGCTAACGATACGAACCTTTCGCCCTACAACGTCCGTTTCAGACAGATTTATGCCTTCCGGCCAGGCAATTGAGGAACTGAACATTGTGTCAGCGCGGGCGCGCAGTTTTAGCACATCACGCATATCTTGAGCAGGCGTATTAGCCACCACGTCGGCCATGTCTGGGCGAATATACGGCGTCGGTACCTGCGATTCAGCCGAGACTAGCCCATCGAGAAAATCCTCAACCGCCGCAAAGAACGTCTGTGGTTGGTCGCGGCGCACCGTGTGGCTCGCCTGCGCAATACGCACCATTTTCAGGTGCGGATTCGTCAAGGAATCCGTGCGGGCGGCATCGAGGAGGATGTCATCGCCGTCGCCCGAGACGACGAGGGCGGGCACAACAAGGCGATCAAGCGCAGCAATATCAGACAAACCCACAACTCCCGTTTCCACAAAGGAGCGATCTACCTGCGCTTTTGCCTGCGCCCACGCGGTACATTCTGGTTGCGTCCAGCGCGGATATTCGGCTCTGAGCTCAGCAATCGCTTTAGTTGGGTTCTCGCTTACGTATTGCGTTTGCTCAACGAGGTGTGGCGCGTTTTCTAAATAGCGTTGCTGCTGTTCAGGCGTCAGTAACGCCGGATCTTCAAGGACGACGCCGTGGAACCACTGCGGATGACGAACGGCCAGTTGCGTGGTGATCGCGCCGCCCATCGAGTGCCCAAGCGCAACCACTTTGTGATGCAAAGAACTTTCAAGGATATGGGAAACCGTGGCCTCAGCAGCTGCCACGGCGGCCGCAAAAGGATTAGAAAGCTCATCTTTTGTGAAACGAGGCGATATGCCGTGCCCAAGAGAGTCAATGAGCACGACGCGCCAGCGAGAACCGAAACGAGTGGCGATGTCTACAAGCGAAGCGGCATTATCCGTAACCCCGTGAAATGCAATAATCGTGCCGTTAACTTGATTGCCTGATTCGTAATAGGCGAGACGATGGTTAGGCATATGACGCTCCTTACTTAGCGACGCGATCAACTTTGAGTCGCGTATAGTAATGATCTTCCGTTTCGTGATGGATATAAGCACCCACGTTGAGCTGCACTTTTAGCGAGGAAGGATTCGACTTGTAGCAGGAGAAATAGATTTCATCGTCATTGAAATCCGGCATTTTCACTAGCTCTTGCACAGCGAGCTTGAGACCCGCCGTCGCGAAGAAAATCGGTGAGAAAGTGCCGCACCTTAAACAGGCCGGCGACGCGGTCGTCGTCCCACAAGAAAAAATAGGTGTCGGGCACGTAACCTTGCGGAAGATTTCTTCCCTTGGAGGCGTCGAGCCTGCTAGGAATGGCTTTCTGCACAAAATCCTCGTACGAATATTCCTCATAAGAATTCTCAAAGCCGTCGGCGCTCGGGCACGCGACGAGGAATTCGTACTGCTGGCGGGCGTCCGCAGCATTAAGGGGTTTGAGAGTGAGCATGGGCCTCCTCGCCGATTAGCAGAACTTCTGTTATCGAGTTTACGCAGGCGCGCGTGGAAGGTACGAATTTGCACGTAATTTTTACCTAATTTGCACCAAATTTGCTCTCGAATCGGGGGATCATCTAAATTCTCTTGTTGCTAATTCAGTGCGTTCCAGAGCCTAGCAACGCAATCGCTTAGAGATGATGGTCAGAGGTGCGGGCAGGCGTGGCTAGATGCCGAGAAGCTAATTCCCCAGACCACGCCCTAGTTAAAGCTATGCCGGTTGCCGAGATTGAACCGACTACACGAATCTTAGGAAACCTGCAGAAGCTTGATTCCAGCTACTTAATCAACAAGGCAGTCCTGTACCCGCTCAGGATCGGAGCATATAGTTTGTCGGTCATAGTACACCTCAGCGATAGTCCTCGATGATCACGTTCTTAGGACCAGCGTTACTTTCCAGTCACCCTCTCACTTTACGCTAGTGAGAGAAACCATTGACTCACTGAAACGGATGCGGAACACTTAGGGTTATGCAGATATTTGGCGAGATAGAGGCTTTCTTTCGAGCTGCGCTCGTCGATCCGGTCGCTACCGATCATGCTACAACCGCACTCCAATTACGCCAGCGCCGCATCGTCGTCATTATAACCATGATGCTCGGAACAGGAGCGCTCGGTTGGGCGCTCGCTATCAAACCTGGCAACCCAATTTTCTATCTCGCCACCCTCTCTGTTGCAGCAATCTGGGCTATTGGTTCCTTTATATCCGGTCCCCTGTATCTTGGACGCTCACATACCCGCAAAGGTGCCACCAACGGCCGGGCGATTCTCCAAGGTATCATCTTGGGCGGAGTTCTACTCATTATTTTCCTACTCGGCGCCATGGTAGCGGGTCAAGTCTCAGCACTGCGCCATCCTGTGGACGAACTTCTCGCCCACGCAATCATTGGCAGCCTAGCCCTAACCGCTGTTATCACTGCAGTCACTGGCATCTGCGAAGAGTTGTTTTTTCGCGGCGCTGTCTACGCCGCTCTACCTCGCCGTTGGGCAACCGTTGGCTCAGCACTCCTATATACCGGTTCAACAATACTTTCGGGAGTACTACTGCTCAGTTTTGCAGCTTTCATACTCGGCATCCTCACAGGTGCTCAACGCCGCGTTACTGGCGGTATCGCCGGACCTATTGCAGCCCATTTGACTTGGTCAATGGGTATGCTTTTCCTTTTACCGCACGCCCTAAACTTAGGAGATCTTCTATGGTAAACACACCCAAACTTGCCCTTGTCACCGGAGCTACTGGTTTCATCGGTTCCCAGCTCGTTCCTGCACTCTTAGATGCGGGCTGGTCTGTACGAGTCTTAGTGCGTAGTCCCGAAAAGCTGGATAAAGCCTGGGTTGACCGCGTGGAAGTTACGCAAGGCGATGCCACTAAGACATCGGACCTCGATGCGTCACTGACCGACGTTAATATTGCCTACTATCTGTTACATTCGATGGATGGCGACGGCGATTTCGTTGAACGCGACCGAAATATTGCCCGTAACTTTGCCGAGGCATCCAAGAAGGCCAAGATCAATCGCATCATATACATGTCTGGCCTGCATGACGACACCTCAGATATGGCGAACCATATGGGCTCGCGCGCCGAAGTCGGTAACATTCTGGAATCCAGCGGTATCCCCACCACAACGATGCAAGCCGGAATCGTGCTCGGTACTGGCTCGGCGTCATATCAAATGTTGCGCCATCTCACCGAACGTCTACCGATTGCGGTTGCCCCAAAATGGGTGGCTAACCACGTCCAACCCATCGATATCGACGACGCAATCCACTTCCTTGTACGCGCAGCCGATCTTCCTGCCAATGATTCCGGACCGCTCGATATGGGCATGGACGAAATCTTTAGCTATCGCGAAATGATGTACGAATACGCCAAGGTTACTGGCATCGGTCCGCGTTGGTTCGGCAAAGTTCCATTTCTCACGCCTCAACTAGCAAGCCATTGGGTCGGATTAGTGACTCCAGTTGGTGCAGGAATTGCGAAACCGCTTGTGGGAAGCCTAATTGACGACGCCGTAAAAGGCATGGGTAGCGCACGCGATGCTTCCAAGGTACTCGGGAATCCGAAAAATGGTTTGACGAATTTCGCTGAATCAATCCGTAAGCACTCCAAAGATTACGATCCAAAACTATTCGGGCGCGTGGCGCGACGTGTGGTTGCAAGTGTTGTGGCAACCGGCGTCGTAGGAGCGATTGGATCGCAGCCGTCGAGCGCTAGTTATCGCGCTTTGCGCAAGCCTTCGTGGCAGCCACCCAATATAGTATTTCCCGTGGTGTGGACGGCGCTGTATGCCCTAATTGCTGCTGGTTCAACTATGACTATCGCAGAGTTAGCTGAAGCGGACGCCAAGAAAGAAGGTAACGAGGATGGCTCCGGTAGTGCAGCAAGAGATTATGGTGCGGCATTGGCGGTAAATCTAGGTCTCAACGCGTTGTGGCCCTGGCTGGAATTCCGTGCAAATACAACCAAAACGAGCGCGGTAGGTGCCGGCTTATTGGCAATCTCGAGTGCCGACTTGGTACGGCGGGCGCGAATGACTCGCAAGGAAAATGCAGCACTACTCACTCCCTACGCAGCGTGGACGGCGTTCGCAACGATACTGAGCACCGAGATCGCACGCTTGAATCAGCCCAAAAACGGACTTCGTGGAGCGATTGCATATTCTGCAAAAAAGCTTGCGCGGAGGTTTAAGTAGTTTACGTGAGAGTGGATTCGTCACTACACGTGGCTATCGCCAGTCTAAAACCCGGGGCATGAGTGCCCGCCGGCTGCCTGACACCGTGTTATTAGAACGCATCAACAAGGTTCACGAAGGAAATTACGGATTTGATTCACCACTCGGATCACGGTTCGTAGTACGTCAGCATCGTCTACAACGAGAAACTTGCTGATTAAGGATTGCAGCGTCAACTGGATCTGTTAGCGATTCTTGAACAATGCGTTCGCAGAAAATGTAATTGGATCGTACAAAAATGAGCTCATTCATAATCGAACCTGGGCCGATATGGTGGAGAATGCCGAGGAACAAAACCCGGAGCACTTCAAAGCCCGCTCGGCTGAGGAAGCACCCACAGACCCCTGTACCTAGATGACGCAGCGAAATTCTGGAAATCACCTAAATAGTCTAAATCATTCCGTTTAGACTATTAGCGATGCAGAAGTCGCAAACACAAGTGCTGGAAAACGAAAGCGGCTGCTATGGACACAAGGAATCTGACGAATAGGGCCATAAGCCCAGCACAGAGTGAGCACTTCCAACTAGACTTATAGGTGTCTGGCAAAACTATTTACGTTAGAGGAATCAGATGCTTTCAATCGCAATCGTTGGTGCAGGTCCGCGCGGTACTGCTGCACTTTCGGCTTTAGCTGCAAAAGTGACGCAACCCGTCACCGTTCATTTGTTCGGGATTTTCAACGGCAACGGTGTCAACGTAGCTGGTCAAGGCACGCCCTTTGACGTAACACAACCCGAATACTCGCGGTTTAATGCGCGAACGGCGATCGTTGATCAGTTCGGGCCGTATCGTGCCAATCAAGTTCCTGTTTCAGACGCTAATCCCTCCAATGATCCAGCTGAATTTCATAAAAAGCTCGAAGATAGCGTCGCTTCACTTGACACCGCACCAGACTTTGACACGTGGGCAAAGAAAAACTATCCGCAGTACGTCAACGATTTCCCTCCTCGTAAGGTCATTGGCGAGTATCTGGTCTATTGCTATGAGTACGTGAAGAAGGCTCTGCCCAAGAATATTGAACTGGTTGAACACGGCTGGGCGTCGAAAGTATCGGGCATGCCCGGTTCTTGGCGCGTTACCACGGGAAAGCAAACTTTTACCGTTGATGAACTCTTGCTCACTGTTGGGCATTCGTTGAATCCTCCGAAACCCGTTTCGCTCGAGGATTTCGGTGGTAAAACAAGGGCTTATATTCCTTTCGCCTACCCACTTAGCATTTTGGATGACATCGACGCCGATGCCGTGGTAGCGGTGCGTGGTGCGGGACTGACGTTTATCGACATCGCCCTTGCACTAACCGAAGGGCGTGGCGGAAAGTTCTCTGAGGACGGAAGCCAGTACGTTTCAAGCAAAAAACAGGTGAAGAAGATTTTACCGCTCGGGCTAGAAGGAATCTTCCTGGACATCAAGCCAAACATTGACGTGGTAGCGGATCTCATTGGCAAGCGCACGCTCAATGCTACGAACAAGAAAATTCGAGAGTCTGAGTCGCTCTCTGAAATCTTGGATCTCATTCGAGGCTTGACGCTGGATGTGCTTAAAAAGCTTGATTACCCTTATCCGGAGGCGATTTTCGACGGCGTTGTGGCAGGCTCGGCACCGAGCGAAGGTAATTCGCGTGGCACACTTGCAGACTCGATTGCGGCGTACGACGGCAAACGAAAGCTCGGTGCGAAAGCCGTGTTCGCCGGCGTCTTCCTATTACTTGCAGATGCGATTTTAGACGTACTACCAGGGAAAGAATGGCCAAATGACGAGTGGGAAACTTTCCGTACGTGGAACTCGCTAGTGGATATTTATGGATTTGGTCCGCCGCCAATCAATGCACGCAAAATATTAACGCTCATCGATGCCGGAGTGATCGATACATCGTGGCTGGATAAGGGCGTTGATGCACTCGAGCTCCCCGAAGCGGTTGACGTGGTGGTTGATGGCGTACTTGCACCGGGAGGTTACTGGCCTGGCGCTTTCCCAGAGCTTGCCGAAATCGAAGATTACCTGCTCGTATGGAATGAAGATCGCAAGGGGGTAAGAATTAGTGCTGATGCTTCTGTTTTGGACAGTGATTTGAAGCCAGTTAAAGGTTTAGCGGCATTTGGTCGAATTACTGAAGAATGGGAACTTGGAATGGACACGCTCAATTCGAGTCTGCATGGGCAGTTGCCGCTGTGGGCTGAGCGTATTCAGAATGAGGGCGTTTAACGGCGGCAACTTTACTGGTTCTCAATCAAACCGCCCCTAGCTACAGATTATCTAGTATGATTTGCTCATGGGATTTAAATGCACAATGCTTTCATACTCGCCGACTATCCCGCGCGAGAACATCACTACCAAGCCAGAGGGCGGCGTTGAAGCCGCATCGGAGCAGATCACAAAGTATTTCGAAGGTGAATGGCGCTTTGACCGAACCGGCGATCTTGACGAGGCTTTCAACCCCACGGACGAAAGCCTCTGGGTAGGAACCTGGGGAGACACCGTCGTCTTTACCGGCGAAGAAACTTTAGGCTACCTCGTTGATGAGCCCGCCGATAATACGTGGTTCTTATTTACTCACAGCATGATGGATGCTTGCTCGTATCGGACGCCACCGAATCACCGTGGTCGCGTAGTAGATCTGGACGATTCTGCTACAGCTGAGGATAAAGTCGCAGCACTCGAGGGCGATCTGCTTCCCTTTGAGGAACCGTTTGCGCGTGGTGACCACAATTACGACGACGATCCAGAGTACGGGTATCATCCGCTTGAATTGGCGGAATCTGCCGTGTTGTGGATGTTTGGAACCGAAGGTGAAGGCGCCGCTGAAGACGACGTAAGTGCCACAATGACACCGATCGATCCGGGAGAAATAATTCTTCACAGGTTTGTTCCAGCTGGTACGCCGGAGCGTTCTGAATCTGAAGGCGATAAGGAGAAGGGTTTCTTTAGCCGATTGTTTGGTGGGAAGTAATCGTTCTTAATTGGTGGATGTGCGTCGGAGAAATCCGGCGCACATCTGTATGTTTGAAATCTTCACCTTTATACTGGAGTGGTTAACCAGTATAAGGCATCTTTCATCAATACAGATGATTATGGAACGACACTTAAATGCTTTAGCTGATCTACTTTTAGCCGAGTGTAGTAGTGGTCGTCAGTCTCGTGGTGGATATATGCGCCCACATTTAGCTGCACTTTAAGTGAGGCTGGATTCGACTTATAGCAGGCGAAATAGATTTCATCGTCGTCGAAATCAGGCAACTGCACCAATTCTTGCACCGCAAGCTTGAGACCTTCCGTAGCATATCCGCGCCCGCGAAAATCTGGATGGATTGCATAACCGATGTGCCCACCGCCGTCGCGAAGAAAATCGGTGAGAAAGTGCCTCACCTTAAATACGCCGACGACGCGATCGTCGTCCCACAGGAAAAAGTAGGTATCTGGTACGTAACCTTGCGGAAGATTCTGCCCCTCGGACGCATCAATCCTGCTAGGAATCGCCTCGCGGACAAACTCCTCGTAGGAATAATCCGCGTAAGGATTCTCAAATCCATGAGAACTCGGGCAGGCAGTGAGGAACTCATACTGCTGGCGGGCGTCCGCGGTGTTAAGCACTTTGAGGTAGAGCATCGGTCTCCTTCTCCTGCCTATTAGGGAAACTTTTGTTGTCGAGTCTACGCAGACGCGTGCGGAAGGTGCGAATTTGTTCTTAATTTGCAACAAATTTGAAACTAATTTGTACTTCGCTTGCGCATAACTTACACCTAGCTTGAACCAAATTTGCTCTCGAATCGGGGATCGTCTAAATTCTCTACATGAATTCATTTTCCTCGCGACGACGCGAGCGATTCATTGTGGGCGATGTTTCAATCCACGATGACCCTCCAGCTAGTTTGATGTATTTCTCCTATGGTCTCGCGCCTGTGGTGCTTTGTCTCTTGCCGGTAGCCGTCAGACTTTTCTGCGCGCCAGAAAACTATGTGCGCACCCTTATGATTCTCATCCCTGTACTGAGCTTCATGTTAAGTTTCGTCAATGCGATGCTCGCAGGTACATCACTACAATTCTTGCTCTATCCCGCAGTCGTTTTAAGGTGACCTGTTCATATTTTTATAGCGATCCATCTTGGATATATATGTTTGAAGTGCTCCTAGCAACAATCTTTGGAGACCTAGTATGTAACATCTTCGACGCAAGGAGATTACTGTGGAAATTTGGTCTCTGAAGCTACCTCCGATAGGGGCGATTCGGGTTGAGCACGGCTATGATCACGAATTCCAGCGCAAGTACTCGAATTGGCCGTTTCGGGAAAAGAAATCCGACAAGACGACACGCGTTGGTCAAGGGGATACGTTCAGCGACGGCGTCGATCGCCTGCTCAATCCGAGCGTCAAGAATTTCACCGTGGTAGATCGCTTTAGACGAGGCATGAAACGAGCCGATTCAAAGCTCAATATATATGTGGTTGGGAACCGAAATCACCTCGTCAATCGGGTTACATCTGGAACTTTCGCTTTAACTGACGAGTTCTTGAACAGCACCGATTCAACGGAATTTAAGTCAACAGTGTCCGGATCTCGCATGCGCTATATCCGCAATAAAGAACGAGAGGCCGAGCCATTGCTGCTTGAGATTAAGAAAAATTTGTTTAATGAGATCGTCTATGTTGCTGCCATTGATCCTGTAAATGGGCGTAGAGTATTCTTCACTCCGCAACCTCATAGTGCAAGCAGCAAGTACATATTGAACATATTCCACCATCGATTCCGCAGACTACTGCGGCCATTGGCAATGTCGTTTTTGACACTGCTTGCTGTCATCAGTCCGTTCATAGCTATGACCTATGCAGATGAGGGATTTGGCGATCCACATACTCAAGCTACGAGCGCTTCTGCTTTTAAGTTTGAGCTTCCTATTCCACCTTTTCTCGAAGACTTGGCCACGCAATTCGCTCCAAAGAAATCCCATAGTTCTGAGTCCGGCAGTCACAACGAAGGGAGAGCCTCCAACGACACGGACGCAGGTAGCACTTCCAATGACGGGAACGCGGCTAGCACTTCCAACCAAGATAATGAAGACGACGAAGACGTTTGGGACACTATCGGGCTGATCATCGGCTTAGGTGCAATTGCTTCTATAGTGATTATCCCTATGGTTAAACAGTACAACAGGGATAGAAAATTCCGACGCGATTTTCTTGCTTCCCAAGATTTCAAAATACGCCGTGGAATCTCTTAGGGGTGTTGGTTAGAGGCTCAATTGCAGCCAGCTGATCTGCAATGCGCCCCTGCGCCAGCTCAAGAGCATTGCAACTCTGTAAGTTGAGCCAGAATTGCCGTTCAACACCAAAATAACGCCCGAAGCGAAGCGCCATATCCACAGCGATCGCACGCTTACTATCACCAGCACGCTTACTATCGCACGCTTACCATGGGCGATCTCACTATTGGCACCGCCTCACCTTATGGTAAAATAGTTTAATATTCAACTACTTTAGGAGAAGTTATGGATTTTGGTATTTTTACAGTCGGCGATGTTACTACTGATCCCGTCAACGGAACGACGCCTAGCGAGCATGAACGCATCAAGAACACGGTAGCTATTGCCAAGCATGCCGAAGCAGCGGGTCTTGATGTTTTTGCTACTGGCCAGCATCACAATCCACCCTTTGCTGCGCCGGCAAATCCTCCAGTCCTTTTGGCATATCTAGCAGCACAAACATCAAAGATTAAACTCTCAACGTCAACCACTCTGATCACCACCACAGATCCTGTGCGCATTGCTGAAGATTACTCCTATCTTCAGCACCTAGCCGGCGGTCGTATCGATCTGATGATGGGTCGCGGCAACACTGGCCCCGTCTACCCGTGGTTTGGCAAAGACATCCGAAACGGCATAAACCTCGCCATCGAAAACTACAACCTCCTTCACCGTTTATGGCGTGAAGAGAACGTGGATTGGGAAGGAAAATTCCGCACTCCACTCCAAGGTTTTACAGCAACGCCGCGTCCGCTCGACGACGTCGCCCCGTTCGTATGGCACGGTTCAATTCGATCCCCCGAAATTGCGGAGCAAGCGGCATACTATGGGGACGGCTTCTTCCACAACAACATCTTCTGGCCAACTTCGCACACCAAGAGATTGGTTAATCTCTACCGCCAGCGGTACGAAAAATACGGGCACGGCAAAGCACACCAAGCATTCGTTGGCCTTGGCGGTCAGGTGTTCATTCGCAAAAATTCTCAAGATGCCATCAATGAATTCCGTCCATACTTCGACATCGCGCCGGTCTACGGCCACGGACCATCATTGGAAGAGTTCATGGAGCAAACGCCGCTAACCGTTGGATCTCCAGATCAAATTATTGAACGATACCTGTCGTTCCACGACTGGGCTGGTGACTATCAGCGGCAATTATTCCTCATCGATCACGCAGGTCTGCCGCTCAAAACGGTTTTGGAGCAGATCGATATTTTGGCTGAAGAAGTGGTTCCCGTTCTTCGTCGCGAATACGCTGCGCGCAAGTCGCCCGATGTGCCCGACGCACCGAACCACGAGTGGCTCCTCGAGCGCCACCGCGCTGGAAACGACCCAATACCTGGAGGACGCCAATGAAAATCGTTGCCGTATGGACGGGACTTAGCGAAGAATCAGCCACTACCCGCCTTGCCGAACGCATGATCAAGAGCGCTACTGAGCGTTTTACTGCAGCCGGTAAGGATGTGCAGGTAACGCGAATCAATGTTCGCGAAATTGCCGCTTCACTGACTAAAATGACGCTCGCACCAGCTCCATATCCCGATGTTGAAGCCGCTTTCGCCGCCGTCAAAGAAGCTGACGCAGTGATTACCGTAACGCCGATTTACAAGGCTGCTCCCGTAGCGCTCCACACCCTGTTCTGGCAGTTGATTGACGACGCCGCACTTGCCGGAACGCCTGTAGCTATCGGCGCAACGGGTGGCACCGCGCGTCATAGTCTTGCCGTGGATACGACCTTGCGCCCGATTCTTTCTTATCTCAAAGCAAGCGTTACGCCCACATCCATCTTTGCCGCAACCGCTGACTGGGGATCGACTGATTCGAATAGGCGACTTGCTGCGCGTATCGAATCGGTTATTGATGAACTTTTGCCGAATATGGCGCGCGTATCACGCCAAGAACGCCAGGCAGAACGGATAGCAGACGAATACGACCCCGACGGCGTCGTACCTTTTGCTCAACTGCTTGCTCAATAACGTGACCTTGGCGTTTACGAGACGCGGATACGTCAACCAAAGTCTCGTAAACTTAAGCCAAGTGCTCCCCACGAGTACCTCATTCGGCCGAACAGCACAATGAGTCCATTAAAATCTCGCCCGGATGGATCGGGGCGTAAAGTTTGTTAGTCATAGTGCACCTCAATGATAGTCCTCGATAATCACATTCTCAGGCCCAGCGTCGGTCCACTTTCACACCGTGTCACCGCTAGTGAAGCAGTTGATCACCTCTCCAATTTAACACACATGACGCAATGCGTTAATAACGCTACGCGTTAAACCTGAACTCGACCACATTTATGCACGCACATTCATGTGTGCAAGCACTTCTCGCTTTGCCACTTCTAAACCCAACAAATAATTCTAGACACCCAAAAACAAGGTAACTTGCGACCCGCATCGAAAATCATGAGTCCACACCAGGCAACAAGCTTGATCTTGACGCAGTTCATCAACATCAGCACGCCGCCAGTGCCCAAGAGACGCATCGGCGATAGACTCACAATATGAAAAATCCAGTTCACCACATTGAGCTGTGGACCAACGATCTTGAGACAACATCTGCGTCGTTCGACTGGCTTCTCCCCCTTCTCGGGTGGGAGGCACAGCATGATCCAAGCTGGCCACAGGGGCGAATCTGGCACCATTCAAGCGGATTATACATCGTGCTTGAGAAATCCCCTGCCGTGTCGGGTCTACAGGACCGTATGAGGGCTGGGCTCAATCATCTTGCGCTTCGCGCATCCGATCACGAGCAACTAGATCAGCTACGCGCCGACTGCGTCGCGTATGGCTGGACTGAATTGTTTGCGGATGACTATCCGTATGCGGGCGGTCCGGACCACACAGCACTGTACATCGAGAATGCTGAGGGTTTCGAGCTGGAGATTGTCGTCGATTGAACATCGAAAATAGCGCGAATCTCCCCGTTGCTTCGCGCGCCCGAGATCGCCTCACTACCTAACGAATACCTCAATAGCCATCCCGAAACACCTCAATGAGATCCCACACCGGGAAGAGAAAAGCGATCCATCGTCTCTATCGAAGATAGTGGATCGCTTTCCTAGAGTTTTAGTGAAAACTAAACGTTAAACCTAAACTCGACCACATCGCCGTCGTGCATGACGTAATCCTTGCCCTCCATACGCAACTTTCCGTGCGCACGTGCCTCGGCAATCGACCCAAACTCGACCAAATCCTCGAACGAAACAACCTCAGCTTTGATGAAGCCTCGCTCAAAATCGGTATGAATCACGCCCGCCGCCTGCGGCGCAGTCCAGCCCTTACGAATCGTCCACGCACGCGCTTCCTTCGGACCCGCCGTCAGATACGTCTGCAAGCCGAGCGTCTCGAAACCAACGCGAGCCAACTGATCGAGCCCAGATTCTTCCTGGCCCGACTCAAGGAGCATCGCACGCGCTTCGTCTTCCTCCAGCTCAACTAGCTCAGATTCAAACTTCGCATCCAAGAAAATCGCTTCCGCAGGCGCAACAAGCTCACGCAACTTCGCCTGCATGTCTTTGTCTGCCAGCCCGTCGTCGTCGGTATTAAAAACGTAAATGAAAGGCTTGGATGTCATGAGCTGGAACGACTTGAGAATGTCCTGGTCAAGCTCAGTACCAGCAGACGACAGCGTCTTACCCTGCTCGAGAATCGCGAGCGCCGCCTGCGCCGTCTCCACCACTTCCTTGTCGATCTTCTTGCCCGTAAGCTCCTTCTGCAAACGCGGGAGCTGCTTTTCGAGCGTCTGAATGTCGGCGAGCACGAGTTCCGTGGTGATCGTTTCGATGTCCGACGCCGGATCCACGCGTCCGTCCACGTGCGTCACGTCTGGATCGGCAAAAGCACGAGTGACCTGGCAAATCGCATCGGCTTCGCGGATATTGGCGAGGAACTGGTTTCCAAGACCTTCACCCTCCGAAGCTCCACGCACAATACCTGCAATATCAACGAAAGACACGGTTGCGGGAAGAATTTTCTGGCTGTTAAAGATCTCCGCCAGTTTGTTAAGACGCTCATCAGGGAGCGGAACAATTCCCACATTCGGCTCAATCGTGGCAAACGGATAGTTTGCTGCGAGCACGGTTGCGCGGGTAAGAGCGTTGAATAGTGTTGATTTGCCGACGTTGGGCAGTCCTGCGATTCCAATTGTTAAAGCCACACGAACAGTCTAGTTGGGATCGCGGCTTTCTGGGTAATTCAAAACGTGTCGATAAAATCGAAAAAATCGACACGTTTATACGACGTGTCGAAAGAATCGACATATCATCGACACATCCAACCGGACATCATTTTTGGCAGGAGGCACAAACTAGACTGAAACCATGACGATCAACATTCCTGTTCTTATGCTACTTTTACTGCTCACAGCTATAGCTGGCGGGCTCGGCGGATATAGCTTCGCGCACAGTCGGGCACGAAGTCGCGAGTCGGAGCTGTCCCAGCAGCTCTCGGCTTCACGCGAGCAACTCCTCATCACTTCCGGCAAGCTCGAGCGATTAGAAACCGAAAATACTGAACTCATCGAACGTTTTGGTGAAGATTCTTCGATCTTGCAGGTGCTCTCCCCTATCGTGAAGCAACTTGACGATGTAAACCAGCAAGTCCAGCGCCTAGATCAACGCACGATTGCGCACAACACACAAGTGCTCACTCATCTTCAGAACGACGCGCGGGTGCAAGCTGAGCTTTCACACACCACGGCTTCTCTCAATGCGGCTTTACGTTCAACGTCTGCCCGGGGAAACTGGGGCGAAGTGCAGCTAAAGCGGCTCGTTGAAGCTGCTGGAATGCTTGAACGCGTCGATTTTGACGTGCAGACCACCTCAGCGAAATTCGCTTTCCCTGCATCAAGCAGTGCAACTGCGGCTCCGGCAGAAAAATCTCGACTGCGCCCAGATGCCATCATTCATCTTCCTGGAGGTGGGCATATCGCTATCGACGCAAAAACGCCCATGGATGCGTTTTTACGCGCACAAGAAATCGATGCATCACAACTAGCAGGAGCACAAGAGCGCAATGAACTGCTCAAAAAGCACGCAAAGGCAGTGCAAAGTCATATACAAGCCCTGGTAAAACGCAATTATCCCGGCGATTTTCCCGATTCTCCGCAAATCACTGTCATGTTTTTACCATCCGAAGGTCTCCTGGCCGAAGCACTCGAAGCAGACGCAGCTTTGCTTGAATCTGCGCTGCGTACGGGTATCGTCCCCACCTCGCCTAGTTCACTACTGGCATTGCTCCGCGCTGTAGCTTCCGTGTGGTCATCCGCTGCGGCATCCGAAGAAGCACGTGAGATAGTCAATCTGGGCCGCACGCTCGTAGAACGACTCAATACCGTGGTCAAACACCTGGGATCACTTGGGAAGTCACTCGGAAGCTCGGTCGATAGCTACAACAAAGCTATAGCTTCACTCGAATCGCGCGTGCTGGTCACGGCTCGTAAATTCGATTCACTTGATACCCAAGCCCTTGAAATAGCGCCACCACCAGCACAATTAGCTACAAGTGAAACCACAATCCGCCTCCCGAAAGAGCTTGCGTGAATTACAAAAGCTTCCCAGCTCACGAACACCTTGCGAATCACAAAAGCTTTGCGGCTCACAAGATCTTTCGTGAATCACAAGTACAAGATCTTTCGTGAATCACAAGTACTTGCTCGCTTCGCGGCGCGTGAGCGCCGCGGCCGAGTGCTTATCTAAGAATGCAGCTACCCAGCTCGGATTAGTCTTGGAGTATTCGCGCAGCGACCAGCCGATTGCTTTTTGGATAAAGAACTCATCACCAAATTCTGTACCCGGCAAATTCTTCACCAAAATCTGTTCAAACAGTTCAGTATCGGTATCCTCCCGAAAATGCAGCTGGTGATCAATCGCAATTCGACGAGTCCAGAAATTCGAATCCTCAGCCCAAGCGAGCATTACGTCTTTGGCCTGCGCATCCTTGCGCACAATGTCACCAACAGTTCGATGCAAAGCATCAACAGTATCCCACCAGGATTTCGATTCAACCAGCGTCTTTATCCGTGGCAAATCAGCCAGCCCCAACAGATGCGACACCTGGCGCAAATAATCAGCAGCCACGTACTGGAATTCGCGTTGCGGCAAAGCCCAGCACATCGAAATAAAACTCCAGTCCGCATGAGGATCGCGCCGTGCCACTTTGAAAAATGGCTTCGAGATAGCCTTGCGCTCAGGAGTTTTCACACCAAGAAAAGCGAACTGGTCACGCATATATTTCTGCATACCAATCGCATTTTCACGATCTGCAGCAGCCATCAACTGCGCAACTAGAAGCGCACCGTCCATCGAGGTATCAAACGCCTCACCAGCGAAAACCGGATCAATCGGCGTCTGTGCCACCACGCCGTCTAGCGCATCAAGAGGTGAACTAAGCGCACCAGCACGCAAATCATCCATACTCATACCACCATCACATCGAGCGATTAGCTCGAGCATTCGAAATCTTTGCGTTCTTATCGCGCGCTTTGTGAGGGCGATCCACCTCAGCGCCAGTCGCTTTCAAATCAGCCCGCAGATTCTTCGGCAACGAGAAACGAACATCCTCCTGCGCAGTCGCTACATTTTCAACTTCAGTAAACCCAGCAGATTTCAACACGGCAACAACGTCACGCACCAAAATCTCCGGAACTGACGCCCCCGATGTCACCCCAACCGTCTTTGCATTCGCAAACCAATCGGCACACACTTCACTCGCCTTGTCAACGCGATAAGCAGCGCCAGCTCCAGCTTCCAAAGCAACTTCCACCAAGCGCACCGAATTCGAAGAATTCGCCGAACCCACCACAATCACCACATCAGACTGCGGCGCCATCGCTTTCACAGCCCCCTGCCGGTTCTGCGTCGCGTAACAAATATCGTCCGAGGGTGGATCGATCAGATTCGGGAAACGCTCACGAAGCAACTCCACAGTTTTCAGCGTCTCGTCCACCGAAAGCGTCGTCTGTGAAATCCACACCACACGATTCGGATCACGCACCTGAACTGCAGCAACGTCCTCCGGTCCGTTTACTACCTGGATATGCTCAGGAGCTTCGCCCTGAGTTCCCTCAACTTCCTCGTGTCCCTCATGCCCAATGAGCAAAATGTCGAAATCTTCATCAGCAAAACGCACCGCCTGCTTGTGAACCTTTGTAACGAGTGGGCACGTAGCATCAATCGTGATAAGCGAGCGCTGAGCAGCCTGTTCATGTACTGCCGGCGACACCCCATGCGCCGAAAAAACTACACGAGCACCTTCGGGAACCTCATCGGTGTCGTGCACGAAAATCGCTCCCCGCTCAGTGAGAGTTTCCACCACGAATTTGTTGTGCACGATCTCTTTACGCACATATACAGGCGCGCCATACAGTTCAAGCGCTTTTTCCACCGCGTCAACCGCGCGATCAACGCCAGCACAGTAGCCCCGCGGCGTTGCGAGGAGAATTTTCTTTCCCTCCGACGACGGTTCCGAAGGCACATCCGCCGGAAAGGCAGACGCACCTGCCAACGAAACTGCACGTCGTTCAGCAGCTACCTCGGCCACCTCACTAGTTTCCGTATTAGACGCGTTGTTCGCCTTCGTCGTCACAATTCCCTCATCTCTTGCTACCGATACATAATTCGTACAAATGCGCGTTACGAGCACTCCTGCTACGAGTACCCCGAACGCTGCGAGAAACGTAAGCGCCCAAACGCCACAAATACCGCCACTGCCACAATCACACCAATACTTCACATAGCGGTTGCGCTCGGGGCACACGTTGTTCGTAGCGCCAGTTACTCTCTCCATTTTAGATCGTAGTTCATATGCTCTCAGTTCTGCACGATCAAATCCGAACACGCGCTTAGCCCACGCAGCTTGGCGTTCAGCCTAGTAGCCCACACTCTCAGCCCGAACATCCCCATGCTCAATCAAACCTCCCCATGCTCAGCCCAGGCACCCTTACACTTACCCACAAATTTTCCCAATTCCACTGCCAAACTACCTCATAACGTGCAAAACTAGAGTGTGCCCACAAATAATTCTCAAGCGAATCACTCCCAAAGCGCTATCCCGCCACATTTACCGCAACTAGCAGCGCAAACCACGCCGGACCACCCGTGGCCGCTCCGTCTCCTATCAGCAAAAATAGCAGAATACGTGCAGAAGATGTCTCGCCTGTGGGTCGAGGGCGAAATCATTACGCTCGTACGCCGCCCCAACGCCAAGCTTCAGTACTTCACCCTCGCCGACCTCGAAGAAAAAGTCTCGATCAACGTCAAAATCTTCACCCACAATCTTCCCGAAGGTATCGATCAAGGCTCGCGGGTAATTATCTGTGCCAAACCGGACTTTTGGACAGGAAACGGATCACTCACGCTTCATGCCGACGAAGTACGCGCAGTGGGCATTGGCGACATTCTGGCACGAATCGAGCAATTGAAGAATCGTCTCGCGGCCGAAGGCCTCTTTTCCCCACAAAACAAAAAGCCGCTCCCCTTTCTACCTAGAAAAATCGGTCTGATCTGTGGCCGCAATACCAAGGCGAAGCACGACGTCGTCGTCAACGCAACTGCACGCTGGGCAGACGTCAACTTTGAAATCAGAGAAGTGCAAGTCCAGGGCAACGGCTCAGTAGAGGCTATGATTCCCGCCCTCGCAGAGCTCGATTCACTGCCCGACGTCGATGTGATCGTTTTCGCACGAGGTGGCGGTTCGGTTGAAGACCTCTTGCCATTTTCCGATGAGAGACTTATCCGCGCCGTCGCCGCAGCTCAAACACCCGTCGTCTCTGCAATAGGTCATGAAACGGACAATCCGCTGCTCGATTACGTTGCTGACTTCCGCGCGTCCACGCCAACTGATGCGGCGCGAAAAATCGTGCCCGACGTCGTCGAAGAAAGAAATGGGCTACGCGAAGCAGTGCGACGCGGCCGCCTACACCTCGATAACCAGCTTCATTTCGCAAATGAGCAGCTCACACAACTACGCAACAGTCCTGCTTTCGCACACCCCCAACGCATACTTGAGGTGCGGGCAGAGGAATTGCAAAACCTTGTCAATCTCAAAAACGTATATTTTGAACGCGAGATTTCCAAAAAACGCGCCGATTTAGATGCCACAATCGCGCGTTTGCGGACTTTATCCCCACAATCTACCCTAAAACGCGGATACACTATTCTTCTAAAGTCCGATGGTTCATTGGTGCGTCACACCACCGATGCCCCACTGCAAACGCGACTCGACGCTCGGTTAGCCGACGGCACGATTCACCTTGTGGTCACCGACGGCAAAACGAGCAAAACCGACACCCTGCCTCACCAGCAGCCAAACCCTGAAAATTCAGAGATAGGAGAAGCAAAATGACTGAGCTCAGCCCAGCTGAACTAGACAAAAAAGTCGCAACGCTCTCCTATGAAGAAGCGCGCTCGAAATTGGTGGACATCGTAGCCCGCCTTGAGCAGGGAAATATTCCGCTGGAGGAGTCACTCACGCTGTGGGAGCTCGGCGAAGCTCTCGCCCGCCGCTGTGAAGCCTGGCTTGATGGAGCTCGTGCCCGCTTGGCGCGCGCCCAAGAACTTACTCGCAAAGCCCAATTGGCTGCCAACCCATCATCTGATTCACCATCCGATGAATCAGCAGCTAATTCCCGAGATTCGGAGAACGAACAATGACGATCCTCGTAATTGGTGAAGCCCTCATCGACATTTTCTACAATCAAGAAGGCACAGAAATCGATCGTCGCCCTGGCGGATCGCCGATGAACGTGGCGATTGGTTTGGCACGCTTGGGTCGCGACACCTCACTCCTCACCCGCGTTGGCGACGACGCCGCAGGCGATTCGATCGTTGAACACTGCGCTGCGGATCGCGTGCGTTTGGTAAATGGCTCGGTGACGTCGGAGCCCACGTCACTCGCACACGCCCACCTTGGCGCGGACGGATCGGCTAGCTATACATTCGAGCTCCACTCGGATTACCCAATGCCACCAAGCGATGAGCATGAGCGTGCTGACCTCCTTGATTGCGCTCCTCGATTGGTACACATTGGCTCAATCGGCGCTCACCTAGAGCCAGGCGCGGCAGCAGTCAAAGAGTGGATCAAGTTCTATCGCCAAAAGTCCACGATTTCTTACGATCCAAACGTGCGGCTTGACGTAGTGGGTCCCGCTGAGAAGTTGCGCGGCGAAGTCGAAGCCATGCTCGAATATGTGGACGTTTTCAAGGCAAGCAAAGAGGATCTTGAGTTCCTCTACGAAGATCTTGACCTCGACATCGCCGTAGATGCGGTGCTCAACGCAGGCGTCGCCTTGGTTGTGATTACCGACGGCGGTGCAGGACTTCACCTCTACACCAAAGAACATCGTGTAACGGTTCCAGCTGTGAAAGTGGACGTCGTGGATACCGTGGGAGCTGGGGATTCGCTAATGTCGGCACTCATCGACGGTCTTGGTCGACTGTCGGTGCTCGGCCGTGAGGAAGTCGATGCGATTCGCGGTCTTTCAAAGACTATGCTCACGACTCTCGGCTACTATGCGGCAACCGCAGCTAGCATTACCGTCACTCGCCGCGGAGCGAATCCTCCAAATCGCCAGGAGATTTCTGCACAATCGGAGAAGTACTCTCTCGCCGGGCTTTAGGATTCTAGGAGCACCAGCCCTCTGTTCTACGAGTGATCAATCACTTTGCGTGCGTAAAACTATTTTCCTCGGCGGCGCTCGCGCCGGGAGAAATCACGCAAAGCGCGCAAGAAGTCAGTGCGGCGGAAGTCTGGCCAATACGTCTCGCAAAAGAAAAACTCGGTATGCACGGTTTGCCAGAGCATAAACCCGCTCATGCGCTGTTCGCCTGAGGTGCGAATGATCAGGTCAGGATCGGGTTGCCCGCGCGTATACATATGATTCGTAATATCTGCCGTCGTGAGGTTTTGAGCAACCTCGCTCAACGTCGCGCCACGTAATTCACATTCAAGCAGGTAATCACGCATTGCTTGAGTAATTTCTTGGCGTCCACCGTAGCCAATTGCCACATTCACAGTCACGCCATCAACGTTTGCACTGCGTTCTGCAGCTTGTAAGATACGCGAGGCAGCGGCGTCGGGAAGAAGGCTCATATCTCCGATCACCCGCAGTTTCCAACGCTTCGTTTGTGCCAAACTTTCCACTAAACGCACGATGATGTCCAACAAATCGTCAAGTTCTTCTTGAGCACGCGCCAAGTTTTCAGTCGAAAGCATCCATAGCGTGACGATGCCGATGCCGGATTCTTCGCACCATCCCAGTACTTCGCTGACGTGGTCGGCACCTCGTTTGTGCCCACTAGCAGCTGCTACACCGAGCGCTTTAGCCCAACGACGATTTCCATCCAAGATAATTCCCACATGGTGCGGTATCTGTGCGTCTGAAAGCTGCTTGCGCAAACGCCTTTCGTAGAGCGCATAGAGAAAACTGGGAATCCGCATTGAGCCTCCTTGCGATTCTCACATCAGGTGTACTCAAGCATACCTTGCGAATTGAAAGGAAACATCACGCGTCACTGCGGTAGTGTTAAAAGAAAGAGGATATAAACCTCTGATATTTTTCTTTTACCTGCTGAGGAGCTTTATGAGTCGAAACGATATGATCCAGAAAACTCGCGCTCGCGGGTGGATCCATTTATGCACTGCTCCGCTCGCAGTGGCAAACTCGATCGTTTTGCTGTGTTTTTCTCCCAATACCGCTGTAGCCACGTCGATTATTGTTTATGGCCTGGCAGCTTTGGCTCTTTTTGGCGGCTCAGCGCTCTATCATATCGGCAACTGGCAACCGAAAACGAAAGCCATCTTGCGCCGCATGGATCACGCCAATATTTTCCTGCTCATTGCCGGCACTTATACCCCGCTATCGGGCATGCTCCTTGAGCCTGGCCGTGCGAAACTCATGCTTTCAATTGTGTGGATTGGCTCAGCGCTAGGCATTCTCATGCACATCTTCTGGCTAAATGCTCCGCGCTGGCTTTACGTGCTGCTATATATCCTGCTCGGCTGGGTGGCAGTGTGGTTCTTACCTGATTTTTGGAATTCTGGCGGCCCGGCAATCGTGTGGCTGCTTCTCGCAGGCGGACTTGCCTATACGATAGGCGCAATCTGTTATGCATTCCGCTGGCCCAATCCTTGGCCGTTGCATTTTGGTTTTCACGAATTTTTCCACTTGGGCACTGTTGCTGGATACGCCTGCCATGCGGTTGCCGTGTGGCTCGCGCTCAGCACAGTTTGGTGAGGCACCATCTACTGTGGGGTGACGCGCTGCCGACTGCGTGGTGACGCACCGCCGTCCTGCCGCTTCATTTCTTCATTCCTTTCGTTTCTTGTGCTGCACGTCTCACTCCCCTGTGATAGCTTTTAGCTAACGAAGGGAGCATTTATGGCTAATAAGGGCGGAAAAACGAAGTCTTCATCCCCACGCTGGGATGAATCACCTCGCCAAACACTTGTGGCTGGCGCAGACTTCAAGCTAGCTGACTTTGATCGATCCTCTACACCAGGCTGGCAGCTAGGCAAGGACGCCGCAGAGGAGTTCTTACTTGAACGAGGAGCACTACTCTCAGAGCTGCAAGAACGGCTTTTCGCAGCAGGCAAGTTTGCCGATCCGCGGCGCGTGCTACTTGTGGTACAAGGGCTGGACACTGCAGGAAAAGGCGGAATTGCTCGCCACGTGCTCGGGATGGTGGATCCACAAGGCGTTGCGCTCGCCTCCTTTGGCGTGCCCACGAAAGAAGAAGCCTCCCATCACTTCTTGTGGAGAATTCGCCGCGCGCTACCAAAGCCTGGCAGAATCGGACTTTTCGACCGCTCGCATTACGAAGATGTGCTCGTCCAGCGCGTTGAGAAGATCGTTGAGGAACCGGTTTGGCGCAAGCGCTACGGCGAGATCAACCGCTTCGAGAAGAAATTGGTGGACGACGGCGTCACGATTATCAAAGTTGCGCTCATGGTTTCGCACGAAGAGCAGGCAGTTCGCCTCGCAGAGCGCATTGTGCGCCCCGACAAAAAGTGGAAGTACAATCCGGGCGACATTGATACGCGGCAAAAATGGGACGAATACCAGCAGGCTTACCAGGATGTATTCACCGAAACGTCCACCGATTACGCGCCTTGGCACGTGATTCCGGCCGACAACAAGTGGTATGCCCGCCTTGCCATAACGGAGCTGCTGGTGCAGGCTCTGATCGATATGGATCTCGATTGGCCGAAGCCTCGTTGGGTTGAGGACGTGCAGTTACGCCGTCTGAGTGAAACGATGGACGACGCCGAAAACGAGCGCGTCACCGAAGCTCTCGATGGTTTGGTGTCCGAGGTATCAGAGGATCTCGCGGAGTTTTCCGTTGAGGTAGAAGCTGCCGATGACGACGCTGCGGCAGGCAACACCAGCGCGAAGCCTGGCGACGCTGTTAGGGATGACGCCGCTGCCGCGGGTGATAGCGCTACTTCCAGCGCAAATACGCCTACGCCGGACAAGAAGAGTAAAAAGTCGAAGTCGGAGAAGTCGGAAAAAGCCGATAAAAAGAAGCCGGATCGCAAAGGGAACAAAGCCGGCAAGAACAAGAAAAAGAAGAAAGACGGCAAGTCCAAAAAGGGCAAGAAAAGTGAGTAAATAGCTCAGTGAGTAAATAGCTCCCTGAACAGCGATATTGGCTAAGTTTGAAAACATCAAACTTAGCCAATATCAATATGTTCTCAAACTAAAGGCTCAACGTCCGGAACGCGGGCGAAAAGATCCGCTTCGATGTCGTCCGACTCCCCGACCATACTGAATCCAAGCGCAAACTCTTCCCAAGGCCATACTTGCGCCTCGAGATCGCGCGGCATTGCGAAAAAGAAGCCCTGCGGATCGATCTGTGTAGCGTGTGCGAGGAGTGCGGCGTCGCGCTGCGGGAAAAACTCATCCACACGAATCCGTGCGTCGATACGTTTTTCGGGTTGCTGAGAACGCCGCTCTATCCACGCAGCGAATGGGCTCTCAATGCCGTTTTCAAGCATAGCTTCGTGAAAGCGAGTCAATCGCTGCAACGTGAAGGTCACGTCGTAATAAACCTTTGCCACCTGCCACGACTGCCCGAGTTCAGGGTGAAAATTTGGATCAGCGGCGGCTTTAACAGCCTCCATCGTCACTTCATGGGCGCGGATATGATCTGGATGTGGGTAGCCACCAGTTTCGTCATAAGTTGTGACCACTTGCGGACGAAATGAACGGATTTGTTCCGCAAGACGCCGCACAGGTTCGTCGATATCAATGGCGGCAAAGCTCCCCTCAGGCAGGGGCGGAAGCGGATCACCCTCAGGCAGGCCAGAATCAATAAAACCAAGCCACACGTGCTCTACTCCCAAAGCCTGAGCGGCGGCGCGCATCTCGCTCCGACGCACGTCACCAATATTTGCTTCAATATCTTCGCGGCCAAGCAACTGCGGATTGAGGATGTCTCCTCGTTCGCCACCAGTTAAAGTCACAACCCGCACGCGGCCTGCAGTGGCGTATTTTGCCATCATGCCTGCACCTTTCGATGATTCATCGTCCGGGTGCGCGTGAACTGCCATGAGTCGGCGTTCTGTAGTAGGCATGTTTTCCTCTCGGGTAGATGGGCATGCCCAGATTAGCACATAGTTGAATATTAAATTCTAGAATGACGCTTTGTTCACACGTGGGCTTGGTGGTAACGTATGCCTTTGACACCTCACATGCCGCTGGGCATGTTTTTTGTTAGTCGTTGCAAATTCTCACCGGCTAACAGTCACTAAGAGAAGTAGGAGAACTCACATGGCTGATGCAACATGGCTTTCCCAAGAAAGCTTTGATCGTTTGTCTGCTGAGCTTGAGAGACTCAAGACCACCGGACGCACTGAAATCGCCGAGCGCATCGAAGCTGCTCGCTCGGAAGGCGATCTTCGCGAGAATGGTGGATACCAGGCTGCGCGTGAGGAACAGTCCAAGATGGAAGGTCGAATCCAAGAATTGACCTACCTGCTTGAGAACGCCGAAGTGGGCGAAGCGCCCTCTTCGCTAGAGGCAGTAGCTCCTGGGCTCGTTATCACGGCAAAGGTGAACGACGCCGAGAAGCACTTCCTTTTAGGTTCACGTGAAGCTGCACCAGATCTCGATATCGACGTATATCCAGAATCTGCACCGCTTGGCTCTGCGATTATGGGTCTTAAAGTTGGCGACGAAACTTCATACGTAGCTCCAAATGGCAAGGAGTTCACAGTGAAAGTGCTCAAGATCGAAACACTTTAAGGATTGCTGATTTCTCAGCTGCGGGCGTATTCCGAGTGCCGGAATACGCCCGTTTTTCCGTTTTCCGGCACACTAGATTGCACAAGATTGATCGCGCCAAGCTTTACCCTGTTTCGTTGTCAGCATCACTGCCGGCAAGATTGACGAGGTTGCGCCAAAATGTGCGCGAAAGATTGAGACATATCGAGATTAGTTGAGGAGAGAGCCGTGTTTATATTTCGCCCTGAGCCCACGATGGTAGCCCCGGAGGATGCACTTCCTGGCCGTAGCGTACCAGTATTGCCCGCCCCAAAACCGCATCTCGTTTTAGGCACTGATCTGCTCGCCGAACCAGCGCCGTCGCAATCATTGATCTACCTCGCGGCCGGTTGCTATTGGGGCGTGGAGGAAATCTTTTGGAATGTGCCGGGGGTTGTGAGCACCAGTGTGGGATTTATGGGAGGTTACACCCCAAACCCGACTTACCAAGAGGTGTGCACGGGCCAAACTGGCCACACCGAAACCGTGCGCGTGGTGTTCGACGAAAGCCGCGTGAGCACGGCGCAAATTCTTAAAACTTTCTTTGAATGCCACGATCCCACCAGCTTAAACCGGCAAGGGAACGACGTCGGCACGCAGTATCGTTCCGCGATTTTCACGACGACGCCGCAGCAGCACGAGCTCGCGCAGGCGATGCTTGCGTCGTATGAAGCTGTGTTGAGGGAAGCTACGCATGGAAATGGCGTTGGCGTTGGAAAAGCTAGTGCTGATGGCGTTGGAAAGACGAGCGGCAAGGACACAGCGGGGCGTGAAGACGTCAAAATCGTTACCGAGATTATGGATTCGCACGGTCTCAGCTTCTATCTAGCCGAAGACGATCACCAGCAATACTTATTCAAGAACCCGCACGGGTATCGTTGCCATGTGAAATCTGGAATGGCATGCCCGCTACCAGGCAGTGGACCTTTGGCGGAAAGCTCTGAGGAAGGGCAAGCATAGCGAATGCGTAAAGAAGGGCAGTGACTCCTCTTTTTCGTTGATGCCTCCCAACCAGTAGACTAGAGATGAATTTTTCACGAAAGGTATGCGAATGAACGTTATTCTTCCTAGTGTGTCCGGTTCCTTTGGAGAAACTCCAGAGCTGACTTTCCCAGCGGACGTCGAAGCACCAAAAGGTTTGCGCGTTGAAGTGCTCGAACAAGGCAATGGTCCGGTTGTTACGGCCGGTCAAGAGATTGAAGTAAATTATCACGGCCAGATTTGGAATGGCGATATCTTCGATTCATCTTATTTCCGTGGCGAGCCGACTCGATTCCCTATCGGTGTTGGAATGGTTATTCAGGGCTGGGATCAGGCAATTGTTGGTAAGCAGGTAGGCTCTCGTTTGCTGATCTCGGTTCCACCAGTCAAGGGATATGGCAAGAACGGAAATCCACGCGCCGGTATTTCCGGTACGGATGTTCTGGTGTTTGTGGTGGACATCTTGGGCGCACACTGATTTTATACGTACGTGAAACGGCTGTGGGTGGCTTGGACATCAGTCCAAGCCACCCACAAGTCTTTTAGCCATCGCAGAATTTGGCTTTTATGCCAACTTACCTGCGGCCCAATCAAAGATAATTAGCTCTATCGATCAGCTAAAATAGCAACGATTCGCAGAACTTCTACATAGATCCACAGGATCGTCATAACGATACCAATAGCGCAAGTCCATGCAAACTGTGCAGGAGCACCGTTATTGATCGCGTCTTGCACTGCCTCGAAGTCAGCAATAAGGAAGTATGCAGCTACGAACAGCATAACTACTCCAATGATGACACCAAGCGGCATTCCACCAAATGCAACGTCAGTGCGGAGATTCGTCCGAGTGAAGAGCATAAGACCCATATTGATGAACCCGAAAAGAATTCCGCCAAGCGCAACGATCAAAACAATCTTGCGTCCACGCGGCGTCGTACGAATTGCGCCAGAGTAATGCAAGCCAAGCGTCACAGCCACAATCACTGCCGTGGCCAAAATTGCTTGGAGCGCAACACCTGGCAAGAAGTAGTCTAGGTATCGAGTAATGGAACCTAGCGCTACGCCTTCAATTGCGGCATAAGCAATCGCCATACCAGGCTTCACCATCGGCTGGAAGGCAATAAACATGCCAATTCCAAAAGCCACTAAGGATCCACCGATGGCGAGCATCGGCATCGCGGCAATCGGGAAGAAAAGAATTGCCAGCACACCAGCAAAAATCGTTGTGCCAAGCAAGAGAGCAGTCTTGTTCATCGCGTCCGCATAAGTCATTCGATCTGCGCCAGCGTAAGGCGAATAGCTCTGCGCTTGCGCATCAACATAACCTTGCGGGGAATACTGCTGCGAATAGTCCTCGGCGTATTGCGTCGTCTGCTGATACTGATTTGGGAATTGATTCGGGCGCTGCGCCGACTGCTTGAAGTATGGATTCCGATCCATTACCGGATTACTCAAGGTAGACCTCCTAGTATTTATAAAGACTGTCTATCAAGGACCGTCTCTTTGGCGAACGCCCTCGATTTCTATACTTATTCTATCCGTAGTAGCGCACTAAACTCGACTCCGCATGTATCCACCCTGAGTGAACATTCCATGCCCAATTCCTTGTACTTCCGCAGCTCTCAGGGGAAAACCCTGAGAATATTCACCGAAAACTCAGGAAGTGCACAAAGAAATTCATCCCTGAGTAGTACACCCTCCAGCATTCAACCACGTCTAGAATGAATTGTAGGCAGAGGGCTCGCTACTCGCGGTCTAAACAGCTCATGGAAGGGCCCCGCGCATCGCGAGTCTTCTGCCCGGGCACTCACCACATAAAGTTCTGATGTCCTTTCATAACGCATATTTCCAGTTCAGGAGCATACTGTGATAACAGTTGAACACCTATCAAAAACGTACGGACAGAAAAAAGCAGTCGATGATCTTTCATTCACTGTGCGCTCAGGAAGTGTAACGGGATTCCTTGGCCCTAATGGTTCAGGAAAATCAACCACCATGCGTTGCATGCTCGGTCTTGATCGCCCAACAGAGGGCACTGCACTTTTTAATGGCACTGAATATGCCAAACTCTCTTCTCCACTTGCCACCGTTGGCGCTCTATTGGACGGAAAAGCTTTCCACCCAGGTCTTTCAGCACGTCAGCACCTTACAATCATCGCCAAAACACATGGCATCTCGCAGGCGCGAGTCAATGAAGTTCTCGAGCTCACCGGCATCGAATCAGTAGCGAAAAAGAAGCTCAAGGGCTTCTCCTTGGGTATGGGACAACGCCTCGGAATCGCCGTCGCCCTCCTCGCCGACCCAGAATTTCTCATCCTCGACGAACCCGTCAACGGTCTTGATCCCGACGGCGTACGCTGGATTCGCCAGCTCATGCGCAATTTTGCAGCAGAGGGGCGCACAGTATTGGTATCGTCCCACCTCATGAGCGAAATGGCGCTCACCGCCGACGAACTCGTGATCATCGGCCGCGGCAAATTGATCGCTTCGGGCCCGATCCAAAACTTCACCGAAGCCTCGTCCAAGCGCACGATTCACCTATCTGGTCCAGATCTGCCCGCTATCCTCGAAGCTCTCAAAACGGCACATATTGCCCACATGTTAAGCGAGAACGCTTCGCAGGCTTCAGCACCAACCGTAGAAATCACTGGCTGTGACCGCGCACAAATCGGCCACCTCATGTACCAAAACAATATCGAGGTGCATGAGCTGTCCGAAACATACTCGTCACTAGAGGACATCTTCATGGAACTCACCGAAAGCGAGGGCGAGTACCGCGTCGATAACGCACACATACCAGCTGGTAGAGCAGGCAACGATCCACACCACGGCACAACGCAAGCTGCTGGACAAAGCGCGACGCCGGCGTCGTCGCCATCCCCCACATCCACCGCAACGTCCGCCACGCCGTCCGCCCCATTCCAGATGGAGAAATAATCATGACTTCTACTGCACAAATAACACGAACCACAGCAACGCAGCCGGTGAGCCTGATGCGATCGGTCAACTCAGAGTTCTACAAGCTGTGGTCCGCCAAACTGACCAAGATAACCTCGCTACTGCTGCTCATCTTGGGCTGCGCGCCAGTCATCGCAATCGTCCGTTTAGCGAAGATTCCGCTTGACTCAAAGGTCATCTTCGGAACTTGGGGCTTGAGCTCGATATTTTTCCTCGTAATCGCGGTGGCAGCGGTGTCGGCCGAGTATTCACACAACACGATGCGCACCACCGTGCTTTCCGATCCGCGCCGCCCACGCGCATTTTTCGCGAAATTTCTTGCCAACGTTGTCTACTCGTTCCTGCTCGCAGTCGTTTTGGTTGGCTTGCTCATAGCATGTACATTCCTGAGCAAGACGCCGATCAGCTACTCCGCACAAGATTTCGGCCCTATCAGCGCATTTGTTGGGCTGTTTGTGGGCGTAGCGATTATGGGACTCGGATTTGGCTACCTGCTTCGCTCAACTGCCGGCGGCATCACAGCCGGCGTGATCTTACTGCAGTTCCTCGGTCTGCTCGTCCTCATCCCCGTCGACTTCTTCCAAAAGACGCTCGTTTACTACTTGCCTGCTAATCTGGCACAATATGCCACGAATGGGTCGATTGCCGTGCCGGGAGTAACTGAAGCAAGCGTGCCGTACAACCAAGCAGGGGCATTAGGCATCTTCGTGCTCTACTCACTGGTAATTTTGGTTCTTGGCATGGTCCGTTTCCTAAAATCGGACGTGTAGTTATCGCCTCACCAGCGATTTACCGCACAGAACGCAAGAGCGGCCGGCGTCGTGCTCAACACTACTGAGTACGACGCCGTTTGCTTGCGTTTCAGACGGACGACGACAGCAGCTTGCGTACGTTAGGACACACGCGACGGCGAGAACCAGAGTTACGTACGACGCCGCGCACCGACGTCGTTCCTCCCTCCTTATACAAGCGTTTCGCCCGTAGCGGGCAAGCGACCTCTGAATAAATAGCTCGTGATAGATTGGCGCAATGTACACAGAAATCATCACCACAATTTTGGTGGTCATCGCCTACGCCGTGGCGATAGCTGGAATCATCGTTCCCGTACTGCCCGGCACCATTCTGATCGTGGCATCCACTTTTGTGTGGGCGCTCGTTGTGGGCGGGAATACCGGCTGGATTACCTTTGGTCTCGTGACGGTGTTCAGCGCAATTGGTATCACCGCGAGCTATGTTTTAACAGGTAAACGGCTCAAAGATGCGCAAGTTCCAAACTCTTCTATTCTCTGGGGCGGCGCTGGCGCAGCAATCGGCTTCTTCGCAATTCCAGTTCTTGGAATATTTATCGGTTTCACTGTGGGACTGTTCCTAGCGGAAATGAGGCGGCAAAAAGACGGCATGAGCGCGGCGGCGTCCACATGGTTGGCGCTCAAATCGCTCGGAATCGGAATCCTCATTGAACTCGCCATGGCATTTACCTCAGCAATCACATTCGCTATCTCCTGCCTGATCTATTTCTTCGGAAGCTAGCTCGACTCGGGAACAACGAACGTGACTTCGTGACAACTGGGTCCACAGCAGCGCAACGCAGCAGCACAAACGATTAATATAACGCCAAACCATACGTAGAGGAAAAATATGTTCGCTTTATTAACAAGCGCTGGGCTTTCAGCGGCGGCAGGACTCAACGCATACATACCTTTTCTGATTGTGGCGCTGATTTCGCGTTACACCGACGTGCTCACGCTCCCCTCGCAATTCGCATGGATCGAGTCGCCGTGGGCAATTGGTATCGGTGTGCTATTTCTGCTGCTAGAAACGGTGCTCGACAAAATACCTGCCGTTGATTTCCTCAACGACATCGCCGGAACCGTGATTCGACCAACCACGGGCGCACTCGTTTTTGCCGCCACTACTGCTGCACAAGAAGCTGAGCAAAACTCGACTTTTCTTGCCAACAATCCGTGGGTCGGAGTACTGCTCGGCGGACTCACTGCCGCCGTGGTACACACTGGAAAGATGCTCGGCAGGCCTATCGTGAACGTGTCTACCCTCGGTATTGGTGCGCCGGTAGTTTCGACTGTGGAGGACGGCACGTCGTTCACGATGTCGCTTATCGCGATTTTCTTGCCCGCATTGATGCTGGTTATTCTCGCGGTGCTACTGTTCGCTTTGTGGAAGATTATCCGTTTTGCAGCGCGACGACGCAGGGCTGGGTCTACCCGCTCGCGTACGACCAATCCGCGCACTTCCGATCCGCACGTTATTGACGGCGAAACTGTGATTCACGACGACACAGTTCACGGCGAAATTCTTGAAGGCGAAATCGAGGATTAGCGCCAGTCTTAGAAGTGAGCAGCCTAAACCTATGAGCTAGGAACATAAATAAAAGTGCCCCCGGTGGGACTCGAACCCACACTGAACAGATTTTAAGTCTGCTGCCTCTGCCGATTGGGCTACGGGGGCGTGTAATTTACACTGTACTAGCATACTCACGAAGTCCTTGCTGAGAGAAATCGAGAAATCGCAAAATATTCGCATTTCGTCTCATTCGTTAGCGAACTTACAAGTTTGCGGCAAAAAATACTAGAGTAAGTTTTAGGTTGAGTATGGAAATATTAAATTTCACTTTACTATTCCCGTTATTTTCTCAGCACGCACAAGCAAGCCCGCTATCAAAACGGAAGTGAGACATAAGGTGTCTAAACGACCAACCCTTATCGGACGATACCGCAGAGCCCTTCACAGTGAGACATTCGCAGGACTCATGCTGATTTTAGCTGCAGTCATTGCGCTCATTTGGGCAAATTTCCCTAATAGCGCGGCACGCGAAGCATACGCGACGATCTCGGAAACTACCGTTGGAATCTCAGCAATTCACCTCAATCTCAGCCTAGCAGAATGGGCAGCGGACGGGCTCTTGGCGATCTTTTTCTTCGTCGTCGGCCTCGAACTCAAAGAAGAATTCACAACTGGATCATTACGCGACGTGCGCCGCGCCCTCGTACCGATCCTCGCCGCCGTCTGCGGAATGATCGGACCAATCCTCGTTTATGTGCTTATCCAGGTTATTTCTGGTTCGGGTAATTATGGCGGTTGGGCTGTGCCGGTGGCCACCGATATTGCATTTGCGCTCGCAGTGCTCGGACTTTTTGGCAAGGGTCTGCCACCAGCAATTCGCACATTCTTAATGACGCTCGCCGTGGTTGACGACCTTCTAGGCATCGTGCTCATTGCCGTATTCTTTGCCGGAAGCTTGAATTTTATTGCCTTGGCGCTTGCCGTGGCAGTTATTGCACTATTTGGATTTCTCGTTCAAAAACGCATTACCAAGGCATATTTCCTCTGGCCGCTCGGCATACTTGCCTGGTATCTCATGCACCTTTCCGGTGTGCATGCAACCATTGCGGGCGTGGCATTAGGTATGGTTGTGCCTGCTATCCAGCGCAAATCTGAGCGCGAATCACTCACCCACCACTTCGCCTCAAAAATCGATTTTTACTCAGCGGGATTCATCCTACCTATCTTCGCTTTCTTCGCATCTGGTGTGAATGTGGTGGATACCGGCGGTTTCCGAGAGATGATCGTTGATCCAGTGGCAATGGGAATTTACCTTGGTTTGCCGCTCGGAAAGATGCTCGGCATCAGCGGCGGCGTATTTATCATGGTGAAATTGTTCAAGCTCAAGCTTGGGCGTGGTATCAACATGCTTGACATCATTCCCGTGTCGCTCGTGGCAGGAATTGGTTTTACAGTTTCGCTGCTCATCGCCACGCTTTCATTCCCTGCCAGCGACCCCCACGAGCCACATTCGCGTATCGCCGTGCTTGTAGGCACGCTTCTCTCGGCTATCGTCGGTGGCGCGGTGCTCGCGGCGCGTTCGAAGTGGCGTAACCGGTATGCCGTGCGCACTGAAATTCATACGTCGATGAGTCCGAGCGACTAAGAATCGGTAAAATCACTCACCGATACGTGGTTTATTAGGGTCACGTGCAGCCCACAGTGCCAAGCCATCGAGAATATCGTGCTCTGAGGTGGTCACATGCTCAAGAACATGCCCTGCTTCATCCATACGTTGAGCAATCCTCCGCACAACCTCTTGCCAAACCAAGGCTCCCGCATTGATCACATCCACCCTGCCAGGGTGCATAAAACCAAGTTTTTCACGCTCTTGCGCAGTAGACCGGATGAACCATTCACAAGCACGATCAGTTTCTTCAAGCGTTAAAGCCGTCCCGTGAATTCGCTTCGGATCATATTCATCAAGGCCAAGAGCCAACGCCGTAATCGTGGTAACACTACCAGCCAAGCCAATCACAGCTCGTGCTTGACCTAAATCAACCACTTCTTCGGCGCGATCAAGCCAATCACGAACATCAATACGCGCCGCCTGGATCTGTTGCTCCTGAACCGGATCACTTTGCAAATGCCGTTCGTGCATACGCACGCACCCGACGTCCATCGAAAATGCGGAAATAATCTTTCCATCAGCAGTCCCCAAGGCAATCTCAGTAGAGCCACCGCCCAGATCGACCGCAATCAAGGGTGACGCCGATTCACTTCCGCGAGCCGAAATCGCCCCCGCAAAACTGGTAGTTGCTTCCTCTTGCCCCGATAGCACCTGTGGCTCCACACCAAGAAGCGCCACGACGCCGTCGATAAACTCATCGCGGTTACGAGCGTCGCGAGTGGCCGATGTAGCAGCAAAACGAATCGATTCCACGCCATGCTCGGCACACAACTGCGCGTACTCACTCACCGCGTCTAACGTGCGCGCCAAAGCTGTAGCGTCAAATTCACCGGTACGATCAACTCCAGCACCGAGCCGCACAACCTTCATCGTGCGTACCACATCTGTTAATTCACCTGCGTGAGACTGTGTACCAGTATCCGCAATCAGCAAACGAATCGAATTCGTTCCGCAATCAATTCCAGCAACTCTCATAACCACTACTTTGCCATGCGCCTCCCGCCAAAAATCGTGGCGAGTGCCGCTACCCTCAAATTCCTCGACTAAAGCGAGACTTACTCGTCGTCAGCTACTTCTTTGCAGCGGCAAACCTCGGGATCCCAACCCGCCATATCTAGCGCTTCGTCACCAATCGGACACACGCCGCGTCCTACCGCCAACGCATACCCCGCCAACGCATGCAGACACTTCACACGATCAGGCATACCACCAGCAGATTTACCCCCGAGTTCTGGAATAACCTCAAGCAGATCGCGACGCTCCACATAGCTGTGGTGCGCTTTTTCATGGGAGGCGAGTAGATCGGCGTCGTCGTGCAAACGCTGGTTGAAAGGAGCCATACCGCCTGCGCTTTCGATGCGCGAAATCTCCTTCACCAGCGACGGAAGCGAAAGATAAAACAAGGTCGGGAATGGGCTACCGTCGGGCAGACGCGGAAAAGTAATCGTCACAGCAGGTGCGCCGCATGCACAACGCGCGCCGATGCCAACCAGCCCACGTGGGTCACGGCCAAGCTGCTCAGTGAGGATTTCCCGATCGTTGTGGCCAACGAGCGAAGCATTGCACGCAATCTGGCGCAACACGTCAAGACTAATATTTCTTGCATCCAAAACAGTCATTTGATCTCCATTTATGGCATTAGCTCAGGGCGATTGAGCAAAATGCTACTTAGTTTTGTCGATAACAGGTACGTTCGAGGGGTTATCTACCTTGCCAGATTGACCAGCAATGGAGATCGAATCCCACATCGTCATATAGAAAGGCGTGGCGGCACGGCGCTCTTTGTTAAGCTCAGCGAGCTGTTCCTGCTCCTTCGGCTGGGCACCAGCTATCGCCTGCGGATCCACCGTATAAAGGGTCTGACCAGGAAGAACGTAGCCGAGCCGCTGTCGCGCTTGGGACTGAATATACTGCGGGTCGTTCCAAAGTGCGAGCTGCTGCTCCAGCTCTTGCACTCGCTCTTTTCGATGGTCGAGCGTCGAGAGTAGCTCACGCTTTTCTTCCTGCTGAGCGATGTAACCACGCAACGGCGAAGAAACAATGAAGACGCCGATCATCACGGCTGCGATCACAAGGGCAAGACGCACGGAAAACTGGCGCGTGCGCTCCGAGCCTGAAAGAACCACATTCCAGTCACGACCGGATCGACGGCGTTTCGCTGCGGATGTAGTTGCAGCGCTAGTTTCGGGCATGGTTTCTAGGGTGCGAGCGCGTTCCGTTTGTGCTGTGCGAGCGCGTACCGTTTGTGCTGTGCGGGAGCTTGCGTCTGGGTCATTATTTCCGCGAGTTGGTGTACGTCCATTATTCGCTGCTCGTGCCGGCTGCTTGCTACGTACCGGACGTTCGGCGCGTACCGGACGACCTCCACTCATTGGGCTTTCGCCGCGACCAGGACGCACAGCGCGCACCGGACGCGCCCCCTGAACTTGGCTTTCGCCGCGGCGAGTTCTAGTATCGCGCGTAGCTTGATTATCGCGCGGCGGCTGCTTACCGCGCGTCGTTTCCTTGCCACGAGCCCCTGCCGCAAGTTTGCCTCCCTCAGCCGGTGCAGCTTCTGTACCGCGGACTGGTCGAGTAATTCGCTGATTGCGCGCAGAAGGATCGTTCCCCGATTGCGAAGAACGACGTGGTGCAGGTGGGCGCGAACTCATAGGACTAGTCTAAAGGTCTATTGGCGCACGTGGTGTATTCAAACCTGGTGAGCCGGCAAACATTCTCGAAATTAACTAAGTAGTGGCATGCCGATACCACATAAAGCGTGCCCTAACTTAGGCGATCCTTTATGTATCGCGCGTATATAGCGCGATGAACAAGCCCGCGCCTAAGTTAGGGCAACAAAGACTCGAGAAGGGATAAAGAAAAGAGAAGAGAGCCAAAGAAAGAGGGGCAGGTCAGAGTAGCAATTGAAATGCTCCCCAGAAGAAATAACCGAATTAACCAGTCCAACTTCCGGGGAGCATTTCACAAAAGAGGGCGGGAATTCCCGCCCTCTTTCTTAGGTTATAAACCTAGTTCAAAGCATCACTTCTTGAAGCGAGGAAATGCCGAACGACCAGCGTATACTGCTGCATCATCAAGCTCGTCCTCAATGCGAAGAAGCTGGTTGTACTTGTTCACACGCTCGCCACGTGCAGGAGCGCCAGTCTTGATCTGACCAGAGTTGGTTGCAACTGCAAGATCAGCAATTGTAACGTCCTCGGTTTCGCCCGAACGGTGCGAGGTCATCGACTTGTAGCCAGCGCGGTGTGCGGTCTCAACAGCTTCGAGGGTCTCGGTCAAGGTACCAATCTGGTTCACCTTAACGAGCAGTGCGTTAGCAGCACCCATCTCGATGCCCTTAGCAAGACGCTCTGGGTTGGTCACAAAGAGATCGTCGCCCACGAGCTGTACGCGATCACCGATCTGAGCAGTGAGAGCTACCCAAGCATCCCACTCATCTTCGGAGAGTGGATCCTCAATGGAAACGAGTGGGTAATCAGCCACGAGCTTCTCGTAGTAAGCAACCATCTCGTCGGTGGACTTGATGCCACCTTCGAACTGGTAGCCACCATCCTTGAAGAACTCGGTGGAAGCAACGTCAAGAGCAAGTGCTACATCAGCGCCTGGAGCCAAGCCAGCCTTCTCGATTGCCTCGATGATAAGGTCGAGAGCTGCAGCGTTGGACTCGAGGTTTGGTGCGAAACCGCCCTCGTCACCAAGGCCGGTGGACAAACCGCGCTGCTTGAGCACGGACTTCAGAGCGTGGTAAACCTCAGCACCCCAGCGCAGCGACTCTTTGAAAGTTGGAGCGCCGATAGGAGCAATCATGAACTCCTGGATATCAACGTTGGAATCAGCGTGCGATCCACCGTTGAGGATGTTCATCATTGGAACTGGGAGGGTGTGAGCATTTGGTCCACCCAAGTATGCGTACAGTGGAAGACCTGCCGATTCAGCAGCAGCCTTAGCAACAGCAAGGGAGACGCCGAGGATAGCGTTTGCACCAATCTTGCCCTTGTTTGCAGTACCGTCAAGGTCGATGAGGGTCTGATCGAGCAGACGCTGATCGTTAGCTGCAAAGCCGATGATCTCTGGTTCAATAATTTCCGTAACAGCTTCTACGGCATCCTGAACACCCTTACCGAGGTAACGGGAGTCATCGCCGTCACGACGCTCAACAGCTTCGAACGCACCTGTGGAAGCGCCTGAAGGAACTGCGGCGCGGGCAAATGTGCCGTCGTCGAGCAGAACTTCAACCTCAACGGTTGGGTTTCCACGGGAATCGAGAATTTCACGGGAGGCTACGGCCTCAATATTTGCCACAAGGACTCCTTCTATAAGGTGGATACATGACAACTTGTATTCTACCGCGATTGCCGCGAGAGAACTCGGACGTTTGACCCGCATAAGCGCGCCCATCCACTTTCTATTGTCCTACAAGTGGCGGGTTTTTCCCACCGTTCAACACATCTGGCAAAGAAATTCACCCGTAGGGGAAATCAGCCCGCCACAAACACCGCGTGGATCAAGGTCTCCACAAAGTCCATAATTTCGTCGTTGTCCAGCGGTTTTTCGGCTCCAAGCATGCGCCCGCCGTCGGCATCTGGCACGGGAACGAGCAGGGCACGCACAGCAGGCTTAACCACGGCGCGCGGATACAAACGCTTCAATCGCGCCTGCCGCGAATCCGGCAACTGCACCGGCGCAAAACGAATATTTCGCCCTTGCATGGTGATTTCCTCGATCCCCACGCCCCGCGCCTGTTCGCGCAAACGCGCCAAGCGGAAGAGTCGCTCCACCTCAATCGGAATGTTTCCATAACGATCCACCAGCTCATTGGCGACGTCGGAGCGTTCCGTTTCATTCGTCGTCTGCGCGATCTTGGTGTAGATTTCCAGACGCAAGCGCTCCGAACTCACCCAATTTTGTGGAACGAACGCATCAAGCGGCAGTTCAATGCGCACGTCCGCGTGCTTCTCCTCCTCAGATCGGCTATCTTGCCCGGTAAGCTGGGCAACCGCTTCCGACACCATACGAAGATACAGGTCAAAGCCCACACCAGCGATATGCCCAGATTGTTCGCCGCCAAGCAAATTACCGGCACCGCGAATCTCCAAATCCTTGAGCGCCACCTGGATGCCCGCACCCAACTCAGTATGTGAAGCGATCGTACGCAAGCGCTCAATCGCCGTCTCCGTCATCGCTTTCTCCGGCGGATACAAGAAATACGCATAAGCGCGCTCGCGACCACGCCCCACGCGCCCGCGCAACTGGTGCAACTGCGATAGCCCCAGCTTCTGCGCGTCTTCAACAATCAACGTATTCGCATTCGAGATGTCCAAGCCCGTTTCCACAATCGTGGTACATACGAGCACGTCAATCTCTTTGTCCCAGAACTGCTGAATCACGCTCTCGAGTTGATACTCGCTCATCTTTCCGTGGGCGACGCCGATGCGCGCTTCGGGCACGAGCTCGCCGAGTTGCATTGCCACCTTATCGATACTTTCCGTGCGATTGTGCACGTAAAATACCTGACCATCTCGCAAAAGCTCCCGCTTGATTGCTGCCGATACCTGCTTTAATTCATGAGCACCCACATAGGTGAGGATTGGATGGCGTTCCTCCGGCGGCGTGGCCAGCGTAGACATCTGCCGAATTCCCGTCACCGCCATTTCGAGCGTGCGTGGAATCGGCGTCGCACTCATGGCCAGCACATCCACAGTTGGATACAACTGCTTGAGTGTTTCTTTGTGTTCCACGCCAAAGCGCTGCTCTTCGTCGATAATCACCAAGCCGAGGTTCTTGAATCGCACATCGCCTGTGATGAGTTTGTGAGTACCGATCACTACATCGACTTTGCCAGCAGAAATACCCTTTTTCACGGCGTCGGTTTCTTTCGCCGTCTGAAAACGCGAGAGAATCTCAACGTTAACTGGGAAGCCGGCGTAACGCTCCTTAAAGGTTTCAACGTGCTGCTGTGCCAGCAGCGTGGTAGGCACGAGTACCGCCACCTGCATACCGTCCTGAACAGCCTTAAATGCTGCTCGCACGGCAATTTCCGTCTTTCCGTAGCCAACATCGCCGGAAATCAGGCGATCCATTGGCTCAAGCGATTCCATATCCCGCTTGACTTCCTCAATCGTGGAGAGCTGATCGGGCGTCTCCACAAATTCGAAAGCATCCTCGAGTTCACGCTGCCAGGGCGTATCGGGCGCAAATGCGTGCCCGCGCGTCGCCCTGCGCTGCGCATAGAGACGGATGAGTTCCTTGGCGATCTGACGCACTGCCGCACGCGCTTTCGCTTTCGTCTTTGCCCAGTCTGCGCCACCCATTTTATTGAGCGACGGCGCATCGCCGCCCGAGTATTTGCTCACCTGATCGAGCTGATCGGTAGGAACCCAGAGCTGATCGCGTGGCCCACCCCGTTTCGACGCCGAGTACTCCAGCACCACGTATTCGCGTTGTGTACCACCTGGGCCACCCAACGAACGTTTTGCCAATTTTACAAACTGAGCCACACCGTGCCGCTCATGTACCACGTAATCGCCAGGTTTAAGCGCGAGCGGATCCACGGTTTTCTTCCGGCGCTTTGGCATATTGCGCTGGTCACGTAAAGTGCCACGCACACGCGACATCAAATCACGAGCCGAAAATACCCCAAATTTCGCGTCCTCGCACACGAATCCCGTTGCGAGCTGTGCCGTTACGATATTGACGACGCCGGGTTGCAGCTCGCCGTCGAACCGCTCCACGATTCGCGCCGGCACGTCCAAGTCCGAGAACTGCTCAAATAAGCGCCGTCCAAGGCCAGCGCCTTCAACGGCAACCACAATTCGCCAGCCCTCGCGAGCGCGCTTGCCCAAATCCGCAAGCGCTTCCTCAACCTTGCCAGAGTAATTCTGCGGTTCACTCCATCCAAAAGAAATTACCGTTTCCCCTGCAAAAGCACCTAAAGACCACCAGTCAAGGCCGAATTCCACGGCCGCAGCGCGAGTCTGGCTCAGGCTTGCAAACGATGCCGAATCAACGTTAACCGGCACTTTTCCACCTGCCGCAGCGCTTGACCATGCCGCCGCCAAAAATTCTTCCGTTGTAGCCATGAGCGACTCTGCATGAGTGCGAATCCGTTCAGGCTCCACGAGTACGATGCGTGAGCCAGCTGGGAACTCCCCTACCAGCGGCACCATTTTCTCAACCAAGATCGGAGTCAATGACTCCATTCCCTCCACGGCAATTCCTTGGGCAATTTTGTCGAGCATATCGACTGCGCCTGGGAACTGCGGCAATGCTGCTGCGGCACGCGAGCGAACGTCTTCGGAAAGCAAAATTTCGCGGCAAGCAGGTGCATATACCTCGGAAACCTCGTCCAAGGAGCGCTGATCTGCCACTGAAAACTGCCGGATTTCTTCTATTTCGTCGCCAAAAAACTCGACTCGGAGCGGATGCGGTTCCGTTGGAGGGAAAATGTCGATGATCCCGCCACGAACAGCAAATTCCCCACGGTTTTCCACCATATCTACGTGCGCGTAGGCCGCGTTAACGAGGTCCTCTTGCAGCTCAGCGAGGTCGCGAATATCGCCTACTCGCAAACGCACAGGTCGTAACTCGCCAAGGCCTGCAACGATGGGCTGCAGGAGTGCGCGAGCGGACACCACTAACACTTTTAGCTCGGGAAACTCTTCCGGATGCGCTAAACAACGCAGCACTTTGAGCCGTTGCGCCACAGTATCCGAACGCGGCGACAGCCGCTCGTGAGGCAAGGTCTCCCACGACGGAAAGATTTCAACCGAATCCGCAGGTAGGAACATCGCAAGTTCCGCAGCGAGTTGCTCGGCGTCGCGATCCGAAGCCGTGACCGCCACCTGCAAGGGCCGCACTGCGCCGTCCTGAGCTCCTGCAAGAAGGGCGAGCATCGGCGCCGTCGCACCACGTGGCACGTCAATGTCCACGAAACGCTCCGCGTCCAAAGTGTCGATGCGCGTCTGTTGCGAAATGAAATCGAGAATAGGATGAAGATCCATGAGCCTGTCCGTTAAGTTTGTGGAGATATATTAGGCGATTTGTTGGGCACTGCGGTATTTTGCTGCATGTTTACGCTGTGTGTAGGCGCATTTGCGCAGTTTCTAAACCGCGTTCGAGGATATCGACGACGGCGTCTGCAGCGTCCGAAATCAGGAACGGCATTTCTTTGCGTTCCGTTGCGGAAAACTCACCGAGCACAAAGTCTGCGGGATCCTGCCGGCCAGGCGGACGCCCAACCCCAAAACGCAAGCGGATGTAATCTTTTGTGCCCAATGACTGCGAAATGGATTTCAGACCGTTATGCCCGCCTTCTCCCCCACCGCGTTTGAGCTTCAACGTTCCAAAAGGGAGATCAAGTTCGTCGTGCACAACAATAAGGCCCTCAACTGGCGCGTTGAAATAATTCATGAGCGCTTTTACTGGGCCGCCAGAGGTGTTCATATAGGACTTCGACACAGCAAGAATCACCTGCTCACCAGGCGCTCCAGGAGCTACCCCGAGGCGCGCTGAGGCGGCGCGGGTATTGGACTGCTTATGGTCGGAGAGCTTCGTACCAATGCGGTTCACGAGCTCGTCAATCACCATGTGTCCCACATTGTGCCGCGTCTTTTCGTATCGCGGACCCGGATTACCTAAACCAATGATGGTGTACACGCTCTCTCCTTCACGCTCTGGTAACGTATCAATTTTCGCTCATATGGCGGGAAAATGCATGGAGACCTACCCAAAGATAGGTAGGCCTCCATTGAAGTTTACTTCATCGAGTTTAGCCACACACGGGGCGTGACCAGCTCAAATGCTAGCTTCACTCAGCTTCAGTAGCCTCAGCTTCTTCTGCTTCTTCGCCAGCTTCAGTTTCTTCTTCGAGCTCAACAACTGGGATCGACACCGCGATCACTGGAGCTTCTGGATCAACCGAGGTCTCAACGTCTTCTGGGAGTTCGAGGTCAGCCACGCGGATCGTGGTTCCGTCCTCAACGCCTTCCACCGACACTGTGATCTGCTCTGGAATTGCGTTTGCAGGAGCGAGCACAGGGAGTGTGAGCAGCTCAACTGCTGCAACGGCGCCAGCAAATGGCTCACCTTCGGTGACGATTGGAACTTCAACGTCCACCTTCTGGTTTGCCTTTACGCGGAGCAAATCCACGTGCTCGATGATGCGCGAAAGTGGATTGCGCTGCACGTCCTTGACTAGTGCGAGCTGCTTCTTGCCATCGAGTTCGATGGTGAGAAGAGCGTTTGCATTTCCACGCACAGCCATGAAAATCTCATGTGCATCAAACGAAAGGTGTAGTGGATCTGCATCGAAGCCGTAAAGAACGGCTGGGGTGCGGTTTTCGCGGCGAAGCTGGCGGGATGCACCCTTACCAAAGCTCTCGCGCTTCTCAGCTTTAATGACGTCTGCCATGTCTATCTCCTTTTTGTTTTGACCGGCCTCAGTACGGAGGCTACGCAGGAGCATAGACACCGCGTCGATAACGGAACATGAACGCCGTCTTACAGACGCTCATTTGCTCAACGTATTTCCCAGACCGCGATTCGTAACGCGGTTTGTTATAGCGACGACGCAACCCGCGGTAGCTTACCAGCTACGACTATCAGCCACATCGCACCAATATTGGCAATACAGAGCTATTCCCTCGCCGAGGCAACTGTATAAGTGTATCGTTTTTGCACGAAGAGAAAAACTGAGTGTGCGAAAGTCACATTCACACACTCAGTTTTCTCAATACGTCGCTCGCGTAACCGAGCTCAGCTCACGCGCCGAGTCCAGCTCAGCCCTCGCGGAACACAATTCCCATTGAGCTTTGCGGGTAATGCCATTTGAGCACGCCCGGTGGCGCTACTGCCAAGCAGGTTCCGCACTCCAAGCACGCAGCATATTCAACTGAAATCGAGCCGTCAGCTTCTTGCGCATACACACGAGCCGGGCACACCTGAACAAGCACCTTGCCTGCTCCGGTTACCTTTGCCAGCTCTTGATTTACTTCGATGTGCGAATATTCTTCGTCAGTCTCATACACGTTGGAGCCCAAACGAGCCGCAACTGTTCCTGGTTCATACTTAGTCATCACATCGCCCTAACTGCATCGATTGCTATCTTTGCCACCCGGAACACAGACAGCTTTGACTTCTTGAACGCGCCCAGAGCAGAACTCAGAATTCGTTTGCGTGGCGTCAAGTCATGGTTATACATGCCGTAGAAAGTATCGGCGAGCAGTTTACCTACGTCGCCATACATTTCCTTCGTGTTCTCTAAGAAGTGCGGTGCCCGTTTGAAGGTATCCATGTCCTTGCCGAGCCAGCTTTCCTCGTACTGAGTCAAGTAGGCTTCCAGAGCTGGTTGCGAGTAATCGCCCGCTTTGAGTGCCTGCGAAATTGCTTTCGCGGCGCAACGAGCACTTTCAGCCGCTAAGTCCATGCCGCGCACGGTGAGGCCAGTATTCAAGGTGAAGCCTGCGGCGTCGCCAATCACCACCAAACCGTTGCGCACCAAATCGTGCTGCATCGCTTTGCCACCCTCGGCAACCAAATGGCAACCGTATTCGAGCAACTCACCGTCTTCGAGGAACGGAGCGATGAACGGATGCGTCACAAAATGATCGTGAATATCGGCAGAAGCCAAACCACTCTTTTGTAGATCCTCAAGCATCATCACCACACCAATAGAGATCGAATCCTTATTGGTGTACATGAAGCCACCGCCCGCAACACCTTGCGTACAATCACCAACGACGGCGTATGCAGCACCTTCGTTGTCGGTAAGGTTGAAGCGTTCTTTGATTTTTTCTTCGCCGATGCGAATCACCGATTTAACGCCCACTCCGAAATGCGCAGCAGGTTCTTTGGCGCGCACCCCAGCGTACTGCGACAAAAACGAGTTGACGCCGTCGGCCGCCACTACAACGCGAGCACGCAAGGAATCTTCACCAGCGCGAACACCAACGAAAACGCCGTCTTCGCAGATCAGCTCGTCTACCTTAATGCCTGGCATCACGGTGACACCGAGCTCTTCACACTGCTCAGTCAGCCACGGATCAAGCTTCGCGCGCAAGACGCTCACAGCATTAACCGGCTGCGCCAACCGCTTGTCCCAGTAGTCCACATTTACAACGGACTCTTCGTTCATGAAGCTCAGCGTATTGCGAGTAATCACTCGTTCAACAGGGGCTTCATCAACGAACGTCGGGAAAATCTGCTCCATCACGCGGCTGTAGAAGATGCCGCCCGAGAGGTTTTTTGAGCCCGGTTCCACACCGCGCTCTATGAGGAGCACCTCGTGCCCTTCCTGCGCCAAGAGATAGGAGCACACGGATCCGGCTACACCGCCACCAACGACGATTACGTCGAAATCGTATTCTTCTGCCATGACTCCTACTTTAATGCTTGTGCGAGTTCAGGGAGAACTGTGTAGAGATCTCCTACGATTCCATAATCGGCTTTCTCGAAGATAACCGCCTTATCGTCGCTGTTAATCGCAATAACCGTCTTAGAATCAACCATTCCAGCAGTGTGTTGAATCTGACCAGAAATACCCACTGCAACGTAGATGTCCGGAGCAACGTGCTGACCAGAAATACCCACATAAGCGTCGCGCTCTAGCCAACCAGCACCTTCAGCGAGTGGCCGCGAGCAGCCAAGTTCGGCATCGAGAGTCTGGGCGAGTTCGCGAGCCAACTCCAAATCTTCAGCCTTGGCAAAGCCACGGCCAGCAGCAACAATACGACGCGCGGCTGCGAGGTTTACTTTCTTCGCTTCCGAAGCATTCGAGCTGGTTACAGTTGCAGCGTAAACATCGCCAGCAGCTTCATCAGCTTCTTGAGCCCCATCAGCAAGAGCTCCGATTCCTTCCATCACTACTACGACGGCAGAATCAAAACTCACGTTCTGTGCAGAGATACCTCCAAAACGCAGCAAATTAGCTGAGCCGGACGCAATCTCTTTAACTCCGTTGAGCACTGGCGCATCCAACTTGGCAGCCACAGCACCAGCAAAAACACGTCCGGCAGCTGAATTAGCTGCAATAACGACGTCTCCCGCTTGCGCAACGACGGCGTTCGCAACTGCACCTGCCAGCGCTTCGGCGGGAACGGCGTCGGGCACAGCGATACGAATAACGCGATCAACACCCGAAATCTGAGCGTCACCAACAACCACAACGTTCACGACGCCGGTGGCCTGCTGTGCCACGCTGACGAGGTTTGCGATCTGGGAATCTGTACAAATAATCCACGAATTAGCCATGTTTTTCTCCTTCAACTCTTAAAGAATTCCGTCTGCACGCAAAGCTGCAACAGCATCGGCAACAGCAGTTTCGCCGGCAAAAATAATGCTCTTACGCTCTTTGAACTCCGGTTTAGCATGGGAAAGTACCGTCACTTTCGCCTCCGACAGATCGACGTCGGCCGCCGGAACTACCTCAACAGGTTTCTTTCCAGCTGCCAAGATTTCTTTCATCGACGGCACTTTGGGCGTCAAGGCATCAGATGCAGCCGAAACTACTACCGAGCCGGACACTTCGACGGTGCGAGTTCCGCCATTGACCTGCTGTACGAGCGTGTAGCCAGCATCGGTCTTGTCGATTGACACCACATCTTGGAAACATGCCCAGCCAAGGAAGCCCGCCACCAGCGCGGACATCATACGTGCACCTTCATCAACTGAGGAATCACCGGTAATCACAATGTCTGCATCTGCTACTCGCTCCACGAGGGCCGCCAATGCACGGGCGGTACGAGTGGAGTTCCACTCTGCCGTAGCGTCATCGGCAACCACTACACCCTTGTCGAATCCGCGTGACATCGCAGCTTTAGTGGCCTTCGATGTCGCCACTTCGGCGGTTCCCACGCTGATTCCGATCAGTTCCACGCCTTGCGCATCAGCAAGGTTACGTCCGAGCGAAATCGCTACCGGATCATACTCGCTCACGCCAGCCTTGGCTCGCGACCAATCCACCACGCCGTCTTGACCAACAGCAGCATCCTGCGGATTAGCTGCATATTTATACGCTACAATAACCGACATTTCATTCCTTTCATCAGTATTTCACCGGCGTCTCCCCTTTGGATGACGGCGATCAAATCCGTTTATTTTTCTAATGTGACCACGACTTTCGTCCGGTCACGATATGATTGAATTGTGATTCACTTGAATCAAGACTCGAATCGAAAGTAGGGATTTATATGAATCTCACCTCCGTGCCTTCACAGCATTTCCACCCACGCCGAGTGGAAACAGATAACAAGATTTTGGATGCCACACTGCGCTTGTATGGCGAATGCGGATGGTCGAGTTTCAACCTCACGAACGTGGTTGCCGAAGCCAAAATCGGCAAATCGGCATTGTACTCGCGCTGGCCCAGCAAAGATGTGCTCTTACCGGCAGCTTTCCTAAACAAGATTAGAGTGCCGGAAGTGAAACCTGTCGATGTGCGCACCATGCTGATCGACGAAGCCGAGTACCGCCTTAACCTGTACTTTGGCGAGTACGGTAAGGCTGTGCGGCGCGTACAAATCGACGCATTCTCATCACAAGCACCCGCCCTGGCTACAGTGAATGAATACTTATTCGGGCAGCGCAACCGCGCATTACGTGAGGAACTGTGGGAGTTGAAACTCAGCGGCAAGATTCCGACCGAGATATCAGCTACCCGATTGCTCGATGCCATCGCTGGTTCTGTGCTCATCCGCTCCATTGAACTGGCACAAGATAACGTAGAGTGTTTCATCGGGAAACTCCCCCGCTATGCTGCAGAAATCGTGGACGACCAACTAACTGTGTTGCACCACGATAGCCACGAGCGCATGCTACGAATCGTGTCATAATCATTCCATCATTCCTGCGGCAGTTTCACGGGCACACTCTGTTGCGGAGTATCGGATGCTTCGAGCCACTTGAGTTGATCCGATTGCTCGGACTTCACCAAAAGTGGATTGCGCCCAAACTCAGCCGCAAGAATTGTGCTTGGCCCGTGTCCTGGCAAAATATGAATGTTTGGGGCAAATCCAGCCAATCTGCTAAGGCTCTGGCGCATTTGGTGTATGTTGCCGGTGGCAAAATCGGTACGACCATACCCATAGGAGAAGAGCGTATCGCCTGTAAACATTCGATTCGCAGCTGGCTCCCAAAGACAGATCGAGCCCACCGTGTGCCCAGGTGTCTCGACGACGATCAGTTCGTCGTCGCCCAACGTGATCCGATCGCCGTCGTGCAACGCAACCTCCACGCCTTCAACGCGATAGTCACTACCTTCGTCGGCGAATCCTGAAACCCGTGGATCGGCCGCCCCCGCAATGTCCGCAGCTCCCATATACACCGGAGCACCCGTATCTTCTCGCAGCTGATTAACAGCACCAATATGGTCAGAATGACAGTGCGTGAGAATTATTCCCTGCACGTTCAATTCGGAAATAATCGCGCGCAACACCTGTGGTTCAGCTCCTGGATCGATGAGAAAAACGCCCTCACGATTGCTTAGCACATAGCAATTCGCTCGGTAATCTCCCACCGGCAGTGAAGATACGTCGAACATAACTACTTCTTCTTTCTTCCGGTAAAATCTGCTGCGGATGTCTCAGTGAGCGTTAGACCCTTGGTTTCTGGAGCCCACCCCATCGAAACGAGCAAGCCCAAGAGCGAAATCACGGCTCCTGCCAGCATCGTGGCCGAGAGTCCGTATTTTTCAAGCGCCGTTGGGAGCACGTAAATCGACACCACAGTTGCAACGCGCGAAAGAGACATAGCCACGCCCATCGCCGTCGCCCGCACACTCGTTGGGAAAAGCTCGTTTGGGTAGAGCCACTGGAGATTTCCTGGCCCACCGGAAGCAAGGGCATACATCACGAAGCACAAAATTACTCCCGCCATCGCTCCAGCAGGTAGGAAGCCGAGAATTGCCATGGTCAGCGTCATGATCACGAAGCTCCAAATCACCACTGGGCGGCGTCCCCAGTGCTCAGTGAGCAACATTGCAGGGATCGTGCCAAGCAAGAAGAACATGCCGATCACTATTTCACCGATAAATGCCGCTTTTCCGTCACCTAAACCAAATTGATTGATGATCTGCGGGCCATACGTGTAGATCGCGAACATCGGAATGGCTTGGCAAAGCCAAATCACCGCTACGAAGATAACTCGCCACAAATAGTTACGGCGGAAAATCGTAGAGAGCTTCGTTTTTTCGGCAACTTCATCGTCGATGATTACTGGGCGGCCAAATACTGAGCGCATGATCGCCTCAGCTTCCTCCGTACGCCCTTTGGAATGCAACCAACGTGGAGACTCTGGAATTGACCAGCGACCAAGCAAAATGATCACGCATGGAACGATCGAGCTCGCCAGCATCCAACGCCACCCATGAGCGAGATCAATCATGAAATAGCCAACGAGGTAAGCGACATTCGCACCCAGATACCACACCGCAGCAATACTTCCCATCGAAATTGCCCGATACCGGCGAGGTGTAAATTCGGCGATCATCGATGTGGCAATCGGATAATCGGCTCCGATTGCCACACCGATCAAGAATCTCAGCAAGAACACTTGAAATGGCGAAGTAAGAAAGAAACACAGCAAAGAGAGCAGCGCAATAGCCAATACATCGAGCACAAACATTTTCTTTCTGCCCAAAATATCGGTAATCCACCCACCTAAAAACGCACCCAAAAAGAGTCCGAGCAGTGCAGCAACACCGATAAGCCCACTCCAATGCGCGTCGATACGCAACTCTTTGCCCATGGGCACGAGCGCTACACCCACGATAGCCAGCACATATCCTTCAAGGAATGGCCCGCCACTCGAATATGCCGTGACTCGCTTCAAAAATCGTGTCATGGGCAAATCGTCTAGCTTTACTGGTCTTTCTACCTCGTTATTCATGAACGTTCTCCCTAGTCGAACTCAATAATTCCCCAGTTGAGGTGTGGCTTTGCTCCAGTTTCTTCCGCATCAGAGTCAACGAGCATGAAGCGCAATTCTCCCTCGCCCACTTTCCACAACTTGGTGGTCAGAGTGGTTCCGGGAAGAACTGGCGAGGTGATGCGAGTTTTAAAGCGCTTGATTCGCTCTGGCTCACCTGGCACAAAAGCATTGATCGCGTGGCGCATCACTACGCCAGCGTAGGAAATCGCATGCAAAATCGGCCGTGGCTGATCGTTTCCTGCTGCGTAATCCCAATCGATATGCTGTGGGTGGTAGTCTCCCGAAAGTCGGTAAATCAATGCCTGATTTTCCGGAATTCGCTCTGATACTTCCACGTCAGCAGGCCGTTCGGGCATATCGACGATATCCTTAGGCGGCTTTGGTCCGCCCCATCCGCCGTCGTAAATCAAACAATCCCACGACTCATTCGTAAATAGCAGATTGCCGTCTGAATCATAGGAATCGCCAATGTGCTGCGCTAATAGTCCACGTCCTTCGCCGCGATCATACAAACCTTCAAGCTTGACGTGAGTCTCGATATGATCGGCCATCTTCGTGATCGGTTGATGGAATTTGATATCAAATCCCCAGTGCAAAGATCCTGCATAGTTGTATCCGTAGTCGATAGTACGTGTGACGGCGGAGTCAACAATTAGCATCGCACCGTACATTGGGAGTACCTTGAGTTGCGGATTGCGCTCGTCGCCTTCGTTGAGGTATTCAAGACCGTCTTTTCCATCAATTCCCGCACCACAGCCGAGTGCGAAAAGCTCAAGATCGCGGAATGTGTAGTCGTGTGGGAACGGTCCAAAAGTCTGTCCCACCATTTCAGTGTTGATAGCCATTGTTTTCCTTTCGTAGTTATTTCAATAGTTTCCGTTGAACTTTCCCGTACTGACCGCGCGGGAGTTCATCAACAAAAGTGACCACCGTTGGCACTTTGAAGTACGAGAGTTGCTTGCTAGCAAACTCGATCACATCTTGGCTGCTGAGCATTGCATCGGCGTCTTTGACCACCACTGCTTTCACAGCTTCATCGCGGATCGGATCGGGGACGCCGACCACACACACTTCGTTCACACCCGGGCACTGTGCCAGCACCCGTTCTACTTCCAAAGCAGAAATGTTCTCACCAGCGCGTTTGATAAGTTCAGAGCGGCGCCCGAGGTAATAGAACCAGCCACGCGAATCAACGCGAGCCAAATCCCCAGAGTTATACCAGCAATCCGCCATCACTTGTGCGGTTGCCCGCGGATCGTTCCAGTATCCAGCCATGAGCGTCTTTCCTGGTTCGCCATGAATCCACAGCGTGCCGCATTCCCCCTCGGGCACAGCCACACCGGAGTCGTTGCGAATCTCGACTTGGTATCCAGGGCCAGGTTTCCCAATTGACGGCCAATTCCGATCACCTTGCGGATAATCGGTAATCACACCAACGAGCGACTCAGTAGAGCCGTAATTGTTGAGAAGCTGCACACCAAAGCGCTGTTCAAACGCCGTTTTTTCGTGATCTTGCAACGGGAGGAAATAGTGGACTTCACGCACGCAGTGCATGCTTTCGTCCTTGTCCAATGGCTGGCGCAACATGGTTCGCACCATCATTGCCATTGACTGAACCAATGTTGCACGATGCCTGCGCACGCTACCCCAGAACGACTTCGCTGAATACCGTTTGATTAGCACGAGTGTGCAACCTGCGGTAATTACCGGAAGCAATGCCGAGAGCTGGAAATTCACATGTGATACAGCCATAGCCGTTGCATATCTATCCCTGCTCGTCATCGCCAATTCCCAATTGACGTACCGCCCTGAGAATACATAGTTGTGCTGCGTGAGCATTACACCTTTTGGTTCGGACGTCGTCCCCGACGTCATCATGATTTCGGCTAGTTCCTCATGGGCAGGAACACTCTCCAGCTCACCAACCGCAGATTCCATCCCCAAAGGTGACGACGCCGTCGTGCCCTTATCTTGGTACGTTTCGGGTGCGGCATAAACATCACCTTGCTCGTCGACACTGAGCAGAAGAGCTCGCTCCAAACAGCTGTGCAGCACAGGGAAATCACTGCTCATATCGCCTAAAGCTTGTTTGAGCTCAGCGATAGTAACCAACAATTTCGGGCGTGTAAGCTCCACACAGTGCGCAAGCTCTGCCGCTGAGGACGTCTCATTCATGGGCACCAGGACGGCGCCAATTTTGCCAAGCGCGAGGTGCATTGCCACAAACTCCACCGAGTTTCCTAGCAATACGAGCACACGATCGGCAAAATTGACACCGCATTTCCTGAGTGTGTGGCTAAGTCGGCTGGTTATGACGTCAAATTGTGCATAGGTATACGTGAGAACTTGGCCGGTATCTGGATCCTCGAAAACGAGGAATTCCTTCCCGGAGTAGCTGGCACACTGGTGCGCCCACACCTCACGCATCGTCATATTTTCAGTCATAATCACACCTAAAGCACTCAGTTCTCGTTAGTTTTAACGGTTCCTTCGGCAATGAGCTTGTCGATCTCGTCAATCGGCAATCCTGCCCGCATGAGCACGTCACGTGTGTCTTGCCCTAGCTGAGGCATGGGACGCCAGAATCCACCTGGATTGCGAGAGAACTTCGGGAAAGTGTTCAACCCTTTGACAGGCGTGCCGTCCTCCTTCAGCCATTCGATGTAGCATTCGCGTTGTTTCACGTGGTCAGCTGCGAGGATATCGTCGAACTCATTCACTACCTGCGCGGCAATACGATGGTCAACAAAATCGCGCTGAACGTCAAATTTGGATCTTTCTTTGAGGTATGCTTCTAGCTTTTCCTCAATAAGCTGCGCCTTTGGACCATCTAGCCACAAGGCCGAGGTGTCTTCTGGATACTCTTCCGTACCCCACAGCTCACCCAAGCCAATTTGCTCAAGCAAATACTTGTTTTGAGGTACTCCGTAGAGGCACAGCCCGATGAATCCATCTTTACACTCGTAGATCCCGATGCCGCACAAATTCTGGTGACGTACACCCGGCCGCGGATAACGCTTCCCCTCATTGAGATAGTCCATCATGTAATAGGTGCCCACTCGCAAGAGTGTTTCATACATGGCTAAATCGATGCTCTCACCTTCACCCGTCTTCTCAGCGCGGTGCAAAGCCGCGAGCGCCGACGATACGATCATCAAAGAGTTGATGTAATCGCCGAGGTAAGGAGAGATATTCGTAGGCTGTTCTGGCGTACCGTTTTGGGCAATAATTCCGGCATATGCCGCTACGGTAAGATCATATGCAGCGGAATTGATTTGGACGTCGTCGCCCCACTGCCCGAAACCAGACACGTGCACAATGACGAGCTTAGGATTGATTTCCACAGGTACTCATCGGTGATGCCTTTGCGCGCATATACAGGGCCTTTAGAAGATTCGATGAAGATATCGGCGTCTTTGACCAATGCACGCAACACTTCTTTACCGTCGTCGGTAAATGGATTGAGGGAAATCGAACGCATATTGCGCCGTTCCATCTCCTTGGTCCAGGTGGTATCGCGCATGGAGTCTCCGGTCCACACGTTTTCCACCCAAGTGACATCGGCACCCCATTCAGCCATAAGCGCCGCAGCCGTAGGAGCAGCAATTTCAACTGCAGAATACACAACCTTGACGTCGTCAAGTACGCCAAAGGATGGTTTGTTCATTTCCATGTTTCACTCCTTATCGGTAATCACGCAGTGCAGCGCGTCCGGCGGTGAGGATCATCATTTCGTCCGTTCCACCAGATACACGGTCTACACGCAGGTCGCGGAAGAAGCGCTGGACGCGGTGTTCGCCAGTAATTCCGACGCCGGAAAGTACCTGTAGCGCGTCGTCCACCACTGCAAATGCGGCATTTGCACAGTAGTACTTCGCCATTGAGCAGTCACCACGGCCGAGCTCACCGTTTTCGTGCTTCCACGCAATTTCGTAGAGCATATTGCGCATATTGGTGAGGCGAATCTTCATCTCAGCAAATTTGAGCTGAATGAGCTGGTAACGGGCGATAGCCTCGCCACCTTGCACGCGCAAGTTTGCATATCGAGCTGCATCTTCGAAAGCGCAGTATGCCTGACCATAGTTTGTGAGAGCCACCAAGAAACGCTCTAGGTCGAAGTCTTCGACGCCTCGGCGGAAAGCGTTTCCTTCAGTGCCGAAGAAGTCTTTTTCTTCGAGTTCCACGTTATTGAAGTACACCTCGGCGCATGAATCCATGCGCAGACCAAGCTTATGCAGAGGCTCGCGGGTAATACCCTCTTTGCTCATGTCCACGAAGAATTCAGAGTAGACGTCCATATTGTCGGCGTCGCGAGCCATTACCACAAGGTAAGGAACTTTCATGGCGGAGGTTTGGAAGGTCTTGTGTCCGTTGAGAATGATCTTTCCGTCCACACGACGGTAGGTGGTGCGCATGTCTGACCACGATGAACCAGCGCTCGGCTCGGTCATGGCATAGTTGAGCACCTGCTTTCCAGTGCCGAGGTAGGAGAAAATAGCATCTTGCTGTTCCTTGCTACCTTCGCGTAGCACAGTTCCCAATCCTGGGAGCTGGTAAAGCACATAGGTTGGGGCACCGGCGCGACCAAGTGCTTCGTAGACGGCGGTCAACGAGATCCAGCCTTGCTCGAAGCCATCGAGTTCTTCCGGGAGAAGGATTCGATCAAATCCCAGTTCACAGATCGCCTTTACCCATTTTTCCGGATACTCAGAATTTTCTTCACACTCGCGGAAATAGTTCTCCCAGTTCTCTGTTTCCATGAGCTCAGTGAAACCTTCCACCATGAGCTGCTGTTCTTCATTCAACGAAAAATCCATAATCGTTCTCTTTCTTTAACTATTCCAATTAGTGTTTTGTTATTTTGTAGCAGTATGACGCCGCTGGAAACGGGCCGCATGCGCGAGCGCTTCGGTAGCAGCATCAACCATTTTCGAGTAGTGCAAAAAGGCGTGGATCACGCCAGGTACGACGTCGAATTTCACCAGTTTGTTATTGGCTTCCAGCATCGCCACTAGGGCTTTTGAATCGTCAATGAGCGGATCCAGTTCAGCTGCCATCACATATGCGGGCGGCATTGCTTGAGCCATATCGTTGCTCAGCAAGTCGATATACGGTTTCCCATACTCATGTTCGCCAGCAATCGCCAGATTCTTGTAGTACTGGAAATCTTCACGCGTGAGTCCATCCCACCAGCCTCCCATGAGGCGTGCCGAAGCCGAGTCTTGTAGCCCATACCAACCGTAAAACAGCAGGAGAGAACGGATACCCGAAACGTCTACACCGGCGTCGCGCAGCATGAAATAGCTCGCTAACGCGATATGCGCTCCACCCGAATCTCCAGCTAGAGAGATATCTGTGCTACACAGGTTCCACTGTTGCGCATTGGCTTGAAGGAAACGAATAACATCTACAGTCTCCTCAACAGGCTGCGGATACTTGGCTTCGGGAGCCAAAGTGTAATCCACAGATGCGAGTACCGCACCGGATTCCTTCGCCAAAATGCGCGTCATTCGGTCATGAGTGTCAGGGTTTCCCAGTACCCACCCACCACCGTGCGTGAACACGATCAATGGTTGTGGCTGCACACGAGCTGTGGCAGTTGGGAAATAGAGGCGGACCGGAATCTCGCCATGCCGAGTCGGAATCACAGTATTGACTGTGCGTTCCATCTCCGGCCCGCCTTCATTCCAAAACACGCGTTCTTGACAATAGGCAGCGCGCAGCTCTTCGTAGCTTTGATCCGTTGAGTATGCTCCTTCAGAATTCTGTTGGGCAGTTTTCACAGCTTCGTTGATCTGGCTCGTCCACAGTTTCGGAACGTCGAGTTTGTTCATAATAGTTACTCTCCAGCGATTGCTTCTGCCTGCACTGCAGCTTCTTCAGCTTCGAGCTTCTTTGCATTTCGCTTAACGTATACAAGCAAAGCCAATGCAAGTACGCCAGCCATAGCAGCTGATCCAGCAAGGATCATGAAGATTTGTGGGTAGGCATCTTTTCCGCTTGCGTCGATCATCGATCCGAACCACGTGGAGGAGAAAGTATCTGGCAAGAAGCCCACAACCGAGAGGATTCCAGTAGCGGAGCCGAACACGGACAGCGGCACTTTACCTTCGGTAAGCTGCGATGACACGATTCCAAACACGCCGTTTGCGAGGAAGCCAAGTAGTACTACAACCACTGCTGCGAGGATCGCCATTGCCGACGTCGTCGGAAGCACAGTGAAAGCCATGATGAGGCCCGCCGTCACGATTGATCCCACGGCGATTACCTTCGACGGCGATCCCACGGCCTTCGCTACGAAACCAAAAACTGGTCCCGACAGCAACGTGACACCATAGGTACGTAGCACTGATACGAAAGTGACCACACCGAGCGAGGCTCCCATTACATCGGAAAGGTAAGGCGTGGTGTAGTTGACTCCGGTGTAGTAGAAGTACACGAAGAACATGCAGCCCGCTGAAAGCCATACGACGGGGTTACGCAATGCCAGAAGTGCAGATTTAAGGTTGAATGCCGATTCTCCGGTGGCAATTTCACCTTCGAATTTAGGGATAAAGAAGTAGGAGAGCACTCCCAAGATAAGAATGAGGGTGGCAAGTACGCCGATCATGAACTGTACGCCAAATCCGATGTTATCTACCCAGATTTTTACGACGGCGATCTGGAGGAATCCGATTGCAAGGCCAGCTGCGCCATAGATTCCGTAGGAAATTCCGATATTTCGTGAATAGGATTCTTCTTCCGAAATGAGACGCACGAGCTTAAAGCGGATGCCCCACCAGATCAAGATAGTGGTGATGCCCATGCCCACGAATACAAACATAAGCGTGGTGATGCTGGGTAGCATTGCATAAACGTAGGTCAATACGGCTGTGGTTGTAAAACCAACCCAAGCGAGCGTGCGAACGCGTACCTTATCTGCAACCACGCCAGAGGGCAGGTAGCAGATGGTGGCGGTGAGTGCGTAGGCAGAGAGCATCATGCCCAGATCAGCATTGCTCGCATCGAGCGAACGCATGAGCGGGTCGTAAAACACATTCTTGAGGTATGCAGGCGAATAGATAATCGAGCTTCCCATCGACACGAGGATCAAGAGGAAGATCCGGTGTCCGTTGCTCAGATCGCTAGGTTTAACCTCACGACGCAATGAAATCATACTGGTGCCTTTCTCGGCAGGTGAAAGAGATGATTGTTTGCTGCCACAATGAAGGAAGGTATAGCTGTGCATACAGCTATACCTAGGGATTCCTTGGAAAATAGACAGCGCAAATAACCACTCGAAATTGACGTGGAGATTGTGAAAAAGTTCGGACGGTTTCCGTCCGTTTTCAACTTCGGAGCCTGCGTTTTCCCGCTCAATCGGCGGTGAAAACCACCCGAAACCAAATTCCATCCTTGGATATTGTTCGGTGGCATAAGAGTATGCCAGCTCACATCGATACCGTAACACAGGCAAAATGTTGGGGTTAGGACCTTTGGGACCAACTGGCGAAATATTCAACAAAACTGCACGTAAATAGCCTCAGCTAATAACCTGCAAATACTTGACGGCAATGATCCCAGCACATTGCGTGGTGTAATAAGCGGAGGGGTTGCTACGTACATGTCAGTACGTAGCAACCCCTCCGCTACACCAAGAACTTTATGAGCAACGCTCGCAAGCGGTTTATTAGATCAGCCGAATAAAGCTGTTATCCGAGCCTTCGGGAAAATCCTCTCAGTTCGCCCGAGCTGATTTACCACTGCACCATTGCATCAGAACGCGCCGTCGAAAAGCGAGGTTACCGAGCCGTCGTTGAAGACTTCCTCAATAGCATTGGCCAGCACCGGCGCAATCGGCAAAATCGTAAGTTGCGGGAAGCGCTTTTCTGGGCCGATTGGGAGTGTATCGGTTACGATAAGTTCCCGCAAACCGCACTCTGCCAGGCGCTGAGCAGCAGGATCAGAAAGCACACCGTGAGTGGCAGCTACAATAACATCCTTGGCACCGGCGTCGAGAACCACGCGCACCGCACCAGAAATCGTACCTGCGGTATCGATCAGATCGTCAACGATCACCGCCGTCTTACCTGCCACATCACCTACAACGCGATTTGCCACGGCCTTGTTGGGCTGCGAAATATCGCGTGTCTTGTGAACGAACGCAAGTGGCACGCCACCGAGGCGCTCGCCCCACTGTTCGGCCACCTTAATACGCCCAGCATCAGGGGAAACAAGCACCGTATTATTCACATCAATACGAGTACGCACATATTCAACGAGAGTTGGCATCGCCCACAGGTGGTCAACCGGACCGTCAAAGAAACCCTGCGTCTGCGAAGCGTGCAAATCAACCGACATGATTCGATCCGCACCCGCCGTCTTAAATAAATCGGACATCAGACGTGCCGAAATAGGTTCACGACCCTTGTGTTTCTTGTCCTGACGCGCATACGGATACGAGGGCAGCACCACGGTGATACGCTTTGCCGATGCACGCTTGGCAGCGTCACACATGATGAGCGCTTCCATGATCCACTTATTCACCGGATGGGTAATGGACTGCATGATGAACACGTCGGTGCCACGCACGGATTCGTCAAATCGCACATACGTTTCTGAATTAGCGAACTCGTATGCCGTTACCGGCACGAGATCGATCCCCAGTTCATCCGCGACTGCCTTCGCGAGTTCTGGATGTGCTCGCCCAGAGGCTAAAACAAGGTGCTTTTCACCGCTGGTGTGAATTCCCGTCATCGTGCGTCCCATTCCTTTGTGCTTGGTGATTCAAGGGTTACTCACTCGAATGCCGCACGAAGCGGCGTTTCAAGCCTACTCCGTTTTATTAACCGTGACTGTAAATGCCGCCAGTTGTTTGTCCGCTGGAACTTCAGTTCCAACAAGTACTGAGTGTGGCACCACTGCTCGCTGGCCCACATGCACATCGCGTAGTTCGGTATTTGGTCCGACGACGGCGAAGGCACCGATATGCGTATTGCCCCGTAGAATTGTGCCCGGTTCGATCACAGCGTCTGGTTCGAGCGTTACGTCCACATCAATCGTTGTGGTGAGTGGATCGATAATGGCGACGCCGCTACGCATCCACGCTTCCAAGGTACGTCTGTTCTTTTCGGTGCGGAGCGTTGCCAGTTGCACAAGATCGTTAACGCCTTCGGCCTGAATTGAATCGGCCAACACATAGGAGCCAACTCCCGCTTCAAGCGAGGCTGCCCGCGCGATTACGTCCGTGAGGTACATTTCGCCTTGGGCGTTGTCCGTTCCCAAAGTTTCGAGAGATTCGCGCAAAAACTGCGCATCGAAAATATACGTTGAAGTACCGATTTCGTCGATTTGCCGTTCTAAATCAGAAGCGTCTTTTTCCTCAACAATGCCAATAATGCTTCCGGTAGCAGCCGGCGTACCTGCTACTTCGGTAGAGCCAGGTGTTGCAGCTCGGAGAATGCGTCCATACCCACGTGGATCTGCAACTTTAGTGGACAGCACAGTTACGGCGTTACCATCGTGCGCAGCGAGCAGATCAGCCAGAGCCTGCGGAGTAAACATTGGCGAATCGCCTGCTAGGACAAGTACAGGACCTTCAAGATCGGCTGGCAAAACCTGCATTCCACACCAAGCGGCACGACCCGTACCTTTAATATCATCTTGGTCGGCGATGAGAGCCTGCGGGTTGATAGCTTCGAGGTGACGCACAACTTGTTCTCGCTCGTGACGCACAACAAAAACAGTGAATTGTGGTTCGAGTGCAGATACGGCGTCGTTCGCGTGACCCACTAAGGTGCGACCACACATTTCGAGCAAAACTTTCGGGGTTTGCGACTTGATACGGGTGCCTTTACCAGCTGCAAGGATTATCGCAGCAGCTAAACCATTACCCTGAGTCACGTTTCCTCCTGGTTTTCGTTGCCAAACACCCTGCACACAGGCATTTTCGCTCCGCCACTAGGATTCGAACCTAGACTAAGGGTTCCAAAGACCCGTGTGCTGCCTTTACACCATGGCGGATTACGCAATTAATTGTGCCAGTTTAGGCACATTGATTTCCAATCAGATTCTAAATTGTGGGATGCGAAACGTTCACGAAGTGTTAACCTTTGCGGCATAGTGTCCGAAATGTACGTTCCACCATCTCGAATCTGCGATATGCTTGAAATGGTATATACAATCACTACTGCTAAAGGAGCAACGTTGACTATACAAATCAACGATTTGCACAAGGCATTCGGCTCAACTAAAGCACTCAACGGAATGACGTTCTCGGTTAAACCGAGCGAACTTTTCGGTTTTGTGGGTTCGAATGGCGCAGGCAAAACCACCACCATGCGCATCATTCTCGGAGTGCTGCAAAGCGACTCAGGAGAAGTGCTGCTTAACGGCAATCCCCTGACCTTCGCAGATCGCCAACACTTCGGTTATATGCCTGAAGAACGCGGCCTTTACCCGCGCATGAAGGTGGGCGAACAGCTCGAATACCTTGCTATTTTGCAAGGCCTGAGCCCTGCCGATGCTCATAAAGCGATGGAGTACTGGACGGAACGCCTTGGGGTTGCGGCTCGGCGCAAGGATCAGGTGCAGGCGCTATCTCTCGGCAACCAGCAGCGTGTACAGCTCGCGGCAGCATTGATTCACAATCCGCAGTTCTTGGTGCTCGACGAGCCTTTCTCTGGTCTTGATCCTCTGGCAGTGAACGCGATGAGCGAGGTACTGAAAGAAAAAATTGCCGACGGCGCCACCGTCGTCTTCTCCTCTCATCAGCTTGACCTCGTGGAACGTTTGTGCGACCGCGTGGGCATCTGCTCGCAGGGACGTATCGTTTCCGAGGGCGCGATTGACGAGCTCCGTCGCACCGACCAGCGTCTTTACACCATTTCTTCCGACGCCGACGCCGGAGTTCTTCAGCAGGCTTTGCTTCCGCTGGGGGTTACCGTACAGACATTGACGAATGACACCTTGCGGGTTTCCTTGCCTCAGGGTGTGGACGATCAAACAGTTCTTCGGGCAGCACTTGAGCTTGCGCCAGTGCGCGAGTTCTCAGTGTATCGCCCACACTTGAATGAACTGTTTTCGAACGTTGTGAACGTTCCTAACGCTCCGGAGTATGTGGAAGAACCGAAGAAGAAACGTGGTCTCGCTGCGCTGGTAGGGAAGAAGTGAAGATGCTAAAGCACATTATCAAACGTGAATTCAGAGTACTTGTCGGGGCAAAAGCGCAGATCATCGGCACCATTGTTACGGTGGTTATCATTTTGGCTGCCGGCATTGTGGGCAGCATCGTCAAGGATAAATTCCAAAATGAGGCCGCCAATACAAATTCTTCGGTGACGTTCACTGTTGCTGTAACTGAGCAGATGGAAGCATATCAAGGCGCGCTGGAAGGCACAGGCGCTGTGAAGGTGGAAGCTGTGAAGGCGGATCAAGCCAAGGAATGGCTCAAAAAGCAGGTAGATTCCAAATCTGCTCCTACCAGCGCAGTGCTCGCCGGCACGCCTGCTGAACCTGAAATTATTCAAAGCAAAGACCAAGATAAAGCGAGCAATCAAGCGATTGCACAACTGATTTCGCAGGTAGCGGTACTTAAAGCTGCCGATCGCACTGCTGGCCCACTTTCGGTTGATGCACAAGAGCAGATCAGCAAGGCTTTTACCCCTAAGATCACCACTATTGAGGGTGAGAAAAAGAACCTCGTTGAGAGCAATCCTGCTGGCTACGTCACTGGTTTGGCTACGCAAATGCTGTTGTTCTTCGCTGTAATGATGGGATTGTCGACGATCAGTATCGGCATTGTGGAAGAGAAATCTTCGCGAGTGGTTGAGATTTTGCTATCTGCCGTGCGCCCGCGCACGCTACTCCTAGGTAAGATTTTGGGAATTGGTTCCTTCATTCTGGTGCAGATGGCGATATACCTTGCCGCTGTTGTAGTTTCCCTCAATATCGCAGGAATGTGGACGAGCATCAACATTGGTGCAGCGATTGGCTGGCTTTTCGTGTGGCTAATCATTGGCTTCTTCACGTTTACCACCATCGCTGGCGCGCTAGCGTCTACCGTTTCTCGCCAAGAGGATTTGGGGGCAATTACTGGGCCGTTCACATTCTTCATGCTGGTGCCGTTCTACCTTGGAATCTTCCTTGTTCCAGCACAGCCAAGCTCCCTGCTCACGCAGGTGCTCTCCTTTATTCCTGGATTCAGCCCGTTCATTATGCCAATCCGCCAAGCCTATGGCGTGGTAGGAACCGGCGAGGCCTTGGCTGCGGCTGCGGTCGGACTCGTGGCAGTGTACCTGCTCTCGCTGCTGGCAGGGCGGATTTACTCGAATTCCATACTCCACATGGGCAAGCGCCTCAAACTCAGCGAAGCCTTGCGCGGCAAGAAGTAAGACTCCGGCGAAGCTGGCTAGTGGGGGGGCTCTCAGATTTATGCAAATCTGAGAGCCCTTCGCTTAGCTGGTTATTCGTGATTGCTCAGAATGGTTATTGCTTGTTGAGCGTTCCTTAACACAACTCAATTGAGCACGGCACGATCCCATAACTGCGTTTCGGCCACGTAATCAGCCATCACTTGATCCGAACTTGCTTGAACTTTGTTGACCATATCCTCAACGACAAGCTTCCTGCGATAGTCCGCCACCAAGTTCTCAAGGAACTGGTTGATTGTTAACCCGGCGTCTTGGGAAAGGATCCGCAACTCGTCCCACAACTCGGGAGCGATCTCTACGGTAGTCATATCAGCCATATCGAAAGTATACCTATGTTCGATCTATTGTTTCCCAGACACTTTGAGAAACTACCTGCCGTCAAATCACGGAAGAAGAAGTGAAATCGACCGTTGTGGCCGACATATTCAAGTAGTCATAAAGTTGTAAATCTACTGGTGATTCAAGACGCAGATCCATCGCAACAACGGGAATTTGTTCGTTACGGTCATTTACCATTGTCCGTTGTTCTTCATTGCTTGGAGCTACTTTACCTAAGTAATAGAAATTATTCCCTTCGGCGTCATCCTTTTTGACAAACAGACGCATATCATATTCGCGACTGAGGATACGGCGTACTTCGGCCGAAGCTAATGTACGTTTCGACCGTGTAAACCATGACATCGTTTGTACATCAATAAATTGGTCCTCGTAATTAACTGAGCCTGCGATGTCATCGGCCTTGTGGTAGGTGACGAAAATAGGACACGTCATCGAGACTTGGTCCACTTTATACCCATATACCGTTGATTCTTGATTACTCTCAAAATTCAGCATCCGACACACTTCACGACGTGAGTACATGTTTCCAACCTTCATTTCAGCCGACCATGACTCCCGAGTCCTAGCAATCAGCTCACCGGTCTCAATTACATCGTGTACGTGTGCGCTGAAAGTCTGATCTTGTAACTCACGTGCAAAATCTGGACCGATCCGGTAACGATCGCCGTCACGCACGATAAGTCCGTGTTCACCGAAACGTCCTTTCTTATAAAATTCAAAAGAAAGAACACGTTCAACGGACGACAATGTCGCGTCCGTAGTACCAGAAACTTCTTCATCAATGAGAACGCGAATGAATTCTGTTTCAGATAAACTCCTTCGATTAATTAGTTCACGCAACAACAATAATTCGTGTGGGCGCTTACCCGGCAATAACTCAGAGCTTAAAAAATTCAAGAACTTTCGTTGAGCGTCACTAGGACCAGCATCGACAAATTTCGCCTTGTGTAACAGATCCCAGTAGTTGCGGTTATCTTTATTTGCAAGCAAAACTGGATCAGCCGTGTCTGACTCAAGAAAATCTTTCAGCTTCGGAATTCTCCCTAACCGATTAAATAAGAGGGAAATATCTGCTTTCAGTTGTCCTAAAGAATCAATCGTTACTTGTGCTAACGAATCCAAAATTCTCTGTTGCGAAATTTCATCAAAACTTATCGACGAAAGCCCCGAAATCGTTTTTCCTGTTCCTCCAGTGCGGATTGACCGCCGAATACTATCCTTATCGCGCGAGTGATTACCAAAAAGAGCAACTGGAATGAGGTAGTTGTTTTTATAGTCTCCAATGAAATCGATAACCCGCAAATGGTCCTTGCCTGCATTTTTACGTAGCCCTCGCCCAAGCTGCTGAGTGAAAACAATCGCCGACTGAGTATTGCGAAGTAAAACTACTTGGTTAACAGCAGGAATATCGATTCCTTCATTGAAAATATCGACAGTAAGTAAATAGTCGAGCTCACCCCGTTCAAGTTGTTCAACTGCCCGTTCACGCTCTTCTATTGGGGTATTTCCCGAAAGTGCCTTGGTGCGCAAACATTTTCCATGAACAGTCTTTGTATTGAGAATCCGTGATAGTTCAGCAGCTTCCTCATTACGCGAGCAAAACATCAGCCCCTTGACATCTCGAGTGAACCCATAACATTCGAGCATTTCCACAATATATTTTACCCGCTCAGGTAGCAGAAGCTTGCCTAAGCTAGCCGTCTCATCTACGGTGGTGTTATTTGCATCCACATAGTCGGTGACGCCGTAATAATGGAAAGGCACTAGCATTTTTGCTTCGAGAGCTGCTTTAAGTCGAATCTCGTATGCGATGTTGTGATCAAAGAGCTCAAAGATGTTGAATCCGTCGGTGCGCTCCGGCGTTGCAGTCAAACCAAGGAGCAAATTTGGCTCAAAATGGTCAATTACACGAGTATACGAATCTGCTGCTGCACGATGGACTTCATCGATCACGATGAAATCGAAAGCACGATGGTCGATATTCCGAAGCGTCTCCTCGCGAGCCAACGACTGAATAGTTGCGAATACATATCGAGCATTAATGTCACGCTTTCCTCCAGCAAAGAGACCATACTCGGCGTCATCACCGCCTAAAACACGCTGAAACTCTTGGCACGCCTTCGCCAAGATCTGTTCACGATGCACGATAAACAACATCCGCTTAGGTTTCGCTTGACGAACGGCTAGGGCAGCCAAAATAGTTTTTCCCGTTCCTGTGGCGGAAATAATCAATGCACGCTGAGCACCGTCGTCATAGATCACCCGTAAGCGTTCAAGAGCTTCTGCCTGCATATCGTTAGGCACGATTTTTCCGTCAAGAAGCACTGTGTTATCCGCATCAGGTAACACCACAATTTTTGCGTTCTTACGTCGGAGTTCATAATCGCGAATCCACGGATAATTCAGCTCTATTGCTTCGCTTTGCTGGCGTTTTACCACTTCTTCAAGTTCGTCAACAATATGCCCATCGGGAGCAGCCGAAAACTTCAAATTCCATTCGTGGTTAACTGTAAGAGCTCTGTCTGTCAGATTCGAGGAACCAACAATCGCGGTAACTGAATCCTTCCGGTAGAAGATATAGCCTTTGGCATGGAACCCAATATCGGAATCATCGTGTACGAAAACCCGAAACTTCTTGTTATTCTGCGAAAGGTTCAAGAGTTCTTCAAATACCTTAGGTTCGTTAAACCCTAAGTAAGTTGAGGTGATAAAAGTTCCTTCGCCATCAAAATCAAGGAGAACTTGCTTGAGCATCGCGAGCGCAGATGATGTCAGAAAAGCCACCGAGAATGTAAAACGCTGTGCATGTTTAAGCTCTCCACTGATCGCTTGCAGCATCGATAACTCATCGCTGTTCCAGATTAAGGCGGGATTAAATATCTCTTCCGAGTAAGGTGCGCGTCGATCAAGAAAACCAAAGGCGACGGATTCTTTTAACGCTTGAATAACCGATGAGTTCTCCATCAACGATCCTTACACTTTCCCAATAACTCTCGCAGGCGCCCAATAACTGGAACGTCTGCAGGAGCCCAAGTAACATCATTGAGTTCAGACGGCGCAAGCCACCGAACATCGGAATGCTCCGTTAGTGTAGGTTCTGCCCCAGTTAGCTCACAAAAATACGTATCTAGATGAACAGTGCCGAATTCATAATCGTGGTGAACAAGCAATACCTGATCTCCCACGATAACGTCCGTCTGCAGCTCTTCCTTAAGCTCCCGAGTTAGCGCCTGTTGCGGCGTCTCACCTTCTTCAATTTTGCCACCTGGGAATTCCCAAAAACCAGCGAGCGATCTCCCCGGCCCTCGTTGTGCGGCAAAAATCTTGCCATTACGCATCAGCACGGCACCCACAACGAAAATGTTTTTCTTCGGCGTCTCGTACGCGGTTTTATCCATACATCCAGGATAGCAGTCTTGACTGATTACAAGGATTCGGCCAACACGTCCCACTGGCAACTAACAACTAGCTAAATTGTCAGCCACCTGCCAAGTCCTGCAAACAACTCACCAGCAGCTCACCAAACAACCAGTCAAACCAAACAACCGCTCAACCAGCTATTTTAGCGCTTTTCTCCAGAGTCCATCCGCTCCAAGATCGTGCGCAGCACGCTCACCGCTTCATCGCGCTGGCTACCCGCAATACCTTCCAGTAACTGATGCTCCACAATAAGCAAGGCTTCCATGGCGCCGTCTACCGCCTCAATACCGCGCTCAGTAGCCACAACGTACACCACCCGCTTGTCGGCAGGATCAGACATCCGCTTCACGAAACCATGATCAACCATCCGATCAATACGGTTGGTAATCGTACCTGAGGAAACCAGCGTTTCCTGCATAAGCTGGCCTGCCGTGAGCTGGAAAGGCTCCCCCTGCCTACGCAGCGCCGAGAGCATCTCAAATTCCCAGGTTTCCAAGCCAAAATCGGCAAAAGTGGCACGCCGAAGCCGATCTAAATGCCGCCCCAGCCGCAATAATCGCGAAAACAGCGCCAAGGGTTGAGCGTCAAAATCTGGCCGCTGACCTTGCCAAGCAGCAACAATATGATCTACTTCGTCGGAAGCGGGTAAGTGTTGTTCGGGGTTCACACTCTCAACTTTACTTGACGTCAAGATGTTACGTCTACGGAGGCTTCTAACCACTCTTCTTCACGTTGCTCGACTTGCTCTTGCAGGGCCGCAATCTCTTTTCCAACGCGCGCTAACTGCTCGTAGTCACCGCTCATCGCAAATTCAGTCTGCTGAACACCGAGCGCATCGATCTGCTGCTGCAACTTTGCAATCTGCCGCTCCAAGCGATCCATCGTCTTCTTAGCCTGACGCTCCCGCGCAGCCGCACTCACACCGTCTGCGCCAGCACCAGCATGACTACCAACGCTAGCCCCCGCACCTGCCGCAACAGTTCCAGAGCCACCACTAGAGCCACCACTAGAGCCACCACCAGCACTGCCTGCACCAGCGCCACTCGCTCGCTCCCCAGCCTGCGCCGACAGCTCCAAATACTGCTCCACGCCGCCAGGCAGTCCACGAACAGTGCCATCAATAACAGCCACTTGATGATCGGTCACTCGCTCCAACAGGTATCGATCATGCGAGACAACCACCAAAGTACCTGGCCACGAATCCAGCAAATCTTCCACGGCCGCGAGCGTATCGGTGTCGAGATCGTTGGTAGGCTCGTCAAGCAGCAGCACATTCGGTTCGCCCACCATGAGTCGCAACAATTGCAGACGACGTCGCTCGCCGCCAGATAACTCCGAAACCGGAGTCCACGCCCGCTCACGAGTGAATCCTAACCGCTCTACCAGCTGCGACGCACTCATTTCTTTCTTTCCGACCGTCACATGGGTAGCAATCTCGTGCACGGCTTCCACCACGCGACGATCAGCGACGGCGTCCAGCTCGCGAGTCTCTTGCGAAAGCGTTGCGAGCACAACGGTTTTTCCGTGCTTGACACGCCCCGCCGTCGGACGTAATGACTTGTTAATCAGACCGAGCAGCGATGATTTTCCCGCACCGTTTCGACCCAAAATTCCAATGCGCTCACCAGGCGCGAGTCGCAGCGTCACGTTGCTAAGCACGTTCCCTTGCTCGCCCGGCTCTGCATTTTCCCAGGCAAAATCGACGTCGATCAGGTCAACGACTTCTTTACCTAACCGCGTGGTGGCCATTTTCGCAAGCTCCACCGAATCTCGTGGCGGCGGTTCGTCGGCGATAAGCTCATTAGCTGCTTCAATGCGGAAGCGTGGCTTCGAGGTGCGCGCTGGAGCGCCGCGTCGTAACCACGCCAACTCTTTGCGCAGCAAATTATTGCGCTTTTGCGCAGCTTGTTGCGCAATTCTCGCACGCTCTGCGCGCTGCAAAATATACGCGGCGTATCCGCCCTCATAAACTTCAACGTGACCTGGCCGCGGGTTACGTCCGCCCGCGCCGTCGTCACCAGGCACAACTTCCCACAAACGTTCGCACACGGCGTCGAGAAACCAGCGGTCGTGTGTGACGACGACGAGCGCTCCCGTTCCACGCGAAAATCGCCTGTTCAAGTAGTCAGCGAGAAAGGTGACGCCCTCAATGTCGAGGTGATTTGTTGGCTCATCGAGAATCACAACCTCAGCCTCTTGGCATAACGCAGCTGCTAGCGCCACCCGTCGGCGCTGTCCGCCCGAAAGAGCGGTAACGCTCCGATCGAGATCCACATCCGGGATCAGCCCGCGGTGGATTTCGCGGATATGCGCGTCGGAGGCCCACTCAAATTCCGAGGTGCCGCTGTGAATCGCCTGGCGCACTGTGAGCGCTGGATCGAGGGAATCCGCTTGGGTGAGGAAAGCAAATCGGGTGCCGTTCACCATCGTCACTCGCCCGTCGTCTGGGCTGAGCTCGCGAATCATTAGTTTGAACAGCGTGGATTTACCGCCGCCGTTTGGCCCGACGATTCCGATGCGCGAACCGTCCTCAAGCGAAAGGCTGACGTCGCCCAAGATGGGGCGAGAGCCGAGCGCCACAGAAACATTTTCAAGATTGAGAATATGTGCCACGAGTTTACTGCCTCTAGTTCTGCTGCCGGATATGCGCACCTGCGGTTGGTCCCACCGCGCTCACCACCGAAAGCTCAGGGAATGCGTTGGCAAGTTCAGCGCTCAGACTCTCTAGCTGGGAAATCTTGCAAAGCACAGCGATAGTAGGGCCAGAACCAGATAGCACCACACCGTGCCCCACAGTTTGTAGCGCCACAATTATTTCGGCAAGATCTGGGCGCAAGGCAAAGGCGGGAGCTTCCAGATCGTTAGCCAAGAGTTGCCCGATTTTCGCCAAGTCATCGCCTTCCACAGCACGACACAGATCTTGGGTGCTGGTTGGCTCACCCACATCGGGAGAAAGATCGTCAAATTTTCGGAAGACGGCGGGGGTGGAGAGTCCCACTGGGTTAGTGAGCAGCACCCAGCCATGCATCGCGCCAGGCTTAATAGCCTCAAGTGCTTCGCCACGCGAGGTCCCCCGCGCAACCGACCCCTGGAGGGCAAATGGCACATCTGATCCGAGCTGCGCCCCAAGCTCCATGAGTTCCTCAGTACTCAAACCCAGCTCCCATAACGCATTGAGCGCAACCAAGGTGGCTGCGGCGTCGGCTGAACCTCCTGCCATTCCGCCTGCAACGGGAATTCGCTTCGTTACGCTCAGGTGAGCACCGCGCGTCGTACCTGTTACACGTTGTAGCAGCTGAGCAGCTTGCAACACGAGATTTGTATGGTCACAGGGCAAGTCCGCACCGATGCCGGTGATCTCCATGCTCAGTTCGGCGGCGGGAGTGGCGGTGACATCGTCAAACAGATCCAGTGCCTCAAAAACCGTATCGAGCGGATGGAATCCGTCTTGCCGAATACCGCCCACGCGCAGGGCAAGATTTACTTTTGCCGGCGCTGATGCAATCACGCGCTCTAGTTTTACCACTTTGACCTCGTCACTTTCGCATGAGAAGAGAATCGATCTCTTCGCGGCTCAGCACAGCCGGGAGCGCCTGCGCGATACGGATAAAATCGTCGATTGTCAGGCGTTCACCGCGCAATTGGAAGTCAATTCCAGCGTGCGTGAGAATTTCTTCTGCCTGAGCTGGAGAGCCAATCCAAGCGCCCAAAGCTGCCCGAAGAGTTTTCCGTCGTTGCGCAAAGGCCGCATCGACGACGCCGAACACCAGCTCGCGTTGTGCCTCACGTGGCACTTTATGGGCTTTCATGTGTACAAGTGCTGAATCGACGTTTGGCACCGGCCAAAATACATTGCGAGAAATTTTTGCTCCACGCCATGTTTGCGCATACCAAGCTGCCTTTACGGACGGCACTCCATACGTGCGCGAACCTGGTTCGGCAGCTAGTCGGTCTGCCACTTCCGACTGCACCATCACCGTTACCGTTTCTAAGCTCGGCAGATTTTCGAGCAAAATAATCAGAATCGGCACAGCCACATTGTAAGGCAGGTTTGCAACCAGGTGTTTCGGAGCAAAAGGCTGACCAGGGTGAGCCGATGCCCAGGCAGACGGGCAGGCTAAGTCTTGAGGCGCCGCAATTTTCATTGCATCTTGGTTGAGAACTGCAAAATTCGCAGCGGCATCAGGGAGGAATTGCGCAACCGTATGCGGCAATTGTGCAGCTAGCGGGGGATCAATTTCGATAGCTGAAACGAGTGCTCCCACTTCCAAGATTGCGAGCGTGAGTGAGCCCAGGCCCGGCCCAACTTCTACTACTGCATCGCCGGGCTGAACATTGGCATCGCGCACAATCCGGCGCACAGTACCAGCATCGTGTACGAAATTTTGCCCAAGCGTCTTTGTGGGTCGAATACCCAGAGTCTTGGCCAGTTCTCGCACTTGTACTGGCCCTAATAAAGTGCCGGGAAGCGGCGAATGCTCGCCGCTTCCCGGAAAAGTTTCACTCGTCATAAGTGTTAATACTACCTAGTTTGGGATATTAATAGTACCTTGCCGACGCAATCGTGACAGGCACAATCCTGTTTAGTACCAACCTGTGCTCTTGGAGTGCGCCCATGCAGCTTGTGGTGAACCATATCGGCCCTTGATGTAGCCAAGACCCCAACGAATTTGGGTAGCAGGGTTCGTTTGCCAATCAGCTCCTGCCGATGCCATCTTCCGGCCAGGCAGAGCTTGTGGAATACCGTAAGCTCCCGAGCTTCTATTGGCCGCATTTTGGTTCCAGCCAGATTCCTTTTGCCACAGAGCATCTAGATACGGGAATTGGTCTGCTCCCCAACCAAATGAAGCGAGCATCGCTTGAGCGATTTCACGGTTCGATCCAGGGCTAACCGGGCCAGATGCAGGAGCGGCTGCACCAGCGCCAGCTTGTTGCGCTTGACCTTTTTGCGCTTCTTGCGCCGTAGCCGCTACGCCAGTGCCGACCTTCACCACTTCATCAACGCGATTTTGCGTGATTGCTTCGGCAATCACCTCACGCTTCACTTCCTGCCCATCGCGGTACGTAATCAACAATGAACGCGTACCTTGACCATCTACACCCTGCGTAACAACCTGGCGCTGCCCTTTAGGTAGGTTCGGATCTTGCTGCTCAGAGCTTGTGTGCTTATCCGTGAACTGCTCAGTAACGCTATCGCGCTTTACGCGCACAATCGTGATCACATCGCCATCGTCCACAAGAGTGTCAAGAGCTTGGGAAATTTCGTCAAGAGAGCCAAGCTTGATACCAGCTGTATCCAAAACGCGGGCTACGTCGGCACCGGTGAGTGCATCGATGTCGTACGTCTTACCGTCGGCGATCACCGAAAGGTTCATTTTCTTGACGACGGGTGCCGACGTTTCAGACAACGAAGCTGTTGCTTGTGCGCTGAGCTCCGGGTGAGACGAGGAGTACGACGTCGCTCCCGCGGCTACGCTCAGACTCGAGCTCACAGCTACCAGCGCAACCACTGCGGCGCGTGACTTCGAGAAAATCCGTGGTGCACGCCGTGGAGTACGCACAAAAATCTCCTCCGAGGACACGAGATTCTTATTCATGTTCTCGGCGTAAATTTCCTGGGCAAATTCCGCTGGTGAGAGCACGGCGTCTTGAGCGGAACGCTCTTGTGCACGCAGAGCTTGGCGCATGGCGCGCCGTGAACCAGGTTTTACTGGCTTGTGGACGTCGATGATATTCAACGACGCATCGCCGGTGGCAGTGTGTCTACCCAAGGTGTCTCCAAAGTCGAACCTACAGCAAGGAATCTAGCAAAGAGCTCGCTGCTCGTGTATCCCTCACGAAAGCCCATTGTTAGCATCTTCCCTACAAGACGCTCGTTCAGCAGTCACCTGAGCAATTCCTTCGTGCATTTTGCAAAGCACTGGGCGCTTCGCATTACACTTTGCTTGCAACAAACCGAACGTTCGTAACAATTTCTATATTGATTGTAACCAAATTGTTATTTCATGCAAGCTAAAGTGATTTGCCCAACCCTAAATTCGGCAAATTCTGCTTAGAGCATGTACTACTCACCACATCATGCATAACCTTTATGCTGGGTTGATGTTAGCCTCAATCGCACGATGTTTATTGGGATCGCGGCGATAGATGTGAACAATTGCGCGTGAGTACAAAACAATAAATTGCCCGAGATAAACCACAAAGGTCACTCCTAAATAGAGTGAAGAACCTTCAGCCGGATCAATATTATTTTCAACAGTGATTTGTTTCCAGAACCCAGCTACATAGCGCCAATCCTTGTTGAATATATCCAAAATCTGTTTATCCGTCATCGAATCTGCGTGGGCAAAAGCACTGATGAAATCTTCTGTGGTTCCTGCCTTCACGATTTCATGAATAAACGTATGCGGGTTAATACCAAAGCCATAACTAAGAAATGCCATCATCACGAAACAGATTCCGGGCAAAAACAGCCACACGTATAGCGGCGCTTCCCCACGGAAAGCGTAGAGTGGGCAGCTCAACACCGCGATAATCGCGCCAAATAGCGCTCCCGCAGCGGTAAATTCGATCACCGCAGTAGGCGAAACCAGCACATGAATCTCTTGCGAAACACCAGGTATTTGCAAAATGAGTAGTGCAGGCGATATACAAGCGACGAGAAAGCCAATTGCCACTCCCACACTGGCCCACTCAGCAATGAACCGCATGAGACGTTTCGTATCAAACGTAATGTCTTGATCCGAGAACCATTTCCCTACCACGACGGCGAAAACCCCGAACGACACCATCACGCCGGCAATCCACGAGTAGGCAAAGCTATTGGTATAAGTAGCAACTAAAAAGCGCAGCAAGGCAGACATCGCACTGTCTTTATCTCCGAGCACGTTATAAGCACGCCCGCTGAGAATCACGATGCTAAAAATGAGAATGACGACGGACGCCAAGATGAAAAATTTCTTTTCCGAAGAGGCCACTCGCCTCGTCGAAAATTGGAACGGTGTCTCAATTTCGTCAATAACGACTGGATCTTTTATATGCTCAACTGCATATTTCAGTGCAGGTTTGATCGCGCTGGGTGAGGCGCGGATTCGATGACAAAACAGCCTGATCATGTACCGAATCAGCTTTGTTCCGCTCTCATCAACCCGAGTTAAATAACGGTTAAGCTTTCCTCGGAAAAGTAGTTCAAACAGCACTAATACGTACGTCGTTATCTTGAAGCCAGCCATGAGCGGATAATCGTTCCACGCAGCTACCAAAGTCAATACGAAACAGCTGGCCAACACCGAATCAAAAACTATCAATACACGCCGCCACATGCGCGTACGTGAACGCGGAATGCCCCGCCACTGCTTTCCCTGCAATACCAAGAACACTAAGAAACATAAGCACACGGCTAGGCTCAGTATTTTCGCCGTCACAACAACTCCCCTCGATGCGCAGCGCGCAAGTCGATGCGTTCCTCAGCTCACATCACTGCCACGCAGGATGTTCAACGAGCGCAATACGCAAGGCCGTATTCGAGGCACACATCAAAGCACACCGTATCAAGAATTAAATTCCATACACATTGAGGGTATTGTAATTGAGTTGTTCACACCAAGAAACTAAAGGCAAATCACGCAATTGCGCTTGGAAACTCGCCGTATATGCAGCTCCCCACACCACGTTTGGATGTCCACGGTACGGCACCGGCGTGAGATACGGAGCGTCCGTCTCCACCAGCACTAGCTCCGGCGGCATTTGCACAAACGCCTCACGCAAATAGTCATTTGCCGGATATGTGATAGGCCCAGCAAACGACGCATACCATCCGTTTTGCGCACAAATCTCTGCAAGTTCCCGATCTCCCGAAAAGCAATGGAACACAGTTGCTTCCGGAGCCCCATCGCGCAACAATATCTCGACGACGTCGGCATGAGCGTCACGATCGTGGATCTGAAGCGGCTTTCCAAGCTCCTTTGCAAGGGCAATATGCGCACGGAAGGTCGCTTTCTGCGCCGATACTCCCGCCTCACCCGTGCGGAAATAATCGAGGCCTGTCTCTCCAACTGCAACCACGGCGTCGTCTGCACATAGCTGTGCCACCTGCGCAATTGCTTCATCGAGCGAAAACTGTTGATGATGCGCAAGCGGATCGTGCGCGAGACCATCAGCAGACTCTTCGCGCACTCCCGCATGCATGGCGGCTTCATTGGGGTGAATAGCAAGAGCAGCCCAAATCTGTGCATGCTCACGCGCAATACGCACCGAAAACTCAAGTTCAGGCAGCTCGCAACCAGACGTGATCGCCGCTCGAATACCACCCTCGCTCATTCCTGCTAGTAGCGTATCGAGCAAAATCGGAGGTTTGAGCCCGCCCTCGTCCGTGTGCGCTTGCACGAGCGGGAGGACGACGCCGGATTCGTCAGTTACAGCCTGTGGATCAGGTGCGATATGAGTGTGGTTGTCGACGATGGGAACAGGTAAAAAGTCTGGAACGTCAGGAACATTCCGTTTCTTATTTTTTGCCATCTCTACCTCTCAACAATTGGCATTGACCCGAGCGACAGTCTAAAGGGCTTAAACCAAAGCAGCAGGCTTAGCCGCGACAGCAGGCTTTTGCCTTAACCGTCGGCTTTAACACCACAACCGTCGGCTTAATCTGCGCGCATCACGCAAGATTTAGCCGTGCGAGCTCCTCTTCCACTACCGAGTCGTCGAGTTTCTGGAATGCCGGCTTAGGCTTGGAAATCGGCGTTCCAGGCACCACATCGCGCGGCGCCCAAGCACGCACGTCGCTGTAGTCGCCAGTGATAATTGGGAACGGATGCCCATTATCAAGATCGACCGTCTCTACGAGCTGCGGCATCGGCGCAATCGCGCCATCACCACCAAGAATTTCATCGATAGCATTCGACGAATGCGGCAAGAACACACTCATCATCGTATTGAGATCGGAAACTGCCTGGATCAGCGTATTGAGCACAGTGCCGAGACGTCCACGCAAAGATTCGTCTTTCATCTTGAAAGGTTCCGTGCGCGAAACGTAGCCATTAGCTTCACCAACGAGCCGCATAATCTCCCCCAAAGCTGCACGTTGCTGGTGATTGGCAATCAAATCGCCCACAGTGTCAAAGCCAGCACGGATCGAGTTCAAAAGCTCATCATCAATCGCTTCTCGCTCACCGACCGGCGGAATTTCACCAAAATTCTTGGCAATCATCGCGGCGGTTCGGTTCACCAAGTTACCCCAACCAGCAACCAGCTCTGAGTTGTTACGCCGCACGAACTCTTCCCACGTGAAATCAGAATCTGAGGTTTCTGGTCCAGCTATGGAAATGAAATAGCGTAGCGCATCCGGCTGATAGCGTGAAAGCACGTCACGCACATAGATCACCACAGATTTTGACGACGAGAACTTCTTGCCTTCCATGGTCAAGAACTCCGAAGCAACCACCTGGGTTGGAAGATTGAGCTTGCCTAGCTCATGCTCAGCACCACCGCGCGCACCTTCGCCGTTATATGCAAGCAGTTCCGCTGGCCAAATCTGCGAGTGGAAAACGATATTGTCTTTGCCCATGAAGTAGTAAGACAGTGCCTCGGGATTAGTCCACCATTCCCGCCAATCTTCAGCAGTTCCCTCACCTGCGGCAGCTCGGCGTCGTGCCCATTCGATTGATGCCGAAAGGTAACCAATCACGGCGTCGAACCACACGTAAAGACGCTTGTTGAGCTGATCCTCCCAACCTGGGATTGGAATACCCCAAGAGATATCGCGGCTCATCGCACGCGGACGCACGTCGTCAAGCAAATGCTTCGAGAAGGAAATGACGTTCGGACGCCACTTGCCCGACTCTTCCACTTGGTCGAGCCAGTCCCCTAGCGCACCCGCCAACGCAGGCAAATCGAGGAAGTAGTGCTCCGTCGTCTTGAATTCGGGGGTGAGCCCAGAAATCTTCGATACCGGGTTGATCAAATCCTGCGGGTCAAGCTGGTTTCCGCAGTTATCGCACTGATCGCCACGCGCACCTTCAGCACCGCACAGCGGGCAGGTGCCCTCAATATAACGATCAGGGAGCGTATTGCCCGTTTTCGGGTCAATCGCTACTGCCGATTCTTGCACGATCATGTAGCCGTTATCGCGGCAACCTGTGAACAACTGCTGCACCACGCGCTCATGATTTCCAGTGGTAGTGCGGGTAAACAAATCGTAGGAAAGCCCAAGGTTCACGAGATCCTCGGCGATAATACGGTTGTTTTTGTCGGCGAGCTCCTGCGGCGTCATGCCCTCTTGGTCTGCAGCCACCATAATTGGGGTGCCGTGCTCGTCAGTGCCCGAAACCATGAGCACCTCATGACCCGCCATTCGCATATAGCGAGAGAACACATCGGACGGCACGCCGAAACCAGCCACATGACCGATGTGGCGCGGACCGTTCGCATACGGCCAAGCAACTGCAGAGAGGATTTTTGACATACTTTAAGATTACGGCTAAATGCCAGTGCACGTAAAACTTGGGAGCACACTTGTGGATAACTCACGACAAGTTCACACATTGCGTTTTGTTGGCGCACGAAACGACACCGGCAGGTGGGTAAATTACCTCGCACGTAGGTGGGCGAATACCTCGCCTGTTGGCACACGAATTTCCTTCCCGTAGTGCGCGCTTCGGTTAGTGCGCAGTTCTAGTAGTACGTAGTGCGCAGTTCTAGTAGTACATGGCGACGTGTTCCCCGTACACTGGTTTAATAGAAACACTCATTTTGCAGGGAGGAATCATGGAGGCAGAAAACCGCGCACTGCTCATCGTTGATGTTCAGCCAACGTTCACAGAAGGTGGCGAGCTCGGAGTTGTTGGTGGCACTGCTGTGGCCACTCGAATCGCTGATTTCGTGACCGAGAATGCCGATGAATATTCCCTGATCGTCACCACCCAAGACTGGCATATCGACCCAGGCGAGCACTTTTCGGACACTCCTGATTTCGTCGACTCTTGGCCACCGCATGGCGTAGCAGGCACTGCCAACGCCGAGCTACACGAAGAAATCGCCGGTCTGCCATTCCATTTTTCAGTGAAAAAGGGGCAATACGCTGCGGCATATTCTGGGTTCGAAGGCACCACAGAAAGCGGCGAGACTCTCGAGGATGTGCTGCGTTCTCATGGCATCGAGAGCGTGGATATTGTAGGACTTGCTGAGTCACACTGTGTGAAATGGACGGCTCTCGATTCGCTCCGCCTAGGCTGGCCCACACGCGTATTTTCAGACCTTACAGTTCCTGTTTCCCCTGATCAGGGCGAAGCTGCCCGCCGCGAAATGGATGAGGCCGGCGTCGAACAGCTCGCTTCCACCGAGGCTTTCGGTTTCTACGTCGAACAGGACGACGCCCCTATCCCAGGCGATAACGCTGGTGCACGAGATACGGTGGCGAACGACGTCGCCGCTGCCGCTGTTGCGCCGACAAGCTTTGGACGTGCAGATTCGTGGGGCGACGCCGATTCTTGGGCTGATGATGACGCTTGGGGCGGGACTGGCGCAGACGATTTTGGCGATTCGGATGATTTTTCCGACGACGAGTGGTCGGATACCGATTGGGATAAAGACGAAGCGGGAGCCGCTGATTTCCTTGCCGACGAGTTCCTCGCTGCACACGAACCCGGCACGGAAGCCGTGAACAACGCCGATAATTATGACGACGACGCCGACCCCGAGCTTACGTCCGACGGCGAAGATGAAGAGTTGGATACGATCAAGAACCTTGCAGAGGTTGAAGACCTCTCTGACCTCGATCTTTCCGAGTTTGGTATCGACGAGGGCGCCTTTGATCTAGACGATGAGGGTTTCGATTTTTCGGGCGATGCCGACGACGAAGACTTCGACTTTTCGGATATTGACTTCAAGCCGTGATTAATCAGGTTTGATCGAGATCTGTCGCGTCCCGCTACTCCACACATACCACGTGATTACCGACAAAGCCACGGAGAGATAGACAATCCACCACGGGAAACCAGGTATATCGGGTTTCTTACCTTGCTCTTGGGCCACGTCCGCAGGTGTGGGCGTGACTCGCTCCGCCGTCACCAGAATTCGCTGCGTGTTAATACCCAACGGCGTGCAGGTAATAAGCGAAATAAGATCACGGTTCGGATCGGCTTTGATGTTCTGCGTGGCATCAGGGTCAATGATCTGAATATCCACCACGCGATAATCGAGTACTTCTCCGAATACTTCAATCACGATCTCGTCGTTTTTCTTGACTTTATCTAAGTTCGTGAAAAGGGTGGCTTCGGCCAAGCCCCGGTGAGCAGTAAGAACAGCTCGCGTACCGATTCCACCAACTGGTAACGACGTTCCTTTGAGATGCCCGACGCCGACGCGTAGCGTTTCGTCGGAGGTGCCGTGATATACCGGCAGATCAACGTCAATGGCATCAACTTTTACACGTGCCATTACTGCGCTCTGTGGCGTATGGAGCATATCCTCATACTTGAGACTTGCTGTTGAGTCAGCGCCTGCATTTGAGCCAGTGCCAACAGCCTTGTTTGCGCCACTTTCGATGATCGCGCCTGAGCGCAGCGCTTCGTTGTATTTATGTGCGAGCTGAATTTGTTGGTCTTTGCTTGGCTGAGCGTTATCAAGCGCGCGGGAGTAGTCACGCACGAGGGCTGATTGGTTCACTTGGCTCACCCATGAGGCCGCCATTGGATACAGCAAAATCACCACACCAATCAGCGCGATAAATGCGGGAATTAACGAAAATTTGTTGAGCTTCCAGCGAGTTCTTCGGATTTTTCTCAAGGCAACCTCAGATTCAAGCAAAGCGGCTGAGCTGAATGATAAGTGGCTGAGCAGCAGTATTGGCTGCTCAGCCACTTGACCATTGCTAACTATCTCTTAAGCAAGAGCGAAGAACCGTAGCCGCATGTGCACCTAACGGCTCCGCACATCACTCACTCTTCAGGTTGAGCGTTAGCTGCTGTCTTGCGACGCTTGCCATACATTGCGAATCCAACGCCAGAAGCCACAAGCAAGGTTCCCACAACGATCATCAGCACGGTTCCTTGGCTACCAGTCAGCGGAAGCCCTGGAATGAATTCCTGCTCGTTGGTGATATTCAACACTACCGGTTGATTCACGGTATTGGTAGTATCCAAGATGATAGATCGTACTGTCGGATCTAGTACATAACCCACTGGAGCTTGAAGCTCTTTTACAAAGAAGGTGCGCGAGGCTGGCGTGTTGCCATTAATGTCCGACTGACCAATGTACAAAATTGCAACAATGTTTCCTTGTGCATCTGTTGTGTAAGTGCCGATAGCGTTAGTGTTATTTGCAGCGTCAAAGTCCGAAGGGTAGATGCCAAATTGCGCACCAGAGAGTGCTAGAGCATTATTTTTGGCATCAACTTTGACGATTTTCAACGTTCCCATAAACACGACTGGAACACTCGGATTTGGATTATCAGGATTATTCGGATCAGTTGGCGACAACTCGAACGCTGAGTTGTTTATATACGACGTAGCCGTGTTTGGAATAGCACCCGCACCGCTGACGATTGTTCCAAAGTCAATTACGAGACGACCACCGGAAACCATCTTAGACAAACCTGACGACGTGAGATCCACCGTAAGCGTTTGCCCACTAATATTGGCCGTGAAATCACCTGCAGAAAGCGCATTGCGTGTGCCACCTGCATCAATAACAGCCACCTGCACCGTTCCGTCAACGTAGGTCAAACGTGGATCGAGTTGATCAACAACCTGAGCCTTGTTGTAGGAGGCCGAAGCTGGAATTGGAGAATCGATCGTCCAGGTAACTTGCGGACCATTTGCTGTGGCAACTGGTTCGGACACTACCTTTGTAATTTCTTTGCCAAGAGTGTTCTTCGGGTAGACGTGCACGTCATAGTTCCAAGAAGTGCCGTTACCGAGTGGTAGCGTTACCAAGAATGGCTGCACTGGCGCAGTGATGTTGTTGTTGCCCGGTGCAATTTCTTCAACAAGGTAAAGACCAAAATTTTGGTTGGCGAGTGAAGCAACACCTTGAACATCAGTCGTTACCACTGAAGATGAACCCAACACATACGGCGCAGCTTTAACGGTGGAAACTGCCGTTGCTACCGGCATACCGTTGAGTTCGCGGATCGCATCCCAACCTGCATTGGTGGCGAGATCGATTGGGGTGCCGCTCTTGCTGTCAACTCGGGTTACCCGGAACTGCACGCCCTGTAATGGTTTTCCTAGCGTACTAGGATCGCCAATCTGCGCACCAGTTCCTGGCTGGCCTTGAGCCGGATTTGCAGAATCGGCCGCGTATTTGTGGATGGTTAACGACGACGTTCCATTGCGGCTATTGTCGATAGCTGCAGTGGTCGTTGTGGCTGATGTAGTATCGGTAGGCTGCGCAAATATGGTGCGAGCATTTTGGATATTAGCTGCGTTCGCTTCGGCTGTACTCACGCCGACCAGCGATGCCGCGCCAACGGCAACTATGCCTAGCACAGCAGCGAGCCGCGCTTTGAAGTTCATTTTCATGAGCTGTCTTTCTATTGAAGTTAATTGAATTAATAATTTTTTGAAAGTTATGGGTTTATTTGCTGCGGAAATTCATTCGCGAATGCGCGAAAAGGGGCAGCCAACGCTTGTTAACTGATTACTTTTCGGCGCCTCCAAACAATAAATATGAGGCTAAGTCCGAGCAGAGATAGACCTGTGATTGTGAACGATACCGCTGATCGACCGCCCGTAAACGGAAGCTGTGGGATATAGGGAACAGTGTCTGAAACTAGACTCGTGGCAAAATCGAACTGCTGAGCACCAACGATATCGGTGCGGGTAAAGCTCGGGCCTGCAGTCCAATCGCCCCACGAATAGCCTGCAGGAGGATCAGGCCTCGTCAACGTAGCGGTACACGTATCATGCTCCCATAACGCCGCAACCACCGACGTCACAGCAGAAACACCATTAACCACACTCAACGTAAACGGAAAAGACCCCTGATTCTGGCACACCAAAGTGCCAGCCATCGAACCAGACCAACCACCAGCAGGACCACCAGACACAGTCACCTTCGCCGTCACCGGAGACTGCACATTCGAATAAGCAAACGTAGCATTCGACTCATTCAACGTACCAACAGTAGGAATTGTGTCGTTGGCCGCAGGAGCGGTGCTCGTGATTTTATACGAGGCAGTAGTAGGTGGAATAACTCCCGCAGTTCCGAGCAGGCTCAACACTACGTTTCCACCAGCAGGAATAGAACCTACAGTTCCAAGAATCGAATTCGTTGCCGCATCAAACCGCAGATCGGCTGGGCAGGTAGCACCACCCGAAGCCGTGCAGGTAGGCGTAGCAGGCTGCGGGGCTAAAAATCCATTCTCTGGCAACTTGACAGTTACCGGAACATTCGTAGCCGTGTGGCAGGAGTTAGAAATAGTAGACGTGGTCGTCAAAGCACCAAGAGGCTTCGGATTGGGATTCGATATCGCCGTGATGGTTGAAACGTCGACGATCTTAGACGTGTCAATTGTGCCACTTACAGTAGCTACTTCGTTATTAGTAACGTTTCCACCAGCATTTTTGACCGTCACACCATAAGGGAAATTATATAGAGAAGCCTGATTAACAACATTCACACTAGCTTGTGTGGAACAAGCTAAGTTCTCAGTAATTACCACCGTGAACTGCAACGACGAACCAGCAGGCAAATCAACCGTTACCGCATTAGAAGGATCGTAAACATAGTAAGGATAAAAATACAATCCGGTAGTGCTTGTGTACGGCAAAGGTCTTATAACATTCGGGCACACAGCTGCCCCATTAGCCGAACATGAGATCGAATCAAGAGAAATCGACGCAGAACCCGTTCCACGCACATAAAAATCTCCAAGTTTTACGCCACGCAAATCTGTCGGTCCATCATTACGGTACGTGATCGTATACTTACGCGCTTCACCAGACGTGATAGTAGCTTTATCCTGGGTTTTTAACACGGATACCGTAGCTGTCGGACAGGCAGGTAGACCTGAGATCGTTCCAGTCACGATAGCTACATCATTAGTGACGACGGTCCCACTTAAGTTTTTCACCGTCACGTTATTAGAGAAGTTATACAACGATGCATGATTGGCAACATTAAGTGTAGGTTGCACAGAACACTGCACAACCTCAGTTATGGTCATTGTAAACGTTAACGACGAACCAGCAGGTAAATCAACGGTTATCCTATTGAAAGGGCTGTATGCGTAATAGGGATAAAAATACGATCCGGTAGTATTTGTATACGGTAACGACCGGGTCAAAGTCGGACACACTGCCGCTCCGGTTGCCAAGCATGAGATTGAATCAAGAGAAATCGATGTAGATCCTGTTGCACGCGAATAAACATCATCAACATAAACACCACGCAGATCGGTAGGTCCATCATTACGGTATGTGACCGTATATTTACGCGCCTCGCCAGACGCAACACTCAACTTATCTTGAGTCTTCGAAACTGCAACCGTAGCGACAGGACAGGAAGGCACCCCCGTGAACGTCCCAGTTACAGTAGCCGTTTCAGTACTAGTGACGACCGTCCCACTACTGTTTCTAACCGTCAATCCAGATGGAAAATTTTGCATAGAAACTTGATTCAAAGTATCGAGCGTGGTCTGAGTCGTACACGGAATAATTTCAGTGATTGCCATCGTAAACGTCAACGACGAACCGGCAGGCAAATTAACTGTTAGACCACTCGAAGGGCCGAAAGCGTAATGAGGATAGAAATAATTGCCGCTTACTGCTCTATATGGCAACGAACTTGACAAAGTTGGGCACACCGCTCCACCAGTAGCAGAACATAAGAACGAATCTAGGGACGTCGATGTCGAACCCATCGCACGCACATAAACATCATTAAGCATCACACCATTCATGTCCGCAGGTCCATCGTTACGATAAGTCACCGTATACGTACGAGCCTCACCAGAAGCAACACTCGCTTTATCCTGCGTCTTTGTTACAGATACAATTGCATCACCAGACAACGCCGTCTGCTGTGAAACGTTATTTGAAGCAGGGTTTGTGTCAGTAGAACCAGAAGGAGGATTCACAGAAAGTGTTGCAGTAGCACTCGAACCATAACCATAATAGCCAGTTACAGTGAGATGAATCTGTCCACCAGCAGGAAAAGTACCTACCGTGCCGGTGGCATTCAAACCCGACACTGCAAGGTTCGTAGGACACACAGCTCCGCTCGTAGCACTGGAGCACACAATCTTTACCCCTGTCGAACCACTACCAGCTATGAAAGTAAAGGTAGAGCCACTAGCGTCGGTAGCACCCACATTCGAGACAGTAAGGTCATACGTAAAAGGTTTGCCTTTATACTCACTGGACTTACCCACCAACTGCGCAGCAATATCAACGGTTGGATCAGCAGCAAAAGCGCTCGGCGCAGTTACAAATCCCCGAAAGCCGACCACGGTCATAACCAAAACGATCACAGCCAAAGCCAGGCTCGCATCACGCAACCTCCTCATCCGACCAACCCCACTCCGATATAGCCATAGCTATGGCTATTAAATAAATAAAATCTTCTTGAATCCTAATTGAATAATCAAAGAAATAGCAAACATTATTTACATAGTTAACGGGGGGGCGGCTCGAGGCGAGCCGCCCCCCGTTAAAACCAACCACAGCGTGACAACGTTTTACCGCATATTATCGCTCGCCCGCTCGTTGAGCTTCGACGGCCACCACACCCGATCGCCAAATTCCAACACCACACCAGGCACCAGCAACGACCGCACAATGAACGTGTCGATCACGATACCCAAAGCCACGATCACGGCCAGCTGCACCATAAAGAGCAAAGGCACTACAACCAGCGCCGCAAAAGTAGCAGCCAACACCACGCCAGCTGAGGTAATCACTCCACCGGTCACAGCCACACCATGACGCACGCCCACTTCAGTGCCATAACGGCGAGATTCTTCGCGCACCCGTGACATCAGGAATATCGTATAGTCGATGCCCAAGGCCACAAGGAACACGAAAGCGTAGATCGGCACCGACGCATCCGAACCAGGGAATCCAAAAACATGGTTAAACAGCAACGCACACAAGCCCATAGCACTTGCAAACGATACGATATTCGCCACCAAAATTAACACCGGCGCAACCACCGCACGCAAAAGCAACATGAGCATAAGGAGAATAACCACTAGCACCACTGGCACAATTTTGACGAAATCAGCACGCGCCGTCGTCTGCGTATCGAGCGTTTGAGCAGCAGGTCCACCCACTAGCGCCTGCGCATCGATGCCATGCACTTCGGAACGTATCTTTTCGACGACGACGGCAGCACCGGCGTCTTCCGCAGGCATCGTGGTTGTGACGTTGAGTAGCACACGTGCGTCAACCACAGTCGGCACGATATTTGGCGCAGCTGGTCTGCCTGGTTGGGTTGGAGTGTCTGACTGTGGAACAACGCCAGAAACACCCTCAATCGCCGAGATGCGTTCAATCGCTTCCTTATATTTAGCTTCCTTGACCACCACAGTCGTAGGTTGGCTCGAGCCGAGCGCAAATTTATCCTCCAGCACCTTAAAGCCTTCAACTGATTCAGTTTTGTTCATGAAGGTATCAAAGGCAGAGACTCCATTTGCTTTGAACGACGGCGCAAAAGCCGCGAATGCCAGCAAGAATGCCAGAGAGCCGATCCAAACGATCCTCCCGTGGCGACTCACGAACACCGAGATCTTGTGCCAGAACGGATGATTCGCAGCCACAACACCGTCGGCATCCGCCAATGTATGCTCGGTGATCACGGATGAGCTGGCAGAATGTTTGATCTTTGCCGGCCAGAACATCACCCGCGCATGCTTACCCGGCAACAATAAAATTCCCGGAAGCAAGGTTAACGCAGCAAGCATCGCAAATACGATGCCAATTGAGGCAATTGGCCCGAGCGACGACGTTGACGACAAATCCGACAATAGTAACGTAAGCAAGCCAGCGATCACCGTGCCGCCAGAAGCGAGAATTGGCTCCCACGTGCCACGAATAGCGGCACCAATAGCCTCCCGAGGCAACTCACGTACGCCCAGCTCTTCGCGGTATCGCGCAATCAACAAGAGGCAGTAATCAGTGGTAGCTCCCACCACCAAAATCGCCAAAATGCCCTGAGTTTGTCCATTCACCGTGAAAACGTCAGCTTTCGCCAGTTGGTAAACCACCAGTACAGCACCACACAGCGCAGTAATTGCAGTGAACAACACGGCGACAGGTAGCAAAAGCGACCGATAAACCACGAGCAGAATCACGAACACCAAAGTCAACGCCACCAGCAGCAACGTTAGATCGATTCCCGCGAATGCACTACCGATATCGGAAGCAATTCCCGCCGGACCAGTCACATAGAAATCAAGGCTGAGATCGTTCCCAGTGATCTCAAAATGCTTGCGCAGATTATTGACCACTTCGCCGAGCTTCATCTTTCCGGCATCGTTGAGCTGGCTAACCTTCGTTTTATCCAAAAGAACCGGCAGGAGCACGGCGTCCTGCTTTGGGTTCGGGATCGCTACGATCGCGCCCTCGCTCAGGTCCGCTAAAGTCTGGGATCCAGTAACCTTCAAGTCGCCCAATTTTTGAGCTTCGGTGCGCACCTGCGCGAAGCTCTCGGGTGAAATTTTCTCGTCAGACTTGTTCACAGCCACAATGAGCAGCGGCACCGACTCCTCTTTAAGAAAATCTTTCGCCGCTTTCGCCGCCAATGTGGACTCTGCTGAGAGCGGAAGGAACGTAGCTTGATCGTTGGTAGTCACAGTTGAAATCTTGCCCTGCGCCATGCCACCAAATGCGAAAATCATCAGCCAAAATACGAGGAAAGCAGCCCTTAATGGCCATGCTTTCTTCGATCCAAAAATATCTAATTTACTCATGCTTCCCTAATCTAATTGCCAATCGGTAGAGCTCATTCTTACGCAATTTCTCACGCTCTGCCACATGAGCCGCTGCGTCTTTCAAGCGCAAGCCACGCTCAGCCAAGGCAAGCACCTCATCGACATGCTGCGCTGCCACATCACTGCCATCATTCGCGATACCCTCAATCACCAGGCAAATCTCTCCGAGTACTCCGCCCTTCGCCCATTCCGCAAGCTCACCCAAAGTCCCGCGCCGCACTTCTTCATGCACCTTCGTGAGTTCTCGGCAAACAGCAGCTTTTCGATCCGCACCGAATACCTCACACATCGCGCATAGCGTCTGCCCCAGACGCCGCGGCGATTCAAAGAAAACCATTGTTCGCTGCTCACGAGCCAGGTCTTGCAGAATTGCCTTCCGCTCGCCGTCCTTGCGCGGCACAAACCCCTCAAAAGTAAAACGATCCGACGCAAGCCCAGATACGGCCAAGGCGGTGAGCACGGCAGAAGGCCCTGGCACCACGGTAACCGGCATACCGGCGTCTGCCGCCATCGAAACGAGACGATAACCCGGATCGGACACAGACGGCATACCTGCATCCGAAACCATCACCACAGTTTTCCCAGCTTGAGCCGCTGCAATCAGATCGGGAGCTTTTTGCGCTTCATTATGGTCGTGATAAGGCACAACGGGCGCGTGGATCGCCACACCGAGTCGCCCCACTAGGTTTAACAGACGCCGCGTGTCCTCAGCAGCAATAAGATCAGCGCTTTCGAGGCTCTCACGCAAACGCGGCGAAGCGTCGCCGTCGTTACCAAGAGGAGTACCAGCCAAAATAATCATCAATGCCGCCTTAGAACCTTGAATCAAAAGGAAAGTGCTTGGATTTCAGCATACGCGAAATCCAAGCACCCCAATAAAGCACTCCCGATAAACTCGGGAAAACTAGCGAAAAACGCTCGTCAGGCTGGCCGCGGCTTCTTGCCCTTGAACTCGTCCATCGTGGAGTTAATGCCGAAGAATTGGAGAACTTCGTCCACAAACGGAACCGGGAAAGGTTGCATGAGCTGCACCAGCCGCACGATAGGCGGAGCAACTTTCATCTGGGTTCCAGCTTCGATTGCATCAAGCACTTGCTTTGCCACTTTCTCCGGCCTGAGGATCGGCAGGAGCAGTGGAAACTTCGTCTTTACCCCGTCAAACATTCCGGTTGAAATGTAATACGGGCAGTACAACAGGGTGTGTACATTCGACTTCTTGTAGCGCAATTCAGCGCGCAGCGACTGCGCAAAACCAACCGCACCAAACTTCGAGGCGTTGTAATCAGACTGTTTTGACACGCCAACTAATCCTGCCGCCGATGCAACCGTCACGATTGAACCGCGATCACGCTCGAGCATTCTTGGCAAGAACTCGCGCACCGTCTTGAAGTGCGAAATCGTGTTCACTTCGAGAGTGCGCTGCACTTCGTCGTCGGTAATGTCAAGGAAATCCTTGCCGGTCACGATACCAGCATTGTTGATGAGAATATCAACCCTGCCCTGCTCCGCGAGTGATGCAGCCGCAACTTCCTTCACACGCTGTGAGTCAGTAACATCCACCGAAAAAGCACTGACCGTGACGAGCGGATACAGAGCCTTTATCTCTTGTGCTACCGCCTGTGCATCGCGCTCTTTATGCGCCCACACAACAACGCCCTTGGCTCCACGTTCGGCTGCACCGCGTGCCATCAGACGCCCGATTCCAGATCCCGCACCAGTAATGAGCACTACCGCACCTTTGATCGGTACTTTAGTTGGCCTGCTAAACATTTCTTTCTCCTTAGAGATCAAACCTTTGCTGCACCTTGAGGTAGCTATGCAGGAGGTTTGCCCACACTTTCTCCCCAAGTAACTTGGGCGCACCGATGGGCATGAGACGCTGTGTGGCAACCGTCTGCACGTCCGTGTACTTGACGATGCCTTCCTCTCCGTGGCGATGGCTCAGACCGGAATCTTTGAAGCCACCACTCGGTGCATGGATTGACCCCCACGCTGCGGCGTACCCATCATTAATATTAACGGTACCGGCTTCTACACGTAATGCCATTGACTGAGCAATCTTCACATCGCCAGACCAAATTGCCGAATTGAGTCCGTAATTAGTGTCATTTACGAGACTTAAGGCCTGTTCGTCAGTATCAAACTTATACAAAGACACCAAAGGCCCAAACGTCTCCTCACCGAAAACTTGCATATCGGGCGTAACACCTTCTAATACCGTAGGCAAGAATGCACGTTTGGAAACTTCCGGAACCAAACGGCCACCTGCCAGCACTTTCGCACCCTTGGCAACGGCGTCGTTGATATGCTCCGTAACTTTCTCCACCTGAGAATCGTTGATAAGCGGTCCAATATCAGCTTTCCAATCCATCGAGGCGTCGAGGTTCATTTTCTTCACTTGCGCCACAAACTTCGGCACGAACTCATCCCAAATATCACGATGCACAAACAGGCGCTCTATCGAGATACAAAGCTGCCCCGACGACGAAAAACACGCTTTCACCGCACCAGCGACGGCGCGGTCAATCGGCGCGTCCGCCCGAATAATCATGGCATTCTTGCCACCCAACTCCGCCGAACATCCGATCAAATTCTTACCAGCACGCTCAGCAATCGAACGTCCAGTTGCCGAGGAACCAGTGAACATCATGTAGTTCGACAACTCAATCATCGGCGTGCCCAGCTCACGACCAGCGCCAATCACCACCTGGAAAAGGTCCTTCGGCAACCCAGCCCGCTCCATCAGCGACTTCACCACCAACGCGGAAAACGGCGTCTGCGAATCAGGTTTGAGCACGATGGCATTTCCAGCCATGATTGCCGCGATTGCGTCAGATGCAGCGAGGTTAAACGGGTAATTCCACGGCGAAATAATGCCTACTACTCCTTTAGGAATGTAGTTGATCTGCGTATGCGTCAATCCCGGCATCGCACCTGGTACACGCTTTGATCGAAGCATTTTCGCTGCGTGTTTCGCGTAGAAACGAGAGTTCAGTACGACGTCGTACACTTCTTCGAACGCCGAGCCGCGGCTTTTCCCGTTCTCCCATTGGATCACGTCGAGGATAGCGTCGCGATTCGCCAAGACGGTATCGACGAAGGCGAGCACCAATCGCTTGCGCTCACGAATATCGGTAGCAACCCAGGCTTTGGCAACTTTGCGGGCGCGCGAAAATACCGATTCAAGATCTTCACCTTTGATAACCGGAAGTTCGGCAATCACCGAATCAGTCAATGCGGAGGTTTTGGCTTCCATCACGGGCACGGATTCAGGATTGACAGAGCAAAGCTCTTGAAGGCGCGGAGCAAGAGATTCAAGGGCTCGACGACCGCGCTCATCGAGCTTCAAAAACTTCGCAGCGGAGTTTTTAGAACTTATGGTTTCAGTCATAAGTCCTATTGTGCACTCTTTTTCATTCTGGCGGGCAATGTTTGAGAAAATTCCTCTAATCGCGTGAATCTTTATCTCATATAGTGACCAAGGTCCCGAAAAAGAGTATCCTTTATTCCAGACGCATTCGCGCCGCGGTTTACAGCTCAGCAATGACGTGTGAGCCACAAACAACCGCAAGATATAAGGAGTACTTCGAATGTCTGATCTCAAAATCGTCTTTCACGTGAACGAAAACGACCGCTGGCCGTTCACGATCCGCTCGGTGCGCAATCTTGTACGCTCCACCCAAGGCGGAAAAGCCGTGGTGGTAGCCAATGGCGGAGCAATTCGCTCATTCTCTCAGCTCGATTCAGATCCAATGCGTTTCGCCAAAATCAAAGAGCTTCACGACGAAGGCGTACGTTTCGTGATCTGCGAAATCGCTATGAACGAGCGGCAAGTCAAGGCAGAACTTATCCCCGACTACGTGGAAATCGTGCCTGCCGGAATCGTGGAAATCGCCAAGCTCCAACAAGAGGGATACGGCTACATTAAGGCTTAACGTTTCCCTTGCCACAAATTCCAAGTTCCCCCTCTTGACCGATTTACGATTAAACTAGTCAAGATGGCTAGTTTCGATTTTGCGCAATTCCAAAGCTGCCGATCTGCAGTTGGAACATGGATCAGTACGCTGCAACAGCAGCGCAATTTGCTTGCCCAAATTCTGCGCGAGCACCGAATCGCAGGCCGAAAGCTGCTCAACACCGCCATTAATATCCCCTATTCTGAGCCGCGCTGGACGCTCCTCCCCTTGCCGGAATCGGTAAATCCACTGCTCGGAGTGCGCGAACGCTACAGCACTACCGAATTTCCCAGCATGGAACATCAGAATTTTGGGCGTCTTGTGCTCGACTCTGGCGTGCGCGCACACCGAGATTCAGCACCTCTCGATTCTGATTCTCCAGGTATTCTCAATCCGCGCATGCGCACCCAAGCTGAGAAAGCCGCCCAATTCTTAATTGATCTCTATGCCAAAGGCGTGGAAATTGGCTTCGATACTTCACTCGAACACACCCAAGAGCTGCGCACAGCAGCTCCAAATGCTTCGCTAGCTGACGCTCTCGATCCAAAATATGCACTGCGCGAACTGCTCACTCTCGACGAAGAAAATGTGGCAGAACTCGACGTCATCAATCTCGACCAAAGCGAGTTCGCTGATCTCTCTGCAATAGTGAACAAACTGGATGCCCTAGCGCGCGATCTCAACCAACTGCGCACCACCAGCCTCAAAATCTCGCATGAACTACGCGAAACTGCTGCTATCGACCGCGTCCGCAGCCTCGGCATTGAATACCTCAAAGATGTTAGCCGCGAACGCCTCAAGATTTCTGTGCTCAAAGAAAATGCGCTTACCACGGTTGGCCAGCTCATGGATCTGCGCTGGAAAGTCGGCGAGGTTCAAGGCATTGGCGAGGCAACGGCGTCGAACATCGTGAGCGCAACGCGCGCACTCAACACCGCGATTCTCGAAGAAACTCCCGTGCGCATCGACGTCGCCAATCGCACCGAGGCACAAACGAATCTTCTGCGCTCTATTTACACCTGGCAAGCAGCTCACGAATCCATCGGGCATAAGCAGGCGCTGAGTTTCGCCGCTGCTATAAAAGCGCGCGCTTACCACGTGTCTGGTAACGCGTCTCAGCTCATCGTGGTAGGGCGCGGCCGTCCTGCCACCGATTTCGTGGGTCTCGTGCGCGAGTGCCGAGAGCTGGCAGCGCAATATACAGGCCTAGGTGAGCTGCCCGAATTTTCCGACGACGACGTGTGGGCACGTTTCGCCCGCCAACCTGCGCAAACCTACGCACTCATGGCTGAACTGGGCATTCTCACCTCTGATTCCAAAAAGATTCGCGGTGAACTTCCCGAAGAGATCGTTATGAAGGTGCAAGAGACACAAATTGACACCGATTTGCTCACTGCTAACCTGCGTGGATATCAGAAATTTGGAGCGCGTTTTGCGCTCTCGCAAGGGAAAGTAGTGCTGGGCGATGAAATGGGCTTGGGTAAAACTCTCGAAGCCCTAGCAGTGCTCGCCCACCTATATGCGCAGGGTAAACGTCATTCGATTGTGGTGTGTCCAGCAGCCGTCGTCACCAACTGGTTGCGCGAAATCGAGGCGAAAACTGAGCTGCGCGGATACCGAATCCACGGAGCGGACAAACGTGACGAAGCGCTGCTGTGGCGCGAACATGGCGGCGTGGCTGTGACGACATTCGAAACACTGTCATGGTTTGAGGGATTCGTGCGCGATAGGAACACCGATGTTATTTGCACTGTGGTAGACGAAGCACATTACATCAAGAACCCAGAGGCCAAGCGCTCCCAACGCACCGCACGCCTAGTGGCACAGGCACGATACGCTGTGCTTCTCACCGGCACCCCGATGGAAAATCGGATCGACGAATTTAGAAATCTGATCCGCTATATTCGCCCTGACCTCGCCGTTCAATCTTCCGTATTGCCAAAGCGCTTCCGTAAGCAAGTTGCTCCTGCCTATTTGCGCCGCAATCAAGAGGACGTTTTGAGTGAACTTCCCGAGCTCGTTGAGATAGAGGACTGGTTGCCGTTGAGCAAAGGTGACCGCGAGATCTATGAAAATGCTGTTCGCGACGGTAACTTCATGGCGATGCGGCAAGCGGCGATGTTGAGCTCGGATTCCACGAAAGTTGAGCGTTTACGCCAGATCGTCGAGGAAGCTAAGGAAAACGGACATCGCGTAATTATCTACTCGTACTTCTTAACTGCGATGAATCGCCTACGCGAGGAGTTTCCGCAGGCTTTTGGGCCACTTACCGGCTCAGTTTCTTCCATGAAGCGCCAAGAAATGGTGGACGATTTCTCGAATGCCGAGCCGGGCGCAGTGCTCTTGGCACAGATCATGGCAGGTGGCGTTGGGCTCAATATCCAAAGTGCCTCGGTGGTAATTATCTGCGAGCCGCAGCTCAAACCAACTACCGAATGGCAAGCTATCGCGCGTGCACATCGCATGGGGCAGCTAGAATCAGTGCAGGTCCACCGACTTATCACCGAAGAAGGAGTGGACGAGCGTCTCTTCGCAGTACTTCACCGCAAATCAGAGCTTTTTGAAAGCTTTGCGAAAGTATCTTTGCTGGCACAGAGCTCAAGCGAAGCTCTCGAGTCTGAAGCTGTGGTTGCCCCACCGAGCGAAGCGCAACTCGCCCACTCGATTATTGAACGCGAACAAGAACGACTCTTTGGCGTCTAACTCTCAGACAGCGTTAAGACTCCGAAGACCTCTAACCGCCCGATACACCCAGTGCAATACGCCCGAAAACGCCAAGCATCGTGCGATAATTGTGCAGTGCACCCCATTACAGAAAATGTGAATTTTTAACACGCTAATTTCTGCGATTGGGTTTATGATTCAACTCGATAGTTATTTTGAGACATAGGATCCGTTGTAAATGTCAAAGAAGCGTTTAATCACTTGGAGTGTTGTTGGTGTTTTTGCGGCGATAGCGCTCGCTATTGGCATATATATTGCATACTTTGCGGCAGGGCACAAAGCGCTTCCAGGCACCAAAGTGGGCGACGTGTCGGTTACGGGCATGACGGCCGAACAGATCGCTTCACAGCTCAACACTGTGGCAAAAGAGGAATCCCTGAGTCTCATGGGATCTGACATCAATCCTCGCAAAGCCAACTTGCACGATCTGGGCATAACTATCGACGCACAAGGAACTGCTGATGCCGCTCTAGCCGCTAATTCCTCGTGGAAGAGCTACTTCACCGCTCCTTTTTCCACCACCACGATTGAACCCAAAGTTTCAACCAATGAATCCACTCTCGCTACGTTCGCGCACTCCCTGACGGAGGGGAAGACGACGGCGAAAGCACCAGTTGAGCCGAGCGTCGTCGCCTCGGGCGATCACTTTGAAGTCAAGCCGGGCGTAAAAGGAACTGGCGTGAATCCGGCAGACCTCAAAAAAGGCGCATTGGACATGATCCGTGCACAAAAAGGTATGCAACTTTCTTTGAAGCTGGCAGATGTAGCGCCTGCTGTATCAGACGAATCACTCAAGCCGCTAGCTGATGCCGCACAAACACTGGCTAAAACCGATGTCACGGTCAACACCGGCAAAGAAACCATCGCGGTTCCTATGGAAACCAAAGTGACCTGGGTTGATGTGACCTCTGGTCAGGCAAAAATCAATCCCGACGCCGTTAAGGCTTGGGTAACACAGGCAGCCGCTCCGCTAGCGAAAGACGGCGTGAAAGGTCTGCGTTATCTCAACACTCGCGGCGAAGTAACGATCGTGCGCCGCCAAGCAGTTGCAGCTACGACGGTCGGAAATATTGACGCGATTGCCAATGCTATTACCGCGAATATGAGCAAGAACGCGCCCACCAACGAAACCTTCCAGGTGGCAACTGCTGAACTTAAATGGGAAGACAAGATCGTTGATGCCGCAGGTAATCCGCTTGCCTACACCCCTACGGGTAATGAGAAGTGGATCGACGTAAACCTCTCAACTCACACCATGACGGCTTACGAAGGAACGGTAGCCGTGCGCGGACCAATTCCAATCGTCAATGGCGCATCAGCGACTCCTACGGTGGTCGGCACTTTTGCTATCGACCGTAAATACCCAAGTAAAACAATGAGGGGTGAGAACGTTGATGGCACGAAGTACGAAACTCCAGATGTCGAATGGGTGATGTTCTTCAAAGGTCCATACGCTATTCACGCAGCATATTGGCGTTCTCGCTTTGGCTATGCCGATTCACACGGCTGTGTAAACACGCCAACTAGCCATGCGAAGTGGCTATACGATTGGGCACCGCTGGGCACGGTAGTGGTCACACACGGATAATTACCGATTGCGTAACTAATTACGTAATGACGCGCGAGAGATTGCGCGGATTACCTCGCCACAGTGGCGGCGCTAATAATCAGGTATCATATGGGCAACTGGATGCAAAGCAAAGGAAGCCTCAATGAGTACACCTGCAATGAGTAAACCACTAGTTATCGATGGCGCAACGCTTGCCTTTTATCACTGGCCCGTTAGCGACGCATCGGCTTCGGCGTCCCCTCAGCCCACCCCTCGGGCAGTGGTACAAATTTCGCACGGCATGGCGGAATACTTGCAACGTTATGATGCCCTGGCAAAGTTCCTCAATACGCATGGAATTACAGTAGTTGGCGCAGATCATCGTGGCCATGGCTATTCACGGTCAGATTCGGATACCCTCGGCTACTTTGGCGACGGCGCTACGTGGGATACCGTCGTCGACGATCTTCACAGCGTTCGTCACTACGCACAAACCATCTATCCCGATCTTCCCTATTTTTTCATTGGACATTCGATGGGCTCGCTTCTCTTGCGCTCCTACCTGGCAAAATATGCCGATGGTCTGGCAGGAGCAGCAATCATTGGCACAGGTCTGTGGCCAAAAGGCATTGGCGACGCCGGTTTCGCCCTCGCGCGGGTGCTCGGTAAAACTCTGCCGATGCGAGAAGCTAAGCTGCTCAGCACGGCGTCTTTCGGCCCGTACAACCGTGGCTTCGGGCATCGCACGCCATTTGAATGGCTCTCACGCGATTCTCGCGAGGTAGATGCGTACGTCGCCGATCCGCTCTGTGGCTATACGCCGCCGAATATCTTTTTCACACAGATTTTGGGAGCGCTCAAAGCCGTGAATACCGACGCCGCGTTCGAACTACCTGCGCAGGTGCCGTTGTACATTGCCTCGGGTGAGGTTGACCCTTTCGGTGGTGCACAAGCAGTGCGTACCATCGCACGGCTATACACTCGGCATGGACAACGCGATATTGAAACGCATATCTACGCGGATGCCCGCCACGAGATATTTAACGAGCTCAATAAAGCCGAAGTCTTTGCAGATCTGGAAAGCTGGCTATCTCGCCACATTTAAGGTTCGGATTCTTGCTCGCCAGTGCGGCGTCGATACGATGGCATTGTGGCGGATTTTCAGGGACACGAACGTAGTAACGAACTCGGCAGTGAACGTAGCAATGAACTTGGCTCGGCTCAGGCATGGGCAAGCGGCGTAGGTGCGTATTTTCTCTGGGGACTATTTCCGCTCTATTTCAGCTTATTAGCACCCGCAAATTCGCTCGAAGTTATTGTGCATCGCGCGGTATGGGGAATGTGCACCTGTCTCGTAGCCATTATTATTGCTGGTCAGTGGCAGAATTTGCGAGCAGCAATTCGTGATCGGGCAGTACTTGGGCGCTTGTGTATCTCTGGGCTGCTCATCGTCGTGAACTGGACGAGTTATATTTTCGCTGTGCAGTCGGGGCGCACGGTGGACGCCGCGCTCGGGTACTTCATCAATCCGCTGCTTACGGTGGCACTCGGCGTCGTCGTACTCAAAGAGACGCTGAGTCGGATGCAGAAAATTGCCGTTACGCTCGGAGCCCTCGCGGTGATTTATATGCTCGTAGCAATGCAGAGCTTTCCGTGGCTCGCGCTGGCTATGGCAGGTAGCTTCGGTGCGTATTCGCTGGTGAAAAAGCGTGTTGCCAACCGAGTAAAGCCGCTGGTAGGTATGGCAGTTGAAACATCTGCCGTGGTACCGCTGTTGTTGATTTATTACAGCACGCTGGTGTTTCGCTCTGATACGTTTCCACACGTTGTCACAGCACAATGAGCCGTGGATTGGGCATTTCTTGCTTCTGGTGGGCGCGGGAATTCTTACCGTGATCCCGCTGCTCTTGTTTGCACAAGCCTCGCGTGGCCTCTCGCTGGGGATTCTCGGTTTACTGCAATACCTCAGCCCAATCGGTCAGCTGCTGATCGCCGTCTTCGTATTTCACGAAACGATGCCTACCGAACGCTGGGTGGGCACAGCAATCGTCTGGTTGGCACTGATTTTTCTTTCTGTCGACGGCGTCCGCGCGGTGTCGCGGTATCGCGGCAAGCCCCTTGGTGGTTGAGTATTCTTTTCCTGATTGCCAATAGCATCACGCCGCGAGACTCGGGTAGAATCTAGTTGTTCTTTGACTGGAGGAAAATCGATGACGATTAAGGTTGGGCTTGTTGGTGCAGGCTGGTGGGCACATGACGTGCACGCACCGCTACACCAGAGCGGCGAGGGTACCGAACTCGTGGGCGTCTGGGCGCGCGATAGCCACAAGGCAGCTAGTTTCGCAGCCGAATTTGGCGTCAAAGCATTCGAGAGTTTTGCCGAGCTTCTGAGCTGTTGTGATGCAGTGGATTTTGCAGTCCCACCGCATGTGCAAGCTCCGCTCGCTATTGAGGCAGCGCAGGCCGGAAAGGCACTGATCCTCGAAAAACCGCTCGCACCTGACCTTGCATCAGCGCTGCGCATGGTGGAAGCCATTGAGGAAAACCACACCCCACATATCGTATGCTTCACCCGCCGTTACAATCACGAAACAGTAGATTTTCTGGACGACGTAGCAGCTCTTGCAGTCAACGGAGATATTTTGGGCATGCAAGGTCACTACGTTCATGGTGGCTTGCTTGAGGGAGGTATTTTGCCGCCGTCGGGCACTTGGCGCCACGATTTCCACGGGATTTTGATGGATTTGGGGCCACATGCACTGAATCTAGCTGCGGCAGCGCTTGGAAAAGTGACGAAAGTTCGCGCCCAATCTGGCCGATTCGTAACCATCACCGCCGAACACGAATCCGGCGTATGTAGCCAGATTGCATTGTCTGGCTCAGTAGATGTGAATGCCGATGATTTCACCGAAACAGTATTTGCCGATTCAGGCATCGCGCATTTCGATGTGCGCGGGCAAGACCACGCCGAGTGCTGGACAAATATTCACGAAGAATTTGTCAATGCAGTTCACAATGGCACACCAGTCACCGTAGACGCCCGCGAAGCTCTCCATCTCCAAGCAATACTTGAAGCTGCGCGCGATTCGCACGAATCGGGCGTAACAGAATTAGTGGCGCATTATTGAGCGAAAAAGCAGGGCACGAGCTCACCATGACGCTAGCCGCAGCGGTGGAAACTTGAGTTTGCACCATCGCAACGCTGCCGCAACCCAACCGCATCGCAACGCTACTGCGCACAGCAAGTCAAAACGGCGTCGTCGCACGTCATAAACACAAATAACCAACACTAAGGAATTGGAAATCAGCAATGTTCGTAACCGAAGAAACCAAAGAATGGCTCAATGCCGAAACCTCGGCTCTTGTAGATTTCGCTCGTAAATCGCGGGTGGACGTAGGATTTGGAACGCTCGATGCCGACGGCGGTATCGACGCCGCTGCTGGCGCGCAGCTATGGATCAACTGCCGTATGACGCACGTCTTCTGTTTGGCGTATATGCGCGGCGACGACTCGGCTCGCGACTATGCTAAACACGGTATTCGTTCTTTGCTTACCAATTTCCGCGATTCGGAATACGACGGCTTCTTCTCAACAATTTCGCTTGAGTCAGGCGATCCGCTGGGCGAACGCGGTAGCCAAAAAGAAGCTTACGCTCATGCGTTTGTGCTGTTGGCGGCGTCGTCGGGCATCCAGGCGGGAATCGAAGGGGCTGAGGAACTCTTCGCCGCAGCAAAAGACGTACACGAAAAATACTTCTGGGAGAGCGTTGGGCTGGCGTGCGAATCGTGGGATCGTGCATTCACGGAAAACGAGCCGTACCGCGGCGTAAACGCCAATATGCACACCGTTGAGGCTTCACTTGCAGCTTGGGAGGCCACTGGCGATCTCGTCTGGCTCGGCAAGGCATACTCGATCCTGCACTTCGTGCTCGGCGAGGCAAAGGGCTTGGGCTGGCGCATTCCTGAGCATTTCGACACGCAGTGGAATTTGCTGCCTGACTTCAACATCGATCAACCGGCAGATCCGTTCCGCCCATACGGTATAACCCCTGGTCACGGGATCGAGTGGTCGCGATTGGCGCTCCAGTTCTGGGTTACGGCACAAAACATTAGCGCCGATCAGTTGCGTGAAATTCAGGCCGACGACGCATGGCTTGCGGAAATTCCGCAGGTAGCAGTGGCGTTGTACGATCAGGCACTCGCTGATGGCTGGGACGTGGACGGCGCCCCGGGAATTGTGTACACGACGTCGTACACCGGCGAACCCGTGGTACACGAGCGTATGCACTGGACGGTGTGTGAAGGCATTGCCGCAGCTGCCGCCTTTGCAACTTACGGTGAGAGTACCGGCGACTCCGAGCTGGTGAGCCGCATGAACGAACGCTTTGAGGAGCTACTTGACTTCGCTCTGGCCAAGATTATCGAAGCTCCTGGCCGCTGGACTCATGAGCTTGATCGAAACAATGTGCCATCGGGAATTACCTGGCCAGGAAAGCCTGACGTTTACCACGCCTACCAGTGCTTGTTGATGCCAATTATCCCATTGACGGCAAGCTTCGCGCAGGCAGTGAAGCGCTGAGGCGCACGCAGATTCTCATTTTGACAACACACATTTAACGGAAGGACTCGTGTTGGTTGCTATCGGTTTTGATAGAGAAAAGTACATCGCCTTGCAGTCGGAGCACATCGCGGCGCGGCGCGAAGAGATAGGTGGAAAACTCTATCTGGAAATGGGCGGCAAGCTCTTTGACGATATGCACGCCTCGCGCGTACTGCCTGGTTTCACGCCTGACAACAAGATTGTGATGCTTGAGCAGCTAAAAGACGAGCTCGAAATTATTGTGGTTGTGAATGCGATGGATTTGGAGCGGCAAAAGATTCGCGCCGACCTTGGCATTTCTTATGAAGACGACGTTTTGCGCCTTGTGGACGTGTTCCGTGAACGCGGTTTCTTGGTGAATAACGTCGTTCTCACCAGGGCGGATGAGGAAGGCAAGATCGCACAGGAATTTACTCGGAAGCTTGAGCGCCTTGGACTCACGGTATCGCAGCACTATACGATCGCAGGTTACCCAACCGAATCGACCCGGGTGGTATCGGACGAAGGTTTTGGCAAAAATGACTACGTACAAACCAGCCGCGATCTTATCGTAGTGACGGCGCCCGGGCCAGGATCGGGCAAACTCGCCACCTGTCTTTCGCAGGTCTATCACGACTATAAACGGGGTATTAAAGCAGGTTATGCGAAGTTTGAGACTTTTCCGATCTGGAATATGGCGCTCGATCATCCAGTGAATGTTGCTTACGAAGCGGCTACTGCTGATTTGGACGACGTGAACTTGATTGATCCGTTCCACCTTGCGGCATACGGCAAGCAAGTTGTGAGCTACAACCGCGATGTTGAAGTCTTTCCGCTGTTAGCGACGCTGCTTATTGAGATGTCTGGATCGTCGCCGTATCGCTCCCCCACCGATATGGGAGTAAATATGGCCGGATTGTGCATTTGCGATGATGAAGTTACCCGCGAGGCTTCACGCCAAGAGATTATTCGCCGGTATTACAAGGCGCTCGTTGATGAGAAGATCGAGAACGCGAAGCCAGTGGTTTCGCAGCGTATCAGCCTTATTATGAGCAAACTTGGGCTGAGTACTGCTGATCGGCGAGTGGTGAAAGCTGCAGTTGATTTGGCTGAGGAAACTGGCTCTCCTGCTTCGGCGATTGAGCTGGGTGATGGGAAGATTGTCACGGGAAAGACTTCGCCATTACTAGGCTGTTCAGCTGCAATGCTGCTCAATGCTTTGAAAGTTCTCGCTGGTATTGACGATTCCGTGAAGTTGCTATCGCCGCAGTCAATCAAGCCGATTCAGGCGTTGAAGACGGAACATCTCGGGTCTCGTAACCCACGACTTCATACGGATGAAGTGCTCATTGCTTTGTCGGTTTCCGCTGGTAGTTCAGAAGATGCTCGACGAGCTCTTGCCGAATTGCCTAATTTGCGTGGGTGCGACGTGCACACAAGCACGATTCTAGGCTCGGTGGATGAAGGAATCTTCCGAAATCTCGGCGTTTTGGTAACTTCCGAGCCAAAGTTCCTGCGAAAAGGACTCTACTGGAAACGCTGATCTGACACTGGTGCTCTAACTCAGGCGATGGTTGGGGTATCGCGTTATATAAGCGCGATACCCCAACCATCGCCTAAATTACGTCCGAAAAATCAAGAAGTTCGGCTATTTACGCGCTTGCAACACAGTAAACTTCGCATTTCGGTCGAGTTCTCGCACCTTGCTAAAACGCCGTTCAACTTCGGGTCGGTAACGCAAATACGAGTTGTGCACCAAGTACAAATCTCCACCTGACCGTAGCACTCGCCAACTGGCATCAAGCAGATCTTGAATCATCGTGGCATCTACCCGGGTACCAGCATGAAATGGCGGATTGAGCAGCACAAAATCAGCCCACTCAGCAGGAATTTCACTTCCAGCATCGTCCCACGTAACCTGCACATTCCCTGCTTCAATCGACTTGTGCAAAGTGAGCTGCGCTGATGCGCACGCATCAGCGCTGATATCAGTGGCATAGATTAATGCAGTGGGCAGCTGGCTCAACACCTGTAAAGAAACCGAAGCGTTCCCGCAGCCCAAATCCACAATTTGCGGCGGCGTATCAAAACCACGGCGCGGATCAGCAACTATTCGCTGCATATCCTCAGCTGCACGGCTGGCAAGGAACTCTCCACCAAAGTCGATCTTTGGCCCACCAAAAGCGCCGCCAACTCCGAAAATTTCGCCGTAATCGCTCACACTGCTGGGCACTTGATAAGCCAGATCAGCCCGATTCCCCACAGCGGCACTCACCAAGCACCGAAATTTGCCCACACCCAGCGTAGCTCGGCATTCACCAAGCACCTTTTCCAGCACCTGGTTTTGGCTCTTGCTCATGTGCTTTGTGTTCGCACCGGCAACGAACTGCACCCGCCCGCCAAAAAGCGCGAGCGCCGTCGCCATATATTCAAGTTCCGCCAGGGCTTTCGGCAAATGAGACATCGCCAGCACGCTCATGCCAGCGCCAAGCTCTTCAGTTTCGCAATTACTCTCGCTATCGCCCTCGCCGTCACCCACACTCGAGCGCAGCGCCGCCAGCCCAGCAAAGAACTCATCAAGCCGCATCGAGCCATCGATGCCGCTGATATGCACACGCTGGCGCACCAAAAGCTCATCAGCTAAGTCCGCACACGCTTTGGCCTGCGTGATCGTGCGCGATCCCACCACTAGATGCCGCTTGCGATCCTGCGTAATCTCATCAAGCGCTACGGCAAAAAGATCGCCGTAGGGATCATCAAACACAACAATGTAATCTGCCGTAGATAACCCCACCTCGCGTGCGTTATCAACGATCAGTTCATCAATTTTATTCATTAACCAGCTTTCAGGCGCGAGATTGCGTGGCATCCCACCAGAGGTTGATTCCCGAATCAACCGCGTGCACGTCAATAGCCTGCAGTTCTTCGGCGGAAAAGTCAAGATTACCCAAGGCTCCGGCTGAGTCTTCCATCTGCGCTACCGACGACGCTCCCACCAGCGCCGTTGTAACAGTGCGTGGTCCTTGATCGCGCAAAATCCATGCAATCGCCATCTGCGCAAGCGTCTGGCCACGCTGCTGTGCGATCTTATTGAGTTCGCGCACGTGGTCAAGAATATTGTTATTGAAGAACTCCTTGTTCATCTTTCCAGCACCGATGCGCGAATCGGCTGGAATTCCATCAAGATAGCGGTTCGTGAGCAAGCCCTGAGCTAAAGGAGTAAAGGCAATCGTGCCCATATTCTGCTCGGCTGTGACGTCGAGCAGGGATGGCTCACCCTCTTCGATCCACCTATTGAGCATCGAATACGAGGGCTGGTGAATCACTAAAGGCGTACCCAACTCACGCATAATCTGCGCCGCTTCCTGCGTGGCAGCTGCCGAATAACTCGAAATACCTGCGTAGAGCGCCTTACCAGACTTCACCGCATCATGCAGCGCCATCATCGATTCCTCAATTGAGGTATTGGCATCTGGGCGGTGGTGATAGAAAATATCCACGTAATCCAAGCCCATGCGCTGCAAGGACTCATCGAGCGAATTGAGCAAGTACTTGCGCGAGCCGCCAAAGCCATTCGGCCCTTCCCACATATCCCAGCCCGCCTTGCTGGAAATAATAAGCTCATGGCGGTGCTTGGCCAAATCTTTAGCGAGAATCCTGCCAAAATTCTCTTCTGCTGAACCGAAAGGCGGACCATAGTTATTCGCCAAGTCGAAGTGGAAGATGCCTAAATCGAAAGCTCTGCGAATAATCTCACGTTGAGTCTGGAATGGGCGATCATCACCAAAGTTGTGCCACAGTCCCAAAGCGATGCGCGGCAGCTGTAAACCAGTATTTCCACAGCGTGCGACAACTGTGTGACTGTAGCGATCGGCATCGGCTACATATGGTTCGCCGGTGGGAAGAAAGTTCAATTTGCTCATAAAACCATTGTGCCAAGTGTTCACTATGTACACCACCGGAACGCGGTAGTGACCTGATAGCTTAATATGCGAGTATGAATTCCGTTTTGATCTCCGTGATTGTGATGCTCGCACTCGCTCTTTTGCGCGTCCACGTGGTACTTTCCCTGTTCATTGGCGCGCTGGTGGGCGGGCTATTAGGCGGCCTCGGCTTCGACGGCACAATGCTCGCCTTCCAAGATGGCCTTTCGGGTGGCGCAAAAATTGCGCTGAGTTACGCCTTGCTCGGCGCATTTGCCATGGCAGTTGCCAGTTCCGGCCTGCCCGAAGCTCTCGCTCAATGGCTGATTGGCAAGATCAACAAGGAAGCCCACGCATCCACCACGGAGTCGCATGAGCAACACACACATGCTCTCAACCGCGCCACGCTGATCACGAAATGGGGCATGATCGCAGGTATTTTGGCAATGGCGATTATGAGTCAGAACCTGATCCCGGTACACATCGCGTTCATTCCGCTGCTTATCCCGCCTCTGCTTCCGATTTTCGACCAGCTCCGCATCGACCGCAGACTCATAGCCTGCGTAATCACCTTTGGTCTGGTTACCACCTACATGTTCTTACCAGTTGGTTTCGGCGCAATCTTCCTCAATGGTATTCTGCTCAAAAACATCAATTCAGCTGGTCTTAATACCGACGGCGTGAACGTCATGCACGCTATGGGCATACCCGCGATTGGCATGATTATCGGCCTGCTCATCGCCGTCTTCTTTACATACCGCAAGCCACGCAATTACGCCGCAGCTTCCGCCACCCCCACACACGTTACCGCCGCCGGTGCAACCAGCGCACCCGCTGCGAATAGCACGACGCCGCCGTCCACCGTTTCGCAGCAGCACACCACCTCGCAACAGCCTGACGACGCTACCCCAGTTTCGCGTTACCGGATCATTGTTGCACTGGTTGCGATTATTGCAACTTTTGCAATTCAGCTGATCATGATGAGCTTCGGCTTTAAGTCAGATTCCTTGCTCGTGGGAGCCTTGGTGGGATTGTCCGTCTTTATGGTGACGGGCGCCGTGAAATGGAACGAGGCGGACGACGTCTTCACTCAAGGCATGAAGATGATGGCCATGATCGGTTTCATCATGATTTCCGCACAGGGTTTCGCAGCCGTTATGAACGCAACTGGAGACGTAACGTCGCTGGTGGAGACGGCGTCGTCGCTGTTTTCTGGCAACAAGGCCGCCGCAGCTTTCGCGATGCTCCTAGTAGGACTCATCGTGACGATGGGTATCGGCTCCTCGTTCTCGACCCTGCCGATCATCACCACGATTTACGTGCCGTTATGTGTGAGTCTGGGCTTTTCGCCGCTCGCTACCGTGTCGATTATCGGCACTGCTGGTGCGCTGGGCGACGCCGGATCGCCTGCCTCTGATTCGACGCTCGGCCCCACGTCTGGCCTGAATATTGACGGCCAGCACGATCATATCCGCGATTCAGTTATCCCAACCTTTTTACATTACAACATTCCGCTGCTCATTGCAGGTTGGATTGCGGCGATGGTGCTATAAGCTGCGCTAATGTTGCCGCAGCACTGTCAACAGCGCCGAGGCACTACTACAAAGCTATCGGGAGCAATGCCGCGGAAATACTACGGTACTGCGGAAAAACTACAGTACTGCCGCCGTATCAGCGAGCTCGGCAGACACTACCGCTGCACGACCTCCCATGGCTCAATATCGCCTTCAACGAGATAGAAGCTCGGATGGAGTGCCGGCATACCGGATGGGAAATCCGTAGCTAACTCAGGGCTTCTACGCTGCAATTTTGCAAATAGATGCTCACGCTCGTACAAAACCTGCCCACGCGTAACTGGGAGAGCAGTTGTGTAGCGGGGAACGTCGTCGATCCTGGTTGGATCATAGTTATAACCGCGACGCACGGCGTCGTGATAGACGGCTTCGAGGTAGTGCGCGATAGCGCCGCGTGGATCAGGGCAGTTTTGAAAACGGTTGAGCTGCGGATGCTTGGTGTAACCGCGAGTTCTACCTGCTAACACCGCCTGCGCCAACAAAGCTTCGCGCCATAACGCCGTTAATCCTTGCCGATCAAGCAGCGAAGGGTGAAGTGACCACAGCCGCATTTCTACCTCTATTCGTTGGTCAAGTATTCGTTAGTGCCGAGCTTGCGTATGACGCAATGCTAGCCCACTTTGTGTGGTCACTTCATTGCAGGAGGACGTGCGCGGGAATTGTCCGCCTATGCGGGCAATTGTTGTCAGGCTATGCGTGCAACTATTATCCGTTTGCTAGAACAGATGCCTCACACAGTAAGAACTGCACATTATCGCATATTTATACAACAATACGATAAGATTTACACCCAATTTCTGTGACAAACCACCGAAAATTGAGCATTTTCAAGTAATTAGTATTAGGCTGTGCATGTATATATCCATCAGAGATACATGCTTTAGAGATCGCGCTATCAGTTCGTAAAGTTCGCACATACGATTTAGTTCGCATATACGACTTTTCGCACAATGTGGCGCAAACCGAGAAAGGATTTGCTGTGTCATCCAGTAATAGACCAGCTTCACGCACCGGAGCTGTATCAAGCTCTACATCCATCCGCGAGCTCACTCTTCGTGCCATCATCATCGGTGGACTCATCACGCTCGTATTCACCGCCGCCAACGTCTACCTTGGCCTCAAAGTGGGCTTGACGTTCGCAACTTCCATTCCAGCAGCAGTTATTTCGATGGCGATTCTTCGCAGATTTGCTGGTCATACCATCCAAGAAAACAATATTGTACAAACGATCGCGTCCGCGGCGGGTACGCTTTCTGCAATCATCTTCGTGCTTCCCGGCCTCGTAATGGTCGGCTGGTGGAGTGGTTTCCCATACTGGACCACTGCCGCTGTCTGTGCATTTGGTGGAATTTTGGGCGTCATGTACTCCATTCCACTGCGTCGCGCCCTCGTTACCGGCTCTGACCTTCCCTATCCAGAAGGCGTTGCCGCAGCTGAAGTACTCAAAGTTGGTTCCGACACCGAAAACGTTGAAAACACCGAAGAGAACAAGAAGGGCCTCGCCGTCATCATCTGGGGTTCAATCGCTTCCGCAGGTTATGCACTCCTCGCTGCTATGAAAGGCGTGGCAGGCTCGATTTCGGCAGCATTCCGCCTCGGTTCCGGCGGCACAATGATCGGCTCCAGCCTGTCCCTCGCCCTGATCGGCGTTGGACATCTTGTTGGAGTTTCGGTTGGTATTGCAATGATCGTGGGTCTGTTGATTTCCTACGGAGCGTTGTTGCCGTACTTCTCTGCGCAGGTTCTCCCCAAGGGCGGGGAACTGGCCGACGTCGTTTCCTCGACTTTCTCCCACGACGTGCGTTTCGTTGGCGCAGGTGCGATGGCTGTTGCCGCTGTGTGGACGCTCATCAAGATCATCGGCCCGATTGTGCGTGGAATCAAGGATTCACTCGCCTCGTCGCGCAGCCGTAAGAGCGGTGAAGAGCTTCCTATCACCGAACGCGATATTCCATTCAACATCGTGCTCGGCGTTATTTTGGCCTCTATGCTGCCAATTGGCGCACTGCTTTACCTGTTTATCCACGTCTCAGAGATCTCGAATCACACTGTGACGCTCGTGATCCTTTCGATCCTGTTCGTACTGCTCATTGGCCTTATCGTGGCTTCAGTGTGTGGCTACATGGCCGGTTTGATTGGCGCATCAAATTCACCAATTTCTGGTGTAGGTATCATCGTGGTGCTCACATCAGCACTGCTCATCAAGGTAGTAACAGGCAATGAATCCGCTTCTAACGCTCCGGCTCTCGTGGCATACACACTGTTTACCTCGGCAGTAGTTTTCGGAATTGCAACGATTTCAAACGACAACCTCCAAGATCTCAAGACTGGCCAGCTCGTTTCCGCAACTCCGTGGAAACAGCAGGTAGCACTGGTTATCGGTGTGGTATTCGGTTCGCTGATTATTCCACCAGTCCTCCAGCTCATGCTCGATGGCTTTGGTTTCGCCGGCGCTCCTGGCGCGGGTGAAAATGCACTTGCCGCTCCACAGGCTGCGCTTCTTTCCTCGGTTGCCAATGGTATCTTCGGCAACTCGCTCGACTGGAGCCGCATCGGACTCGGTGCCGCGATCGGCGTCGTCATCATCATTGTGGACGAAGTTCTCAAGCGCACCAAGAAAGGCATGAGCCTTCCGCCACTCGCAGTGGGCATGGGCATGTACCTGCCAATTTCGCTCACCCTGATGATTCCACTCGGTGCTTTCATCGGCCGTGCATACGACCGCTGGGCAGAACGCCGCACCAATTCTGAATCGATCAAGCGACTCGGCATTTTGCTCGCTACCGGCCTGATTGTGGGCGAATCGCTCTTTGGCGTAGTGCTCGCTGGCATCATCGGGGCAACCTCGAATGAGGAAGCACTCGCTGTATTCAACTATGGCGAGATCCCAACGCAGGTAGTTGGCGTGATCGTCTTCGCCGCAGTGGTTTACGTGCTCTACCGTTGGGTGCAGAAGCTCGCTATTGCTCCTGCAAAAGCGGAAGCTGAGAAGTAAATCAGGTACTAAATCACTTAATGTGAGTTTTCAATGAGTTTTTTGTGAAGCTTCACGGGGAACTCCATGGGGAAACACACCAAAATATCTATTCCTCGTACTGTTAGATCGCTCTGGCAGTACGAGGAATTTTTATCCCTGCAAGAGATTTTCGCCTTGCAATTAATGCTCATACGTGTTCAAATCTTACGCGAATAGTTTTACACTAATTACACAAATCACTAATATCGCCGCACGTCAAATACGTGAAAGGCGAGCTCCCACGGCTCGCAATTCATGTAGCAGTGCAGATATTCAATATTTCGAGCAATGGAGATCGATATGGCAAAACACGCTGCCGCCGACCTACCGACTTACACTCCGGAAGAGGAAAAGTGGGTCATTAGAAATAAAGACGGTATCCCAATTGGAACGAAACCTCATACCAAATGGACGTGGTGGAGAATCGCAATTTGGGTAGGAATCGCACTACTGGGCGCAATTGGCTGGACGATGCTCGCCATCATCCGCGGCGAAAATGTTAACGCTATTTGGTTCGTTATCTCAGCTGTCTGCACCTACGCAATTGGTTACCGCTTCTACGCACTTTATATTCAGAAGAAGATCATGCGCCCCGATGATCGCAACGCAACCCCTGCTGAGCGAATCAACAATGGCAAAGACTTCGATCCTACCAACCGCGTAGTGCTCTACGGCCACCACTTCGCCGCCATCGCTGGCGCTGGCCCGCTTGTTGGCCCAGTATTGGCAGCTCAAATGGGTTATCTGCCCAGCACGCTGTGGATCATTTTCGGCGTTCTCGTAGCTGGTGCGGTACAGGACATGCTCGTGCTGTTCTTCTCGATGCGCCGCGGCGGACGCTCGCTCGGCCAAATGGCACGCGATGAAATCGGCAAATTCGGCGGTACGCTGGCCACGATCATTGTGTTTATCATGCTCATGATCGTATTGGCCGTGCTCGCTATGGTTTGTGTTAATGCACTTGCCGAAAGTGCATGGGGCGTTTTCGCAGTTGGTTGTACCTTGCCAATCGCTATCGGCATGGGTCTGTGGTTGCGCTACGTACAGCCAGGAAAAGTCACGCAGGTGTCGATTGCTGGATTTGCCCTGCTCGTCTTCGCAATTATCGGCGGCCGCTGGGTTGCTGAAAGCTCCTTCGGCACATACCTCCACCTCTCCCCAACCACGCTGGTTTGGGCAATGGTTATCTACGGTTTCTTTGCAGCAGTTCTTCCAGTCTGGCTTCTCCTCACGCCACGTGACTACCTCTCAACCTTCATGAAGGTTGGCACGATTGTGCTGCTCGCTTTGGGCATCGTTGTTGTGCGCCCTGTGCTGGAAATGCCAGCAGTAACCGAATTCGCCACCAATACCGCAGGTCCGGTATTTGCTGGCACACTGTTCCCGTTCTTGTTCATCACAGTTGCTTGTGGAGCGCTTTCGGGCATGCATGCCATGGTTTCCTCTGGTACCACTCCAAAGATGGTGCAAAAGGAAACACAGGTTCGCATGATCGGCTATGGCGGCATGCTCATGGAGTCCTTCGTGGCAATTATGGCTCTAGCTGCGGCAACAAGCCTTTCACAGGGCATCTACTTCTCGATGAACACCTCGGCAGCTTCGCTTCAAAAGATCGCCGGACCGGACGTCGTCGCCACCTCGAAATCTCCTGAGGAACTTGCCGCAACGTCAATCAAGAAGATGGGCGTCACCGACGTGGCAGGCAAAGAAATCGAAGCTCACTGGACGTCTCAGGACGACGCCGGAAACACCGTCACCTACTACGGTGCAGATGCGCTCAAGAAAGTTGCCGAAGATGTGGGCGAGAAGTCGATCGTCTCGCGTACTGGCGGCGCACCTACACTAGCTGTGTCGATGTCGAATATTATGCGCCAGTGGATCGGCGGAAATTCGATGGCAGGCTTCTGGTATCACTTCGCGATTATGTTCGAGGCGCTGTTCATTCTCTCGGCTGTGGACGCCGTCACCCGCGTGGCGCGCTTCCAGCTCTCCGATGCCCTCGGTAACTGGATTCCAAAGTTCAAAGATCCATCGTGGAAGGTCGGCGCATGGCTTGCCACCGGCGTCGTGGTAGCTTCGTGGGGATCGCTGCTACTCATGGGCGTTACCGATCCACGCGGTGGCATCCAAACTCTCTACCCGCTCTTCGGTATCGCAAACCAGCTGATCGCAGCCGTTGCACTGATGGTTGTCACGGTAATGGTGGCGCGTAAGGGTTACAAGAAGTACATCTGGATTCCGGCGTTGCCGCTGGTATTCGATACGGCGACGACGTTCACCGCTTCGTACCAGAAGATTTTCTCCCCTGATCCTGCCCTCGGTTATTGGACGCAGCACGCCAAGGCGAAGGAACTGCTTGCTTCGGGCAAGCTCGACGCCGCTAATACTGAGATTCAGCAGGCTGTGGCACGTAATACCTTCATCCAAGGCACACTGTCGATCCTGTTCGTTGTGGTAGTAGCGCTCGTGTTTATTGCCGCGATTATTGAGATCGTCAAAGCATTCAAGCGAACCGAGCCAATTACCTCGGAAGATCCGTTTGTTGAGTCGAAGTACTACGCTCCAAGCCAGATGTTCCCAACGTCGCTCGAGCGCAAGTTGGAGAAGGAATACGAAGTGGTGGGCGATCCCGCACTCGTTCCTTCAAAGCATTCCGGGCACTGAGCTTGGGGAACTAATCCCTGGGCACTGAGCTCTGCGAACTGAGCTCAGGTTCTAAGCTCTAGACCCTGAGCTGCAAATAAGTAGCCAATAAGCAATAGGTGGTGATCAGCGCCGTGTGTCGAACAAGGTTCTTGCACGCGTTGATCACCACCCAAGCAAAAAGCTGAGCACTACACCTGAAAACCACACCTGATCACCACAAAAACAACGGCGGTAATGATGAGTAAAATCGGCAAGTTTGGCAAGATGTTGCGCCATATTGCTTCGGAAATTCGCTGGTACACCCGAGAATTTTTTGGGGATACGGCTTACGAACGATATGTGGCACGGCATCGAATTGAACACCCAGACCATCCACCGATGTGCGAGCGAGATTTTTGGCGAATGCGAGATCGCGACGCCGAAGATCAGGTGCAGACGGGGTGTTGCTAGTACCACTGCTGCTCGCGTTACTTGACCACATGCTCTAACTCAGGCGATTTTGTGGCTATCATGCTTCTAGAGAGGCGATAGCTACAAAATCGCCTGTTTTACATCCCAATAATGTATAGTCAAGTTGAATTATCAACCACTTGGGGGATTCATGCTCACCGCTCTGTCGATTATCACCACATTCTGGGGTGTGATTATGTCTATCGCGCCCATTTTCCAAATTCGGGTGATCCTCAAAACCAAAGACTCTTCTGGAATCTCCGCCGCATGGGTAACAGTACTGTTCATTGGCTATATTCTGTGGTTTAGCCTCGGTGCAGCCACCGGCTCCCTCCCCCTGATGATCGCTAACGGCGTTGCCCTTGCAACTGGTTCCGTCCTACTCTGGGCTGTTTACAAATACCACTCGCCGGCAGCGGAAGATACACCAAGTACAGGAACAATCCACCCAGCATCAGAAACTAATTCACGCCCATGAACAGCGCAGAACTTGTAATCAACATCGAGGGCTTGGTCAAAAATTTTGGCAAATTTACTGCACTCAATGAACTAAATCTCCAGATCAAAGCGGGTGAGGTCCACGGCTTCCTCGGCCCTAATGGCTCGGGAAAATCAACTACCATTCGAGTTCTGCTCGGTTTGCTTAAAGCCGACGCCGGTGAGGTTACGGTGTTTGGGAAAGATCCGTGGCGTGATGTGGTTGAGTTGCATAAACGCCTCGCTTACGTGCCCGGCGATGTTTCGCTGTGGCACAATCTTTCCGGCGGTGAAGCGATTGATCTGCTCGGTAACCTGCGGGGCGGACTCGATTCCCGGCGTCGTCAAGATCTCATAGAACGCTTCGGACTAGATCCCACCAAACGCGGGCGCCAGTACTCGAAGGGAAATCGCCAGAAAGTGGCTATTATTGCTGCTCTCGCCTCTAACGCAGACTTACTCATTCTCGATGAGCCTACGTCTGGTCTCGATCCACTCATGGAAGCCATTTTCCAAGATGAAATCGCTAGGGAGAAGGACGCCGGAAAAACAGTGCTGCTCTCGAGCCATATTCTCAGTGAGGTCGAGGCGCTTGCCGATCAAGTGAGCATTATTCGGCGCGGAAAAATCATCACCTCTGGCAGCATCGAGGATCTGCGCGGACGTGCAAAGATGACTATTTCTGCCACACTGAGCAGGTTGCCAGAATCTTTCCAAAGGTCGGATATTTTCCAAAATGTACATCTCGACCGCGGCAATCACTTTACGGCACAGATCGACGCAAACCACGTAAATACGGCACTTGCTGAGCTTCTTCATTTTGGCGTCGCCAACCTCACGGTTACGCCAGCATCACTCGAAGAACTCTTCCTCACCCAGTATGAAGACTCGCAGGGTGACGAATCGGCGCAGCGCACAAAGCCGTCTGTTGCGGAAAGCGAGAAAAGCAGTAGCGAGCATACCAAGCCGTCTGCCCAGGCAAACCAGCCCGATACCCAGCCGAACAGTTCATCGCACGACTGTGCCCCGAAACCGGCGAATGAGCAGGCGCAATAATGCACGCATTCACCGGTACCGCGCAGCTTTACCGAGCAGGAATGAGGTACGACCTCAAAAAGATTTTGCCGTGGGTGCTGCTCATTTCTTTACTCTCGGTCTCCTCAGTGCTCGCCTACGATGTGGCCTTTCCCGATCTTGCCGAACGGCAGAAAATGGCACTCGCCATGCAGTCGAACCCCTCGTTATCGATTATCTTCGGTCCGGCAAAAGACTTGCTTACGAGCGATGGCTTTAATGCCTGGCGCGCTGGTCAGCTCGGTTGTTTCTTCGCAGCTCTCATGGCGATCTTGCTCGTCACGCGAAATACTCGCGCCCAGGAAGACTCGGGGCAAGGCGAACTGATTGCATCCGGCGTCGTCACCCGCACGGCGCGGCTTATCGCGCCGGTACTGATGGGCGTTACCGCAGCTTGCCTGCTCGGAATCGTCTGCTTCTTGGGAACGTGGGCGTCCGGTGGCACTCCCATGGCGACGGCGGTAATCGCGGGAGGCTACACGGCGGCGGCACTGATGTTTACCGCCGTCAGCGCTCTCACCAGTCAACTTGGATCAAACGCGCGCATTGCCAATACGCTCGCGATTGGCTCTGCCGCATTTTTCTACGTGCTACGTGGCTACTTCGATTCAAGTGCGGCGGCGGAGTGGACGCTTTGGCTCACACCGTTCGGATGGATTGAAAGAACGAATCCTGCCATCAGCAACGAGTTTCTCCCCTTCGTAGCTTGTGGAGTATTTTTCGTCATCGTGCTGGCAATAGCCCTGATACTCGATGCGAACCGCGATTTCGGATTTGGATTCATTGCACAACGGCCAGGCCGCGAGCGCGCTCCCCGCCTTGGAATTTTTGGCTTCGCCTGGAAAACTAACCGCGGCACGCTCCTGAGCTGGTGGTTCGCCTTTGCATTCTTGGGCATAATGTTTGGCACGCTCTCCACTTCCATCGTTTCCGTGTTCAAAGACAACCCAGAACTGCTGAAAATGATGGCGGGTAAGGCCGCTGAATCGAACCTTATTTATGCTTTCATCAGCTCAATTTTGCAAACTATCGCAATCATGGCGGCCATTCTCGGCGCACAGCTCATGATGCGCTTTTACGGTGAGGAAACGGGTCTGCGTGCCGAACCGCTGCTAGCAGGCCCGCTTTCGCGGTGGCGCTATCTGCTGAGCAGCGTAGTTTGGGTGTACTTCGGCACGGCAGTTGCAATGGCAATTTCAGGGCTCGCAATCGGATTTGCCGCCACGTATGGTAGCGATACAGTTTCGGTGTTGCACGTATTTAAGCAGGCTATAGTTACGATTCCGCCAGTTTGGTTGCTCAGTGCGGTCGCGATTGTGACGGTTGGCGCGATTCCAAAGTTACGTGCGCTGAGCTGGATTGCGATTTTGGCGACCTTCAGCATCACCATGCTCGGGCCGTCGTTCAAAGCTTCCGACGACGTTTTGCGCCTGAGTCCGCTCCATCACGTGCCAAATCTCGACGCCGCATCGCCACAATGGTCTGGCATATATGTGCTCCTCGTGGCTACGACGCTGCTGACTGCCACCGCTTTTCTTGGATACCGACGCCGCAATATCGCCTGAAACGAATCTGACATCAACCGCGCTCTCGCAGGCAAATTTTTCGCTTTTCAGGCTAGAATAAAATTGTTAATAATCGGCGTCACTGAGCAAGTTGGGTTACCTAGCAAGTTGGCAAGGCACAGATTCCCAGCACTTGCGCGTGTTTACCAAACAGACAGGATCTAGCATGGGATTTTTTGATAACGCTACGCCCACCGGAGGCTTGCAGCCCATCAGTCGCGAGCGCATTAAGCAGATTCTCGATTCGCTTGAGTGGAACTACCAGGTGGACGACGACGGCGACGTGCTCGGCGGCTGGGAACACGGCTATTTCCTCTTTGGAATCACGGGAAACAATGCCGAGGTGTTGATCGTGCGCGGCACTTGGTACGGCACATTGCCAGGAGCTAAGTTGGACGACGTCAACCAGTTTGTTATGAACTGGAACCGCGAAACCATCTGGCCAAAAGCCTATTCTTTCTACAACGAGGAAGAAGACGCCGTGCGCGTGAATTGCGAGCATTCGGTGGATTATGAATTCGGTTTGACCGACGATCAGCTCCGCCAGCATCTACTGTGTGCAGTAACCACTGGCTCGTCGCTGTTTGAAAAGCTTGCCGAAACCTTCCCCGAAGGAATGCCAACCGAGTGACTTCCGAAAGATTCAAAGTTGATCTTGGAGGCCTTGTTGAGCTGCTTTCCAAAAACCTCTACTCTGGCCCTCAAGTTTACGTGCGTGAGCTGCTCCAAAATGCAGTTGATGCAATCACGGCTCGGCGTGAAATCGAACCGGATGCACCGGCGTCGGTAAAAATCGAACCGTGGGAAGATGGCTCAGGCGTAACGGTAACCGATACCGGAATCGGCTTAACCAAAGCTCAGACTGCCGAATTCCTCGCCACAATTGGGCGCACCTCCAAACGCGACGAGTTACTTGGCGCTGGGCGGGCGGAATTCCTCGGGCAATTCGGCATCGGCATGCTTGCGGCTTTCTTGATCGCCGACGAAATCGAGGTGATCTCGCGCTCTGCCCTGCCAGATTCCACGCCAGTTCGTTGGCTTGGAAAAGCCGACGGCACATTCCAAGTTTTCGACGTGGACGGCGATATTCCCGTAGGTAGCCAGGTGCGGCTGCGCGCTCGGCCCGACACGCGCAACTGGGTTGCCGAAGAAACTGTGGTATCGCTCAGCCGAGATTATGGCTCTTTGTTGCCGTTTAACGTGCAGGTTCGCCTGCGGGTTGGCGCGGAGTTCAAATGGCAGCGCATCACGGCTGGTATGCTTCCGTGGCAGGAGACTTACGAGAGCGACGCACGGCGTAATCAGGCACTTCGCAGTTATGCCGAATCAGTGTTTGGCTTTACCCCGCTGGCAATGATTGATCTCAATGTGCCGCTGGCAGGCGTGAGCGGAGTGGCATTCGTACTTCCGCAAGCAGTGGCACCAGGCTCGGGCCGACATCGCGTGTACGTAAAGAATATGCTGGTAGGTTCGCGGATTGACTCCATCCTGCCGGACTGGTCGTTCTTCGTGCGCGCCGTCGTCAATGCCGATGCGCTCGCGCCGACCGCCTCTCGCGAACAGCTACGCGACGACGAAATCCTCCTGCTCGTGCGCGAAGCGCTCGGCGATCAGATCATCAACTGGATCACTGCCACCATTGATGGCGATTCCACGCAAAAGGCACAATTCATATCTACGCATCATCTTGCACTTCGGGCGATGGCTCTCCAAAGTGACGCGATGCTTGAAGTGGTCACCAAAGCGGTGCCTTTTGAAACCACACAAGGAATGCTCACCCTTGAGCAAGTGCGAGAGATTTCGGCGAGCCCTGAGTCGGCAGAATTTGCTGCTCATTCGCGGCGGAATGGGACTGAGGCAGGTGCGCTGCTCTATGCGGCAACTGTGGAATCCTATAAACGCATTGCGCCGGTGGCGCGAGCCGAAGGCTTGCTGGTAGTCAATGCCGGCTATGTGTACGACCTCGATCTCATATCTCGGCTGCAACAAAAACCGACGTGGCAGGTCAAAGAGCTGAGTCCGCGTGATGTGACGGCGGTGCTCGAACTAATTTCGCCAGATCGGATCGATGCCGTTGCTGCTGCACGCGAACGTGCTCAGGAGATTCTGGCGAGTCATGACTGCGCCGTTGACGTGCGCTCTTTCCAGCCCGACGACGTTCCAGCAATTCTCTTGCACGATGTAGACGCTGAGCGCCAGCGCAGTTTCGATGAGGAAGTAGAAGCCGCAGGTGATCTGTGGGACGGTCTGCTTGCCTCGTTCACTTTGGATGGTATCGACGACATAACCAGCGGCGATACTGCAGGCAACGGTAACGATGAAAGCGGTATTGGTGCTGGTTCTGGCGCTGGGATTGGCTCGGGTATGGGTGCTGGTAACGGCGCAGGCTTTTCGGCAAATGCAAAGCACTACACGCGCACCGTCGTCTTCAACGACGCGAACGCAACCGTGCGTCGTCTTTTCACCGAACCTCAACACGAAGCCTTCGCATCCGGCGTCTTTGCGCTGTACCTGACGGCGGTAATGCAGTCGGGCGAGGGGCTGAATGGAATTGAAACCTCCCTGCTCAACGACTCGCTCAATATTTTGCTCGACTCGGCACTTAAAGAAAGATAACGAATATGTGGACTGAGGAAGAAGCCGCACGGCGGCTGTGGCAAGTGCGTCAGCTCCCCTACGGTCTTGCCCGCACCACGGCAACTGAGTGGATTGTACGCACGCTGTCGACCGATGGACCGGAACAGAAGTTGCCGTGGGCATTGCTCGAGCTCGTGGAAGCATACACTTTCGGCCCGGCTTCACACCACGGTTTCGCGTCATTTTCACAGCTATTGCGGATGTGGGATGAGCACCCAGAATACTTTGATGAGCAGGATCAACAAAATCTGTTTTGGGAGTTTAAGTGGATCGCCGAGGCCTTGACCTCCTATCCACAAATCTCGAAAGCGCAAGCACGGGCGATGCTCGACGATATGCGCAGGCGTTTTGCGCTGGCTGGTCATAGTAGCGTTGCCGTGGACAAGGCAGAATTTGGTTGGGCGAACCATATTGGCGACGACGCCGCAGCTGAGCGTTGGCGTAGCGCTTGGCTGGCACACGGTGAGGATCCGATGGATTGTGCTGCGTGCAGGTATGGCAGCTTGGTTGCCCATTTGGTGAATCGCGGCAAGTTCCGCGAGGCAATTGAGGTGGGCGTTCCTCAGAGCGTGGGTTGTAACCGCGAGCCGGCTACTACCATGCGTTACCGTGCGCTGGCGTTTTTGGAATTGGGCGACGGCGCGCAAGCCGCGCTACACCTGCTGCATGCGCAAGCTAATCGCGATAATACGGTGTTGGATTGTTACGATGTTGGCCCTGAATTTGAAATTCTTGCCCGTGGTGGCGCGCTCGAGCGAGCACTGCGACTGCTGCGAGACCGTGGGCGGCCGGCATTTGCTGGGCAGATCGATCCTGGTACGCGCTTCGACTGGTTGATTTCTGTGATTAAGGGCTTGTCCGCCAATATGGATCAGGCTCAAACGCCAACCTCGATTCGTGAAGGCAAAACCGTTGGCGAGCTGCTCACATGGGCAATCGACCAAGCGACGCCACTTGCGCAGGCTTTTGATCGACGTGCAGAAAACACTCGTTTCACTGAGATTCTCGAGCGGGCGCAGACTGCTAAACAAGCCGCTAAACTGGACTTTTCTACTGAGCGGCTCGAACAGGCAGCTGCTGAGGCGGCGAAAGCAGCTGCAGGTGCAGAAACGAATGCTGCAGGTGCAGCGAGAGACGCGGCGGGCGCAGCGACGACAAAGACTGCTGGTTCAGATGTTGGTGCTGGTAGTGACGGCGTTGGTGCTGCTGGCGCTGCATCCACTGAAGCAGGTGTTAGTGGCGACACAACCGGCGTCGGTGCAGGTGTTGGCACAGCTGATGACGGTACTGGTGACGGTGGCGGTGCTAGTGATACCGCAGGAACCGACTCGGGCAAAACGGCAAGCTCAACGGCTGGCACTGACGAAACTGCTACAGACAACGAAAACGCCGATGCCGTCTACACCAAGGCCGACAGACTGGCTTCGCGCAAAGAGTACGACTTGGCAGCCAAAACCTACCTTCGCGCAGCTACGCTGCGCGAAGAAGCTGGGGATTTAGCCGGAGCCGGCATTGCTTATGCCGATTGCGCCCAGTGCAATACCTTGATTCAGGAGTTTTCCCAGGCGTGTGACTTATTTGACCGCGCATGGCCGCTGCTTTTGGTGGGAGATATTCCAAGCGCGGCGCTAATCGATATTCTTGCTGCTTGGTGTGCCTGTGCTGAGAAAATCAATGCTGTACATCAGCTCACGAGTGCAGCTGCTAATATCGAGAAGCGTCTCACCGAGCCAGACACTGCCGAGATGATTGGCGATTACGCCGAGCGCGCTAGCAAAGAATACGCCTGGAACAAGGCTCGACTCATTGATCTTAACGCCCGAATTTGTGCAGCTGTTGCAGCCGAAGCTGAACATGCTGGTAATGGCGCTGAACAGGAGATGAGCGAGGATCTCGCCCCAGTTGGTCAGCTTGGCGAGGTTGATGAGCACAGTATATTTGGGAAGTCGGGCAATTGCGCTCAGCACAAAGAAAACGACTTGCTTAACCGAGCGATTGAGCTGGCACTTGCCGCAGCTAGAGCATTTTCCGAGGCAGGAGATACGAATTCTGCCGGATCGTCGCAAGCTTTGGCAGCACAACTGTGTACGTCAACTGATTCTCAGGCATCTCAACGTCATTACGAAGCAGCTCTAGAAACATTCACCAGTACTCGCAATTCCAAGGCTTTCGAAACCCTCATTGATGAGTACGTGACGTACCTGCACTCTATCGGCCTAGACAACAAGGCTACCGAGCTGATGGCACGCCTATTTTCATAGTTATGAGCCAGCGTGCCGCTAACCTTTGTCCTAACTTAGGCGCCGACTTATCTATCGCGCTTATATAGCGCGATACCCCAAAGATCGCCTAAGTTACGGAAGTCCCCCGCTCCCGTCACCCACTTCTCCTCACTCGAGGCATGACATCTGTCATGCCCATATCCTTACACCTCACACTTCCAGCGATCTGCGCAGCCCCACCATAATTGGGGTATGAGCATAAAACTGACCAATGTGGTGAAAACTTTTGGTATCGGAGCAAAGGTAACAGCCGTTGCCGGCATCAATCTCAGTATTTTACCAGGCGAAGTGGTAGCACTCCTTGGTCCCAATGGCGCAGGTAAAACTACCACAATTGATATGATTCTCGGATTAACGAAGCCGAGCGAAGGACAAATCGAAGTCTTGGGCGCGAGCCCACGCACCGCCGTCATCGAAGGAAAGATAAGCGCCCTGCTCCAAACGGGCGGCCTCCTGCGTGACATGCGCGTTGGCGAAACTGTGGATTATATCGCGGCCACGTACAATAAGCCGACTCTCGGACGCGCGGCACTTGAGCGCGCCGGCATCTCCCACCTTGCCAATCGCAAGATTTCAAAGTGCTCCGGCGGCGAGCAACAGCGCCTCAAATTCGCTCTTGCTCTTCTTCCCAATCCCGAGCTGCTGATTCTCGACGAGCCAACTACCGGCATGGATGTGAGCGGGCGTCGAGATTTTTGGACCACTATGCGCGAGGAAGCCACCGCAGGACGCACCGTCATTTTCGCCACCCATTATCTCGAAGAGGCACAAGATTTCGCTGATCGTATCGTATTGATGAACCGCGGCAAGATCGTTTCGGACGGTTCGGTGAGCGAAATACGCAATATCACTGGTCAGCGGCGCGTCAATTGGATTCAAGACGGCGAAAGCCACACAGCACTGAGTGCCGATTCAGATAATTTCGCGCGAGAGTTACTCGCAACCCCAGGCGTCCACAGCCTCGAAATCGCAACTCCTTCGCTCGACGACGCATTCGTTTCACTCACCTCGGAGAACGCCTTATGAAAATTCCAACCCTTATTTCCATCGATTTCAAACGCGCGCTACGCGATTCTGGCACTATCTTTGTGCTGGGAATTCCGCTGCTCATGTTTATTATTTTCGGAACTACTACGTCGTATGCGGAGTTTCCATTCGGCAACGGGAACGTCGCGATGATGACGATGATCAATATGGCTCTGTACGGCGCTACGTCGGTGACCGTAGCACTAGCTTCCAACGCCGCGGTTGAGCGCATGCAGGGCTGGGGACGGCAGATCGCGCTCACTCCCCTGCGCGATTCGCAATATGTATTAGTAAAAGTAGTGGTAGCTGGCTTGTTTGCACTCCTGCCCATGCTCGCAATTTACCTCACTGGGTTTGTGACCACGTCCGAAGCTCCGGCGCGGGTGTGGGCGCTGAGCTTCGTGCTTATCCTCGCAGGTGCACTAGTGATGGCGTTGTACGGTCTGTTTTTCGGTCTGGCACTGAAATCGGACAGCGGCACTACAATTGCCACCGGCACGCTCGTGGTGCTGAGCTTTTTGGGCAATCTTTTCGTTCCACTTTCTGGCACGATGCTCACGATTTCCAAGTTCACGCCGCTGTATGGCTTTGGAGTTATCGCCCGTTGGCCGCTGGCCGAAGGTGCGAATGTGGGTATGGACGGAAATGCCGTACAAGAATCGCTTCAACTTGCCGTTGCCAACTTTGCGGTTTGGGCGCTCGTGCTGGCTGCGGCGTCACTCTGGGCATTCAAACGTTCACGCTCGCGTTAATATGGAGTCATGAGCTCACATAAGTTCGAACGTTCTGTAGTGCCACACGTCGAACCGGCGGCATTACCTGCGGCGTCGCACGCAGATCTGCCTGCCGATTCGGCGTTGACGGCGTGCGATTTCGTTACGGAACACCATACAGGCGACGGCGCTGATGGACGTTCGTACGGCACTAACGTCCATGAGCACGACGGCGCAGCTCACCGCGGTAGCGAGCCACGCAACGAGGTGGGCAGCGTTGTTCCTAGGCGAGCGGCGTCGTCCCTCCCCGAGCAAACGCCGTCGCCCACACCCACGCCCACGCCCACGCCCACGCCCACGAGAACTCAATCTGCCATTCCTTCCAATATCTCTACAGGCCCACATATAACTATGCACGCTAAACCTCATTCTCCCGCCGACGACATCGAACGGCACGGCACGCTCGCCGGATACATCTCCGGTCTCGTGTGGCTCGGCTTTCTGTTCTACCCTGTTTACGCAGCACTACACTACGAGCCGCTCATCAAATACGCAGCTCTAAGCTTCACAGGCCTGTTTATTCTCACTTACTGCGCATCGCTCGCTGTGGCGTTCAAAAATGAAATTTTTCTTCGTGGGCAGTTTATGCCGCAGGCTATTGCGCTGATTTTGGCGGCAATCGGCATCACAGCAATAGAGTTTTTCCTGCTAGGAGATATCGCCGTTACGTACGTCGTGTACCTAGTGCCGATCTGTATATTTTTGTTACCTATGCCGTGGAATTTCTATATTTCCGGTTTGCCAGTGATCTACACCTTCATTCTCGCGTTTACACGGGACTTTGGAATTCTATCGATTGCGATTGGTTCCATCGGAACTTATATCGCGGTGACTGCCTCGGTGTTCTTCCAGATCCTCGGCAACAAAAAGACGGCGCTCGTCACTCAAATGGCAACTCTTGAAGAACGCGAACGAGTGGCGCGAGACGTGCACGACGTGCTCGGGCACTCACTCACCGCTATCGCCCTCAAATCGGAGCTAGCCCGTGAGCTGGTGGAGCGCGATCCGCAGCGGGCACGTGCTGAGATCGACGCTATCTACAACCTCTCCCGTCAGGCGATTGGCGAGGTAAGGTCCACGGTTTCGGGCTTGCGTGTGCGCCAGTTGGTGCATGAGCTGGACGCTGTGCGCACCATCGTAAGCGACGCCAATATCGAATTTTCGCTGGTAGGAAGCCCCGATGAGGTTACGCCCAGTGCACGCATACTGTTCGCTTGGGCGTTGCGCGAAGCCGTCACCAATACGGTGAGACATGCAAAAGCCCAGCATATTTGGGTTACCTTGCGAGAAACTTCGATTTCTATTCGCGACGACGGCGTTGGGATGGGTTCGCACAGTTTCGGTAACGGTTTGTCTGGTTTGCGGCATCGGGCGGAAGACGCCGGTGCCAAGCTGAGCGTTTCGAGCCCCGATCCAGGTACTGAGGTTAAAATTGAGCTATGAATCGAGTGATCAGAGCATGATTAAGGTGTTACTCGCAGACGACCAAGCGATGATCCGCGGCGCGCTCTCGGCGCTACTTTCACTAGAAGGCGATATTGACGTCGTGGCAGAGGTAGGCACTGGTGATGCGGTGATTCCCGCCCTGGATCGAGCCTTTGGAGGATGCGATGGCGCTGATGGGCACGATGGTGCTGGTGCGAACGAAAGTGCTAGTTCCTACGAAAGTACTGGTGCGCACGAGAGCACTCGTGGAACCGGCGTCGACGTCGCTATTTTGGATATTGAAATGCCGGGCTGCTCCGGAATTGAAGCTGCGAAACTCGTACACGAAAAGTATCCGCAGGTGAAATGCCTCGTCTTGACCACATTTGGGCGGCCTGGCTATATGCGACGTGCACTCGATGCGGGCGCGCTCGGATTTATGGTCAAAGAGACTCCTGCGCGCGAGCTCGCCACCGCGATCCGTCGTCTCAATCAAGGAGAACGCGTTATTGATCCCAGCCTGGCTGCGGCGGCACTGGTTGAGGGCGCGAATCCACTGAGCGAACGGGAGCGTGAGCTATTGCGACTGACGCTCAGTGGGGATCGGATTTCAGATATTGCGCGGCGAGTTTTCCTCTCGGAGGGCACCGTTCGTAATCATTTAAGCGCGGCGATGGCCAAGACTCACACCGAAACACGGATGCAAGCTGCACTATTAGCCGAAGATAACGGCTGGCTTTAGACTCTTATTGAGAACAGATGTCGTTGCATAAACATATTGCAATATCTTTATATGTATGATTGGATGGAGTCATGAGAACGTTGGACGGCCAAGCCGAGGTTGCGAGAATCTTCAAGGCGCTCGGAAACGAAGGGCGACTGGTCGTACTATGGGCTCTCAGTCAAAATGACTGCACAGTTAGCGAGTTAGCAGCGACTACGGAACTATCCCAACCGCTCGTCTCGCAACACTTGCGGTCACTAAAACAGGTGAAACTCGTGAACGGCACCCGCCAAGGCAAAGAAGTTATTTACTCCCTTGCCGACCACCACGTTGCACACATCGTGGAGGATGCGTTCATTCACGTTACCGAAGGAGATAATCATGACTAACACCGACATTCACGCAGAGCACACAGTCTCCGAGCACGAGCACGGCGAAAACTGCGGACACGAAGCAGTACAGCACGGCGATCACATCGACTACGTACACGGCACACACCACCATGCTCTTCATGGCGACCACTACGACGAGCACGAAGCGGTTGCAGAGCACACCGTTGCCGAGCACGCACACGGCGAAGATTGCGGCCACGAGGCTGTTGAGCACGGAGATCACGTTGATTACATTCACGATGGTCACCGCCACGCAGCACACGGCGAGCACTACGACGAGCACTGAGTTTAGCTCAATACCCGTACTCTAAATAGGCGATTTTGCAGGCAATTCGCACAGTGGGTTTCTCGGCAGGTTTTTGATTCCTCCGCAGATTCTCATAGACGCGCGGAGCTTGTGAAGTCGCCTATTTGAGTTTTCGAGGAGCCAGTTGCGGCTTTGGATTGTCGGTCAACACTAGAGACGTAATCACCCAAGACAAAGGTGCTCGAATCCAAGAAATCTCCCGATGCACTCCACGATTCACGGACCGCGAACAAACAATAGCACTGCACACCTTGGCAATTTCCGCACGCCACGGTAGAGTAATACATGCTATCTGGAACTATTCCAGTTTGGAAGAGTTGGAGAGTTGACGCAACGCAGAAACAACACGAGGCGAGTGCGCACGCAAGGCGGATCCGGCGACGTCGGTATAAAACACCGGAAAAACTGGACAAGCCTACGCAAACCAACAGTCAACAGCGCATAACCAGCAAAACGCAAGCACCTCCCCCAAGCCAATAGCAACACAAAATCCAATACTCAACTAAGGAGAATGAGATGTCGCTTATCAACACCAAGGCAGCCGAATGGGCAGGAACCGCATACCACAACGGCGATTTCGTGGATCTTTCCAGCGAAGACCACAAGGGATCGTGGGCAATTCTTTTCTTCTACCCTGCCGATTTCACCTTCGTTTGCCCAACCGAGCTTGAGGACATGGCCGATCACTACGCAGAGTTCGAGAAGATGGGCGTGAAGGTTTACGCATTCTCGACCGACAAGCACTTCTCACACAAGGCTTGGCACGATTCCTCCGAGCGCATTGGCAAGATCACTTTCCCAATGGTGGGCGATCCTACCTGCAAGATTGCAGAGGATTTCGAAACTCTCCGCCCAGGCGAAGGCGCAGCAGACCGCTCCACCATCGTCATCGATCCAGACGGCGTTATTCAGTACGTTGAGACCACTTCCGAGGGTGTTGGCCGCAACGCCGCCGAACTCCTGCGCAAGGTAAAGGCAGCTCAGTACATCTACAACCACCCAGGCGAAGTTTGCCCAGCTAAGTGGGAAGAAGGCGAAGAAACGCTCGCTCCTTCATTCGACCTTTCCGGAAAGCTCTGATGTTTCTCGACGACAACACAATCAACCAGCTCAAAAGCTTAGTTACCAATATTAAGCTGCCGATTCGCTTCGAGGCTTCGCTCGACGATTCAAAGCGCTCCCAGCAGATGCGTGAGATGCTCAACCAAGTTGCGCAACTGTCGGATCTCATCGAGTTTACTGAGGTAGCTCACGAGCGCACGCCGTCGTTCGCCATCTCCCGGGTGAACTCAGACGTGTCTGTGCGAATCGCTGGCTTGCCAATGGGCGAGGAATTCTCAAGCTTCGTATTGGCGATGGTGCAGGTTGGCGGGCACCCTGTGCGTGCGGATGAGGACGTTATTGAGGCGATCAAGGCCATCGACGAGCCCCATGAGTTTGTCACGTATATGTCTCTCACCTGCCAAAACTGCCCGACCGTGGTGCAGTCGCTCAACTCGATCTCGATCCTCAATCCGCTGATCAAGCACACCGCAGTTGAGGGCGGCGCTTTCCAAGACGAAGTGAACGCGCGCGGCATCAAAGCGGTGCCCGCCGTCTTCATGGACGGAGAGCCGTTTGGCCAGGGACGCATGGGCTTCCAGGAGATTCTCGCGAAACTCGACACCGGATCGCATACCAAGCGCGCCGAGAGGCTCAACGCTTCCGAACCGTTCGACGTGCTCATCGTTGGTGGCGGACCGGCGGGTGCGACGGCGGCCGTCTACGCTGCTCGAAAAGGCCTGCGTGTTGGAGTGGCCACAGAAAATGTGGGTGGTCAGGTACTCGATACGGCCTCGATTGAAAACCTCACGGTGATCGACAAGATCGGCGGCACAGCGCTCGGCAGCGAGCTTGAGCAGTCGATGCGCAGCTACGGCGTGGAGATCATGACCGGCCTGCTCGCCGAGAAGCTGCACAACAAGGACGACGCCGGGTTGTTCGCGATCGATTTTTCCGGCGGCGTTACGCTGCGCGGCAAGAGCGTGATCGTCACGACGGGCGCGCGTTTCCGCACTACAGGCGTACCGGGCGAAAGCGAGTACCGCAATAACGGCGTAAGTTTCTGCCCGCATTGCGACGGACCGCTGTTCAAGGGCAAGCCGCTCGCTGTAATTGGTGGAGGCAACTCCGCGATTGAGGCAGCGATCGACTTGGCTGGGATTGCCGAGCACGTGACCGTTGTGGAGCTAATGCCCGAGCTCAAGGCAGACGATGTGCTGCTGAAGAAGCTCGATTCGCTGAGCAATACCAGCGTGATTACGTCCGCTGCGTTGCAAAGCGTTGAGGGGGACGAATCCGGCGTAACCGGAATAACCTACAAGGACGCCGATGGCGAGCTACACGAAGTGCCCGTTAACGGTATCTTTGTACAGATCGGTCTAATTCCGAATGCCGAGTGGCTCGATGGCACGCTTGAGCTCAAGCGCGGCGCCGTGGTGGTTGACGGGCGAAATGCCACTTCAATGGCCGGTGTTTTCGCAGCTGGTGACGTTACCGACATCCCGTACAAGCAAGTAGTGATCTCGCTTGGAGCTGGCGCAAATGCTTCGCTCGGAGCGTTCGATTACTTGATCCGGCAGTGAGCTAGCGCCGCTTAGGCGGGCGTCGCGCGGGTTAGCCGGGCGAAGCGCAGATTCTTGGGGCGATAGACGCAACTTCTTGAAATATATTCAGATGTTGCGTTTATCGCCCCAACTTTTTGCCAAATTATTCTTGACTATTCATTCTTGAATGATTATTCTTAAAACATGGGTAGAAATAGATCATTCGATACGGCGCAAGCGCTGGCAGCGAGCGCACGCTTGTTTCGTACCAAAGGCTATGAAGCGACGTCGATTGACGACGTCGTCGCAGCCACCGGCATACACCGCGGCAGCTTGTACAACACGTTCGGCAGCAAACACGGGCTGTTCATGCAGGTATTAGAAAACGCCCTGCTCAGTCTCAGCAACAGCGAGAATCTTGAGATCTTGCTGGTAGCACTATTTGACATCGCACCAGAAAATCCAAGCGTACGAGATGCTATTAGCGGCGCGATCAACGACGCCATCGGCGATTCCACTGGTAACAGCGCGAACCAACAAGGTGCAGAAAATATCGAAGCTGTGCTTGGCCGAGCACTGTTGAAACGCGCAGGCATTGCAGCTAACGATTCCATCAACGAAACCGCCGACAAAACCACCTACGAAACCGTCACCAAAGACGCAACCACAGCGGCGTCGTCCACACAGAGAAACGAGGAAAAATGACTACCACCAAAATCTTCGTCACGCCTACCGAGCTGGTCGTACGCCCGTGCGGAATCAACAAATTGTGGAGCTTGAAAAACGAAGTGCGAGTGCCACTGCGTAACGTACGCGGAGCCACGCACGATCCAGGCATGCGCCATGAGCCAAAAGGGATGCGCGCACCTGGTTTGCGCTGCGGCAATAAACTTGCAGGCACCTTCCATATTGACGGCATGCGCAACTTCTGGAACGTGAGCGGCTATGAGAATGCCATCGTGATTCAGCTAGCGCCCGGCGAACACTTCAATCAGCTTATCGTGAGCGTGGATCACCCCAGCGAGAGCGTGGATCTCATTAATAACGCCGTGGCGAAATAAGCCGCGATAAGTCGCGCGATAGGCGGCACAACAGGCGCTACAACGCGCGGCGCAGCGAACGACCCAGTAAATTGCGCAAAAACTTGCCCGGCAAGCAGCACAGTAAGTAGCGCAGTAAGGTACCCAGTAGCTTACCTGGTGAGAAGTGGATGCTTATTCTGAACCGAGTTTGTCGTCGGCTGCGTCGCGTGCAGAATCAAGCTTGTCGGTGAATTTGCCACCGGTGAGCTTGTCTGTAGCGTCGTGAATTGCGTCGAGCGCCTGATCAGTTTTCTCTTCGTCGTTCTTGATGTTGTCTAATGCTTCGGCAGCTTTATTTTTAAGATCGTCGAAATTCATGGCTTTCCCTTCCGTGTGAGTATCGGAGAACATAGCCTGACCTGCCGCGCTAGTCATGCCTCACGACTAGCGTGCCGGCAGGGCAAACCGAGCAATGTTCACTATATGCACGTCACGGTCAAAACATGCACATTTAGCACACACGTTCCAACCGCCAGCACACATTTATTCTATATTTTTTGTTCGGGAGATTCAGGGCGAAAACGGGGGCGCGAGCCTCTCAATATTGCACTAACTGCTTGACACCACAATAGTGACCCGTAGGAGGTCACTTCATTCGCGGCGTTAGGATGCCCTGTTGATATAGCACGTTGCTATTGAGCAGATTTTCTACCTCTTCGAACCACGACTCACAGATATTGAGAGCTTTCAGCCATCGTCTAATTACTAAGATACCGCCGTAACTTCCTGGATGTGAAAACGGTGGTGCACAACGTTTTTCTTTTCCTTGCACTTTGAAGGCAATATCAAATGAACGATTCCATAGTTGACCATAATGAGCACAACGATTTCGAAGGCTTAAAAAGGCATGCAAAGTATCGGAAAAACTTTGTCGAGTAATCGAAAGCGAATCAGCTGTATCCAAAACTACTTGTGGTTTCGCAATGTATTGGCATATTCTCACCAAAGATCCAAAACTCATGGTCTCTACCGCAACCCAGATAGGGAGGGCCGAGTAGTCACCATTGGGGGCATAACGCTCAACTGTAGGCTGATTTTTCCGAGAGAGCTGATGTTCAAGCTTTGAAATAAATTTTTCAAGATCTTGTGTCTGAGATACATACTCTGACGGATTTAAGTAGAAAGCTTGGTTTCCATAGACTTTCCCTGCTTGATAAGCAAAAGCAGACCTTACGGATATTTCGATATACTCTAAAGCTTGAAGCAGTAAACGGCGCAGTTGCCTGTCGCATTCCATTAACTCTTGAATTTTTTCAAAAGACACACCGTCAACAAATTTGTTATCGCCATTTCGGGGATCCTCTTGGAACTCCCTCGCATATCCCGAGAATCGATAGTAGTTATTGGTCTTCAAAAAACTCTTCGCACTTTCAGGCGTTGTGACAAGCAGCCCTCGATCTTGCAGCAGTTTGAGCTGGTCATCTAACGAAAGAAACGGTTTTTCTCCAGGCATGATTCCCCAAAAGGTACAGATTGGCCCTCCGCATTTTAGGAAGACCAAAATATTTCTGGTCAGTAACCTTGGGAGGGCGCTGATAGATTCAGTATACATACTTTTCTTCATTAGGTGGATATTTAAGTCGAACTATGAATACCGGCACAGAACCAGGACACCGGATATTGGATTGAGGTACGTCGCAGGTTTCTTCACGAGACGACGACGGAGCGACTCACTTACCCCAGAGACATCCGTATCACATAACGTCAACGAAAACGCTACGATGTATAGCGACTTTGGTATCCGCGTCGTCGCTTGCTGGTGATGACATTCGTACGACGGCTTGTGGGCTTTCCGTATCCGCACACTCCCCTAGGCGCAGTTATATGGCTTCCACCACTGAATATCTTGACTATGTGCTTGACCTTCTGCGTGAAGTCCTAGAAGCACTTTCATACGACACACCACTCAAGGTGCACGACATCTCCATCGCAACCCAACGCACTGCGAATGCATTACGTCCTATCCTTCGCGAGTTGATTGAAATGGGACTTGTCAAGGCTACAGCTCCTGCACAAAGTCGTCGCCGCGCCTATTTACGCTCTCAATCTCCACACGATACGACAAACTAAGCACGTTTCCGACGATATTCGAAACGGGATCCACAACGCTCCTACTCCGTTTCGACGACGGCGTCCTCCACAACGATTGCGGAGATGATGCGATCGAGCCGGAAGTGACGCAGACTTTCACGCAGGTAGCAGTGTGAATACACAAGAATTCCGGTTTGGGTGGGAATAAAGCGAAATGGACGAATCGTGCGCACAGTGAGCCGCGAATCTTCGCTCATGTACACAATTTTTACCGCGCGAAATTCGGTCATGGCAGTGCGGATGATTTTGTAGATGATCCGAACGCGGCGCTGGTCAGAATCGAGCGGGCCAGACGGCGACTTTAACCATGGGCGAATATAGTCCGGTATGGCGGCGAAAAGCTTTTCTCCTAGGTTGGTGGCCTGCTTTGGATCGATGAATCCGGAGGCACCAGCACTGGCTACGTATTCGTAGAGACCACATAGCTCGTCAAATGTGAGTTCTAGATTACCCACGATCGTATTGCGGTCGATGACGAGATCGTCGGCAAATTCGGCGTCAAGCTTAGTAGCGTCGTCATGAGGAAGACGGCGGAGAGACTCGCGATGGTCTGCGGCGTCGTCGCCCTCGAAATCTTCACCGTCCTCGGCATTCAATGCGGCGAAATATATACTCGGAAAATGATCTGGATCGCGTAAGACCATCGCGTTGAGAGCGGAAAGGCGCTGGTCACGCTCAGCAACGGTAACTTCACCCTGCTCATTCGTGGTAAAAGTAATCTCAGTGCGGGCAGGGAGCGGGCGGAAGAGCATGAAAATTTGGTGGCTGCGCATGTTAAACTCCGAGGCCAGAGCGCTGATTTTCACTCCTTCGGCACCGGCGGCTACCACGCGCGCCATAATGTTATCGATGAGATCCATAAGGTTATTGTCGCATTTCGGGCGAAGAATGGTTGATATTTACAAGAGAAAAATACTTGTCGACTGTTTCTTAGATTCTGTCTTCTATAGAAAATAGGGATGAGCCGGCAGTCAGTGGCACTCCACATCAATAACTTTTGCCCGCTTGCGCGGGAACACGGTTGTGTCGAACAGTTAGACTTTCATTCCTGTGTGCTTTAATCCCACTTTGTCAAGATCCGGGAACGCGTGCCTCAGATCCCTTCCACAGCGGCAAAGCGCTTCGCCAGTTCTTCTAGGTAGTCACGGCGTTTGACGGCGTCGAGCCAGTTGCGTGGGATCGATTCGGCGCCATACGCAATGCCCGCGGCCGCGCCCACGATCGCCGCGTAGGTATCGGTGTCGCCACCGAAGCGGACGGCGGTGCGGATAGCTTCGGGGTACGACGTCGTATGCAACAGCGAGTACAACGCGATTTCGAGGGTATCGACCACGTACGCCGACGCCGTGAAGTCCGCAGGAGTAAGCGAAACAAACTCGGGACTGAAGATTTTTGAATGTGCCGCGAGCGCCTCCTGCCATTGTGGATCGTCTGGGCGCCAGTCGCTGTATGGGAGGGCGACGGCGCGCTGGTACGCCCGCGTAACGTCAAGACCAGCGAGGATTCCCCAGAGAAACTCGCAGAAAATAATGCACGAGAGCTGGGAGATCGCGTGTCCGTGCGTAATTTGCGAAGCTTGGGAGACGACGTTCCATCTGTGTTCGCGGGAATGAGGTGGCTCATGGGAAAGGATTTGTTCGCGAGAGGGGTTGGACGCGGTGACTTCGCTGCACACGCTCGTTGGCACATGTTCACCTGTTGCTGTGTGCCCACAGCTTGCCCCGTAGCCACCGGCAGATGCATGCCCACCGGCTGCCAGGTGAAGAGCGATCGGGAAAATGCGCATCAGGGCGCCGTTGCCGTTGTCGCGCACACGTGTTGCGCCGGATTCAAGGGCGGGCGTGCCTCCTTGGAAGCGTCCGAGCGCCATCATCACCGTCATTCCCAATCCAAATGGACGCTCGATGGAGCAGTATTTTATTTCCTCCCACCAGGCTAAGAATTGGCGCATGACGTCGGTGAGGTCGAGGCGGCCCTGGTGGGAAATAATCGATTCCATTGTGGCGACGGCCATGGAGGTGTCGTCACTCCAGGCGCCAGCAGGTATCGCGCGGCACGGCCGGGAATTGGCTGAGTCAACGTCACTCGCAGCATACATGGCGTCGAGTGGGTGTTGGGCGACTTGATCCGCGTTTAGAAACTCGAACGGAACGCCAAAGGCATCACCGACTGCCGCACCGAGCAGGGCAGACGTTACCTGGGAAGCAGTGAGTGACCCGACGCCGGACGCGCTGGTGATGTTGATACCCATAAGAACCTGCTTTCAGTGGACTAGTTGCGCTAGGACGATGAAATGACGCTGCCAAGGCCATTATATGTGCGAGGGTTCAGAAGCTGGGGAATATGTTTGGAGGTTTATGACCTGGCGAAGGAGAGCCATTCGTTAGGAAACGTTAGCTAATTTCTGATGCTACCTCGCAATAAGAAAAATCCTTTATATTGATGAAAAGTCCTAGTTCTAATTAGCCCACTCAAGCTGGGCAAGCTTTCGTCAGTATATGGTATCTCCCTCGACTTGACGCTCTGCTAATTTGAGATCACAGCCCAAGGTTTTTGCACGATCTCCCAATACTCCTTGTTTTGCCGCAACTGCAATCAACTCGCGCCAAGTCTCCAAACTTTCAGCTATTTTGGCGGTCAGAGTTTGGATATACTCCTCACGACGACACTCACGCGAGATGTACCGATGTAAGAGATCCTGCAAACTTGGATCCATTTCTATCACCTTATTCTCAACCTTCTCCCAATAGTCTTTCGGACTTTCCTGTGTTTGAGGGTTGTCACCAAGCGCATCAAGATAATAAAAACGTCCAGATTTCCCATAACGGTCAAGCGTGTCGAGAATCAAGGGCCACAAAGGATCCCTTTCGAGCTCGTGTAAGGCATCTTTAACGTACTGAGGATGCGTTGCTTTGTTTATCCCTTCCTCAATTACTCGTCGTAGTGCGGCATCCATCTTTTTTAGATCATGACCATAATCTTTTTTGAGAATTTTGGCAGGTATCCATTCACGATTCTTATCCAGATAGACATAACCAAGCGCCAACTTCAATAATTTTTCAACACCTATCGAGAGCAACGTCAGTACAGGCTCACGCGTAGTGTCAATAAATACAGCCGATCCGAGCGTATGCATGCCGTACTGCAATAAGCGTTTCGCAGAATCCAGTTCTTCGGACAGATAAAACGCCTGTTGCCCTGTCAATTTGTCGTTGTATTGATTGTTCATAGCCGCACCGCCTACCATCGCTAATATTTCAAAATCCGAAACTCTAGTCCGGATCGTTATTAAATCTTGCGTTTATTTCTTGATCTCATCCTACTTATCGATTGCAAAATATCGAACCACGTAATATTTTCGCTTTCCTTCACCTGTGGCCCTTCGAGGAATTCTTCAAAAACCGAGATTCGTCAATGAACCTCAACATTCGCATACACTTAATACAACAATATTAATGATTACGTTTTCTTTTTGATCAAGAAAGAAATGTACGTGCTTGAATATGTATAATTTTCAGTACGCCGTAGCACAACGAAGGAGCATCTGTGGGCAACGATGCCAGCGCCACTTCCCTGAATGATTATCAGGCAAAATATTTCGCTCACCAACTGGAACGTTCATATTCCAATGAACATGTTGGGAAACTTGCCGGCCTGCTCTTTGATGCACAAGTAGAACCAAAACCACACCAAATCGACGCTGCCCTTTTTGCTCTGCAAACGCCATATATGAAGGGAATTATCCTAGCCGACGAAGTTGGCCTTGGTAAGACTATCGAAGCAGGAATTGTTATCAGCCAATTCTGGGCTGAACGTAAACGTCGAATATTGATTATTGCCCCCGCCAGCCTCCGCCAACAGTGGAAGCAGGAGCTGTGGGAAAAATTCATGCTTCCCGCTGAACTCATCGATCACAAAACGAAAGATAAGCTTCACAAACACGGCCCGTCAGCGGAGCCCACGGTATTGATCGTTTCGTACGAGTTCGCGAAATCAAACCAAGAAGCATTATTGCGTCAGTGGGATATTATCGTTGCAGACGAAGCACACCGTCTGCGTAACTACTGGTCAGGTAACGCGAAGACGGCGAACGCAATCTCTCACGTTTTCCGTCAAGCTAGCAAAGTTGTATTACTTACCGCTACACCTCTCCAGAATCGCCTTGAGGAGCTTTACGGATTAGTTTCTACATTCGATACCTATTTTTTCCATTCGCTTGACGCTTTTCGCGAGCGGTATATCAAAAACCGCTCACTAGTGGGCGGCGATGATCTTGCCGAACGAGTGCGCACCATCGCGAAACGAACACTTCGCCGTGACGCTGAAAAGTATATCCGTTTCACCCAGCGTATCCCTATGACAGTAGAGTTTGAACCATCAGACGATGAAAAACGCCTCTATGACCTTGTAGATGCCTACCTCCAACGCGACGATCTTTACGCATTCGCGAGTTCTCAACGATTCCTTTCTGCGACGATCATTCGCAAACGTCTCGGGTCATCAACCTACGCTGTTGCACACACCCTGGAGAATATTGCGAACCGTTTACAATCAGAGCTAGAGGCTGGGCAACTTCGCAACCGGCGTGGCAACTTATTCGAAGATGAACAGTTCGATTTAACAAGTGACGAACTCGAAGAACTGGAAAACATCAACGCGCAACATAACCCGATTTCTGATCGTAACGTTCAGGAAGAAATCGAAGCAGAAATCAATGAGCTCCGTAGCTACGCAGCACTGGCTCGCTCCATCACTGTCAACCAAAAAGCAGTGCATGTACGCGACGCCCTTGAGCAGGGTTTCGCCAAACTTCGTGAAATCGGTGCTCCAGAAAAAGCGATTATCTTTACCGATTCAACGGTCACTCAAGCTTATTTGGAACGCCATCTTACTGACATTGGTTATGGCGATGGCCTCGTGCTTTTCAACGGTACAAATAACTCTCCGCGAGCTAACCAGATTTACCGCGACTGGCTTGAGGCGAATGCCGATACCGATCTCATTACTGGAAATCCTTCAGCTGATCGCCGTAAAGCTCTTGTGGATTACTTCCGTGATCACGGAAAAATTATGATCGCTACCGAGGCAGCGTCCGAAGGTGTGAACTTGCAGTTCGCTTCAATGCTCATCAACTACGATTTGCCGTGGAATCCTCAGCGAGTTGAACAGCGTATCGGCCGTATCCACCGATTCGGACAAAGGTTCAATGTGGTGATTGCAAACTTCCTCAACAAAGAGAATGTTGCAGAGCAGCGAATCCTTGAGCTTCTTACTGAAAAGTTCCAACTGTTCAGCTCAGTATTCGGAGCTTCCGATGAGATCCTCGGTAGTATTGAAGACGGCTTAGATATGGAACGAAAAGTTGCCGCTATTCTTGCCGAATTTAAGACGGCGGAAGAGATCAGTGCCGCGTTCGACCAGCTGGAAGCAGAATATGCAAGCGAAATTGACGCAGAGATGAAGAAGGCGAAGACGAAAGTCTTCGATCACCTCGATCCACACGTGCAAGATCGTTTGAAGAATTACGACAAGCAGTCAGACCAAGTTCTCAACCAATTTGAACGCTTGCTGATGAGTCTCACGCGCTACGAACTTGCCGATTACGCGACATTTGATTCTGATACACACAATTTCCACCTCAACCGAGCACCAGCTGAAGAAGTAAAGGTTGGCCAGTATTTCTTCAAATCCAGCCCACTTCCACATGCTCACCAGTATCGTTACGCGAGCCCGCTCGCTCGATACGTCATTGACTCAGCTTTGCAGAGCCATACCCCAGAGGTGGAGATTGAGTTCAGTATTAGCAAGTCTCCTCGCGCTACCAAGTCCGTGCGCGAGCTTGCTGGCCAATCGGGAATCTTGACGGTTCGGAAACTAACCTTTTCGATATTCGCCCAAGGTCAAGATCTATCTGAGTCGTACCTTATTTCCGCTGGCCGAACTACCCACGGGAAGAAACTCGACAGTGAATACGTGGATGACATCTTAAATCTAACTCCAGTTCAGACCACAGCCACCAGTAACGTCGATATAGCCCCTTTAAGCGAAGCACTGGAAGCACAAGCCGAATCCCTCAATAAAGAAGTCAAGCATCGCAATTCGCGTTATTACTCTGAGCAAGAAGACGTCACCTATCGCAATCTACAAGACCGCAAAGCCGAGCATGAGAAGCTCATGCGAGAGCTCGAAGCCAAAATTAAGCAGTTACGCAAGGAAGCAAAAAATACCGACGACGCACTAGAGAGCTTGAAGCTCAAACGGAAAGCAGATCGTCTTGAAGATCAGATTGACGACGCCGAAGATACGTTTCGCGAGCAAAGGCGACAACTCCGCAAGGAATCGAGAAACTACCTTGATTCTGTGGAAGACTCGTTGAAGGGTAGCGAAACACAGGAAGAACTGTTTACGATCCGTTGGCGAATCGTAAAGTAAATTTTATTTAGAACTTGAACATTGGTAACAGGAGATTAACTATGACAGACGGTTTTGGCGTTGTAGAAGAAACTGGCGACATTCACGAGATTTCACCCGCTTCGCCAGATTTTCGCACCGAACTTGCAGAACAAATTGCCGATCTCGCTCCTGAAGCAGTAGCGGACGGAAAAATCGACTTCGAAAAGTTAAAAGAACTTCTCAGCGACGACGTATCTAGTTCTCCTGAACGCTTCGGCCTATTCTGGCCAGGCAAGAAACAAGCAATTCGCACGGCTCAGTCTCCTACTACTGCCACGCTTCAGCCCGACTTCGAGAACTCCAAGAATTGGGATACCACTCAGAATGTGTTTATCGAGGGTGACAATCTCGAAGTGCTCAAAGTTCTACAGAACCATTACTATGGCAAGATCAAGATGATCTATATTGATCCGCCATACAACACAGGTAAAGATTTCGTTTACAAAGACGATTTCCGTGATGGCATGAAGAATTATCTTGAGTGGACTGAGCAGGTAAACGGCGAAGGGAAGAAGGCATCCAGCAACTCAGAATCTGAGGGACGTTACCATTCTAATTGGCTCAACATGATGTATCCGCGCCTTAAACTTGCGCGAAATCTGCTCACTGACGACGGTGCCATCGTTATTTCCATTAACGAAAAAGAACAATCGCACCTTAAAGACCTCTGCGATGAAGTATTCGGCGAAAATAATCTTATCGCCCAATTTATATGGCGAAACGAAGGAAATGTGGATCAGCAAAGCAAAGTTAAAGGCGTTCATGAGTATATTCTCGCCTATGCACGCCAAGCTGATCGCTTTGCAAAACCTACAGTTATCGACCCGAATATTTCAGAAAACAGTAAGCTTTTCAAAAAGGAAATTGAGAACTCAATAACTAAAAATGGACCAGCGAACCCACCTTCATCCGTATTCCTACCCAAAGGCTTTCCAGCGAATTTCGACTCAGGAATAATCAGAAAACGAACCGATCTATATCCTTATTATGAAAATGACATTCAAGTTGAATCTGGAAAAACTCGGAACCCAGGAAATGTATATAGCGGTTGGAGCTCTCGCAATCTTTTAGAACTTTTTATCAAAAATGGATTTACCCCCATAGTAGACTCTGAGGACAGAGAAACTCGATTTGAACTCCGAGAAACCGGAGCAATATACATGGTAAAACTCCGCAAGGACGACCAAGGACATGTGATCTCAGTTCTTAGTAATTTTGGGACTACTAAGAAAAACAGCTCGCTGCTCGGAGATATGGGCATCTTTTTTAGTTTTCCCAAGCCTATATTGCTTATCCAATACCTAATCAGTATCTTCACTGCAACCTCTTCAGGAGATCAAATTCTCGATTTCTTCGCAGGATCTGCAACTACGGCTCATGCCGTGATGCAGTTGAATGCTGAGGACGGTGGGAACCGGAATTTTATTATGGTTCAGCTTCCTGAGCCAACAGACGAAAAGTCTGAAGCTCGCCAAGCTGGTTATTACACTATTCCTGAAATCTCTCGTGAGCGCATTCGCCGCGCAGGCGAAAAGATTCTCGCAGAAGAAAAATCCAAGCTTGACGGCCGTACAGATCTCGATACCGGCTTCCGCGCATACAAGCTCACTGACACGAACTTTACAAAGTGGAACGTTGGAAGTGACGTTACGGAAACTATACTACAGGGCGAACTACTCTCAACGGTAGATTCTGCCTCAGATGGATCACGCATCGATGATCTCTTCACAGAGCTTCTCCTAAAACAGGGTATGTCCCTTACGGAAAAAGTAGACAATATCGAGATTTCTGGCGTCAGCCTTCGCGCCGTTCATGATAATGAAGGCGGGCTAGCCGTGCTGGCCTACCTTGATGAGCATCAGTCCCCAACTTTGGAGCAACTTCGCGCGTTTATCGATACAAAGCCAGCACGCTTTGTCATCCTTGAAGATGCCTTCAAAGGCAACGATGAGCTAAAAACGAACCTAGTGCAGATGTGCAAAATCAATCACGTTGAACTCTGGACTGCGTGAGGCAAACAATGAAACTGAAATTCGACGAGAATTACGGCTACCAGCTTGACGCAATCAACACAGTGGTAGACCTTTTCGATGGTCAGCCATACGATTCTGGGCAATTGACTGAGGCCCTCTTAGGGCTACATTCACTTCCCATCGTTCTTGGACAAAGCAGGCTACCTGGAGCCGATGAACAGTTTGGAGTAAACACAGATTCAGAGATACAGCAAGAAATCGGAGCTATCGGCAATAATCTCGTGCTGGGCGAAGCAACGATCCTTGACAACCTCAAACGACGCCAAGAACATAACGGTTTACCCGAGTCTGCATCGCTCGTTGACGGTCTCCAATTCGATATTGAAATGGAGACAGGCACAGGAAAAACCTACGTGTATCTGCGCACTATCTTTGAGCTAGCGAAGAGATACAACTTTACGAAGTTTGTGATTCTCGTGCCGTCAGTACCTATTCGCGAGGGTGTGAATTCGAGCATTCACTTGATGAAAGATCATTTCAAGAAGCTCTACCCTACCTTAAATTTCAACCACTTCGTGTATTCCGGAAAGAACGCAGAACAAGTTCAGAGCTTTGCGACATCTACCGCTATCCAAATTATGGTGATGACGGTAGATGCAATTAAAGGCGATGCCAAAAACCGTATTCTCCATCAGCACCGTGACCGTCTCAATGGTCTTCGTCCTGTGGATTTCCTCCGCGCCGTCAAACCAATTGTAATCATGGACGAACCACAGAATATGGAATCAGATCTTTCCAAATCTTCGGTAAAGGAGCTCCGTCCCGCTTTCACACTACGTTATTCAGCGACCCATAAGAAGAATCGCAACCTCGTATACCAGCTCGATCCAGTAGCAGCCCACAACCTTGAGCTGGTGAAAGGCATCGCAATTGCGGAAACTCTCCAAAGCGGAACCAACACTACTCCTTATATCAAGCTATTGGAGGTGCGCCACGGGCCAAAAAAGTGGGAAGCGAAACTTGAGCTCAATATTCGAAAGAAAGACGGAACCGTTTCCCGCTCCTCAAAGTGGGTAGCACAAGGAGTCGACCTCGCTCGTGCTACAGACAACGATACTTACTCAGGAAACTGGCGAATTAACGAAGTAAGCATCGAACCACCGTACATTGAGCTTTCAAAGCATGGGTTGTTGCAGATTGGCGAACAAATTGGCGGTAGCCAAGACGCCGTATACCGCGAGATGATTCGCGAAACAATCCGCGAACATTTCCGCAAAGAAACAATGCTTCGTCCACGCGGAATCAAAGTACTGAGCTTATTCTTCGTCGACAGAGTAGCGAGCTATCTAGGCGACGGTAGCTCAAATGAAGAAGCCAACGGGAAATTTGTGCAATACTTCGACCAAATTTTTGAAGAAGAACGCGAACGTAATCCGCGAGTACTAGAGCTGCTTCCGGAGCGACCCATTGACTATCGCCGTGCGTACTTTTCAAAAACTAAAGGTAGGTACTACGATCCGAAGACAGGAACTGCTAAGGATGACGACTCCTACGATCTGATTATGAAAGACAAGGAACGCTTGCTCTCTGAGGAAGAACCAGTAAGATTCATCTTCAGCCACTCTGCTCTTCGTGAAGGTTGGGATAATCCCAACGTGTTCCAAATCTGTACACTCCGTGAAATAGGAAGCGAAACCGAACGCCGTCAAACAATCGGCCGCGGCTTGCGCCTCCCCGTCAACGCAGCTGGTGAACGCGTATCGGATCGAGCGGTGGCGCAACTGACCATCGTCGCCGATGAAAGTTACAAAGAATTCGCTAACGCCCTGCAAAACGAATACGAAAAAGCGGGCGTAAAGATCGGCGTAGTGCGCGAAAACGAGTTTACGGATCTTCCATGGCACAACGGTGACGAAGTCATCAACCTCGGATTTACCCGTTCCAAAGAAATCTGGAATCAGCTCAAAGACAACAAAATCATTGACGCTAAAGGGCATCTCACGGAAAAATTTGCGCCGGAGGTACCTGATTTCAGTCTGAACTTATCCGCTGAATTTTCACCCATTGAGCAGCTCATCATTGAACGGCTAAAGGATCTCAAAATCGAGCGAATCGTGAAATCGACACGACATCGAGTGACGAGAAAACTCAACAAACAGATTTATGATTCACCCGAATTCGAAGCATTTTGGGCAGCGATTAGTGCGAAGACAACATACAGTGTGCGGTTTGATAGCGACGAGTTGATCGCCAATGCAATTAAGCGGATTAAGAAGATCGAGTATATTGAACCGCTACGTATTCAAGTGACGAAAGCACAGTTGCGTATTGAGCGCGGCGGGGCGCATGCGGATGAAACTTCGCAACGCTCTGCTGATCTCCGCAGTAGTTATCCGCTTCCCGACATTGTGAAACAGCTTCAGGAGGCTACATCCCTCACACGCAAAACAATCGTAGATATTCTTATTGGATCTGGCAGACTTAATGAATTCATCGGTAACCCCAACGACTTCATCAAGCTGGTGACTGAAGCTATCCAGGACGAACTGGCTGAGGTTGTAAGCGAAGGCATCCAGTATGAGCGAATCGGCGGCAGCGTGTATTCATTGCGTGAGCTTCAGCAAGATGGTGAAAAAGAAAAAGCATACTTCTTAGATAATCTCTACAAGGTCAAGAACGAGCAAAAGACCGATTTCGACTATGTGGTATTCGATTCCGACACTGAAAAGAAGTTTGCTGAGATTCTCGACGGTCGCGAGGATATAAAACTCTTTACCAAGCTGCCGCCTAAGTTTAAGATCGATACCCCAGTTGGGCCGTACAATCCCGACTGGGCGATTGTTAAACACGTAGACGGTGAAGACCGAATTTACATGGTGCGCGAAACGAAGAGCACAGCTAATGCGGCTTTACTACGTCCGAAGGAACAAGCGAAGATTGACGCTGCAAAGAAGCACTTTGAAGCGCTTGGAATTGACTACAAGAAATCGAGCCCTGAAGGGTGGAATTTGTAGCGGATGACGTTGCAACCGATTTTATACGTAAAAGGTTTTTATGAAGAAAAGTTTGTACGCTCGGCAGCTTAATGCGATATCCAAGACTGCATTAATGGAGGGCTTATTCGTGCATGGAATGTTTTCTGACAAGTTACCTCCGATTTTTCAGAGCCATCTTTTTGCCGAATGGAGGAAAGCTTACAAACCTTGCACACAAACGGGCACGTGGCGCGGACACATCGAATTTTGGCAACATCGCGATAACGGTAAACGAAGGAAAATTGATATTCCTGAACCATTTTCATATTACGACCTTTGCAACGCAATCGCTGAACATTGGTCTAGCGACTTGGTGCCACACTTTGAACGGATGACCGAAGACGATCAACATAAAGTGAGCAGACTCCATGTCAGAAGGCTTCGTGATACGAAGTCAATTTTTAAGATGACATATAAAAATTTCAAAATAGATGGTTCTGACGAAATCCAGATGAGCACGAATAACCGGTATGTTGTTAGAACCGATATTTCATCCTGTTTTCCATCAATTTACACTCATGCTTTTTCCTGGGCCGCGATAGGAAAAAATGAAACCAAAAAACAAGTGAAGAATAACGAACATAAGACTGTGTGGGACACACTCGATACACTCACTCAAGCGCATATGAATGGTGAGACCCATGGTGTCCCAATCGGTCCTATAGCCTCACACGTTCTCGCGGAAATAATTTTGACAGCTGTCGATAAGGATATAAAAGAGGCAGGTTTTCGATTATTTTATCGCAATATTGACGACTACACCTTTTACGGAAAAACAATTGATGAATGTGAACGCTTTATAGCACAATTTACAAGATCACTTAGCATGTTTGGGCTAACGCCAAATACAGAAAAGACTATGATCGAGGAATTACCCCAGTCAGCAACATCGGCTTGGGTAAGAAAGGTTCGTAATCATATTGTTGTTTCGAAACGCTTGAATAGAAAGAAGAATCAAGCGAAGGGTTTACTCAAATTCCCACAAATCAATGATTTTCTTGATGATGTTCTGGAAATCGTTCATAACGATGGAAACAAAGCAACGTCAATGAAATATGCCTTTAGTATGCTCAAGAAATACAAGCTAACTACGAATGCAAAAAAGGCATTAATTTCACGAGCCGTTAATATGTGCTACATATTTCCGTACATAACACCTTTGCTCTGGGAGGGCATTATTGAACCGCATGACCTTGTTTTTTATACGCGAACCAATATGCTTAATTCACTGAAAGATCTTTATCAAAATAGGCTTTCAATGAATGACTACTCAAGTTGTGCTTGGATAATTTATCTATATGACAAGCTCGACGTCCACGACGAAACCTTTGATGTAAAGTTCGACAATAAACTAATAGAGGATGGAGTTCTCCTTGCTACTTATTATTTCTATTGCCTTCGTAGCAATAATGTTAACAAACTTGTCGATCTCCGCAAAGAAGCAGACAAGATTCTAGACACAATTATCGAACAAGCTCAAAAGGATAAATCCAAAGCACTCCCATATTTTGATGAAAATTGGTTGTTTCTATACGAAGCATGCAGCAAAAAGAAACTTAACGCGCTTAACCAACATTATGGACAAATGAGAAAAAACGGAGTTACTTTCTTCGTGGATTCCGCTAACGATAAGGCCAGTTAAATCCAAAAACCTGCAGCAAACAATACCCTAATAGTAATATTAAGATCACTACTCTAAGCTGTTTGACAAACTTACGGTCAACTTCAATTACTACTACTTTCACGCAACAATCAAAGCACCAAACAATTTTCACCTAATACTATAGGACAAACATATGGCACTCGATAAAGAAACAATCATTATAGCCATAAAGCATGAGAAATGCGCAATAAGCCGATCGGTGTTCGAGATGCTACTTGAGAATTCGATTGCTTACAGTGATTCTAATTTTCTTGATGCACTAGAACACGGTCGAGTTCAGTTTGCAACACTTCGACAGCTCGCCGAGAAAACACGTGTACCTTTACCACTATTCTTTGCTCCTGAGGATTTCGTAAAATCACAAATCAAACAACAAAACGATATTTTGATTGCAAATTATACCAACCAGACCATCTATATGAATTCGCGTAATTCATTGGATGTACGAGATATCCAGCTTATAGTCAAAGATTTAATCCAAAAACGCGAGACAATCAAAAGGCTGTATAAACCAATTCCAGATAACAACATTACTGGCAGCCTCAAACGACGTGGGCTCTCAATTCAGGATGATGCAACAAAACTATCGAAATTATTAGGTTTTCACATAGAGCATTTTCGGAGTTATCGAGAGAAAGAAGACGCATTCAGATATATAGTGGAACTCGCCGAGCAATCCCGCATTTACGTTTCTCGGACACAACAGCACGTAATGCCTCAACGAATAACCAAGCCATCATTCAGTGGTTTTCTTCTAAAAGATAGAAAAATCCCCTACATATTTTTGGCAAATAACAGCAATGGAGAATTTGAAGAAGTTGCAGGGCGCAGAATCTTCACACTTTTATTGCTAATCGTCATGCTAGCACGGGGCATATACCAACCTGTTGCTTTGTCTGACGTTGAAAATGAATCAAGTGATTCATACGAGTATGATCTCGTCGGAGAAATTTTGCTTCCCAAAGAAGATTTAATCAAAGCAGACCCCGTTGGACTTGAAGAGATGAAAACACTCGCTTCAGAGTGCAAAGTAACTCCGAGCATGGTCGTGGTCAGATGCCAGCGTGTTGGATTGATTTCCAAAGAAGCAAGAATGCAGCTCCTAGACGAACTTCGGGAAGAGTGGGAAAACTCTACGAGTCATTATAGGCGAAATCCATCACGATGGAATCAAGTGCTACGGTATAGCGGCCACGAGTTTACACGACAGATGTTTAGTGCGCTGGAGAAAGGAAAGATCAGCCGTCCAGACTTCCTTCGCATTGCTACCCTGAACAAGTTGACTAGTAAGCAGATTTCTTCACTTCAGGAAGCCGCATATGGACATTGATACGCACTACTTTTTGGATACCAACGCGCTCACACGGCTACATCCAAAGGAACGCACCGGTAACTTCTTCATGAAAAATTGCCATATTCCATCATCAGTCTTAAACGAAGTTGGAGACCCCATTGACAAAGGCAAACTTTCAACTTTGGAATATCCAATAAATGCTAAAATCCTTGAAATCGTGAAACGAATCATGGAAAAGCTGGACATCCACGATACCTCTCTCGTCAATTTATACTCTAATAAGGGAACAGCCGATCCATTTCTTGTTGCCACTGCAATCTACGCTCGTGATCTAGAAGCTACAAAATTATTCTCAACGTTATACATAGTCGTTTCTAATGATAAAGCTGTCCGTAAAATTTGTGACTGTTTTGATGTTGAGACGATTGATTCGACTACTTTCCTAACAATTCTTAAGGACAACACATAGTAACAACATTTATCTACCGAGCAAACACAAAACAGCAACTTCAGACCAACGCATTAGATGCCTCGAACACATTCTAAATAAACTTAAGCAATTCCACCTGAGAGGACTCAGCTATGGATACACTGGCAGACATCGCGACGGTAATCACCGCAGTCCCTGTGTTAATTGCAACTCTTATATTAATCGGCAAAACGGTTCCTTCGTGGTTTCTATACCCAGAAGGCTTGGAGATCATACCTGACCTAGCAAGGGGAGACCTTGGCTACACAGTTAAAGTTACAAATCGAAGCAACATCAATAAAGAAATATTAATAGTTGGGGTCGTACGAGGTTCATTTCTGCCGCTTATGATACACCTTACTAGGCGGCTTAACTCCAGCATAGCTCTCGAGGGAAGCTTGTTTTCTTGTACTATTCCACGGAATGTAAACGACTCACTTAAGACCGGAGATTTCAGCTATTTCCTCGTTCCCAAACCTGCATCTCCAGCCGATAATTACTGGAAACATAATACTTACGTGGATTTATGCGAACGTTTCAAAGATTGGATGCAAACATCAGAGAAAAATGACCGCATTTTCGCCTATGTACTCCTGAAAGATGGAAAATTTCTATTAGGAAAATCGATCCCAATCAGTTTCTCTTCAGCTCCACCGATGCCACCGATATGCAAATGTGGTCACTCAATTGCTTTACATCGCATGAAAGAGCCCAAGCGTCTATCTGCAAATATGACATATTTTGGCCGTTGCAAAGACTGTTTATGCTGGCGGTTTAGAAATGACCACTTTCTTCACCGATAAACTCAATAGTATTCCAAAAAGAGCAGTTGATAAATACTGAGTAAAGGACTCCCCACCCCATGTCCACGCCAAAAACAATCGAATTATTCCTTCTGGACGGTACCGCTGCGGGACGTAAGAAAGCATCGCTCAGCAACTGGACCGGCGTCGTCTTCCTGTTGCCCCGCACCACAATCGAAACCTCTCGAGACCGCGACGATCTTCGCCAGACCGGCGTCTACTTCCTCTTTGGCACCGACGATTCCGACAAAACAAAGGTATACATTGGCCAAGCCTGCGAACGCAAGAACGGCCAAGGTGTACTCGCCAGAATCATCGAACATCGCGAGGAAAAACTTGACTACTGGACCCACGCGATCGCTCTGATCACTTCCAACGACTCGTTCGGCCCCACCGAGATCAGCTACCTCGAACACCGGTTCACACAGATGGCACGCGATGCGGGACGCTACGACGTCGCCAACGGGAACGATCCTTCAATCGGCAAAGTGACAGAAGAAAAGCGCGCAGAGCTGGACGAATTCATCACCAACGCTAAGCTACTAATCGGAGTGCTTGGCTATCGCGTCTTCGATCCGATCAACGAGGCACGTAGCGTCACGCCAGAGGCTCCCCACGAGCTCACCAACGCCGATGCCGGAGCCACTGCCACCGTCGAACCGTTACTACAACTCACCTGGGGAAGCGCTCAGGCCACTGGCCGGCAAACCTCTGACGGATTCGCCGTGCTCGCCGGCTCAAAACTCCGCCCGGAAACGGAATTCACCAACACGGTTCCTGGTTCTGCACTCAAACAACGCGAGCGCTACCGCGACGCTATCGACTCTTCAACCTCTACCCTGGTCAAAGACGTGTTGCTCGCTAGTCCCTCGGGTGCGGCGGCATTCGTCGTTGGCGCTTCGGCCAACGGTATGACAGCATGGAAAACTGAAGACGGCGTCACGCTTGCGGAACTTGAGAGGCGGGAAGAATAGTGTTACCCATGCTCTTCTCGATACTTTCCAACCAAGTTGTCCCCTCGGTCTCTGGCTCTCCGATTCTGTATTCCGTCTATGAATACAGCCAGTTCATATCATCTGTTGTCTCCCTTTAATGCACAGTCTTGCAATCATCCAGAACCACCCGCACGAGCTCCTCAAGATCCTCTTCACTCAACGGAAGCTCAAACGCCGTCGGCGCCTGCTCTACCAATGGATCGCGTGGCGTCGCACGCTTGCCACCCAGATTCACCTCCACACTTATCCGATCTACCAGCGCGTGTACATCCCCAGAATTCGGATCCTTGTCAAGCGACTGCAAATTCACCAGCACCTGCACATCGTCCCGCCATGCCTCAACCCATTGCCAGCCGGTGAGGTCAAACGGAGGATCCAGCCGCCGCCCACTTCCATCTTCGCGACAAGATTCCCATCCCCACAACAAGACTTTCACAGTGCAAAAATTACACTTACAGTCCAAGTATTTTTACACTCTGAAAAAAAGTTACACTCTCGAGTCGATATTTACACTCTTCGCTCCGAAGTGCAGTTTTGCACCAAAGAGAGCAACTCCCTGCGTCACTTTTTCACTCTCGAATTAGCAATCTACTTATTCCAAAGCCCCTCGCGCGCCCAGGGTTCCACGCTGTACTTGGTTGTTTTGACTCCCCACCCTCCGTCACGTTGCACTATTCCTACAGCAAGCAGTTTGTTCAATACATACCGCACTTGCCCAACGGACAATCCCGAAGATTCAACAAGCTCAGAAACCGACATGCCGTCAGGTGCATTTCGGAATGCTGCAAGTAACGCGTATGCATTCTTTCTAATTGCACGCCCAAAATTTTCTAGTAATACAACTTCCGGCACTCTCTCAGCAGACGGCAAGGTCGCGCTTTCCAAAGTAAGTTTCGATGTTTCCTCGCGTTCTAAGGCTTCAACACCCGATTCGGAACCACGCTTAAAATTTGATTTTGATGCGTATAAAATCACCGTAAATTGCACACCTGTATCTTGAAACGAAGGTTCCGGTAATCCCGCATCGCGTACCTGTTTGAATACTTCTCGAACTCCTGCACCTTCACCTTCAATAACATTGTTACCCGAGGCTGAAGTTACATGTTTAGCCATATCGTACAGCCGTGGATTGACTGCGTTTTTCGTCAAAGTTGCACTCTTCAACTGTTCAGTAGACACGCCACGCAATCCACCTGGATTTACGATCACCAAGCGATCAGCACGCACACGTACCTCAACCCACTTGCCCTCAGTGTTTGGGCTCAAATCTCGATGCACCAATGCGTTAGCTAAAAGTTCCCGCACTGCAGGCAATGGATACACACTCTCTTCTCGCATATTTCCATCACTTAAATAACGATTCTGGCGAGGAGTGTTCTCCTTTACCCATGCGAGTACGTCTTCCAACAGGTCAGGCAACGGCCCATCAAAATCTTTTCTATTTCTAGTCCGAATACCTTGAGCATTGGCAGGATTCTCCACTGCGGCGGTAATGCGCAATTGCGGAGCTTTCGCCTGCGGATAGTAACCAAGGGCATATAGTCCAGCTAATGTTAACTGTCCATCTTCAGTTTGAATGTTGCATGTGCGGAGCAATACGTCGTCATCCTCTATTTGCGCTAGGCGCTTACTCTTCGCACGCACGTCTTTGAGATATCTATCGACAAGTCCCTGATCGAGATCATCTACTGCCGAATTCGTCACCGGCACAACGTCAAATCTATATTGTTCTGTATGCGATGCTTTCTGAATTTCAATAAGCGCATAATCAGAATCATTCATCACATAATCGCCATCCGACTGGCGCAAATATGCTTTCCCACCGTAACGCGCCGGGCGTTGTGACAATGGTAGCGGAATTACTTCAATAACGAGCACGCTTTTACCGTCAATATCAAAAATCTCATGCATAAGCTGCGGAGCAGGAACCACAGCATTACGAATCTGACTCACTACCTCGTTAAACATCTTATTAGGATCATCAAGACCTATAACAGCAAAGTTGTACTCTTCTGCGACTCCCAGAATGATCGTTCCACCTTCAGGCATGTTCGCGAAAGCACACACGGTTTCCGGCAGATTCTTCGGCAAATGCGATGCGCGTTTCACCTCAATACCAGTTGCGTCACGCCCAATCTCGCGAAAATCAGCGAGGCGTTGAAGTATCGCTTCTTTAGTCCACGTCATATTTAGAGTGTAAAAACTTTCACTCTAGAGTGCAAATATTTTTACACTCTACATCTAGATTTACACTCTTTAAAAAGTTTCACTCATACCGATGTTTGATCCACACAAGTCAAACTTGCCTTTGCACTTGATACCAATCAAAACGACGACGGACGCGCACCACACCTTAAAGTGTAACCACACGTCCGTCGTCATCCGGTTTCATTTACGAATCCCTGGGATCACACAGCCCCAAAGCTCGCTAGGGCTATGTCACTGGGAGCGACCCTATCCAGCCCTCCAGGGCAACCCGATCCCTAAGCCATCCGGCGCATCTGAACCAGTCGCATCGCCTGTAGCACCGTATTTGCCAGCAACAACACCACACCAGAGCCGATCAGCGTATTGGTGGTCGTCCACCCGCCTGAGCCTGAGCCTGCACCGTCGGAACTCACCATAGCGTCGCCCAAACCGGTGCCGCTCAGCGACTTCACGCTGGCATTCTCGCCACCCGCAACGCCATCGCCCAAGCCAGTACCATCAGCCAAGCTCGCATCGCCGCCCGCAAGTGCATCGTTAAGCGAACCCAGCACATTCGTGGCCACCGTGCCTCGGCCTACGCCGCCACCTGCACCGCCGCGTCCAGCACCAGTTCCAGCAGAACCGGCGAGCGCTTGACCAATCGCTGCTCCGAAATCGAAATGACCGCTGGTCACGCCGTCGCCCGAACCAACATTAAACACCAAAGTGCCGTGGTTCGACACCGTCTTCCCATTCTTGAGCGTCGCCGTGGTGGTAATTCCTACCCGATACGTGCCCGCCTTGGTAAACACCCAGTTCGGATGGGCGTGCACGTTCGGATTGAGCACGATCGAGCCGCCTACCGACCCGTTCACACCCGAGAAAATCCGCTGGCCCGCGCCTCCAAAGTTATTCGAATAAAACACTTCCATCGCGCCCGGCCCCGAGAACGACGTAAGCGCCAGCTTCAAATGACCAGTCGTCTTCGCAAGGAGTGTGGGGTGTTGGGAGTTGATACCCAGCCACGGCACGCCCGCCACCTGGCTACTCGAGATCATCCACACCGCGCTACCAGCTGGAATACGCCCGATATTCTCCGACGTCGTCGCGCGCCCAGCGTCGCCAATCGCAAACGCGAGCGAACCCGGATTCACCCACTTCGCAGGTTGTGAGCGGTCATCTTTAATCATCGGCAAAATCGCGTCAACGTATTGCGGTTGATTCACCGCCGGAACCACAGTGGCGATGCCGCTACCATGCGTCGGAGTTCCAGGCGCATTGCCCGACGCCGGTTGCGGGCTTAGTTGCGAACCAGGCTGTGGGCCGGGGGCAGGTTGCGAACCAGGCTGCGGCTGCGCGTTTCCTGTATCTGTACCCGATCCGCCTGGCACGCCGTCATTCGGCAGCCCATCGTTCGCACCCGGCATCGGCTGCACGTCACCTGGCGATGGCTGCACCTCGCTCGGATCGCCCTTGTAGGTGCCGTCAATCAGCTCTTTTGGCACATCATTGCCCACGTACCAAATATAAGTTGCCTCGTTCGACACGGTAGACGCACCCGCGCGCGCATCCTTCGCCCGCATCTTCATCGTGTAGACGCCGGGCTTTGTGAAAACCCAGTTAGTGTGCACGTGCGCAGGATATGCTTGATGAATCTTGTCGCCCGTTTGCAACTCAAAATGACCCGAGGCCAGGGGTGATGCGGGACCGTTGAAACCACCAATTTGATAAGTAAATACTTTTCCTGGCCCCTTGACCTCGAGAAACTCTAAATCAATCGCGTCAAAATCAGGGCGCACCGCACCGGTATCCCAACCGGGGAATGGTAGCACTCCCTGTTTATCACCACTTTGGCCAAGGAAGTAACCTGCCGGCACTCCAAATTTGCTTGCGAACTGCGCGGGAAACTTCGTAATGGCCGCCTCCCCCACGTGCACAATAATATCCTCGGCCCTGCGCTCAACCGGGCTCGACCCCGTGTCGTCCTTGGCATTCAGAACGAGTTTTCCGTCCTTCGCAATCACGTGGAAAAGGTCGATATGTCCTTTACTCAGCACCAAGCGGGGTGACGACGCCGTTCCAGGAGTTCCAGGAACAGGCGAGTTTGTCTCGGGGGACGTTCCGTCCGTGTTTCCGGTGCCAGGCTGCGTTTCGCCAGGCTGAGTTGGTGACGGCGTATCCGCGCCGTCGTTTGCGTCGTCGTTCGCACCGTCATCAGCATTTCCTGGATCGGTATTGCCGCTACCGGGCTGTACAGTGCCAGTATCGCCAGAACCTGGATTTGCTGGTGACGGAGCAGCAGGAAGCTCGGCAGTATCTGGGATTTCAGACAGCACCTTCGCGGCCGGAGCAGGTCGCTCATCGAGACCATTCTTCAGCACGTTGAAAGTGAGCGTGAAAGAATCGGAGGCTACTTGCGAACCATCCTTCTTAATGACGATCGCACGGCCGGTTAACGTGTACTTTCCAGCATGCTCGAAGTACCAGTGTCCATGCTGGTGGCCCGGAATAGGCAGCACATCGCCCGCTTGGATATACAGGTTCTTACTTTCCATGAACGGCACGATAGCATCGGAACCATCGTCAGCCACCGACATCTCGTTGTTGTTGAAGAAGCTGATCTTGCCTGGACCGGTGACCTTCGTGAACTTGATCTTCACTTTCGCGCCGAGGTCGTCTTGACCAGGGGCGCTCATGCCCGGCTCGGCACCAGAAGCACCACAAGCACTGTAGTATCCGTCTTTGCTCGACTCTCCAAGTTGCGGGTAGTAGCCGTTGTCGAAGAGTTCGAACACTTCAGCACACTTCTCAGTTTTGATGTAAGCGGAGTTCGCAATCTGAATCTCAGTGGAATCCATATTATAGAGGTTGTTATTTATGCCGTTGCGAATCATCACCTTGGGATTATCGCCGGTGATGTCCACATAGAATGCGTCGGTATGATTACGGTCAATAACCGTCTGTCCAAAGGCTTTTGCCGTCAGTGGGGCGAATACAAGCGCGAATGCTGCCACGAACGCGAAGATGATCTTTACTCCGAGACCATTTCGGTGTAGCCGCGGCTCGTGTGCCTGCGGGTTTGAGATGCTCATCTGAATCTTCCTAGTATTTCCTGTACTCATTCAGTGATAATGGCTATCACTAATATAGGTATTGACAATACTACTTTGTTTAGAATCTTTCTCAAGAGCAAAGGGTGTGACACATCTTGCTTATTGAGTTCCGTTCTCATTGAGATATCGTTTCCCGGCTGCGTTATCCATTAGAATTCTTGGTATGGCCCCAGACTTTTCCCACGACCACCGCAATTCTCACGGTCACCCAGACGCGCGAACATCTACCAGCTCCACACCCGCTATACCGTTCAACAACACAGCTTCTCCAGCTACTCCGGCACCCATCACGCCTGAGCGCACTACGCCTGTAGCTACCACGCCGCCCGTTGGTGCGCACACGCCTATCGCACCCCTCCCCGCGAAACCGGGCGACGCCGTCGCCCTCCTCTCGCCCGCATGGGCAGCACCGGGCTACTTCCCACACATTCACGAGCAGGCGATACGCCGTCTTGAAGAACGGCTCGGCATCAAAATCGTCGAATATCCTACCACCCGCAAGCTCAATGCGAGCCCCGAGGAGCGCGCCGCAGACCTCCAATCTGCGATGAGTGATCCGGCAATTCGCGCGATTTTCACGTCCGTCGGTGGCGACGACGAAATTCGGGTAATTCCCCACCTCGACCCCGCCGCAATCCAAGCCGACCCGAAACCCGTGTTTGGCTACAGCGACAATACCAACCTACTGAACTGGCTGTGGTGCAACGGCGTCGGTTCATACCACGGCGGCGCTACGATGGTGCACTGGGGTGCTGCTGGCGATCCTGCACCTGAACACCTATCCACATTGCGCGCTGCCCTTTTCGGCGCGGGTTCGATCAAACTTCCACTACCCGCTACCAGCCAAGACTTCGGTTTTGATTGGTCTGATCCGCGGGCACGTTCAGAAGAATCTTCTTATGATCCCGCACTTGAACTGGAGTTTTATGGTGCGAGTGACGATCCAGTGCGTGGTATTACGTGGGGAGGTTGCCTTGAGGTGCTTGACCAGCTCGCATGGGCAGGCCGTTTACCCGATGCCACTGCTCTCGAGGGTGCAGTATTGATTTTTGAAACCTCGGAAGTAATTCCGCCACCAGATTACGTGGGACGATGGATTCGCGCACTGGGCGAACGCGGTTACCTCGAAGCTGCTGGGGCATTGGCTTTTGCGCGCCCCGTCGTCGCCAATCGCGATGCTCCCGCCACTCCCGAAGTACTGCACGCGCGCCGCGAAGCATACACCGACTACCTCTTGGCAAATATCGCCCACTATCGCAACGATCTTTTGGTGTGCCTTAACCTTCCGTTCGGGCACACAAAACCGCAGCTCATTTTGCCGTACGGTGGCGAAGTCACGATAGACCCAGCCCGCGAATGCGTGATCGCGCACTATCCTACAACGGAATGCGTGCCCTAACTTAGGCTCTGACTTGTTCATCGCGCTATATACGCACGATACCTAAAGATTCGCCTAAATTAGGGCAAGCTTCGAGAACAAAGAACAGCACACAACCATAAAATAGCCAAACAAAAAGGGTGGAGCTCATTCAAGCTCCACCCTTTAGTTCCTAGTCTCGCTCAACTGTGCACACTCCAACCAGACCGCAACAATCATGAACACATTCGGTCACCTATCAAAGCACGGTCAAGCTACAGATAACTCGACCTCAGGATCAGGACGACCAGTAATACGATTACGCATATCACGCCTAAAGATTTCAATAACCCAGAGCCAAATTGCGTGTCCGAGAATTTCTGAGAAGTGCTCCTGCCATGGCTGATCCCAAGGTGCGGGAACAGTACCCATCAAAGGCATCAGCACAACATGGAACACAACCCAGATTCCCACACCAAAAGCAACCCCTTGCCAGAGTTTTATTTGCGGGAAACGCTCAGCTAAAACGCAATATAAAACCGCAAAGAAGATCGCGAACCCAAAATGAATCAAGAACGAGACCCAAGGTAAGCCTGCATTTCCATTAAACGTGTAGCTTAGGTGAGTAGTGTGATCTGAGAATCCTAATTGTTCAAGGAAAGCCTGCGGTGGGTTGGTGGCATTACGCTCGGGAGTGCGTGGTGGAAGTGGAACTTCCCAGCCAAACTTGATGATTGCTGAAACAATTCCAGCGATAATTCCTACGATTACTGCTACGCCGTACTCGCGGCGGTCTTTTGCTGTTTGTTGTATTTTCACACGACAACGATACATCTGATATATCACGATACATACGACATATAACTAGATGTGATATTTTAGGCGGTTTTGGCAGGTCGTTGCTTTGTACCGTCTCAGACTAACTGCTCACCGCGCCGTTTATCATATTCCGCCATCAAAATTCACTCGTTAAGCACAGGAAAAACTATCCTTCTGCATATGCTTTAGAGCTTGCTTGCCCTGCTCAATACCCATTTCTACCAGTTCTCGCAGCCTATCTGAACGGTACTCAAGCACCCCAACTTGCAATGGTTCTGGTGGAAAGATCAATACTGCTTCCCCACGTTCTTCTAACTGTAGATACCGACGTTTAGTGGCGTTATATCGTTCAACACGTCCACGTAATGCCTTAGCTACCTGCGGAAGAGCTTGTACTCCTTTTGTCCATTCGCGCGGAATATCCCCCTCAGTGAGCCACACATCCCGAGGCCTCGTAAATACCGCGACATGCCGCGAATACCCGTGAGCTTCTGCTACGTCTAAACTGAACCCTTCATAAACCGCGCCGTCCATATAGCGAACACCATTTATGTCAACTTCTTCACTCGTGCCCGGCATCGAGCACGACGCCGCCACCACAGGTACATATTCCGCCCACGTTTGGTCTTGGTTCAGCCCAATCCATGTATATTCGCCATATTCGCTGGTCAAACCCGAGTATATTTTACTCGGCACATCGGCGCTGGAGTCGCCCTCAACACCGAACTCCATGTCGATATGCAAGACCCTAGCCATCCATGGAAAAAATGCAGTGAGATCAGAAATGTCTAAACCTGTGGAAATACACCGTGAAACTTCCTGTGGAAGATCGTCAATCCGCTCAATGGTTCGCCGTATTTGCCGTGCTTGATAGAGGCAAGCACAGACCGCTCCAGCCGAAACGCCATACACCGTCGGAAATACTAACCCGTTATTTTCAAAAACAGACAGCACTCCCAAGGTGAAAAAGCAACGAGAGCCTCCACCTTCGAGATGCAAACAAGTAGTTTTTTTACTTTCCACATCTCTAAGGTATATCAATCCAAAACTGCTCGTACAGCAGCACACCTAGCTATTGCGTTCACGCACAAATGTCCACCGCAATTTATATCAATCAATGTAAGCCTATTTACATACGAAGGGAATGAGCGCGCAGCATTTAAATAGTATGCACACTCGAGGCGCCCAACAGCATGCAAGCCCTGACATTTAACGCGATTCTTTGCGCCGCAACGTCATTAACAAGCCAATAAACAGTGCCATCACAGATATGACGCTTGTGAGAACAATGCCAACCGAGCCAGTTTTAGCCAGAATTGGATTTGGCGGAATTGGTTCAGCAGATGCAGGCGGTGTGACAGCAGCAGGTGGGATCACCGGCTCCGGCGGCAGCGGCAAAATCACCACCGAATCCTTCGATTCAGCGGAGTTCACCTGCGTATCTTTTGGATCAATTCCCGAGGCAGTGGCTGTGTTATTAATCCGGCCGTTCCTTGCATCGGACTTGGTCACCAGATCATCACTGGCCACACAGGTAGTCGTATCGCCTGGCAACAGCTCCGTCTTTTCACAGGCAATCACAGCATCAGGCACTCGATCAAGCAGGATCTGATCATGGACTTCTACCCCATGTAGCGTCACATTCGACGTATTCGTTACCGTAAATCGCCATTGCACGCTCTGCCCGAATTGTGCTTCATCACTTGCCACGCCACTTACGAGGTGCGACTTCACAATTCCAATCGAGCCGCGCAACTCAAGCGGTTGCACAGCGTCGTCGCTCGGATCAGCAGGCGGCTCTGTGCCATCAACTGGCACGCCATGAACGCTCGCAGTATTTTGCATAGTACCAGCGAGAATATCGCTTTCCTTCACCACCGACGCCGCTTCACAATCCATCTTCTCGCCAACGGCGAGCGTCGTCTGCGGGCAACGAATGGTAGCCGCGTCCACGTTGGTATCAGTGATAGTCACGTCCTTAAGTGCCACATCACCCGAGTTTCCTACCGTAATCTTCCACGTCACAACGTCGCCTGGGTTGATTAGCGCCGGAGTGCTCTGCAAATCCTCGCTACCACCATTTCGCGTTACAGAAAGAACATCTTTAGCAATCGAAATGCCAGGAATCGACGGGCGAACCAGCACCTTTACGTCTGCCTTTAGTGAAGCTACCGGGGTACCACGATCATCGCCATGCGCGATAGCCGAGTTGTAACGATAGCCGGTGGCGGCATCGTCAAGTGTCAAAGCCGTGGTCACCGTAGCAGCACACGGCGTGCTCTCCCCTGGGTTGAGCGACGTCTTCTCGCAGGTGATCGTGCCAGTAAATTCTGGATCTTCTACCGTAATATTAGCTACTGGCACATTTCCGGTGTTGGTGACCTTAAAACGCCACAGCACCGCATCGCCAACACGATGTATCGAGCCGTCGTCAGCAACCCCATTCACATCGGCGGTTTTGACGATCGTCAGTACTGGACTCGCTCCCAGCGGTTGCACAGCGTCATCGCGCTGATCAGGTACCGATGGTAATCCCGGAGGCGACGTCACACTAGCCGCCGCCACATTCGTGTACTGACCAGCCAAAATATCAGCCACAGTCACGGTATGCGTGGCGGTGCAATCAACGCTTGCCCCCACAGCCAGCGGCGTCGTATCCGAAACACTCGGCGCGCAACTGAGGTTTTCGGCGTCGGCATCGGTAATGGTAACTGCCATCAATGGCACGTTGCCGGTGTTGGTCACCTTAATCGTGTAGTGAATAACGTCGCCCGCGAAAATCTTGTTCGGGGTGGAAGCCAAATCGGTCGGATCGCTGCCATGAGTCACCGAAGCAATATCTTTCGTGAGCGCAAATGCAGGCGCGCCAGTTACCGTCACGCTCGCAGTATCATTAGCGCTGACAGCGATGCCGTTGCCCGTGCCATTCACGGTCGCTTTATTTGTTAGCGCCGCATGCACATCAGGTGTCGAACACTCGAAGCTAGTCGATTCGCCCATCGCAAGATCTGCCAAATCCCGCTCGCAATTGACGCCTTGCGGATCGGTGATATGCAGTGCAGTCAACGTGGTTTCGCCGGTATTTTTCACCGTAATGCGCCACTTGGCAGCATTCCCCCAAATCACTGGCGCGTTCTTATACCATTGCCCATCCTGACCTTGCACTTCTTTCACAAGCGACACAGCTGGCACACGCTCTGCAAAACCAAAATTCACATTCGGCACCGTCTTGTCCATGCCCACAACTACGGCACTCGTCTTGTCAAGCGCAGTATTTACCGGAGCATTGTCGTAACGATACGTCGGGATTGCATCTGCCGGCACGCTATTTCGCTTGGCAACCTGCACATAATACGTGCCGGAATGGAGCTCATTAAATGCATACGTGCCATCCGCTTTCGTTGTAGTAGTGGCGACGACGTTACCAGCGTTATCCAAAAGGTTTAGTTCGACGCCGGCATAGTGACTTTCCGTGGCGCCCACCGTGGCATTGCGATCCACATCGTGCCACACCAAGCCGGAAATTTCTGACGCAACTACGCGCGTAGTAACTGGATCTGGCGACGGCACAACCACGCTAAATCCTTGCGCGCGTCCCACGCCTAGTCGGTTGATCAGCACATCGCCATCAAGGCCGCCGTTGACATAACCAAAAATTTGCACCGAATGTCCGGTATTCGCTTTCAAGCCAGAATCGACAAAACGTAAGGCCGTAACCTCACCAGCCGAGGCAGGGCACGTTCCGCCACTGAAACCTGCACACCAAACAGTTGCGCCGCCAGCCTGGTTGGACGCATCGGCAGGGTCATTGACGACGTTCACACCCGGCGTCTTCGTGTACTCCACGGTGACTCCAGCCGGCACTGCCACCTTGGTAAAACTCAATGTTCCATTGAGCTTGCTGCCTTGGGCATCACCGTTGTACGGAAGCACATCAATCCAGGTTGCCGCAGAAACATCAGTAGTTAGAGAGTTGCGCCAGGAGAGAGTCCACGAAATATCGGAATCACGTTCCAGCATCGCAAAATCAGCTGCCTTTTGCGCCGTTAATGCCGCCGTATATGTCATGTTGAAATTCCACGATCCAGGAACCAATGCGATGAGCGGCTTGTTCGGAAGAATTGGCGTGGTAGTCACCGTAATTTGTGGTTTCGTTATCAGCGGTGAGACCGCCATCGTGATGCGGAAGAATTTTGAAGGATCTGCACCCCATCCGCCAAAAACCACTTCCGCAGCTGTGAGTGTACGGGTCGGCGTGAAAGTGACGATGCCAGGAATATCATCCTCACAGCCGGGTCCTCCAGCCGCAGCACCAGGAGTTATTGTGTAGGTCCAGTCCGCGCTCGGAGTGCCAGCAGATAGCGGCGTGGTACATGGATCTACTTTATATTCCACTTTCAAACCATCAAGCGGAAGCGTGGAAGGCGAAACGTTCATATTCAAAGCGGCAGTTGCAGTGAAAGTACTACCGGGTACCAGCTGCACACTCGTGGGACCAGTGATTGATGTGCCATTTATCTGTCCGCTGTAGGAGATGAAGTTGAAATATGCTGCCGCAGTTGCATTCCACGCCGCACTATCCAAAGACACCGAGGCATAATCGTAGTTTGGCCCAGAAACTCCCCATTCATCAAAAGGAGTCATGGTGGTCACTGGCGTAAATTCTGCCGAAACATACATTCCATAATCGACCGCTACCGGGTTTTTAGACACAATTCGAACCGAATTAACAGCCGTGCGTCCACCAGGAACCTGCGCAGGATCCGTGTACCAGCCCGCAGTTTCGCTTGGACTCCCACAGCCAGTCTTTGGCTGTTGCGAGGAATATTCAATCTTGAAGTTCGCCGGTTTTATGTACTGACTAGGATCGAGACCGGTTGCCGCCCACTGCGCATCGGACATAGAGGTTACCGTAGTAATCGTAGGAATCATATTGGTTACCTGTTGTTTTGCAGGATCCCATGCGTCACAGATAACAACCGGTTTCAAGCCAACGTTCGGTTGCAGTGTGAAATAATCTCGGAAGTTATCGTTTCCTGACACCACGTTTGAATAGTTCTTAGGTACCCCAGTTGCGTTAGTCATCGTTTTGTACGTACCGCCGGCACTTTTGCTGAACAGCACGCCAGGTTGATTGAACACAACAGTTGCCAATGAGCAATCGTTATTCAAACTTGACGTGCGTGAGGGAACACCGCCGAGAGTCTTTGTGTCCGTTGTGCAAAGCGCTTCGGTTGTGCCAGGCTGCGGAGTTCCACCCCAGTTCGCGCTTCCATCGGCCGCCATAACCGCGGGAGTGCTTTGCGCGATGCGGTATCCAAGCTGCACTTGTGCGCCGGGCGCAACAGCGTCAACTGGCACCAAGATAGCGTTCACATTGTATAGGTCTATGTTGCTTCCATTGAACGCCGCTAGATAGTTACCCCCGTTCAAGGAGCGCGATGCGTTCACTGCGGTGCCATTTTCAAAAATTGATCCAGCAGGAGCATTGAGAAGCTCAAAATTCACCACCAGCGGATCCGTAATTGCCAAACGTCCATTCGCCGAATATGCCGCCTTGTTGTACGTCTTGGAGCCTATCGAGAGATCCGCCGGCACTCGGTAATACAGCTTGCCGTTTCGATACGTGGTAGCTGCTGAGGTTCCAACCGTGAGTGGTCGCGCAAGCAGGTCAACTTCAAGCTTCCCGATCACTGTGAAAGGTTGCGCAGTTGCTGCGGTTGTATACCCAGCACCGGTATCGACGAGGACGCGCGGTTGGCTCACAGTGCCTGTGCGCAACGACGTCATCAACGTCAAATTAGCATGATAAGCTGCATTAATATTCGGAGCAGGTGTAATCTGGCAGGCGTAGAACTGTTTGCCGTTTTCTATGTAATCGATAGCCTTGCCCGTCCAAACGCCGGGGTTATCTTTACAAATGTCGTAGACTCCCACGGTACTTTCTTTGAGCGGGAATTGGTAAGTGTTCGATCCATACGGGGCGTTTTGATCCCCCATTCCTAAAGGAAAAGCGATCTTAAAAGGAGTGGGCGTAGCATCGGATTTGATATTAATATCAACGCTAAAGCCAACCGTGTCGCCAGTACAGACGATATCGTCCGCGGCAGAATCATCGCCAGGCGTGATGCCGTTTGCGGAGTTAAGCACGCACGCCCACGACGTGCCGTGTTGGGTTCCGGTGTACGTGCGTACCAATTTGGCGGTCACTTCCGGCACTCCTGCATAGGAGCGAGTAATGGGCGCCACAATTCCCATGCCTACAAAAATCACCAGCACTATCGTCAAGATTGTGACTCTGTGATGTGCCCAAACACGTCTATTCATGCAATACCTCTACAATATGTGCACCCAGCCAAAGAAAGGGGGTACATTCTCTCAAAATTCTATTATAGAGAGAGCAAATATCAGAAAAATTAAACTATATGTATCTCGTATTTTTTACATTAGTTTCGAACAACGACGCCGGCGCACACGTTTTCGTTTCAGGTTTGGCGATATTTTTTTCATCAGTTTATAAACATATATGCACGTCACGAGAGCAAGCGATAGTCCACAATAATTACAGGCAACACACAGGGAGCCTGAAAATCTACTCACATCCAGGGGCATGTGATTTCACATACGCCACATATTTGTACGTTTTGCGATGATTGCTGTGCATAAATTTACATAATCTTGTATTTTTCAAGGCACTTTATCGAAACTGAGAAGGATGGGCACATAAAGGTGGGGTTTTGATGCCTACCAACAACCTATCGGCATCAAAACCCCATCACCGAGTTTGCGGGTACTCCTAAATTCCAGCTACGTCCTTAACCCATTGGCGGTAATGAGAAAGGTCAACCGCCTCTGAGGGAGCATACGGATCACACCAAGCCGCGTGAGAGCCAAGCACATTAACCCCAATAATTTCCCCAGCAGCATTTACTACTGGGCCACCCGAGTCACCATGGTTAGATGCGCCGGTTATGCCCTTCATTTTAAGAGTTTCGCCAGCAATGTAGGAGAAGTCTTGGCCAACAACTTTCAGTTGCGCTCGGCGCAAGCTCTTCACCTCCGCATCGTGCAGACCTTTTCCATACCCATACAAGGTAACGAGTTCGCCAACTCTGAATTGATGAGAATCTGAAAGCACCCCATATTTACTAAGCTTGTGCGGCTTCGAGAGACGCAGCAATGCCATGTCGGCTGATGGAGAGATCTGGTAACTGTCGATTGAATACGCCGGACCAGGATTTACTTTGCTATTCGAAAAGTGCACTTTTACCACGTGGGCGGGCACATTGGGATCAGTATGCTTTCCCCTTCCAAACAATGACCTGCAGTTAGGATCCATCGCTCAGAAATTGCCGTTCCTGTACATTTATGTGCTGTACCGTCAGGTTTGTCCCAGATTTTGACCTGCACCACCTCCGGAGCTTTCGCTTCTTCACCCAAGTTGATTGCCTGCGACATAGGCAACACTGCAAAGAACCCTAATACGAGAACCATCAAAAACAGTGCTGAACTGCGTACTTGCCGAGAAATCTGCATTCTCCCCCCTCTCTATTGATAATCGTTCTCTTTTATATTAGGGCCTATTCTCCCGCTATTGCGTAGGTGTGAAATACTTCTCTACCAGCGCATATAAGATAGCAGCAGTTTCACAATCCATCACGCCGTCGTACTTCTCTTGGCGAAAATGCAACTGAAACGCTTGCACAAGATCGTGGAATCCGGCGTCTGTAGCTGCGGCCGCAACACCATAACCGTAGGTAGCGAAATGAGCCAAAAACTCACTTCGATCCGGAAGCCCTCCCTTCTCGAACTGGCTCAGATACGTAGCTTTTGTATCGTCGTCATACCACGCACCGACACCTGCTTCATACAGTTCCTTCCAAGGGAAGGCCGCACCAGGATCCTTTTTGCGCCCCGGTGCCACATCCGAATGCCCCAGCACGTGCACTGGCTCAATATCTGGGTAACGCTGCATGACGTTGTGCGCCAATTCTTTAACTGCGTCAATCTGTGTGGAGTTGTACGGCGGAAACACGAGCTTTCCGTCTTTTTCGCTCGCAAGATTGACTATCTCCACACCGATTGAGGAGTCGTTAATATTGGTACGGCCCGCCCAGAAACTTACACCCGCATGCCAAGCCCGGTCGTTTTCATCAACAAGATTAAATATGCGCATATCCTTATATCCAGCGTCGATATAGGTCTGCTCAGTTGGATCAGGCACAAGATAATGTGCACTCACTTTCCCGTCACCAGCAAGCAACTTCGCAGATGTCACGAAATTTTCTGCCGTGTAGTGGAGAATTAAGAAACGAACGCGCTTACCGTAACCCTTGACCGAACGGTATGCGTTGTAATCGATCTGATACATAACAATCCTTTCAGTTTGCTGTTGTTTTCTTGACGCACTAGCCGATTAAGCGCCACAGTGCCACGCCAATTGCACACACACTTATCGTGGACACTAAACCGGCTGGCCAAGCGCGATATTTATTCGTCGTACCGGTAACGTCAATTTCTTCAGCGAAAAGTAAGGTCGGGAGCGCCGGAATCACGTACTGCACATTCACTGCCTGCACGAGCGCCGCTAGGAAACCAGCCGGTACGCCCACACTGAGAGCCAGCGGGAACATGATAGAAATTGTTGCAGTCTGCGACATCACAATCATTCCCAAAACCGCAATCAGCAGCGCCACCAGCCACGGCGCTTTCTCAACCAACGGCGCGAGGTTCTCTTTCAGCACACGCATGTTACCGGCGTCGCCAAAAATGGTGGAACCCAACAGACCCGGTCCCAACACCGACATCATCGCCGTCACGCAGGAGGTAAATACTTTCGCCTCGAAAATACTACGCACCGGAATTCGGGTAACAACTAACGTAAACACAGCAGACATATAGAGCATGAGCTGCACCATCATCGTCGCAGGCATCCACGTAACCTTGGACGTAACCGCATGATCCACAATCACGTCCCGCATCGCCCCCGGAATAAGCGCGTGCCCCAACGTGTCATAGTTGAGCCCCACAATCATCACGCAGACAATCGCCGATACGAAGCCAATTACTGCAGCGTATTGGGTACGCGAGAAACGTTGCGCCGCATCGTCATCACGCGTTTCTTTGACGACGCCGGTGCGTACGCGTTCCAGATACACCGGATCGCGATCGAGAGGCTTTCCCCAGAAATTCAAAAATAACGAGGTGAGCAGGGTGGACAGCAAAGCAGCTGGAATCACTATCGCCATATAGGAAGCCATCGAGAAGCCGTGACCGGAAAGAAAGCCGACGGCGGTGAGCGCGCTCGATGCCGCTGGGCTGGCAACTAAGGCAGTATTCGAGGCCAATACCGATGCAACAAGCGGTCGCTCGGGGCGCACCCGCGCACGTAACGCCGTTCGGGCAATAACTGGTTCAAGTGACATCACAATATTGCTCGTGCCTACGCCAAAGACGAATAAGAAAGTGATGAGGGGCGCTACGAACGTGATCGCGGCGGGATACTTTTTGATAGCCTGCGACGCCCAGTGAACAAGCAGGTCAAGACCGCCGGCGGCTTCGAGGATACCAGCACTGATCGCTATGGAGAAAATAATCATTATGGGAACGACGGGAATATTCCCGGGCGGCAACCGAAAAACGACCACCATAATGACCGTGCCCAACAGGCTAAATAGGCCAACTCCGATAGCTCCACCGAATTTTATACCGACGATGATCAATGCGATCATCACGGCCATCTCGCATAACAACAAAAACACCAGTAACCTCCAGACAAATGAGCTGCTAGCGCAGTTGCTGCGAGTGTTGACCATACGGCGCTAGGCGCGCGGCGTCAGGAGACGCGACGTGGCGGTGCGAGGGCGTTAGATCGTCGCTGTTGTGCCTACAGGCACACGATCTACTCGCACCTAGGTGGTGAGCAAGCTACGCCATTTAACAAGCTTAAAAGAAAGTCTGGCAAATGGGAACAATCCCGACATTTTCAACTATTTTTCGTGCCGATGTTCGGGAGCTTGTGCGGTGATGTGTTGAAACTTGGTGTGTTTTTGGCAAGATCTCGATATATTTCGAGATCTTGCCAAAAACACACCAACAAAAGGAACTTAATCATCGCTTAAGCCATCACGCAACGCCACACCACAGCTTTAGACGCAGATTATGATTGCTGAAATAACACAGACCACCTATGGTTTGTCCGCTATTTCCCATCTTGGAAAATTTCTCGGGCGGCTTTCAACGTATTCCGCTTCGCTTCAGCAACTTCTTCATCACTGAGACCGTCACGCCAAGAGCGCATGGCGATGGCTTCACAAACAGAAACGATCATTGTGCACCCGACAATCACTGCAGTTAGACGAGTAAGACCCGACATCGCGAGCGCAAGCGCTAAATATGCCACGCAACGAACGACGACGCCGGCAACCGTATTCGCTATCGAACCGACTGTGCTCCTCTTTCGCCGCCGCTCGAGCCGCCGGTCAAGCAACGTGATAAGAAACTGTGCCACAAATTCAGCTGTAGCTAAACAGGCGATAAATACGCCGAAGTTGGGCAGCTCTTGACCGAGTCCCCACACCCACGCCACAACACCGATTAGTACAGCAGTAATAGTGAGGGAGACACCGCCTGTGAGCAGGTGTCCAATGAGAGCGTATTTAAACGGAACTTGGATCCAATTTTGCGAATTCATGAGTCACATCTTCCTATTTGTCCATTTCGATCTTAACGCCAAACCCCAATGAAAAACAGACTCTGGCGATGAAGAAAATCGTATTGAACAAAATTCCCTCAGCAGGTACGGCGGAGACGAACTAATCGTCTTGCGCTCAGATTTCGCGACTGATGCCAATACTGGATCGATAGGACTCAATCCAAGCTCAGAATATTGGGGGTATGGTCATATTCTTGTACGCGAGCGCGGCGGCGAATGGCGCGTTTTAGACGGCGGATACCCGTAAAGACGACGTTTGGCTGGCTATCGCTTTTCCTCTGGCACGAACCAACCAGCAACTTACTGGCTCGGCTGTGCGCCCCGACCAGGACACCCACGCCCGCGCTTCTGCAACATTTCGACGTCGTACCCGTGTTCAGCTTCAAATACCCAATCCTGAGAATCTGAGCATCAATGGCTTGATTGCCTTCAATAGGCTCACGCACAAAAATAGCGTATTACAAAATACGCTCATATATGAGTGATGCTCAATTAAGGTTCTATCACAAGCGAGATAAGGCACGCTTCGTTATTTTCTAAGCGATACGCTGCAAACAGTATGTCTATTAACAGCCCAAGATCGGCACTCCGATTGTTTGGTAGTTGTGCAGAGAAGCTAACCGACTCGCACATGCGAGAGCGAAAAAAATTTATGCCATTGCTTTCTGTAACACACAAGTCATAACTTGGCGTACGTTTCTCCACATCTATTCTAACCCTGTCCTGCGTTAACTGAGAGCACGCCCTCTTAATATTCTCTATAAGATGTGGTCTCAGGCTACTGGCAGATCTTAGACTCAAGCCAACCGTATAGTATTCATCGTCCGATATAGAAAATTCGTCCCAGAGATAGCTTGCACGATACTGTAACGACCACTCATGGTGAGGCACCAATTCGGCAGGAATAAGCAAATCAGAGGCATTGATCGTCCAATCGCCCATCATTTCCATTGCAGCAGAAGCCGAATAGAGAATCTGGCTCAGTGCAAGTGGCGCGTTAGCTTCCGAGTGATCAACATGAAACTCTATATCGATTCCAGAAGTACACGATTTGTCGTCAAGAGGGTTGTCACTAAAAGTGAAGATTGCATCGTGCAGTTCAAGACCATTGACAGAATTCGCAACAGTTGACCCACTGCATAATGCGCTAATGGCCGAGTATTTGTTAAGAGCAAACTCTGGTGTAAATGTCCCATTTTGCAGCGAAATTTTCAAGGCTTGATTGGCAACTAGTGTTCCTGACAAACAAGCGAGGAGTGGTACGTTAGTTGTTGTGGACAATCTGCATCCTTCATCTTATTACAGGGTAAACAAACCAAGTGACACCAATATTGTCTAGAGCTCCTGATTCATCAGTTCCAAGCCAATCACACGACTGAAAATCTGGTACAGGAGTCCCATCCTTGAAATCTCTTTCACCCAACTCTACGTGGTTCGATATACAACACGTGGGTTACGAGGTCTTTCGCATTAATCGGTACTAAACCTACGCCCAAATACTAAGCGCTCATAACCGGAAGTCTAAAAGTAAAGACCCAAGAAGCAAGCTTTCAACACTTCCCCAATGGTGGAGCATAGGGGATTCGAACCCCTGACCTTTTCATTGCGAACGAAACGCGCTACCAACTGCGCCAATGCCCCAGACGTAAAGATATTAGCACTGCCCCGCGTCCAAAACAAACAATAACGGGACACGCACCTACTCTACGCGAGCTTACGCGCGACGGCGATCAAGCAAGTTGTCGAGCGCAGCGCCGCTTCCGAGCAAGTCTTGACGCAATTCCTCGTTACCAGTCATCTGCGGAGCCTCGTGAGCAGCCTCAACAGCACCATCTCCAAGTCGCTCGCCGAGAGTTGCAGGGCGATATGGCACAGCAGCTACCGCACTTTCCGGAGCAACGAACGGCTTAACTTTCCGCTTTTGAATACGCGGTTTCAAGGTGTAACCCGGCGTTGACGCGCCACTTATCTGCTTGCGAGCCTCGCCACTAACCGCGACATTTTGCGCATTTTCTACCGCACTGCCAGCACGTTCACGCGCAGCTGCAGATTTTCCGACCCCAGACTTTCCAGCCACAACCTTCGCAACGTTCAATCCAGCACCTGCCACAATACCAGCACTAGCGCCTGCCGAAACGCCAGCTCCAGAGTCCGCGACCACGCCCGCCTCAGATGCCACGCCATCAGCGTCATTATTCTTCGACGCCGCATTTCCACGCCGCATGGCCTGCTTATTTGCCACGCGCACAACATGGTCAACAGACATACCTTTTGCCTGCTTACCGGCCGCACCACTAAGCATAGCCTCGCCACGAGCTACGTCACCACGCTTTGCATCGCGCGAAGAATCGTCCGCATCGCGAACCGATCCAGCCTCACCACGAGCCACCTCAGCGTCAGCCAACTCCGCACGATCCTGCCGAGCAACAAATTCGCCGCTTCCAGCACCAGCCAAAATCGCATCGTAACGCTCAATACGGGCGCGATCAGCGGCGTCGTACTTTTGCCACACATTGATCATCATGGTCAATGCGCCAAGATAAACCGCGCCAACCGCCGTCGAAATACCTGCAACAACGCTCGAGAGCGAAACCGCTGCAACCAAAATCCAGAAAAGAACCGACAAACCTACCAAAGCGGTACCGGCAACCATGCCGCGAACATGATAGGAATAGCGCTTGGCGATCCGCGCTTTTGCCTGCGCACGTTTGCGGGCGACGGCGCGCACGTCAAGAGTCTTGGGCCGCCGTGCCGCCTTTGCTCTCGTGATAGGTTCCATATTGCGCTCCGTCGTAAAAATTGTTCCGCGTTCGGTGTGTGTTCTTGTAATTTTATGGGTGCGAGCTTGGATGATACGTAGCTCTTGTGCGTACTTTTCGTCAATTGGCGCTTCGTTCAAAACCGTTCGACGTCGGAACAAAGCAGGCAATACGTACAGCAGCAAGAGCAGTATCACTAACGCAATTGCAATACCATCTCCACCCACACTCTTACGGTATTAAATTCAACCACAACAGCGGCTCATTGAGCAGGGCGTGTTGTGATCAAATTTATGTGAAATGACAGGTCACAGTCACATGAGTAACACCTTTAACACCTGTCACGTTATTCGCACCTTTTGCCGACGACGCGCGCTCGCCATTCTCGTTGGCGAACCCCTCCGCCAAGAACTCAGCGGTCTAGCACAATACAATCCAGCGTATCGCCAACTGCCACAGATCGCTGCGCGGCAGGAACCACCGCCAAGCAGTTTGCCTCGGACAAGCCCGTAAGCAGGGGCTTTCCAGGCTCAGCCGTGGGCTCCACCTGATAACCACGAGTGGGATTGCCAAGCACTTTGGCGCGTACGAACTCCTCAACGCCTAGCGGCGACTCCCAACCACGAATCACGCTCGCCTTGATTGAGCGGCGATGAATATGCGTATGGCCAGCCATTTGGCGCAAGGCAGGTCGGATAAACACTTCAAAATTGGTGAGCGCTGAAACGGGCGAACCTGGCAAGCAGAAGATCGTCGTCTCCCCCAAACGCCCCACGCCCAACTGACGGCCAGGAGCCATCGCAATATTATCGAAACGCACAGAGCCCAGCGGCGAAAGCACCTCTTTCAAGGTGTCGCCGCCTCCATACGACAGCCCGCCCGTCGTAATGATGATGTCGGCACGAACGAGCTGGTCTTCGATCATTTCCCGCAGCTCGCGCTTGTCGTCCGAAACTTGACCGACTCGGTAAACTTCCCCGCCGGCGTCGGAAACCGCCATCGCGAGCGCATGCGAATTCGCGTCATAAATCTTTCCTTGACGCGCCGGTCTACCCGGTTCTTGCAGCTCATCGCCGATAGACATGATGACGACGCGCGGCTTCGGGTTCACCAACACGGTGGCGTGCCCGGCCGATGCCAAAAGTGCCACTTGACGTGAGCCAATACGCACGCCCTCTTTCAAAATTACCTCACCTGCGGCGAGGTCTTCGGCGCGGGGACGAACATTCGCGCCGTGCTCAACGGCAATTTTCAACGCAACTTCCGCGCGACCGCCGTCGGTAGCTTCGATCGGCACCACCGCATTTGCTTCGCGCGGCATCGGAGCGCCGGAAGAAATCTTCACCGCCGTGCCCGCAACTAGGGCAGATGCTTCTAGCGAGTCCGCGCGCACTTCTTCTACCACTGGTAACACAATCGGGTTGGTGGCCGAGGCACCAAATACATCTTCTACCCGCACCGCGTATCCGTCACGACCTGCCAAATCTGCTTGCGGAACATCCACTAAGGAGCGCACATCTTGTGCGAGCATGCAGCCCACGGCGCCGTCAATGGCAACGTTAAAAGGAGGCAGAGGGCTCGATACCGCCAAACACTCAGTTAAATGCTCAGCAACCGTTTTCATAATGCTCCTTTAGATTTCGTGGGATACACACCTAGCTTACATCTCTCTTGCAGCGTAATAGTACCTATCTTGCGCAACAAGTGGGATAATTGACGCATGCCTAATTTAGCTCTGGATCTTCCCAACGTCTCAAGCCTCGAGGACGAAGAGGCCAAAGACCTTCTTCGTTCTTACGTGCGTGAGCACCGCCAACAGCGCTCGGATCAAGCGCGTGCACACCTTGCGGAGCTTTGGAAAGATACAGTTCTTGAATTTATTGGGGATCGAAAGATCGTGGCCGGCTTCGTTTCGACGCACTTCGAGCCACCCACGCTTGAGCTGTGCAAAGTGATTGCCGACGCCGGAAAAACGCTTTTGCTTCCCAAGCTTGGGCCAGGTTTGACGCGCGCTTGGGGATATTTCAAAGGCGTTGACGATCTCGTCCAAATGGCGCCGGGTAGACCGCCAGAGCCATCTGGACCTGCATTTGATAACGAGATCTTGCTTGACGTGGACGTGATCGTCCTGCCTGCGCTTTTAATGTCGTATGCCGGTGAGCGGCTTGGTCAAGGCGGCGGTTGGTATGATCGCGCCTTAAAAGAAAAAGGCGAACAGACACTCGTAGGCGCGATGGTTTTCCCCGAAGAACTCGTTCATTCGCATATTCCACAAACTGAGTTCGACGTGCCAATTCCTTACGTACTCCGACCAGCAGAAATCGTGGAGACGACAGCCGCGCAGCAATAGCGCACCGAGTGATGATGTGCCTGTGGGCGTAGTTTTTGCCCAAGGGTGTAGTTTTTGCCCGTAGGCACAGTTGTACCCGCGGGCGCAGTTGTCCACATTTTCTCGTAACGACGACGCCGTCCACAGTTCGCGCCGAGCACGCCTATCTGTGTTGCTATTTTGCGATAGTAACCCTATGAAACGACGAACTGACCATCGTCGCAATCGAGCGGGTTCGCATTCCTTGCGAAGCAACTCGATGCGGACATCTCAAACACGATCCTCACAAGCCCATGTACAGGAGCGAAAGGTGGGAGTCGCCTCTCCGATTCGTGCCGTACTGTGGCGCTGGCGGTGGATGGCGTTTGCCCTCCTAATAGCAGGAGTTGTGCAAAGTATAATTGTGGCTCTTGAGTTCACTTCCGTTGCTATGGGTCAAGTATTAGTGGCGAAATCTGATCTCGCCACTGGCGATACACTCAGTTCGAGCAATGTGGAAGTGGTAGATATTCCGCAAAAAATCCTACCTGAGCATGCAGTTTCTACACTTGCTGAGGTAAAAGACGAAGTTATTGCCGCGCCACTGCCACGTGGCATGCCCGTGGTCAAGGAACAATTGCTTGATTCTTCCTTTTCGAAACGCGCACCCGCCAACACTGTAGTCACAACTATTACTCTGGCAGACGACGCCTCGTTGGCAATGCTTCAACCAGGTAACCGAATCGATCTGTACGCACCTCCACGCGAGAACACCAAAGATCTTGATGCGGAACTACTTGCGAGCAATGCAGTTGTACTCTCCACAGTGTCACAGCAGAACAAAGGAGGTATATTCAATGACTTTAGTAACAAATCGACCATCATGGTCGCCATACCAAGTGATGCAGCTAGGCTGGTAATTGGAATAGGAGCAAAGACACCCCTCCGTGTAGTTATTTCAAAATGATTACACGCCGCATTAATCCGTGGCTCTGCATTAATCCGCAGGGCAATGCGCGTCAGTGACGAGAAAAATCTCAATCTAACGGCGGAAATGCAACACGTCGAGCATCTATTCCATCCCTACCAGAAAAGGATCACTCATGCTCAAAGGTTTCAAAGAGTTTATTAGCCGTGGAAACGTCGTTGACCTCGCAGTTGGCGTTATTATCGGTGGCGCTTTCAGCCCGATCGTTGTTGCGCTCACTGATAAGGTTCTCATGCCACTAATCGCTGCGATTTTTGGCAAGCCAAATTTCGATCAGGTTGGTGCGTTCACACTCAACGGCGCGCAGATTATGCCGGGTACTGTGATTACAGCTCTGATTAACTTCCTCATTGTTGCAGCTGCCATCTACTTCTTCGTCGTTACACCAATGAACAAGCTCAACCGCAAGCGCGACGAAGAGCCAGAAGCTGTGGAAGACGTTCCAGCTGACGACGTCGCACTGCTCACCGAAATCCGCGATCTCTTGGCACAGAACGCCAATCGTCCACATAGTAGCCTCTGAGAATACTGGCTACTGAGCGCCGGATTTAGCTACTGAACAGCTGCTCAATCTGGCACTAAATCTTCCCAAAATGTGGAGGAAGATTTTCCAATAGCTCTCGTTCGTGCGGGCTGAGCGATTTATTCGCTTGGCCCGCACGGCCATATGTGCCCATGCCTTGGTTAGCGTCACGCTGAGCGGGAAACTCTGGGCGCACTGGCGGAGCGTCATGAATATGCAGAGCTTCTTCGGGAGTGGCGATCTCCCCGCGCATCAGTCGTTCCTGATCCACGCGAGATAATCTCACAACCCGCTTTGCCTTAGGCTTGCTCGTTTTGCCCATAATCCGGTTCATCTGAGATTTCGAGATTATCAACGGCTTGTTGATTAGGCATTTCACCATCAACAGTAGGTGTTTGCGTCTCGACACCGGCTGAATCAGCCACCGACACATCAGCCACTGAAGTTTCAGCCTTTGCGCTACTGCCGTCCGAATTTTCAGCGCCGTTTTCCGCACTATCTATAGCACTATCTTTCGCGCTCTCTGCAGCAACGAATTCCACATCAGCTTTCGCCAGACCAGAACGACGCACCACGTTATGCAATACAGCGTCATATTGGCCGCCCCGACGCACCAAGGCAAGTTCATCGCGCATTGCTTTAACAAGCTGGTCCGCCGTACGCGGCACAGCATCGGAAGCAATCCATTCAACTATTTCATCAAGCTGATCGTCGGTATATGCAGCCAGCTGCAAACCTGGAATTACATTCGGACGTGGTCCACGAGGAACAGGTGCCACAATCTTCTTTATCGCCTGCGTATCGCCAGCTAGAGTGCCTAGCTCTCCAGTTCCAGCACCAAATTCAGATTGAACATCAGCATCTTGCGATACCTCAATCCACTGACTATCCGAAATCTCTTGGAGGTTCGGCACGCTCAATGGAGAATCCGCCGGCTTACCGCGCAATTTTTCCAATTTGGCAATAATCGCATCAGCTTGACCAACCGGATCAATAAACAACGACGTCGAAAAAGTCTGGAACACGTCCCAGCCACGCGCCTCAAAGGCTTCGATCCGGTAACGATCACGACGCCGCAGCGAGGCTTGCGCAACGTAATCGTCGTCGTCGAGCAAAACAGCAACAGCCCACGTACCAGGGAAATCATGGTGTCCAGCAACCAGAGGAATCCGCACAGACCCCTCGAAACCGTAATTAAACTGCGCTTCCCACCCGGCAGCGCGCAAACGTTCAGCGAGATCATCCAGTAGCGGCGAATCCGTAGCATCTTCGCCACTCGCCTGTGAGACGACGTCGCCATTGGCATATTCGAGCAGGTCAGCAAGCAGCAATGGCCCCGGCGTAGAAACGCGCGACACATCAATATCGCCCGCCCCGAGTGAACTGATCACAGTCATACTCGAGCGAGGAGCCTCAATAGCATCCACCAAGCCAATCAGCCCCTGCGGCTGTGCGAGCTGGCCAAACGAATGCAAAACTCGTCCGTGCACCGTCTTACCAAAGCCAGGCGAGAAAATAATGTGATCGCGGCGCACACCACTCGCTTGCGAAATGTCAATAACGGTAAACGGCTCTGCGCTATCACGATTCATGAAACGGTCAAGCGCAATCGACGTGGTACGCATTTCCTGCAAAGAATCCCGCACTCGCTGCGCGTGAACTGGCGAAACGGTGATCACCGCCATGGAATCAGGATTCTGATCCAACGCATATTCGACGACGGCGTCCACCACCGCTTCGACCTCAAGTTTCGTTCCTTCAATCGCACCGTTTCCAGATGCACTCGGCACTCCGCGCCCGTCAACTACAACCAAACGCGAAGAACGCGCACTCGGCCGCACTGGAATTGGCTGGTACAGATCGGCATAGCCGTGGTTCATCAACGCACGAGTTGAAAGCTCGTCTTGGCGCACTCGGCAAGTCGGCAGCTCAATAACTGGCAGCACCCGGGAAAATGCATCAATCGCGCTGGAACCGAGCAAAGTGCCATCACTTGCCGTTGCAGTATCGCTCGCCGGTGCGGCGTCGTCATCATCATAACCATTCAGAAGCGAGGAACGGCGAGTATCGCCCACAATAACAGCTTGGCGTCCACGCAATACCGTGGATACCACGCCCGCAACGCTGGCGGAATCATTGGTATCGGCAATCACCACATCAGCCCACGGCATAGGCGGAATATAATCGGCAACGAGCACCGGTGGCACGATCCAAACTGGCCTTGCGACCTGCACTAAGCGGGCGTAAGTCGCAATCGCATCACGAAGAGCACCAATATCATATTGTGCAAGCACGGAGTCGAGCTTGAGGGTATCGTCGCGGTGAGCCCGCGCGACTTCACGCATCACGTTGATCGCTGCAAGCTGCACCGGTCCTGCCAGCGCCGCTACATGCTGCGAATCTAGTTCGCGCAACCGCACAAGAAGATTAGAAATATCGCGCGGTCCAAAAGCAGCCAGCACTTCTGATTTCGTAATCAAGCGTTCAAAAATTGAGGACGTATTGGCCAGATCAAGCTCGGCGTTAATCATTTCGCGAGCCACGGAACGGTTGCGCAAGTCCTCCACGAAACGGGCAAATCCCTGCTCATTGAGTCGCTGAGTTACCGCATTGCGCTCGGGCAAAGAATCCATATGCGGCGCATCAGTAACCAGCTCTTTGAGGCGAGCTTCGAGATCGCTAAATGGTAGCGCGACGAAATCCAGCCCGCCAACCTGGGCAGACAACACTTCGAGCTCCGCGCGTACTTCGTCACGAGTATTGCGAATCTGAGTCAATCCATCGGGAAGCGTAGGCCAACCGCCGTCATGCGTGTAGCGACGCCAAATTTCGCGTCGCTCCTGCACCAGCATAAGTGCCGAATGTAAATCACGTGGCGTTACGCCCGGGCGCACCAAACTCTCTGCCTCACGCTTAAGAGCACGGCGTTCTCCCGCCTTCATCGTGTGACCATGCCGCTCGCGCCACTCTTTCGTGGCCGTAGCAATAGCCATGTCCATCGGCGAAGTTTCAAATACGTGCGGCTTGAAAGTGTCCAGACTCTCGGAAATTCCCTCAAGCACACCGATCTGTTCGAACCATTCAGCGAGGTTATTCGCTTGACGCAAACCAGTTTCGCCTGCTGCGCGCGCTGCCTGCGAGATTGTGGCAGGCACGGTAATTGTGGAAAGACGACGGGCGCGTTCGAGCGCTTCTGCGCCTTCGACATCGTCCGAAATGGGAGACTTCGCCCATGCAGACGAGGCCATCACTGCGTCAAAAACGCCCAGCTCAGCGGCACGACCAAGATCGCGTTCCACGTCTTGATATCCGTCACCCTTGAGAGCTTCAATTGCCTTTTCGCCCAGGCGCACCCGTGTTTTAGGAGCGTTTGGCCCTGCGGTGAGCCGCGCCAGCTTTTCGAGCATATCGTGTACCGATACACCCCATTCGGGATCAATCGTGTGTAGATCATCCACAAAAGTGCTGAGCTTCGAGCGGGTATCAACGAGCTCTTCGCGCAGCTCAAGCAGAGCATCAGCATCGATTTCGGGCTTGTTCAGGCGCAGGCCGGTGCGCAACCGCAAAGGCACAGCTTCGAGGTTGGTAAAATCGAGGACTAGCTCACCCAAACCAATCTTTTCCAGCTCAGCGCGCAAGTTTTTTCCTGCTGAGGCACGCGACGGAATGTAGATCAGAGATTTGCCCGACGCTGCCGCATCAGCCGTAATGGACGCAATAACCCCGGCACGTTCAGTTCCAGGAGCAGCGTCAATAACCAAAGAACGGCCAGAAGCAACGGCCTCAACCACATCCAGTTCGGCAACGTCGTGATCGCCCGCGCCACGCTCAGCTTCGGGAAGACGGTCACCTTCAAGCCCAGCCGGCAGTGGAATGGAGGAACGACGCCGGCGCTCAGCGTCGCCCGCAACCGCAGCCATCACGCCTGAACTGCGCAGATATGGAGCCATCGCCTCAAAATCAGCGAGCATCGTCTGCGCAGGACTCGTGAAGAATCCGATGACTGCTTGATCTTCGAACGAGAATCCGGGCAGGTAGATACGCCCAAGCTCAATGAGGCGCGCAATAATTTCGTCTGCATTGCGCGAATGGCTCGCCATCTGCCGCAACTGCGCGACGTCCTCAGCTGGGATTCCGTTGCTACGGAAAGCTTTTTCCAAGCTTGGATCTATGCGCACTTGTGACGAAAGCTGCAGCTTTGCATCGCCGTCAGCAAGGAAATGCACCCGCATACGCTGCAACAATGCGGCTGAACGACATTCAGTAGCGACCCGCGGTTCGTTACTCGGTTGCTCGGCGGCATCACGTGCGTTGTTGGCAATGCGCATCTGCTGAGTAATTCGCGGCATATCACTAGGTGCCAAGCGAAGTTCGCCGGTGAGCTCGTAGGCATCAGTCCATTCCGAAGGCGATTCCTCCTGCTCAGGCAACTGCGTCCAAGACACGCGCCCAACACTGAGCGAAATTGGTGCATAACCGTGTTCTTCTTCGATTTTCGCCACGATGGTACGGAGCTGGGCAAGCCGCTTCTTAGCACGCTCCAACGCGTGCGGTTCACGGATTAAGCTGGAAAGACGCGTTTCCATTCCCGAATACAAGTTGGCTGATCCGGTTGGATGGGCGCGAGTTATGTCGATCTGGCCCGAGTCGCGAGCGTCGTCGGCCTCGCGGTCTGCTTCAAGCACTTTGGCTGTGAGCTCGTCCCGCCACGTTGAGCAGGCAATATCCATCAGTTCGTCACGGGACTGCGTTCTTCCTGACGGCGTTCCGTTCACTCCCGGTTCGCCAGCGATAGACGTGCGGACGACGCCGGCGTCGCCTTTCGCTATGCCGTCTGCGGTATTTTTCGCGCCAGTTGTCTCGAAAGCTTCCGACGTCGAATCGGACAGCGCAGAATCAGACTCTGCACCGGCTCCTAGGTTGCGGGCACTTTGCCGCTCCGCATCGCGCTCAGGTGCAGAATCGTGCTTTTTGGACTTACGACGAAAGAAAGGACTCACCCTTTTACCGTACTTTGTTTCAAGAAAATTCGGGAAACGCGCGCCGTAAAGATCAGTGAAATATTCACTATCAGGGAACTACGGTGCATTTGCGTGCGTAAATCTTGAGCAAGAAATGGTGTACGTTGCTCAACGTATAGTTAGTTAGTCACGCCCCAAGGCTAACAATGGGAATGTTTGCACCCCGTTCGGCAAGGTATAGGTCATTCCTGTTCCTGATATCACTGCGATAAAACTTGGTGGTTGATCAGCGTCAATTTGTTCGACTGCTTTGAGGAGACGCTCAGCACCAGACTCAATCTGACCTGATCCTAGTTTAACTTCTATCGCTCCCCAACGACCATCGCTCAGCTGGACAACTGCATCTATCTCATATCCGTTTGAATCCCGATAATGGTAGAGGTTTCCGCCTAGTGATTCGACGATAACGCGCAAATCATGTATTGCGGCAGATTCAAACAGGAATCCGGTGGTTTCAATGTCTGACCTTAACTGTTCGATTCCTGCTCGTAGGCCTGCCGCTGCCAATGCAGCATCTGCCAAGTGGTATTTTTTGCTGCGGCGCAACCGTGCTTTTGAACGCAACCTCGGCGTCCATGCAGGAACGGTTTCAATCACAAATAATCTTTCGAGAATTCCAACCAGATTCGCTACCGTAGCCTCGGTGATATTAGGAGCAATCGTCAGCAGATCTTGACGCAATGTCTTGAAAGTAACTTCGGAAGCACTGGATCGCGCCAAAGATTTTATAAGCCTATCCAGCACCTCAGGACCATACCGCACATCTGCGATTCGGGGTACATCAGTTCTCGTTATTTCTTGGAGATATGCACGTAAGGCTTGCTGGGCGCTTTCAATTGGCAGGTTTTTCTGGGCTGGGAATCCCGAGCTCAACAAAGCATGGAGATTTTCATTGAGTGTAAAAGTCTGCGGATCTGTTTTGACGTGGTTTCCGCTAAAAAGCGACGTTAGAGAAACTTGTTCGGTAGAGAACCCTTTTTCCGCCCATGTCATCGTACGTTCAGAGATGCGCATAAAACGGGCAGCTCCGCTATGGCGCGTAACGTCGTCGCTCGGAACAGACGAACCCGTCAAAATATAATGACCGAAGCCCTCAGTCCGATCTACACTCCTGCGAACTAAGTTCCAGATTGATTCATACAACTGCCACTCATCTATCAGATGAGGGCTTTCGCCTTGCAGCGGATAGCTAGGATCGACTTCAATTAGTCGTTGCACATCTGGATCGTCCAAAAAGATCGCCGAATTGGCATGCTGCGCCGCCGTCATTGTCTTACCACAGCCTCGTGGTCCCTCAATCAGAACAGCTCCGCTTATCTGTAGCAGATTACTCACCAAGGAATCTACGATTCGCGGCGAGTACTCTTTTCCCAATAATTCTCTAGTATCCACATTCACAGCATAGCACCTACACACATAAATGCAGACAACCTACACACATAAATGCAGACAACCTACACACATAAATGCAGACAACCTACACACATAAATGCAGAATTTTTGTGGCGCTACAAAGCCCACAATCTCAGCAAAAGAATCAATTCAGAAAGTTCAGCCACAAAAATCCAGCATGGAACATGCTTCGGCCAACGATACAAAGCTCGCACGGTTTCAGTGCCCCCGGGCAGAATCGAACTGCCGACACCCGCTTTAGGAGAGCGGTGCTCTATCCACTGAGCTACGAAGGCGGACTCCCCTATTCTAGCCGAATGGGAGCACACGCCATAATCTACAAGCGCACACTCCCAAACAGCAACATGATTTCAACAAGCTTGCACTCCTGCTGAAACTTACACTACAGCTGGCGAGTAAGCCGGACCGACGTCGTCACCTTCGCGAACGCGACGCGGCACAACCATCGTAGGACATGCCGAATGCTCGAGAATCGCCTGCGACGTCGATCCCAACAACAGCCCCTTGAATCCTCCGCGACCACGCGTGCCCAACACCAGCAAATCGGCCTCTTTCGAGAACTCGCTGAGGAGCACAACCGGATTTCCTTGCATAACATGCACTTCGACGTCGATATCGCGACCTTCATCAACTTCCGCGAGCTGCTCTTCCACATTAGCGGCGATTTCTTCATAGAAATCATCGTCGAGCGAGAACTGTGGCACCCAGCTTACGGCGTCCACATTCACCGAGCACACGATCGAGAGCTTCCCACCCCAACGATCAGCTTCCCAAACCGCCCTTTGCAGGGCTTTCTTCGCATGTTCGGATCCATCCACGCCTACTACCACGTGTTTTATCGGCAATGAACCACCTTCTGCCACGTGAGGAACGACGACGGTGGGGCAACATGCGTAGGATGGCACCGCCGTCGACACTGTGCGCAAGAGACGGTCGGCGATACGCCCCGAGCGCGACGACGTGCCACCCACCACGATGAGTGCCACCTTTTTAGACATTTCTACTAGGACTTCGGATGGGTCGCCATCAACAAGCTCCCAGCTCACTTTCACGCCTTGCCCTTCAACCGACTTCACCATCGACGTGATCATCTTCTCCGCGGCAGCATACAAGTGCTGCCCCTCCTCAGCGATGCGTCCGGTGGCAATAGTGTGCGCAGCATAAGACGGAAGTTCATAGACGCACACAAGGCGAAGTTCTGCGTCACGCTTGCGCGCCTGTTCAAGCGCCCACTTGAGCGCGGAAATTGACGGCTCGGAACCATCAACGCCAACTACAACAACATTGTCATGAGCCATAATAGCCTCCTTGGTAGGTAGCTCTATTATCGCACGTCACAACTAAGTTTTACACACCAGCAATAAATACATTCTCCCCAGCCATCAGTGCAAGGCAGATAAGGTAAGAGCCACCGAAAGAAAACCACCCACGTTCGGCAACACCTGCCCCCATCCCACCACCTAGCTCCCACGCCTATATAAAGAAAAACGTGAGCAGCATAGCTACTCACGTTTTCCCAAAAGAATTACTAAATCACGGAATGCGGATGAAGATTGGGCTTCCGTAGATCGGACGCTCTATCGTGTTTGTACGGTAGTCTTCAGCGCTTATATGCATGCCATTTCCAGTGTAGATACCTACATGACCTGGCCAGTAAACGAGGTCACCTGGCTGAGCTTCAGCGCGAGCAACGCGAATACCATAACTTGTCTGCGCGCCGGACTGATGCGGTAACGACACACCAAAATGTGCGAACACGTAAGATGTAAATCCAGAGCAATCCCAACCAGCCGGCGTTGAACCGCCTGCACGATATGGAGCGCCTGCAAACTGGCGAGCAAAAGCCACCACCGATGCGCCGCGCGATCCAGCGTCTGGAACATTTTCGTTAAAAACAGGAGCTTCTTCAGTAGCCTTAGCCTTTACGGAACGCGTTACTGGAGCTTCCTGCGTACGGACAACAGTTCTTGGTGCAACAACAGGAGCCTTTACATCAACCTGCACATCAGAAATAGACCAGTTACCAGCAGTTGTTCCACTTGTCGCGGTTTGAACTTCAACAGAAGGAATCTCAAAGCTTGGCTGCTCAGAATTGAGCGAAACAGTTGCAGCGACTGCAGTCTGTGCCGTATTTGTGGTAGTTTCAGCCTGCTGCGGTGCGGCAAATGCTGCAGGAGCTCCGATTCCAAGAAGCGTTCCTGCTGCGGAGGCGGTTACAAAACCCTTCACACCCTGCTTCCCTAAAAAGCCAGGAGTTGCCTCCACCATCAAGTGACGTCCAGCCATTAACTGTCTCCAATGTTTTTTGATTTGGGTTATGCCCTAACGAATACATAACTTCTTCAACATCATTTAGCATAACGACTTAGCAACGGATTGTCACAATTATGTAACAGTGGATTAGGTCACGGTTTTATAACGATTTTGTAACATTCAACTTTCGGCCGAAAATTGGGAATTTTCCACACTCTGAACTGGCAATTCACAAATTAGACAAAACGCAATACCAAACCAGCCCCAAGCCCTAGATAACAAAATGTAACGCAGATTACATCTTTTCTGTTACATTCTGTTTACCAAAGATTCACGACGACGTGCCGCACAGCGGCGAGCGTCGTACAAGAGCAATTCGATACGCACACTACGCTAAGCACCCGCAGGTGTCGCGAATAGCACGCGCCACATCGCACCCTTACCACGCGGTACGACATACTCAGCACCGCACCGCAGTAACAGGCTCAACTACGCCACAAATATTGACTGCGCAGCAAAAGACGAGAGCTCAAGCTCAAACGCGCCACTACGCACCAAAACATGACCGCCAACCGAAGTCCGAACATCAACCTCGGCACCTGGAACGACCCCCGCATCAATAAGCGCAGCAAGTTCATCAAAATCTGCTTGCACGTTTTCCGCAATCCGCTCCACAGTCACAGTGAGATGCTCGCCGTCACCCACTACCAATTCCGACAATCGGCGCAAACCTTTATTCGTCACTGAATTTCGCACCGGATCGAAAGCAGAGCTCGTGGGAATCGGATTACCAAAAGGATCTGTTTGTGGGTTAGTGAGCATTTCTTCGATACGATTCGCGACGTCGTCCGATACCACATGCTCCCAACGGCATGCTTCGTCGTGAACCTGTGCCCACGGGTGCATGATTACGTCACGCAACAAGCGCTCAACAAGACGGTGACGACGCATCACCTTAGCCGCGCGTCGCAGCCCTTCCTCGGTGAACCGTACGCGACGATCCACACCAACTTCCACAAGACCATCGCGCTCCATGCGCGCAACCGTCTCTGAAACCGTAGGCCCGGACTGCCCCAAACGCTCAACGATACGCGCACGCAGCGCCGGAATGCCCTCTTCTTCCAGTTCATAGACCGTTTTGAGGTACATCTCCGTGGTGTCGATAAGTTCGCTCACGTACCGCTCCTTGTTACCCCTGGGTGTGCTGGCGACTTCGTCGCTTAGCTACCTTGCACTAATACACTCCTACGGCCACGCAACGCCCAGAAATTCTAAAATTGAACGTCTCCATTCTAATCCAGATTCCGCCAATATTTCCTATTGAGATACCAGCAGAAATTCCCGTTTCATCGCCAAGGTTTCTTTCCACAGTTCGGGCGCCGCAGATTTACGCGCTGCTTTAGTGCCATGATGAAAACATGCTTGAGATTTCCCAACAGTTTCTTCCCAACGACGGTCGTTTCGGTTCCGGTCCTTCAAAGGTTCGCCTCTCCCAGGTAGAGGGGCTGTGTGCCGCTCCACTTGGCACTTCCCATCGGCAACAACCTGTCAAAACAATTGTTGGCGAGATTCGGCGTGCATTGTGCGAACTCTTCGAACTTCCGGACGGATACGAGGTAATCCTTGGCAACGGCGGCGCAAGCGCACTGTGGGATGCCATTCCTTTTAATCTCGTCCACTCCCATGCACAAGCTGCCGTGATCGGCGAATTTTCTGGCAAGGCTGCCCGCGCAGTTGAACGCGCCCCTTGGATCGCTGTTACTGAAAGGGTTGAAACGGAACCAGGAGACGTCGTCGTCAATCAAGAAAAAGCTGGGATCGATACCTACCTCTACGCACACAACGAAACGTCCACCGGCGCGACGAGTCCGCTGCGGCGTTATGGGGCAAGCGATCAAGCGCTAACTATCGTTGATGGAACCTCAATCGCGGGAGGTATCGAGATTGACCCACGCGCAGCGGATTTCTACTATTTCTCGCCGCAAAAGTGTTTTGGGGCCGACGGCGGGCTGTGGTTTGCGTTCGCGTCTCCAGCCGCAATTGAGCGCATTGAGCGTCTATGCAGCGAGCGATGGGTGCCCGACTTCCTCAACCTGAGCATGGCACTAGCTAATTCACGAAAAGATCAAACGCTCAATACACCAGCGATTTCAACGCTTGCACTGATGCAAAATCAGCTGGCTTGGATGCTTGAGCAGGGCGGACTTGCCGCGATGGCGAAACGCTGCAAGGATTCCTCAGGCTATTTATATCAGTGGGCCGAGAAGCACCCGCTCACGACTCCTTATATAAAGGAAGAAAAATATCGATCGCCAGTGGTGGTAACAATCGATTTTGCTGAGTCTGTGGACACCAAGGCCATTTCCCGCACACTGCGCGATCACGGCATCGTCGATATTGATCCATATCGCTCGTTGGGGCGTAACCAATTGCGAATCGCCACATTCCCCTCAATCGAAAAATCGGACATTGAGGGATTAGTAGGCTGTTTGGAGCTGGCTATCGAAGAAAGCGCCTAAAAACTCTGCCCTAACTTAGCCAATTTTTGAGGTATCGCGCGTATATGGCTCGATGAGCAAACCAGCGCCTAAGTTAAGGCAAGCGCTCATCTAACTCGGGGCTTGTGTCCAGAGAAAATAAAGGGTGGCAGTTCGATTTCGAACTGCCACCCCGTGCTGTAGGCCAAGGGGATGAAGCCCACAGCATTACCCAATTAAGCCTGATTTATGCAATGCCTAGCCAATGCTGAATTGGCCCCATCACGAAGTAGAGCACAAACAGCACTCCAACTACGTACATGAGCGGATGTACCTTGCGTGCACGGCCAGTCACTGCCTCCATAATGATGTAGGCAATGAAGCCGACGCCGATTCCCACGGTGATCGAGTAGCCGAACGGCATGAACACGATCGTCAAGAATGCAGGAATCGCAATTCCAAGATCCTTCCATTCAATGTCAGCTACTTGCTGCATCATCAAGACGCCTACTGCAACCAAAGCAGGGGCGGCAGCTTCACTTGGCACCAGCGAAACTAGCGGTGCAAGCAGCGTGGAAAGAATAAACAGCACGCCAGTAACCACAGAAGCAAAACCTGTGCGAGCGCCGTCGGCAACGCCCGAGGTCGATTCTACGAATGAGGTGTTCGAAGAAACGCCACCCATACCACCAGCTACAGCAGCAATGGAGTCGATGAGCAGGATCGAGCGCGTGCGTGGTGGGTTACCATCAGCATCAAGCAGGTGTGCTTCCGAACCTACAGCAACCATCGTGCCCATGGTGTCGAAGAAGTCGGCAAGCATAACCGTGAACGCGAGCACTACTACAGCGATAACACCGAGCTTTTGGAAAGGTCCGGTAATCGAGAACTGTCCAAGCGTTGAGAACTCAGGGATCTGCACGAGTGAACCGCCAAATGTTGGCACCGATCCGCCCCAGCCACCTGGGTTAGCAACTTTGCCGTCTGCGCCCATCATTGGCCCGAGATGTGCAACACCTTCAACCACGAACGCGAGAATTGTGGAAACCAAGATTCCCACCAAAATTGCACCAGGAATGCGGCGCACCATCAAAATAAACGTGATGAACAGACCAAGGATGAAGACGACGAGCGGCCAGGTATCGATCGAACCAAAGTTACCGAAGTTCAACAAAGTTGGTCCGGTTTTATTGCCCTTGACGAGACCAGCATTCGAGAAACCGATCAAAGCAATGAACATGCCGATGCCAACCGAGATCGCCACTCGCAAGAACTTTGGAATAGCGCGGAAAATTGCTTCACGCAAACCAGTGAGCACGAGCAGGATAATCACGAGACCTTCGATCACGATAATTCCCATGCCGTCTGCCCAGGTCATACCAGGAAGTTGCACCAAGGAGAATGCCACAACCGAGTTCAAGCCGAGGCCAGCGGCCAGTGCCATCGGGAAATTGGCAACCGCGCCCATGAGCAACGTCATCAGACCCGCAACCAGCGCTGTAGCAGCTGCAATTGCAGGAACGTTCGCCTGCGTACCACCACCGAGGAATCCGCCTGTGGAATCCGGACCGGAAAGGATAATTGGATTCAAAACGAGGATATAAACCATCGAAAGGAAGGTGACGAATCCACCTCGAACCTCGCTCCGAACTGACGATTTACGTGCGGAAATGTTGAAGTATGAGTCTAGCCAAGAACCGTTATTCTGCTTTGCGGGAGCAGCCCCTTGAGTCTTATTCACTCATTTATTCTCACGGCAAAACCCACAATCCCAAAAGCAATCCCAAAATGCGGGCTAATATAGTTCAGATAGCGATACTATCAGCAAAGCTGCGTTGTGTGCCACACGCAACCATATTCGTTGTCTGAGCCTAGGGCACGTCCGCCATAATTAGCCTGCCGTCGCCACGCACAGAAACACGACCGTCGTCGGCACCAATAAACACAGCTTGACCAGCACAAAGATCACAGCTTCCCGACGGCGTCCACAACGTAACCTCGCCGTCCAGACACAACATGATCCGTGGACCCACGCCGTGAAGTTGGTTCATCCCCTGCTCAGTGCGGGTTTCAATCACCGAAAGTTCAAAATCATCCACCGGCGCATAGAACGTGGACTGCACCGCATTCACGCGCTCCGGCGCAATGCGAATCGGCGGCGCTGCTACTGTATCCATCACATTAAGCAGCTCAGACGTATCGATATGTTTCGACGTCAAACCGGCACGTAGTACATTGTCCGAATTCGCCATCACTTCCACTCCGAAACCAGACAAATATGCATGTACGGTGCCAACTGGAATAAACAGGGCTTCACCAGGATGCAGATTAACCGGATTGAGTAGGAGGGATGCCACCACACCGGGATCCTCGGGATAGCTACGCGCGAGTCGCGCCACGATCGCATCTGCACGAGCCGACGGCGATTCTTCTGGACGACGACGCGCGCAAGCTGCCACAACATCAGCCACATCAGCAGGGCTGGGGCGAGTTTCTTCCCCTAACAGATACGAAAATGCCTGCCGCACACCCACAGAATTGGGATTATCCGAGATAAGTTTGAACAAATGCCGCGTAACCGGCGTACCCAGACCACTCAAAACACCCATGATGCGTCGCGGTGCACGAAAACCTACTAATGCCTCAAAATCCGTGAGCGCATAGACGAGTTCCGGTTTATGACGCCGATCGCGATAACTCCTATTGGGAGCAAAGCGCTCAATTCCAGCAGCATTTTCCCTGTCAAAGCCCGCAATTGCCTGCACCCGCGAAGGATGAACTTGCAAGGATAGCGGCTGCGCGGGCGCAATCAATTTCAGCAGAAACGGAAGGCGCTCTCCGAGCTGTCGCACGACGTCGTCGCCCAAATACTCCTGTGGATCACTAGCGATGTATTCGTTGAGGAACAGTTCCGACGTATGTTTCTGCGCAGCTTGTAGCGGCGCGGTGCCCTCACGAACGCGCATCTCGTCAACGACGACGCCGGGTGCGCCCGTATCGCGCGTAATCAGCGCGGGCGCGCCAACATGCGCACCCCACCACAGCTCAGCAATCGGTTTGCCAGCAGGTTCATATCCGAAAAACTCTGGAATGACCCGCGTTGATCCCCACGAGTAATCACGGATTCGCCCTTGTAACCGCTCCACTAATCCATCCGTTCAACTGCGCATATACCGGTTCAACCGACAAAGAAATCTCTATTGGTCAGTTTTTACTTCAATATCAAGCTCGTCAATAACGGGTTTTGGCTGATCCCACAACGACTGCGCCTTCTTCGTGTCAGTTTCGGAGTGTGCGCCGCATCCATGATCGAGCGACACTACACGCCCATCAAAAGGCGACCACTCGTTGGCGCAAACGCCGAAAAGTTGGCGAGCTGATCCGTCCATCTTCATAAAGAAACCGCACGAGGCACATTGCGCCTGTGCATCGCGAGTTCCCTGGTTGCGAGGTCCAGAATCAGAGCGATACCAGCGGCGGAATGCTGCGGCACGTCCGGCGTCAGACAAAACGCGAGCACGACCCAGTCCCACCTCCCACTGCACCGCCGCATCAGCATCGACGCCTGTTTCCTCGTAGCCCTGCATGAGATCGAAATCGTAGGCCTGCAAACGCGCGTCGTCCGGCTTGTACGGAAGCCGATCTGACGGCCCAATATCGGCAGGTGAGAGCCTATCTGCCCAAGGAATCCACTCCGGAGCTAAGAGTGCATCTTCGCCCGGACGAAGCGAAACTTCGCTGATCGTAATATCGTTTTTCCGAGGAGCACGCGAGAGCGTTACCGTCCAAAACCAGCCACGATACCCAGGCATGAGGCACACGAATGCGTGGGTAACAACCCGCTCACCTTCTTGCACAAGACCAGCGTGATCGCCGATGTGTTTTTCTTGTGTAATGTCGAAAAGAGCTTCCCGAGCTGCATCAATTGCCTGGGCGAGAATCTTTTCTTTTGTGAGCTTCTGGCGTGGATAGATACGGTTCTCAGACATCGAAATCCTCTGCTAAAGCACGCAAGGCCTGTGCAATACGTGGGCCTCCATCGGGGTAGCGTCCACGGTGCAATTGAGTCGAAGCGTGATCGAGAATTTTGATGAGATCCTCAATGAGCGGCACGATCTCTTCAGGCGAACGGCGATTCTTTTCGGCCAAAGACTCTTCTTTACGAATCACTGATACCTGCAATGCTGCAGCTCCACGGCGCGTTTCGCCGATTCCATACTCAACACGCATCCCTGGACGCAAACGCGTTCCCAAAGGAACTGAGGTTCCCGGGAGGTAAACTTCGTTTCCGTCGTCGCCCGTAATGAAACCAAAGCCCTTATTCTCGTCAAAGAACTTCACTTTTCCAGTAGGCACAGCAATTCTCCATTTTCTTGCAGTTAGACTGCTCATTCAATACATATCATTCACGTTTGGTCTGAACTACTCCCATTATGACACCTTTCGGTGCTAGACCCTAGCTATCAGACCAGTCTCACTAATGTACAGCATCTATGCAAAAAAGATAAGCCGGAAAGGCGAGGCGCACGCCGCAACGCCAAAATCGCTCTTAGCGTGAAGATTCAAGCATCGGCACGCATTTTTGGCGGCGGCGCTTGGTAGGATGAGAAATGAGTCAAACGCTCGATTTACTGCCCTATCAAGGATGTGACTTTTTGAAGCTATCACAGAAAATCACCGCCGTCGCTGGTCTGTGTTGTGCATTCCTCGCGATTCCCAACGCGGCTTATGCCGATGACCCATTGGCATTGGACTCGAATTTTCAAGACCTTGCTCAGGTGGCGAATAACGACGCCGATATTCTGAGCACGCTGAATAAAGTTCCTGGTAAAGACTTGTGGATTGTGGTTGTCAAGGACTTTTCAGGGATGGATGCTCAAGAGTGGGCTCATCAGACCTTCATAAAGTCCAAGCTGCAAAAATATGACTCTCTCATTGCTATTTCCGTGGGATCGTCTGAACTGGGAGCTTATTCGGGTGGAGCTGGGCTCACCAAAGCGCAGTTGAAAGAAGCAACTACTAAGTCTGTGCTTGCCAATTTCCACGAGGGCAAATGGGATGAAGGCCTGCAAGAGCTAGCAGATAATGGACTCACCTTGGCGAGTGGAAAATCGCTTGGAAATGGTGGCGTCTTAGGAACCGGAGCTTTGATAGGTGGCGCTCTCGTTGTGGGCGGAGGCATCTATGCCGTTTCACGGAGAAAGCGGAAGCAAACTGCCGCAGCTCAAGCTGAAGACCTCGCTAAACTCTCCCAGCGAGCGTCGGCTGAGCTGCTCAAAACGGACGACGACGTTCGGTCCGCAGCGGCCGAACTTGAGTTTGCTCGTGCCGAGTTTGGTACCGAAGCCACCAAAGACTTCGAGAGCGTATTGGTGCAGGCACAAGCTGCTATGCAGCGCGCATTTGCGATTCGTACCACCCTTGACGACCCAGATCCCGAAACTCCTGCCGAACAGTATGCAATGAATACGGAAATCTTGCAGCTGGTTGAGCAGGCACGAGCAAACCTTGATAGCCAAAAGCAGAGTTTTTCACAATTGCGTAATTTAGCAGCGCGAGTGGAAGAGAAATTGGCAGAGATCAACACCCGCGCCCAAGAAATTTCGGAACAACTCCCGCTGGTCAGAACCAAGCTCGATAATCTCGCTTTGAATTACAGTGCTTCCTTATTAACGGCGATGCGCACTTATCCCGAACAGATTACTACGCTCCTCGAGAGCGTATCTGAAACTGCGCAGCAAGCTCAGAGTCAGATCGCTGCAGGTAAGAAGAACTCCGCAGTTCCATACGTGCAACTTGCCGAAGCCACGGTGAATCAAGCGGCTGCGATGATAAAGCGGATTGACGATGCGCCTGCACTTCTTGGGCAAGCTCAAGAGCGTTTCCAGGCAAATATTAAGTCCTTGAGCTCCGATGTTTCGGATGCGGATCGGCTTGGCGGCGGCGATGCGCGTATTACTGCTGCCAAAGCAAAAGCTCAAGCGGTTTTAGCGAAGGCTCAAAGCGGTGGAAATCTCGACCTCCTTGCACTTAACGAAGAACTCCAAAGTGCTGAAGCAGAAATTGACCTTGCGCTCATGGAAGTGCGCGAAGCAGAGGAAAACCACAATCGATTAGCTGCTCACGTGGCTACGGTACGTGCACAAGCACAGGCTTCAATTGATGCAGCTGAGGACTTCATCAATATGTATCGAGCCGGAGTCGATCACACCGCACGCACCCATCTCGCTCGTGCAAAAGAGATCATGATTCAAAGCCAGAACAACAGCGAGCCTTTCGAGCAACAGCTTGCCGAACTTGAACAAGCGCGTGATCTGGCAACTCGCGCTTTGCAAGTGGCGCAAAACAGCGTGGAGTCTTTCAATGGCGGCGGATTTGGACCAGACGGATTTGGCGGCGGACGCTCGATGGGCGGCGGAAATTTCCTTGCTGGCATGATTCTCGGTTCAATTCTCAACGGACACTCCAATAATGGCGGAGGGTTCGGTTCAGGCGGATTTGGTGGAGGAAACATCGACTTCGGAGGAGGGGGAGATTTCGATTTCGGAGGAGACGGCGGCGGTTTCCGCGAGGGCTTCTAATATCTGAATTACCCAATGACGGCGAGTCAAGCTAGGAGCATATTTGACCTGCCCGTGCACATACAAGCAATTAATATAAACATTAGGTACTCAAACGTACGCAGAGAAAGGTACATTCCATGGCGGAAAAACAATCGATCTTAGGGCGAATTAGCCAACTCGCAAAGGCAAATATCAATGCACTGCTTGATCGCGCCGAGGATCCACAAAAGATGCTAGACCAGATGGTTCGCGATTACACCAACTCCATCTCCGAAGCTGAAGATGCCGTGGCGGTAACTGTCGGAAACCTCCGTCTTGCACAAGCGGATTACAACGAAGACATCGAGTCCGCACGTGAGTGGGGGCAGAAGGCAGCTGCTGCAGTTGCTAAAGCAAAAGAAATGACCGCTGCCGGTAACACGGAAGGCGCAGTAAAATTCAATAATTTGGCGAAGGTTGCTCTTGAGCGTCAGATTCAGGCTGAGCAAGAAGCTCGTACCGCAGAGCCAATCATCGCTTCCCAAGAAGAGGTTGTTGCCAAGCTCAAAGACGGCTTGAACATGATGCGTTCGAAGCTTGACCAACTGAAGTCAAAGCGCGACCAGCTTGTTGCTCGCAAGAAGTCGGTTGACGCTCAGAATCAAGTGCACGATGCACTCGGATCAATCAACGTTCTCGATCCAACATCTGAACTTGGCCGCTTTGAGGATAAGATTCGCCGCGAAGAAGCCCTTGCTGCTGGCCGAGCTGAGGTATCGGCGTCTTCCCTCGAGGATCAATTCGCTGAGCTTGAAGATTTCTCGAATAGTGCTGAGATTGAAGCGCGTCTTGCCGCACTGCAATCAGGCAATGATGCTCCACAAATCGAAGGAAAAGAATTTACTAAGTACTAAACTTGAACAATTCTTGACCTCTTGGGGGCGTGCAGATGAGATCGGCACGCCCCCAAGCCAATTTAGCACTACACTAGTAGATATGAATCCAATTTATTTTCTTATTGATGGTGAAAATATTGATGCCACACTCGGCGTAAATATCCTTAAGCATTTTCCACGAGCCGATGAGCGCCCTCGCTGGGATCGCGTGCTTAAATTTCATCCGTGGGCTGGCCGAAACTGTCCAGCATTAGCTCAATGCCCCGCATTTGACGGATCTGACAACGAATCACAAGAATCTGATTCCCAGCAAAGCACCACCGAACGCTCCTGCTCCGGGGAAGGAACCTCGGCACAGGCTTCGGCTACTCGCCCAGTTCCACACCCAGGTACTTTCACTGCAACAAATGCTGGCGAACAGGCACATCACACCACTTCAACCGACGTAAATTCTGCCGATGCAGTTAATAACAGTGAAGAACAAACTGCCAAGACAAACGGCCTTTTCTTCCTCAATGCTTCACAGCGCACGGCCATGACCTTCGTACAAGCACTGCTTGCCATCGGCTGGAATCCAGTCCTACTCACCTCGGAAAATCCAGAGTTGAAGATTGTTGATATGGGAATCCAGCGCACTCTTGACGCCATTGCGCAAGATCGCCCTGGTGCCGACGTCGTACTTGCTTCGCACGACGTGGACTACCTGCCCCAAATCGAAAGACTCCTCGATCGTGGCCACCGCGTAGCAATTATCTGTTTCCGCGAATACTTGGCAACGTCACTTGCTGAACTCGAAGATCGCGGCCTAGAGATTATCGACCTTGAATATGACGTTCAAGCATTCAATGTTCCACTTTCGCGAGTTTCGCCAATCGAAATTGACGAATTTGATCCCTATCAATTCATCTAAATCGACATCGGGGTTAGGTGTGCCCGCCAAAACTAGCGGGCGCGCCCAACTCCACACCACACTCCCACACTTTTCCTTGAAACTCCCAGCGAACTTTCAGAAATGAAAGGGATACTACTACTATGACGGGAAATAAAGAACCTGAGGCACGTATCCTCGTTGTTGACGACGAACGCAATATCCGCGAGCTACTCTCGGTTTCCTTGCGCTTTGCAGGGTTTGCGGTGGAAGTTGCCCAAGACGGGCACGAAGCGCTAACGATTGAGTCCACTTTCGGAGCTGACCTCGTTGTTCTCGACATCATGTTGCCTGACATGGATGGCTTTGAAGTACTGCGCCGCCTACGCGAGCGCGAGCCCGATTTGCCCGTCTTATTCCTCACCGCAAAAGACGACGTACAAGACAAAATTCAAGGCCTCACAGTTGGCGGAGACGACTACATCACGAAACCTTTCTCCCTTGAAGAAGTCGTGGCTCGCATTCGCGCCGTCTTGCGCCGCACTCACCCAACGGATACTGGCGAGTCAATAATCCGCTACCTCGATCTTGAGCTCAATGAAGATTCCTACGAAGTTCGTAGAGCAGGGCATGATATCGAGCTATCGCCAACGGAATTCAAACTGCTGCGCTACTTGATGATTAACAAAGAGCGCGTCGTTTCAAAAATTCAGATCCTCGACCACGTGTGGGAATACGATTGGCAAGGCGAAGTTTCCATTGTGGAATCTTACATCTCCTACCTGCGCCGAAAGATTGATTCGGCAGAATCACTGGGCATTACAGATCCCGCTGAAGCCGAAAAACTCGTGCCACTTATCCACACGAAACGCGGAATTGGCTACGTGCTACGCGGCGGCAAATAACCGCTTATCCGCAACAAACCCGCAAAAACACAGAAGTAGTACCCGAACGTGCGCACCGAACAGAAACTCAGATTCTACAAGACGCTCTCTTGGCGTCTCGTTATCATATCTGTTGCGCTCATCAGCGCCGTCTTGGCAGCAGTGCTATTTCTCGTGGCAATGACGTTACGTGCTTACCTTATCGACGAAGTAGACAAATCCCTCGCGTCATCGGGCAAGCTTATTGCGAGTCAAACTGTTGAACAGCTCGTCAGCGGCTCACAAACACAAGTCCTTCCCTCGAACTTCTACATATACGTCAACCTCGATGGCTCAAGCCCTGTGGAAGTTATACACTCCCAAGTTCGCGATGATTCAGGCATTCCCGAACATCCAGAACAACTTGCAGCAAAAGCTAGCAATCAACCACGTACCGTGCACGGAACTCGCCACGATATTGAATGGCGCACGATAACTGTTGAATTGCGCTCGCAACTCACTTCGCAATCGGCGGGCACCGTCGTCATCGCGCATCCTCTTACCTCAGTGCACATGGCAGTGGACAACCTCATTCACATGATGACGTTGGTATCACTTGCCATTATTTTGCTCGGCGCACTACTTTCTTATCTGCTTGTGCAGCGCTCGCTGCGCCACCTACGCACAATTGAGCAGGCAACACACGCTGTTGCCGCTGGCGACCTCTCGACCCGTGTGCCGGATGCCTCCGAAGGAACCGAGATTGGCTTGCTGGGTGAATCGGTCAATGACATGCTCGGCAAAATCGAGCGCGCATTCAAGATCCAGCAAAAATCTGAACAAAATATGCGCCGTTTCGTTTCCGATGCCTCACATGAGCTGCGCACGCCGCTTGCCACGGTGCGTGGATATGCCGAGCTCTACCGGCTTGGCGGCGTACCGGAAGATGAAGTGGGCCGCGCTTTCGAACGAGTTGAATCTGAAGCAAGTCGCATGGGCGATCTGGTGGAAGACCTCCTCCAGCTAGCACGCCTTGACGAAGGCCGACCACTCAACCTCACAAAAGTCGAGCTTGCAAGTATTGCCGAAAATGCCATTAGTGATTTCCACGCCAGAGCTCCCGAGCGAAACGCGAGCGTCATTGGACTAGACGGAACCGACGTCGAACCAGTGGTGGTGCTCGCCGATCAGAACCGCATTATCCAAGTGATCGCCAATCTGCTGAGCAATGCGCTCACTCATACCCCTGACGGTACAGCTGTTGAAGTGGCAGTGGGGATTTCCAAAGATACCTCACACGCCATTATCGAAGTCCGTGATCATGGCGACGGCATTGACGAGGAAAATCGTGAGCGCATCTTCGAGCGTTTCTTCCGAATCGACGATTCTCGCTGCCGCGATTCGGGTGGTTCAGGGCTTGGCCTCGCCATTGTTTCTGCGATCACCCAAGCTCACGGCGGTACTGCCAGCGTACACGAAACACCTGGTGGTGGGCTTACTGTGCAAATTTGCCTTCCAAATGTGGACGACGACGCAACGGCTCGCGCTCGTCTCGACGGCTAGTTAGCTACGTCCTACGCTCTGTTTCGACAGCTAGTCAATCACGCCTTGTTTCGACGGCTAATCTAGCGAGTCATATCAGGATAAGCAGTACGTTGCTCGAGCATCGCTTCGATATAACAGCGCACCCGCCCAATGAAATCCTCAGCGCTTTCCTCTGGCTTCGCCTTCATCGGTTTGCCGATGTAGAGAGCGACATCCGGATGCCCCAAATGCGGAAGCACATTGCCCACTGGCATGGCTTCGTGACCGCCTTCGAGCGCAAGCGGCACAATTGGAACGTCCGTTTTTATTGCAAGCGCCGCAGCACCCGGCTTGAACTCGCCCAATTGCCCATCACGCGCGCGTGTTCCTTCGGGAAAAATCAGAATAGGGATGCCATCGCGCAACAAACGACCAGTCATTCCAGCAGCAGCGCCGGTGTGCGGCCCTGAAACTTTTCCTTTACGTTCAATCGGGTAAGTATTGAAAAATACCGAGGTGAGCTTAGAGATCATCCGACGGCGATAGAAGTAGTCGGCCGCCGCACCCGTCGCCAAGTTCTCGGTCATGTGTTTTGGCAACAAAGAAAAGACCATCGGCGCATCGAGATGCGAAGAATGATTTCCGACCACAATGTAGGCACCCGTAAGGCCATCGACATTGTCAAAGCCCTCCACGTGCGGCTTCACAAAAGCTTTCACCACTGGGCGGGTCACGGTTTTGCGCACAAAATTGCGCATCTTCCGCTTGCTGTCGTCATGATAATCGTCGAGCGGATGAAGATTATTTTCAGTCATCGACGACCCTTGTTCAGCTTTTTCACCGCTTTACGAACTGCTGCCTGCGGAGCGTGTTTGGCGAGAAACGAGATAACTTTGAATCGTTTCGACGGCGTGGCAGTCGTTTTTCCCGCCACCGCAGCGTCGAGTGCTTCTGCCACGACGGCATCGGCCTCCATCCACACCCAATTCGGCAGAGACTTGTTCGACACTCCCGTACGCTGGTGAAACTCAGTGTGTACCCAACCAGGCATGAATGTGACAACCTGTACACCACTGCCTTGTAGTTCTACCGAAAGCGAATCAGACCAAGTCTTGACCAGTGCTTTTATTGCGGAATATGCACCCATCGGCACCAATGCAGATACCGACACCGTGGTGAGAATGAGTCCGCTGCCGCGCTCTCTCATTACTGCTGCGGCGGCACCCCCGAGCTCCATTGGCGCCAGACCCATCACCTGCGCACCGCGCAAAATATCGGAATAATCAGTGCTTGCCAGCTTAGAATACAAACCTGATCCGGCATTGTTAATGAGGATATTAACTGGATCTGCATCTGCGATGAGTCGTTCTTTCACGTTTGCTACGCCCTGTGCGTTTGCGAGATCAGCAACTAAGGTTTGCACACCAATACCGAATCTCTCGGTAAGTTCTTGGGCTGTGCGCTCAAGCCGCTCGACATCTCGTGCTACGAGCACGAGATCAACGCCCTTGCTCGCCAGCGCTTTTGCAAAGGCCAATCCCATCCCCGATGTTCCACCAGTGACGAGTGCGCGACCCGTCAAAAGCTGTTCGTTTGCACCGTTATTATGTGAAAGATTCGTATGCACATATCTAACTTAGAACATTTCTGCGCATAACACGAAGATTTCAGCTTGTGATTTTTCGACGGAACTCAGATATGCCTTGGTACGACGAGGGCCGGCTGTTGTGCAGCCGGCCCTCGTCTATGAAGAAATCTCGGAATTAGTACATTCCGCCCATGTCTTCGCCTGCATGACCAGCAGCTGGGGCTGGTGGCTCAGGCTTATCTGCCACGATGGCCTCGGTGGTAAGGAAGAGACCAGCAATCGAAGCAGCATTCTGGAGAGCCGAACGGGTCACCTTCACTGGGTCATTAACACCAGCAGCGAGGAGATCTTCGTATTCGCCGGTTGCTGCATTCAGACCTTGACCAACCGGCAAGGAGCGAACCTTCTCAGCCACGACTCCACCCTCAAGACCAGCATTAATAGCGATCTGCTTGAGCGGTGCCGAAACTGCAACATGTACAATGTTTGCGCCGGTAGCTTCGTCACCCTCGAGGTTGAGACCTGCGAGCGCTTCGTCAGCTGCCTGAATCAGAGCAACGCCACCACCAGCAACGATACCTTCTTCAACTGCAGCCTTTGCATTGCGAACAGCGTCCTCAATGCGGTGCTTGCGCTCCTTGAGCTCAACTTCAGTTGCTGCACCAGACTTGATAACAGCAACACCGCCAGCAAGCTTTGCCAAGCGCTCTTGCAACTTCTCACGATCGTAGTCCGATGTGGACTTCTCGATCTGCGACTTGATCGTTGCCACGCGAGCAGCAATGTCCTCAGCAGCGCCAGCACCTTCAACGATGGTGGTCGAATCCTTGGTGAGCACAACCTTGCGAGCCTGACCGAGCAAGTCGATATCGGCAGTCTCGAGCTTGAGGCCAACAGTCTCGGAAATAACCTGTCCACCAGTGAGGATAGCCATATCCTGCAAGGTTTCCTTGCGACGATCGCCGAAGCCAGGAGCCTTCACAGCAGCCGACTTGAAGGTGCCACGAATCTTGTTCACAACTAGAGTTGCGAGTGCTTCACCCTCGACATCCTCAGCAATAATCACGAGTGGCTTGCCAGTCTGCATAACCTTCTCGAGAATTGGCAGCATATCCTTGACGTTCGAAATCTTCGACTCAACCAAGAGCACGTAAGCATCTTCCAGCACAGCTTCCTGACGCTCTGGATCGGTCACGAAGTATGGCGAGAGGTAGCCCTTGTCGAAGGACATACCTTCGGTGAGCTCAAGTTCAGTGCCGAAAGTGTTGGACTCTTCAACGGTCACAACGCCTTCCTTGCCAACCTTGTCAAGAGCCTCGGCGATGAGTTCACCAATTTCACGATCGCCAGCTGAAATAGCAGCAGTAGCAGCGATTTCGTCCTTGGTTTCGATTTCCTTAGCATTCTTGAGCAGCTGCTTAACAACTGCGTCAACTGCGATATCGATACCCTTGCGAAGCGCGATTGGGTTCGCACCTGCTACAACGTTACGCAGGCCTTCCTTAACAAGTGCCTGTGCGAGAACCGTAGCGGTGGTGGTGCCGTCGCCAGCGACGTCGTCCGTCTTCTTGGCAACTTCCTTAACGAGCTCAGCGCCAATCTTCTCGAATGGCTCTTCAAGATCGATCTCTTTTGCGATGGAAACGCCGTCGTTGGTGATAGTTGGGGCGCCCCACTTCTTTTCGAGCACAACGTTGCGGCCTTTAGGCCCGAGCGTAACCTTCACGGTGTTGGCGAGGGTGTCGAGTCCACGCTCCATGCCACGACGGGCTTCTTCGTCGAATGCAATAATCTTTGCCATTGGTAGTTTATTCCTCCCAATAATGGGTTTTAGTTCAGCCAATGCCCGCGACGGACGATCCGCACGCCAGCGTTCATTTCCCGTTGGCTTGCGCACCTCATCGGCTGTGAAACTGTCACTCTCGATAAACGAGTGCTAATACGATTCTGGCACTCTCACTCATCGAGTGCAAGACGGATGTACCGCGAAGTGGATATGTTCACCACAGGCAAATTCCGCACACAAACTTCGCCCGCAACCAAGAGTCAAAGATTTTGGCAGCTTTATCGCAGAACGACGACGATCTGGTTCGGTGCTTTCACAGCTTCGGGCGCCTTTAGCACCTGCGAAATTCCGAGCTTAGCAGCCACGTCCTTCGCAGTAACCTCAAGAGAATCATCCGCAAAATAAACTGTGGCTGTGCGTGGCGTCGACTTCGTGTAATTATCCGCAGCTACCGAGGAATATCCGCCGTCGGTAAGAATTTTCGCTTGGGAAGCTGCGTACCCCTTAGTTCCCTTGCCGTTGAGCACCTGAATCTTGGCAGCCATATTAGGTTGCGGCGTTGCAGGAGCTGCAGGCGTCACTGGAGCAGCCTGCTGAGCTGGTGGGTTAGCCGAATTGCCGCTATTCGCTGCAGCGCCCGAATCAGACGATGTCGCAGAGTCTTTTTGTGCATCCGTTCCAGATTTATCAGAATTCGATGCTCTGTCTTTACTCGCATCAGATGTAGAGCTATCACTCGTTGACGCACTACTCGACGTACTCTCCGAGCTGCTAGAACGGGTAGAAGCGTAGAGCTGACCCGCGCCAATACCAACAAGCGGCGCGAATACCAATACGGCGATCAGCGCAATCCACCAGCCACGATTCTTTCGCGGCACGCGGTGCGCACCGTGCGTCTCGCGTTCTTGAGCTAAACGGTCAAATTCATCTTCTGGATAATTTTCAGCCACGCTGTAAGTCTACTCCCTCAGTCAAGAAATCATCAGTACCGGTCTGCGTTTCGGGCACATCGGACGCTATTTCACTCACTTTTCGATCTGGAAGTTCACCACGCTCGGCCAGACGGCGATCACGCAAGCTGCGCAAACGGTCTACCAACACCGGATCAAGTTCCCAAAATTCTCGAGTGTCCAGCAGCTCAGAAAGCAACAGGTAATACCGCATCGGACTAATGCCAAGCACCACGTTGATCGCGTCTTCGCGCGTGCGTGCAATGGTCCACCAGCCCTTTTCGATACGTAACACGTCTCGATAAAGCTGCAGACCGGCGTCATCATCCTTTTCTTCTGCGTTCCCTTGCATATCTCTACCTTAACCTTTGCCTCTACACATCCGCACCACTAGCGCGTTACCCTTGTACCATGACCACACTTCCGCTCAATGAGTTAATGGCGCCCGATTGGGCTCAAGCAATGGCTTCGGTGGAACACAATATTCGCGCTATGGGAGATTTTCTGCGCACTGAGCTCCAAGCAGGACGCGGCTATCTTCCAGAGGGAGGGTCGGTATTTCGCGCTTTCACCTACCCTTTGCAGAATGTGAAAGTTCTCATCGTAGGTCAAGATCCTTATCCGACGCCAGGGCATCCGATGGGGTTGTCGTTTTCAGTTCACCCGCACGTACGTCCGCTACCACGGTCACTTTCCAATATCTACCGAGAGTTGCACGACGACGTCGGGGCGCCGATCCCGCAGCACGGCGACCTCAGTGCTTGGTGCGAAAACGGCGTCATGCTCCTCAACAGAGCACTGACGGTTGAACCGGGCAAACCGGCGTCGCACCGCGGAAAAGGTTGGGAAGCGATAACCGAACATGCGATAAAACAGCTTGTTGCGCGAAACGCTCCCCTCGTCGCAATTTTGTGGGGACGCCAAGCTCAGGAACTTAAACCGCTTCTGGGCAGTACGCCCACAATTGAATCTGTGCATCCATCGCCACTCTCAGCTTCGCGCGGATTTTTTGGATCTCGGCCGTTTTCGCGGGCGAATGACCTGCTCATTGCACAAGGCGCAGAACCGATCAACTGGGAACTATAGGGGCGTTTGAGAACACTTTAAGCGTGCGATTCTTCTGTGTGCTTTAAGCGTGCAGAAGGTTCATGTGCTCAAAGCGCGTAGAACGTCACGCCTGTAGAACGTCTTTGCGGTTCCACACACTCTCAGCTGGAAGCTGCGGAAGTCCATCACACTCCGAAGCCACGAACTGTGGCTCTGAGATCCCTGCCTTGCGCTGCTTCTCGTAGTCACGTAGCGCGGCAACGCCCCACTTCGAGAGCATAACGAGCGCAATAAGATTCGTGATGGTCATAACCGCCATTGCAATATCCACGGTTGCCCATACGATGTTGAGCGAAACAAGCGCGCCCAACACAATGGAAAATACCGATGCCACACGCACAATCCACGTGCCAATTTTCGAGCTAGTCACGAAGAACATATTCACTTCTGAATACACGTAGGCGCCAATAATTGAGGAAAATGCCAGCACAAAGATCATGATCGCCATCGGAATGATCGACCAATTTCCGAGTTCATGTGCCACGGCCAAGGTGGTGAGGTTGGCAGGGTTTACGCCCTCACCCATCCACACTTCTGGACCGGCGTCCAGAATAATAAAAGCGGTGGCAGTACACACCAGAATGGTGTCCACAAAAACGCCAAGCGATTGAATAAGACCTTGCGAAACCGGGTGAGCCACAGTTGCAGTAGCTGCAGCGTTAGGAGCAGTACCTTGACCCGCTTCGTTTGAGAAAAGCCCACGCTTCGTTCCATTAATGACGGCGGCGAGGATTCCTCCGCCAAGCCCGCCAACAAGAGGTTCAGGAGCAAAAGCAGAATTAATAATCGACCCGATAACATGCGGGAATTGCTTGATGTTGATCAGCACGATCGCAAAAGCCATGACGATGTACATCAACGCCATCACCGGTGCCATAATTTCAGTCACTCGGGCAACCGACCGAATACCACCGAAAATGATCGGCGCTCCCAACACGAACAAAATGACTGCCGTAACCGGTGCGCTTGTTTTAGCCGTGGCAGAAAGAGTTGAAGCAATGGCATTCGACTGCACAGACGTAATCACAACACCACAGGTAACCACAGTGATAATGGCAAAGACCGCGCCCATAATCTTGGAGTTCATGCCGTAACGCATATAGTAGGCTGGGCCACCACGAAAGGTGCCGTCACCGGCGTCGACCTTAAAAACCTGGGCAAGAACAGCTTCAAAGAACGCTGTAGCCATTCCTACCAGCGCAACCACCCACATCCAGAAGATCGCACCTGGGCCGCCCATGAGCAGAGCTGCCGCAACACCAAACACATTGCCGATGCCTACACGAGCTGCGAGCGAGATGGTAAATGCTTGGAATGAAGAAATTCCGTCCTTAGAGCCAGCACGAGAGCCGAGCACAACGTGCACCATGTGCCGAAAAAGTCGAAGTTGCACCGCACGAGTACGCCAAGTGAGGAACAAGCCCGTTCCAATGAGAATCCACATCGTTCCATAAACGGTGATGGCATTGGCTACTTGTTCAATTCCCTTAGCGATATCGTCCACAATTTCTCCCTTGCATGACATCGTGTATTACAACTTTTATTACAACAATGTTTGAAGCCTACCTTGCGCAAACATAATAATCCCAAACCGGTTCTTATTATGGGACGGATCCAATGATTCTCATATATTTTAAATGCCATATCAATGAAGAATAAGCAGAATAAAAGGAAGGCGGTAGAGGAATGAGCTCTACCGCCTTCCGGTTATGCACTAAGCGCACGTACTATATTGTTTATGCAGTTGCCGGTGAAGCGAGTGCCTTCCCTTTCAGGGAAAGTGCAAACGATCCACCCAAACCAATCAGCAAGAATACTGCTGCGCCGAGTGCCAATCCACCAATAGAGCCGCCGGAGAGAACAGCGCGGATCAGGTCGGATCCATTCTCTAATGGGGAAATTTTCCCGAGAGCCCGTAGCCACGGCGATGTGCCCTCGGTAATACCAATAACCAGCGTGAGAGCGAGCAAACCAATAGCGATTGCACGCCCAATATTGCCGAGCCAGCCTACCAGCGCATGCATGATGAACAGGAAGCTCGCTCCAAGCACTGCGCCAACGAGAATCAACGACACAACAGTTGCGCCACTGGCCTCCGCTGCGAATGCTCCAATACCGCCAAGCACTGCTCCCATCAGCACCGATACTGCACCGACCTTGGTGAGTCCAGCTGCCCAAGACTTGCTCGATGCAGCCCCCGCAACGGCGCGCCCTGCAAATGCCAAGAACGCGACTCCCCAGATAAGGCCAGCAATCAAAATGCCGATCATTGCAAAGGTTCCTGGTTGTACGATGTCCATCTTCATAACCGGAACAGCAGCGGCTTTAGACAACACTTCACGATCGCTCTTCGTGAACTTGGGCAAATCTCCTTGGCCTTTAACAAGCTCAGAGGTGAAAGTCTTTGTGCCTTGGTTCAACTGAACAGTGCCGTCGTTGATTTGCTTCAATCCGTCATTCAGTTCACCTGCACCGGAACGAGCTTCATCAATTCCAGCACTCAATTCACCAGCACCGGAGTTCAACTGCTTAGCTCCGGTCGCGAGTTCTCCAGCCCCCATCCTGACTTCCAGTGCACCAGAGTTGAGCTGGGAAACTCCCGCTACAAGCTGGCTTGCGCCACCCGCTAGTTGCGACGTGCCTTGAGCGAGCTCAGCAGCTCCGGAACTCACCTGCGACGTACCACCAGCAAGTTCATTCGCTCCTCCAGCCAGCGATTGCGCGCCTGCATCCACCTGCTGCACACCTGCGTCAAGCTGACCAGCACCGGTAGCAAGTTCGTTGGCATATCCCTGAACTTGCATTACACCCTGCTCAAGCTGCGTTGCTCCGGTATTCAATCCATCGTTGTTTGCAACAAGCTGGTTCAACCCCGCCTGCAGTTCATTCATACCGGTACTCATTGTTTGAATATCAGGTGCCGTGGCTCCAGCCAGCGCTTGCACGCCACCTATAAATGAGCCGGTGGCAATTTGCATTACCGCTTGGTCGCAACCTGCTGGACTTCCAAGTTGAGTACAAACCGCAGCGACTTGCTGATCAATCCCAGATGCTTGGAAACCTGCCACAAAATCGCTCATTGGCGGCGTAGCCGGATCTGCATTCGGATCTGCCAATACTTTCATAGTGGCAGAAAGCTGCGATAATCCGGCTGCGAGCTGATCAGCGCCCGGCTTTGCTTGTGCCACGCCCGCTGTATATTGAGCTACGCCGTCTTTTAGACTAGTGGCTCCCGCCTGAAGTTCTGGAATACCCGCAGCAAACTGTACTGCACCTGCTGCTAGTTCCGCAGATCCTGCCTTGAGTACAGTAGTTCCAGCTGCCAATTCACCAGCACCGCCTGCAACTTGCTGCGCCCCGGCGTCGAGACTAGATGCGCCCACAGCGAGATCATTTGCACCACTATTGAGCTGTGCTGCTCCTGCGCCAAGTTCATTCGCACCAGCAGATAATTCGCCGGTACCAGCGGAAAGCTGCCCAGCACCGTCGGAAAGCTGCTTCGCACCAAACGACAACTCGTTCGTGCCGGAGTAAAGCTCGTGACCGCCGTCGGCAAGTTGCCGCATGCCATCAACTAGCTCACCAGCGCCGCTACTGGCTTCAGACGTACCCGCTGCAAGCTCGGTGCTTCCCGACTCAATTTGGCGCGCGCCGTCTACGATCTGCACAAAGGAATTGCCAACTTGGTTGAATCCGTCCATCACGCCGTCCACATAACCGGTGGTGAGCGCTTGATTGACCGAATCAGTAGCAACGCTATTGACTATTTGCGCGATCAGACCATCGGCCAGCGTCGTGTTTTCGCTGACGTCGATCAGAAGCTTTGCATTGTTGACCTGGCTCGCTTTGTTGTTGGTAAACGAGCTGGCATTGGCGGTGAAATCTTTGGGGATTGTCACGGAAGCAGCATAAGTTCCGTCCTTTAGGCCTCGTTCAGCAGTAACAGCGTCTACCACTTCCCAAGCAATATTAGGATCGTCAATCATGCCCTTGGAAACTTCGTCGCCAAGTTTCATAGATTCGCCAGCTACCATTGCCGACTTATCGTTATTCACGATTGCGCCCTTCGGGGCTGACTTCGAGTTGGCGAGACCAAGAAATACTCCAAACACCATAAGTGGGAGCAAAACCATCGCAATGATGGTCCGCCAAGAAGCCGTCTTGATGTTACTCTCCGACATCAAATTACCTCTCATAGATATAGATACGCCTTTGCATCTTTTTCGAATATTTTGAGATATCTTCCTCTTCGTCGAGGAAGCGTGTGCGAGTGTGTTTGTACACGCATACATGCATGTACGTGAGCGATTTTCCGCGAAATTCTGCGAAAACTACTCTTGATAAAGTAGCGTAGCATTAATTTCTCGCAAATATCAGCGTTTTATGAAACTCATTTATATAGATACATTTTGTGAGTATTTTATTTTCGACGACGGTCGCGCCGCGGGCGTTATAAAACTGCGTTCTGGACGTCATCAAAACACGTTGTGATGTGTACAGGGAGACGACGATCACCTCTGTGCTCTTGAACTGTTAGGCACCGTTGTTTATGCTTCTTAAATCGGATATTACCGACTCAAGGAGATTCCATGTACCGCATCATTGCACCATACGCACCTGCTCACCGCCTTTCGTGCGGCTGTAGCTGCTGCGCGGCTGCGTGCAACGATCGCTGTTGTTGCATGGCATAACTTTTAGCGTTTGCAAGCACGTAGAGCCTTGCCCTAATTAATACGACGCAGTTGCACCATCGTTTTTCTGCTTGTGCAGCTCTATTATTTTCCGTTGCACAAGATCAGTCCACTATGCACCGGCTCGCCTTATTGTATCGTGCACGCCACAAGGTCTAGAAAAATTCTCGCCTTTCGACGAGACTGAAGGTAACGGCGTCGTCCCAAAAGATAACCCCATCAGAAAGGACAACCCTATGCAATCCGCAACCTCACCGCAAAACTCTAAAAAGAGGAAAATTCTTCCATCTTTCGGCACACAAATCCTGCTCAGCCTTATTATTGGCGGCCTACTTGGTTGGGTCGCTCTCCGAATGGGCGCTCCCGCACCCGACAAGCCCAATTGGCTCACGTTCACCCTCACTACCATCGGATCTTCTTTTATCACCCTACTGAAGGCAGTAGTTCCGGTACTCGTATTCACCGCAATCGTTGCGTCGATCGCTAATCTTCGCGGCGTTGCAAATGGCACACGGCTCGCCGTGAAAACTTTGCTCTGGTTTGCCATCACTGCGTTTATCGCCGTTTCGATCGGTATCGCGATTGGCTTGACCACCAATCCTGGCAAAAACGCCGCAATCTCTACCGCCACTAGCTCGAAACCTAGCCACACCGGCGATTGGCTCGATTTCCTCGTGGGGCTCATACCGTCGAATTTCCTTGGCATTCAAGCCAGTAGCACAGCAGACGCTGCGAACAATACGATCACAACATCGCTCAATTTCAACGTATTACAAATCATCGTCATTGCGCTGGTGGTGGGTGCAGCGGCACTTCGACAAGGTCAGAAAGCGGAAACTTTCCTCAGTTTCAACGCTTCGCTACTGTCAGTGGTTCAGCGAATTTTGTGGTGGATTATCCGACTTGCACCAATCGGCACAATCGGTTTGGTGGGTCGCGCAGTGGCCACCTACGGTTGGGCTTCAATCGCACAGCTCAGCGTGTTTGCGATATCGATCTATCTCGGGCTAGTGCTCGTACTATTCGTGGTTTACCCCATCATTCTTCGTACAAATGGACTGAGCATTCGGCAGTTCTTCCGCGGAGCCTGGCCCGCAATTCAACTGGCATTCGTCTCGCGTTCGTCAATCGGCACATTACCTGTTACTCAAGCCGTCACTGAAAAGAACCTTGGCGTGCCGTCGAGTTACGCCTCGTTTGCCGTACCCCTCGCCTCGACCACAAAAATGGACGGGTGCGCGTCGATTTATCCTGCTATTTCAGCAATTTTCGTGTCGCAGTTCTTCAATATGCCACTGCGCCCCGTCGATTATCTGCTGATTATTTTCGTTTCGGTGGTGGGTTCCGCCGCCACTGCAGGATTGACCGGCGCCACCGTAATGCTCACACTCATGCTCTCCACCTTGGGTTTACCCCTCGAAGGGGTAGGCCTGTTGCTAGCAATTGACCCTATTCTCGACATGGGTCGTACGGCTGTTAACGTTGCAGGTCAGATAGTTGTTGCATCGGTTGTAGCGAAACGCGAAGGCATTATCGACATGGATCAATACAATTCGGCAGTTGCGTCCGATTTATTTGATGATGACGACGTTGCCACAGCTTCTACAGCGGACGTTAGCGCTGCTCCTGTTCGTAAGGAACCGACGTCGGAACCATCGCTCTCGCCAGAAAGCGCATCGGCAACACGCTAAAGTACCGAGAACTATTCAGTGGCTGAATGAGGCTGCTCTTCGGCTTGCTGAACTGCTACGGAGTCGCCCACACTTTGCACAAAGCGCGCAGCTTGAGCGATGCTGTGGGCGGCTTCAGGCAACAATCTGATGTATTGCAAAAATGCGTGCAACACCCCTGGCGCCTCGTAATATTCAACCCGCGGCTGGTTCTCTTGAAGCCGGTCGAATAAAACCCGTGAATCATCACGAAGTGGATCAAATTCCGCACCGAGGATAAAACTGGGCGGAATTCCGAAACTAAGATCTAAATCAAGTACGTCATGATAGGGCGCCGCTTCCCCAGGGACGCGGTACGCAGCCTCATAAGCTGCGCAATCGGCGTCGTCCATACCATCCCAATAACCGCCCAAAGTCTGACGCGAGCGCGAATCGCGCAGACCGTAACCGCCGTAAAACAGCAGCAAACCGTGCAGAGAACGCAGTCTAAGCTGCCCAATTTCGCCTTGCGAATCGCGGATCCACAAAGCTGCACCCAAACTCAAGGTGGCACCCGCTGAGTCGCCCGCACACCACACTTGAGAAAAATGTTCCTGCGCCCAGCCCACACAGGCCAAAAATTCCACCAAGGCCTGCGGATATTTCGCCTCGGGCGAGAGCGTGTAATCAACGGCGAGAACGGCGGCGCGCGTGGCTACCGCAAGTTCCCTGCACAGGCGGTCGTGAGTGTTCAGATCACCAACGATCCAACCACCGCCGTGCGCATACACCACCACACGCTGCGAAATTATTGCTTCCGGTTCATAGAGTCGCACGTTCACCGAGCCATATGGAGTAGCTACACAAAATTCTCGGCAGATGGCGACCTCGGGGCCGCCGTAGTTCCAGTACTCGCGTTTTTTCGCATATCCGTACCGGATTTCAGCCAAGGTCGCGCGCGCGAGATTAAGGCTAGTGCGAATTTCCTCTTGTTTTTCCCATACAGCCTGCTGGTTTGCGCTCCAGAATTCGGGTACGTGAATCTTTTTCGTCATGAACGTTGCCTTGTGGAATTGGTGTCTGTTGCCATGTGCTGTTGTGGATTACCGCTGTTATTTCGCCGTTTCGGCATCAGCAACTATGACGGTTGCACGAGAAAGAATTTGGGTGGCCACAACCCCAACGATAGTTTGTGCGAGCATGATGCCCACAAGCACGACTACTTGAAAACGTGCTGCTTGGATCGGCGAAGCACCTCCAACTAACGCACCAACGAAGGCACCCGGCAGAGTAACAAGGCCAGTGTTCTTCGTTTGGTCGAGGTTTGGGATGAGCATTTCACGAATCGACGTGCGTGCTACCTCTGCAAAGGCTTGTTTCGGCTGAGCGCCCAAAGCGAACCAGCCCTCAATCTCGCCGCGTTGAGCACGCGAAGTACGCAGAAAATTGCGGCCAGCTAGGGTTGCCGCGCTCATTGAGTTCCCGATAATAATGCCGCCAACGGCGATGAGATTCGACACCGTAAATTCCATCATTCGGCAGGCAAAAACAATGGTCACGCACACGCTCGCAGCACAGAGAATAGAAACACATGCCGCTTTCGTCCCAAAAGGGAGTCCTGCCAGACGTTTCGATGCCGTGTAGATCGCGACTGTTGCCATAAGAAGAAGGAACACCGAAGCGGTTACGGGTTTTTTGAAAATTCCCTGCATCACTACAGCAATCGCAGCCAACTGCACGATTGCCCGCACTGCGGCCCAAACGGGTGCAAATCCTGCTTTCACACCAGAATTGAGCTGCAATAATAGAATCAGCCCAAGCATGAGTGCCAGACCAATTCCCGTAGTAATAAATTCGTTCATATCCCTACATTCAGTAGATGGCGGTGAGTGTTCACCTGCGTGATGTGGCGCGCGAACTTCCAAGCTACGGAGCACCGGATTTACACAATTTCCGAGCTGCGACGCACTGTATCCACTTTATTGCGTGGACACGAGCAACTCTAGTCTAGGTTATCTACCGAATGCGGGTGTAACTAAGGCGATTTTGGGGTTATCGCGCCGCCGGTAACGGCGTCGATAACCCCAAAATCGCCCCAGCTAAGGAGTACTTATTCAGTTATTGTTATGCACTTGATATGTGCGACACATCAAGTGCATAACAAGTAATGTTCACTTACGAATCGCAAAAACGTACGATCCTGCACCAATCATTGCCAACACACCAGTTCCGAGAAGTCCCCACTGCCAGAATGGCGTACCGCCACTACCCAAGGCTTTCGAGCCATTTGCTGGGTTCGTCAGTGAAGAAACGTGCTCGTCCGGAGCGTCAAGTGCCTGCACAGCATTCTCAGTGCCAGCAATGGCATTCGGATCAGCCTGAGCAGCATTCGGATCTGCCGGAGTTGGAGTTTGCATCAAAGCATTGGCCACTTGTCCGGCGTCACCGGATGAAGCTGCACCCACAGACGCCGCCGCTCCGCGACGCGCAGCCCGACCAGCACTACCAGTCTCTGCTCGCGAACTTGGCGTTACCGCAGAAGTCGTATCAGCAGGTGCACTACTTACCGGCACAGCCGCAGTAGCTGGTTGTGGTGCTGGCACACCTGATCCAGGCGCAGTATCGCGCCATACTGGGATGGCTTCGCCCTTGTTGAGGTGGGATACTACCTCGTTAACAGGTAGCGGCTGGCGGCCCGCTGGCCCTGGCTGAGCTGTGCTAGCTGGATCAGTCGGAGCTCCGGCATTTTCAAGATGTTCCTTGCCCGCAGTAACGGAAGTATCTCCCACCAAGAAACGCGCGGTGAGCACCTTCTCGACCTTCGATCCGTCAACTAGCTGCATGGTGTACACAAAATCCATGGTGTACGTGCCAGGTGCGGTGAAATAGAACGCCTGGTGATCGTGATTCGGCTTCGCATAGGTTACCGTGGCATCAGGAGTCTCGGTGTCGAGCAGCTTCGTAAAGGTACCAATGCCAGAATGACCCGTGATCATTCGACCTGGTCCGCGCACATTACGCAACGAAACCTTCACGCCTTCTTTGCCAACGCCGTCGTACTTGACGCTCAGCGTAGAAAATCCTACCCAAGGCAATCCATCTTCCTGAGCTTCAGGAAGCATCCATACACCCTGCGGAGCTGCCTTTTTCAATTCCGCATATTCTGGATTGTTCGGAATCACCTTCCACGCAGAATCAGGCACGGCGTAGGCAAAATTCCCTGATTGGTGCATCAATGGCTTGGAAGGTACGGCGGTGTCGTGCACAAATACTCGTGCGTCTTTACCGTCGTAGCTCAGCATTTGATCCATGTGTCCCTTGGTGATGAGCGCGCCAAGCACACCTGGCAACGAGGCATTCAACTGCGTGCGAGCCTCGGCCAGCGAAATTTTCGCTGGTGCAACCGGTGTAGTTGGTGTAGTGGTGGTGCCACCATTGTCACCTGTACCAGACGGCGGTGTAGGCGTCGTATTAATAACGCTTCCAGGTAGAAGCTGCGGCTGCGGCACACTGTTAGGATCGTCCGCGAGAGCCACAGCTTTCTCGTAGGCCATCTTCCGCATCACATTGATCGTGTCATTTCCAACAACGAAGTACACAGTGCGCGAATCGTAGGAGGAATTACCCTTTGCGTCTTTGGCTGTCACATCGTATTCGATCATGTACAGACCTGGCCGAGTAAACAGGTGCGATTCATCCAGCACTGCTCCCTCGTCGAGAATATCTCGAGGGGTTTCACTAGCGGTATCAAGCCGGATCTTGAGAATGTTATTGCTCATATTGCCACTGAGGTAGCGCGCTTCTTTTGGCATCTGCTTGTAGAAAACGCTGTACACAATTGGTTGGGAAACTTGGTCTTTGGTGATCGCCGAAAAATCGAAACCAAGTGAAGCATTTTTGTCGGTGTTTTTCTCCGGAAGATGCCACACGTTTCCGTTCAACGACGACTTATACAAGTCTCCTGCCTCTTGCGTTACCTTTTGACGCAAAGTATCTGGAACCTCAATTGCGAACGCTTTATCTTTATTCACATCTTGTTCTTTTCCGGGCACCGTAGCATCAACAAGTTTCATGTTGAGATAGTTGTTCTCGCTTGTTCCTGGCGCTGGATATGACCCTCTCAGCACATACTTGCCAGCAGAAACAACAGTATTCGGAATAAATTTTGGACTATACGTAACGCCTACGATCTGATCACGGATCGCCTTCTCGTAATCAGCTTGGTTTCCGTTGGACGACGGCGGTGGAGTCGTTCCACCGGTCGTTCCGCCGTTTGTACCACCCGTGGTATCACCTGGAGTCGTCGTGTCACCACCTGGCGCAGGTACCTTGCCAGCCAAAATATCTTCCGCCGAGAACTTGATCGGGTTCGAGCCCGTCGTGGTTCCCTTCGGAAGTTCCACGTCGTCATCGGTACCTACCAGCCACGTAATAGCGGAAGGCTGCGACACAATAGTTTGCTTCGCCAGATTCTGGTAGCTCGCTTCAAAGCCTAGCTGATACACACCCGCTTGGGAGAAGGTCCAGCTCCAGTGACCGTGACTTCCCACATTCAACTTCACTGGTGGCAGTGCAGGATCAGAGGAAAGTCCGCGGCGTGGAGGCTCAAATCCAACTGTACGCCAGACTTCAACCTTTCCTGGACCCGTAACCTTTGAAAGGCGGAGTTTTACTTCGTCGAGAAGAACGTCGGCTGGAAGCTTCACCTCGTGATGAGAATCAAAAGCTCCAAGTCCCGCCCAAACTGGACGCCAACCATCAATTTCTTGCTGTGGAGCATGCCAAAGAATTGTTTTCGGCGCCCCTAAAAACGAGTATCCAGCTGTATCAGGCACGATCATACGGGAAATCTCTTGCCCGTCTGAGCTGCGCGCATCTGGCGCAAGACGCACACAGACAGTGGAAGGATCTTTCACCACTTGCTGCCCGTCAACAACGGTTACGGTGAAGACGCCGTTTACGCGCGTCACATAACCAGCGTCAACATGCGCGTGGTGGAGAAGCTTCTTTCCAGCACAAATGTGCGGAACTTTGTTTTCGGCATCCGGTTTTGCACCCGGTAGCGCTGCTTTGCTACCAAACGGAACCTTGAGATCGGCCGGAACCATATCGCCATAACCAGGATCACCAGGCTTATGCTCAGTATCTGCTGTGCCCGCAGATCCAGAATCGGCTGCAAAAGCAGTCGAAGAACCAGAAACTCCTGGTAGAGCGCTGAGCAACAATCCGCAAGCGAGGATTGGCGCAGCAATCACTTTTTTAATTTTCACGGGGCGACCTTTCTAAGTCGTACCAATTTTGATAAAAATCCAGCAGCAATACCTCTGCGTGGAGCGAAGATCCATATGAGCACAAACAACGCTGATGAGCAGAGCACAATGGCGGCACCTGTTGGCAAATTCCACTGCCACGAGGCCCAAACGCCAATAAATGCAGCGATAGAACCGAGCACCGGGCCAATCACCATCATGGTCACAACGCGATCTGTGAGCATACGCGCGCTCGCCGCCGGAGCGATGAGCAGCGCAAGAATTAAAATATTGCCGATTGACTGCACAGATATAACTACTGTGGCAGCAATAGCAAGGTAAAGAACGAGATCCACGAGCATCGATTTGATACCGAGTGCACGGGCGTGATCGCGGTCAATGCTTACCAGTACGATGTACGGGTGAAGCAACGCTAAAATGGCCAGAATAAAGAATCCTGAAGCTGCTACCACGATTAAGTCTGTATTGGTTACGCCTGAGAGCGAACCAAAGAGGAACGACTCCAACGATCCCGTATAGCCTGGTATCCGCGACATAATCACCAAACCGAGCGCAAATGCTGCTGCAAAGAATATTCCGATGATGGAATCCTCACGCAACCTGCGGTTTTGGGAGAATGTGGTGATGAGAATGGCTACAACAAGACCCGCCACCGCGCCACCAAGCAAGATTGATCCTTGCAAAGCGAAGGCGATAGCGACGCCGGGAAACACGGCATGCGAGAGCGCGTCGCCAACGAACGAAAGCCCACGTAATACCACGTGTACACCCACAACTCCGCACACCACCGAGCTCATAATTGCAATCAAGAGCGCCCGCGGCAGGAAAGCCAACACTGGGTTCGTCAAATCATTTAAGAAATCAATCAGGCTCATCGCACTCCCATTCCTAGTGAACGCAATAATGCAGAATCGGCGCGCACCTGATACGTCTCCATCCATAAATCAGGAATGAGCAGATCTTGCGGTTTGCCAATTGCCCGAACTGTCCGATTAATCATGGCAAGGCGATCACAAATATCCACCGCTTGACTCAAATCATGAGTAGACATCACAATCGACACTCCGCTACGAGCCAGCTCAACGAAAAGATCGGAGAGCGCATCTTGATTGGGATGATCCAAACCAGAAAACGGCTCATCGAGAAGTAGCATGATCGGATTGGTAGCCAGAGCTCGTGCAATGAGCACGCGTTGTTTTTGCCCGCCTGAGAGCTCAGCAATTGTGCGCGCACGCAGCTCATACAATCCAACTTTGCGCAGTGCAGCGTAAACGCCAGCCCAGTGCTCTTTGCGTGGTCGCCTAAACATCCCAAGTTCAGCAAGATACGACGTCATAACCATGCCTTCGATGGAAATTGGGTACGTCCAGTCAATATCTTGACGTTGCGGTACGTATCCAATTTTCGCCGCGGATTCCTCGCTGTGGATTTTTCCCGAATCAAGCGGAATCAATCCCATAATTGAACGCATTAATGTGGTTTTACCAGCACCATTAGGGCCAATCAGCCCCAAAAGTTCTCCCGGATATACATCGAGATTAATGTCGCGGAGCACATGGCGTCCGCCTAGGCTCACATTGAGCCCGTCGATGTGTACTACTGGTTTCACTGAGTATCACCAGGAGTTTCTACCTCAGGCGCGCGATGCTTCGCCGGTTCCGAGTCCGACGCCGATGCTGCCTGTTCTGAGGTCACCCCCGACACCGGTTTCGAGTCCGGCGCTGACGCTGAGGCCGTCGTCGATACCGCCGCAGCAGCCTCGGCCTGGCGTTTCTTGGTAGCGCGGCGTCCCAAGAAGATTCCAAGAACCACCGCTACGGCAACCGCAAGCAATCCTAAACCGATAAGGAGCGGCAACGACGTGGACTTATCCACCGTGCTTGGTTCATCTACCTTCGCAGGTGCAGCAGGTTCGGTTTCCTTGTCCCACTTGGCACCTAGCGCTTGCTGCGCATTTGCTGCATCTCCCACGGCAAAGCGTAGAGTTTGTGTGTTTTCTACCGTGGTACCGTCTTTGAGCTGGGCTTGCGCTGTGATTCGCACGAGGTGAGTTCCTGGCTCAGTAAACACCCAGTTAGCGTGGGTGTGCGTATTGAGTTCAACGTGAATCGGCTGCGATTCTTCCGAGTCACCTTTCCACAGTTGTTGAGGGCCAGCAAAGTTTCCTGCCTGCAAAAACACATTGAAATGCCCTGGTCCTTGATGCCCACCAAAAATCAGCGAAACTCCGCCATTAACTTTCGATACCACATTAGGGTCTTGGGTATTCCATCCGAGCCAAACAACATTTGCGATTTCCTGCTGTGGAACTACCCAGACTTCCTTGTCCGCCCGGATAAACGAGTATTCTTTTCCGGCGGGAACAGCGATCTTGCCCTTGTCACGAACACGGAAGACGACGTCGTCGATATGCCTCCAGGTAGCAGGCTTGGACACGTCGTCGCGCGCCATCAAAGTCCAGGTACCATCAATGAACTTTGGCCCCATATCAACGTGACCAGCGGAAATCTCTACGGGTGTTCCACGTGGTGCCACTTTCTCATTGGCGTCCACAACTTGGGTGAGTGCTGGATCAGCAGGTACCGGCTTGGGAGAATCCTCCGCCACGGCAGCTGTAGGAACAGTAAATAGTGCTGCGCACACGAGCGCCACCGGCGCCAATACTCGCGATAATCTCATTTTTGTTCATCTTTCTTTGAGTGCCATGCACGATCCCAGGCCGGAAGCGACTCCGGATCCAGACAGGATTTAAGGGATTTTGCATTAAATTCCATAAGACCAATGTACGAATCGACACCTTCGACGAAGGTATCCGATTGCACTTCGCACAGCTGAACTTTCGCCTGATGAGCAAGATTGATGAGTTCAGCTGCATGTGTTCGATTTGCCGGCTCAATAAATACCGCGCGAGCTTTGGTATCGCGCAGAGTACGAGTGAGGTTGGCAAGAGTTTGCACCGACGGCTCCAAGCTGGGGTTCGGCGCAATAAATCCTGCAACGTCGAGACCATAAGCCTTGGCGAGGTAGCCGAAGCTGTCATGCGCAGTCACGAGTTTGCGCTGTGGTTTAGGGATTGATCCCAGCACCGACCGCATCCACTCATCGAGGTTACGCAGGTTGTCTATGTATTGCGCAGCTGCTTTCTGGTATTCACCAGCGTGCTGCGGATCAACTGAGGAGAGTTGATCGCGAATGACTTCCACATAGGCGATCGCGTTCTTAACGTCGTGCCATAAGTGCGGATCGATTTCGCCGTGCACGTGTCTGCCGAGCACTGCCTGGGCGAGTACCCAGGCTTCGTTTCCAGGAGCACCCAAGAATTTCCATTCGTTGGAGGGCACAGTCGTGGCGACGGCGTGTGGTACAGCTACCACCACATTCTTTGAGTCGTAGGTGGCTGCCGATCCGGTTTCGCCCGTGCCGTCAAGAGTTATTCCGCCAGCTAGATGAGCCGTAATATCCACATGTCCAGAATCGAGGATCGTCGGTGCCACGCCGTGCGGGTCTTGACCAACCATGAAGGTAATGGTGGTGGTGCCCAGTGCTTTGCTTGTACCGTCGTGGATTAGCTCGGCTTTTATAGTTAATTCATATTTGCCGGGCTTTGAGAAACCCCACGACATGTGTGTATGCGCATTCGTTGGGAGGGAAACGACATCTTTCTCGTCAATGCCGTCATAGCTCGCCATCCACGGGGTAGGGTTGCCAAAGGTACCTGTCGTAAATGCCGAAAGTTCCCCTGGGCCCGAGACTTTCACAGCGCTCATACGCACTTGATCCGTGCTCGAGCCTTGTCCGTCTACTCGAAATCCGAGCCAGATTGTTGCGAGCGAAGCATCTTCAACGAGCCGAATGTGCCGCGCCCCGTATGGTACAGCTGCCTGCCCCAACGCAACGTGGGGAGCGCCGTCGGGCAGATTCGCATCGATCGTTTTGATCAGCGAGGCTTCTTCGAACATGAGCTGATTCGAAAATGCGATCCGTGCATGGGTCACGTCGCGCAAGGTAGCGAGCGAAGGCTCATATGTATGCGGATCTGCACCCATTGGAACGAGACTCACTACATTCGCTTTTGGCGCAACATTGCGCACCAAATCGGCGATGATGGGAGTGCTCGCTACAACAGTGAGTGTATTTTCCGTACGTTGGGTAGGCGTGGCAGCAGCGGAGGAACACGCACCTACCGCTGCTACCAGACCGAGCGCCGCGAGGCGCTTCCAGTTCTTCTGCGTCACTTCGCGTCCGTTCGCGATGAAGACGATGAAGGCGGCGTCGCTGGTGCCGACGACGTGTGTGCCAACGTTGCACCCACAGCATTTCTACGACGGCGGTAAATCACCAGCGCGACACCGGCGAAGAGCACAATAGCGCAGGTTATTGCCGTTGTTACTAATGTTGAACCTGTTTTCGAGAGATTGCCTGGCATTGCCGAAGCAGCAACGTTTTTGCCCTCAGCGAGAAGAGCTGCAATTTGCTCTGGCGAGAGCTGGCAGTCTGCACCGGAGGCAGTTTTTCCAACATATTCAATGCGGTAGTACTGGCCACCCTCTTGTACAACGCCGCTAGGCATCTCGCTTGAGCTGGACGAACCACCGAACCAGTAGCGCCCTACAATCTTGCCGAAATTGCCCGATTCGAATACAGCAAGCGAACCCGGACCTGAAACGGAGTTGAGCGTCCAGGTGACGTTCCCGGAGGTGTTTTGGAGTAAAGATGGGTGCATCGTATTGGCTCCCACCCATGGTACACCGTTTACCTGTGAAGATGATATGAGCCAAATTGGGCTACCCGCAGCGGCAACGAATTCGATTCCGGCAGGTGCATTAGTTTTGGCCGCATTCGATACGCCAAATACCAGGGAACTCGGCGAAACCCAGTTTGCGGGTTGAGTGCGGTCATCCTTCACACTCATGGCGATAGAGCCACCATTGGCGGTGGTGCCCACATCAAAGTGTCCGGAGTTCGCATTTCCAGAGCCCCCCACGTTGAATGTGAGAGTGCCCGAGGTAGTGAGTGATTGGCCTGATTTTGAGGTGGTGGACTGGGTAATTGACACTTTGTAGGTACCAGGAGCAGTGAATACCCAGTTAGGGTGAACGTGAGTATTCGCTGGAATGGTGTAGCTTCCGCCCGTGCGGGTACCCCCTGCACCTGGGGCATCAATTGGAGTCTTGACCTCGGTTGGGATGCACTGTTCGGCTTGTGGCGCGGCAGCTGCGGGCGCGTTGCTGGGCGCGGCACTAGCTGGTGCAGCTGAAAGGCTGCTCGGAGTAGCAGTGCTCGTTGGTTGAGTAGGTGGCACAAAATTGCCGGCTTTCGCATCAGCAATGGCTTTGTCGCCAACCACCCAGTGATAGGTAGCAGGAGCTGCGATAACAACTGCACCGTCTTGGTAGGTGACGTGCGCGCGCACGGTGAGATCGTAGGCTCCCGGCTGTGTGAATAGCCAGTTCACATGCTGGTGAGTGGGGGTTTGATGGGTGAGCTTCACGCCGTCGGAAATTTGGAAAGCCCCTCCCGAAAGCACCGACTCAATCGCACCAAATGATCCCTGTTGCCACATATAGACGCTACCTGGCCCTTTAGCCGAGACGAACTCGAATTCAATTTTCGCCGGATCAATCTGTGCCACTTTGAGACTGTCGAAGCCCGGCCAAAGCATGCGTTGGTCTTCAACTTGAGGGAGTGTATATCCAGCTACTGCGATTTGTGGGATCTGCTTCGTCTGCTCGCTGTATGACGCATCAACTACCCCGAAAATCACTTCGGCTGGATTGTGGTAGGTGGGCGTTCCTGGAGTCGTGATGTCTTCTTTCGACACCATCGACAACGTTCCCCCGTTGGGAACTACAGTGATGGCATCTGTGTGTCCGGTTGTGAAAACTGTGTATTGCGTGGCTGCATGGGCAGGGAGCGTTGAAAGCGATGAGAAAATAAGTGCAAGTGCGGCACATACGACGGCGACGACGTTACTGTTGCGTCCAAAACTGACATGGCTGTTACTGCCGAAATCGACACACGTTGCTGTGGCGCGTGACGCGCGATGAGGAGCGAGATTTGACATGAGTTACCCTATTCTAGATTGAGAGCTATTCCTAATAGTATTTAGAAGTAGTTAGAAAGTGAAACTCTTTATCGCCGTTGAGGTAAATTACACAATTCAACTATCGCAATAGTGATGAACAACAGGGAGGGCGTGTGCTCGTGCGACAATTGTTGCGCACGAGCACACGCCCTCCCCACCAAACAGGCAGAACCTAGCTTCACTGCCGCGAATCAGGCATCGTACCGGAGTCGGCCGAAACAGAACCAGCAGCGTGAGGTGCCATATCGGCGTCGGCAAAGCCTTCCGACTCATCCACTTCAGCAGCGGTGACCGTGAGCAGATCGTTGGCACCGGCGTCCTCCAACTTGCCCTTCTTTTCGAGACGCTTGTTGATGATCGCGAGCGCAATTGCACAGGCTGCACCAATCAAAGCCACCGTGATGGTGATGAGAAGAACCTTCTGGTAACCCACGTAAGGGTTGTCCTTGTTGGCCTCCACGATACCGGCGGTCATTGGGTGTGCCCAGAACACCGAGGCATAAGCGAGGAAGGAGCCAACTGACATCGCCGAACCGCTAATATGCTCTGGCAGGTGCAACTCGGCGATAGGAGCCAAGATAACGGCCTTGCCCATGAATACGCCCACTGCCATCACCATGAGCAGTACCATTGCGAGCCACATGAGGTTCGAACCAGCCGGGAGCAAGTACACGCAGAACGCACCAGCTGTGGTGATCGAGAGCGCGAAGCCGAGCATCACCGTGGAGGACTTAAACACATAGTCAGCGATGAAACCAGACACAAGACCAGCAAAAACGCCCACAAGACCAGTATTGAAAATACCGAACATGCCAGCTACCGAATCCGAAGCATGGAAAACCAACTTGATATACGGCGCCGACAAGTAAATGAGGTTCACGTAGGTCCAGTAAATGCACATAGCAGCCAAACCTGCGAGCCATACGCGCGGCTTGAGCAGCACATTCACCAATCCGGCAAGCGCTGCTGCGTTCTTGCCAGCCTTCTTGTCGCCAATTTGCACACTCTCGGCAACCGCGTTCTTCGGCACAAAACGGAGCAGCGCAAAGATGATTGGAATGAGAAGAAGCGCGTAACCAACGGCGAAAATCTTGAGCACGCCGGCTGCCTGATCTGGGAAAAGACCAATAGCACCGATCACGATCAGGTTCATCACAACTTCGAGTCCACGGCGAACCGTTTCGAGCAGACCCATTGCAAGACCGCGGCCCTTAGTATCCTCATCTTTGGCCACAAAAACAACACCGTTAACCACCGCGGGCCAGCCAATTGCATCCCAAATACCCCAGCTTGCAGCTATAACCACCATCACATTGAACGGCAAATTCGGAATCAAGAACAAGATCAAAAAGGTAGCGAGTCGCCAGCCTGCGAATGCGATCAGGATGGAACGGATCGTGAAACGGTTATTTACCCAGCCTGCAGGCACGTAGAAGAACATTGCAATGCCAATCCAGCCCATGAGGATACCGAATTGGTCCATTCCGATTCCCAGCGACTGCGTGAGCGGGAGCATCAACGCGCCTTTGAATGCCTCAAAGGACACATAAACTAATTGACCGGTGAGAACCACCGTGAGAAATGCTCCGATTTTTCCGCGCTTGAGGAAGTGCGGAATACGCGACGTCGAAGCAGCGATTGTTTCATTCATGTTGCGTTACTTTCAGTTATAGGCGCAACGCGGCCAGGAGCCGCATTGCCATGACAGCTCCCGTGCAGGCAGGCAAATCGTCACCCACAGATGCACAAGGTGGCCCCGCAAGCATCGCGACATCCCCGCCGGTAAATCGGTTGCCCGCTGTACCGACGGCGTCTCGCGCTACCTGCGGTTTCCCGCGTCACCTGCGTTACCCGCACAGGAATAATCGACACAGCGCGTTTTGGGCGCACTGTGCCACGCCGGCATCGGCGCCGGCGAATCCTCGCTATGGCGGGATGGGTTATGCCATAAATTCGTGGGCAATATCCGTAAATACGCCCGTAACACCCCAGTTGAAGAGCTCATTTGCACGAGCCTTACTATTGACAGTCCACACGTTAACGCCGAAGCCGGCATCACGGAAGGCTGCCACACGCTCTGGCGTAAGGCTGGCATCTTCAGGGTGAATATAGGTGGCGCCGACGAGTTCGAGGAGTGAACGCCAGTCGGGCCAGAGGTTTTCTTTCACGAAGAGTGCTCCGATTGCAAGATCGGGGCGTGCTTCGTGGACATGGTGGAGAAGGAGATGGTTGAAGCTGGAGATGATAATTTCACGCTCTGGATCAAGACGATCGAGCTCAGCGAGGGTATTTTCAATGAGCTTGAGGGAGGCATCTTTACCGCGCTCATTGGACTTCAGTTCAATATTGGCGTTCAGGCCAGTTTCGTTCATCAGATCGACAAGCTGACGCAAGGTGGGAAGAGGCTCGCCTGCGTATTGCTTGGAAAACCAGGCCCCGGCGTCGATCGAAGGAAGATCAGCCTCGGTGAGGTCATAGAAATAGCCGGAACGGTTCGTGGTGCGGTCGAGGAGAGTGTCATGGATTACCACGGGTGTGCCGTCACCGAGGATATCCACATCAGTTTCAATCCACGAAAGTCCATGCTCGGCAGCGAGCTTGAAAGCAGAAAGCGTGTTTTCAGGAGCGAGGGTGTTGAGCCCACGATGTGCGATCACTTCGCGTTCTAGCATTGTATGCGCCATAGTTCCTACCATCGTCTTCGACCTATTGCTAATAATAATTGTGTCGCCGCACGAAACTTTCGACAGTCCCTTACAGCCATTTTGCTAAGTAGCCTGCTGAATTAAGATACACCCTGTAGGTAAACGGGAATTGTATTTTTGCTACAGTGGGAAAGTTTCCAATGCTAACAATAGGTAAATGAACGTTGTTTCACGAAGCATGGGTAGGCCACTTCGGATTCTTGGGGCGCTTTTCGCAACATCTCGATATATGTACAGAAGTTGCGCGTATCGCACACGATTTCCGCAGTATAAGCCACATATGAGCCGCATAGCTCCCACGTGTTCCACACGCAACAGCACATCTAGGCAGCAAAAGAGCCCCCTGTCGGACTCGAACCGACGACATCCGCTTTACAAGAGCGGTGCTCTACCAACTGAGCTAAGGAGGCTTTGCTGGTGGTTTGGCGAACCATTGACTCACAAAAATACCAGCGTTTCAATATTGCCAGAAAGATGGGCGGGACGCCAATTTGATTGGCGTCCCGCCCATCCCGAGCAGAATTATTTAGGTCACATAGACTGTACTATTTAGTACGCTCAGCCATTTGACCAGCTCAGCTACTTAGTCGGCTTGGCCACGGAATCAAGGAATGCTGGCATTCCACCCTTGGCCCACTCCTCGGTTTCCTTTCCGTCGAGAGTCACCGTTGGCGTGCCCTTAAATCCCTTCTCGCGGAACTTATCAGTGGCTTTCTGCACCACATCCTGCCATTCCTTAGACTCAATCGAGGCCGGCATATCCGCCAAAACATCGTCTGGAACACCAGCCGCTTTAGCAATATCTGCAATCTCACCAGCTGTAGGCTGCGCCTTGGTACGCTTGAGAATTTCGTCGGTACGAGCGAAGAGTTTCTCTTGGAACTGTACGTAGTTATCCGGCGAATACGTTGCCACATAGAAAGCGGCGGCAGCGCCTAGCTGCGACATCGAACCACCCAAAATCGACACCGGGAAGTACTGCACTTGCACGTCTCCCGCAGCACTATGCTTCGCATAGGCAGCACCAGCAGCTTTTTCGAGGTCATTACAGTGTGTACAAATGAAATCCGAGTACACGCCAACCGTCGGTGCACCATTCGCCTTGGCTACTGCCTCACCTTTTGTGCCCACATAAATGCCGTAATCATCGGTCACGTTCGCCAATTTCACCGTGCGCTTCTCGCCGTCGTAACTGCCATGATCCGAAGCCTTGCTGGTCACGATCTTAACTACTGCGAAGACGACAAGCGCCAAGACCACCAGAATGCTCACGATTGTGAGGATCCGATTTCGCTTCGCACGCTTTTCTTCCTGCTCACGCAGCATGCGCGCTTTGTTCCGAGCCTCCGCCCGACGTTCTTCTTTGGTCTTTTTTTCGGTGCTCATGCCCGGAGTTTGCTTCGGTGCCATCTTGTTCCTTAATAATGAAGTTGATATGTATATCTAAATCGTCGATTCTACCAATCCCACAAACGCGTATTCGCTGGCAAGCACAACGTTTAAGAACCCTCGAACAACAACGCTCGATAACACATTCGATTATAAGCTATAAAAAATCTCGCATTCCATTTATCAGAGCGCTTATCAGCACTTTTTGCGGCAGCACCCAGAAGAAATTCAGAAATACAAATGTGGTACGGGCCACCACGATACGCTTTGCACTGTGTTGAAGATAAACGCTCCACAAACAGCGAAAATAAGCGCGAACACTATCCAAAACACACGGTATCCCACACTAGGCGTCACACCGTTGAGCACCACTCGCGCCCCTTCACGCACTTGGCTGCCAAAGGGTCGCAGCCACGACACCAAGAAAATTCCTGCAAGAACGCCCAATAAGATTGAACGCGGAACATCTTGCATGTATATATGCTGCGCAAATCGGAAGTATGCGAATGCTGCTCCCGCCGGTAACGCGACCGTCACCACAGTGCGCAATACGCTTCCCACCACAGTAAATGGCAAGCTCAGCATGGCTATGGAAACGTCGCTCCCTGACGGCCCGCCGCGGCGCAACCTGCGCCACAGTATCTTTTGCCGCACAGCACCTACCACGTCGAGCACCGAAAATACCGCCACCGCTGCGGCCAGCCCCACGAGAGGAGCTTTCACCGCAAGTAACGACGCCGCCACCCACATAATCCCCAGAAATATCCGGAACGTTGGGAGCGGCTTTGTACCAAGGATTGCCGCCTGCATTTGTTGGACATTCGGCGAAGCATCAGCTTGCATACCTGGCACACCTGCGACTGCCCCAGCTTGCACTCCATAAGGATTCGGCACCATCCCAGCCTGAACACCTGGCATCATTCTTTCCTGCGCACCATAAGTATTAAAGGTCGCCGCAGGCATCACCGCCGTTGGTGCTACAGGCGGGATCGACGGCGGCATCTCAGTTGGCGGCACATATTCCGGCTCTACCTGTGCCAATACTTCTGTCGGCATCGGCGAATCCACACCGGGCGTGACGTTGGCGATCAAGGTTGCCGGAGCGGTACCAGGCAAGTCATTCTCACTCGCAATCTCGGTCAAAATTGCGGTCTTGCCTGCTCGATCATCCTCTCGACACGGAAACTCATCGTCTTCCCCGTTACCACGAAAGACGCCGTCGTCATCAGCCACGTAGGGAGAGACGACGGTAGCCGCGTCGTCGTCGAAAACGACAGTGCCGTCGTCGTCAGCTTCTTCACCCGACCCGTACGCTACCATCTCAGTTTCGCCACCAGCAACAACGGTCGACGCATCGTCGTCACCGAGCCCACCGTCGTCGTCACCTAGCGCACTGGCAGCGCCCGCCACAGCGAAACCACCGCGGAGCCCAAGCAAAGAGGCGTTCGCCGGATCGCGCACCACCGAAAGCAGCTCATCAAAACTGATACGCCGCTGTGGATCAGGATCCAACGCCGCAGCAAATGCAAAGCTCAACGGCGCTTCAATGCCTTCAAGATCAGGCGGCATCGTCAACACACGATGCATCACCACCGCAGCTTGCCCCTTGCCATAGGGCGGCCGACCAGTCGCGGCATAAGCCAAAACAGCAGCTAGAGCCCACCAATCGGCGTCCGCATCAGGGGCACCACCGCGCAATACACGTGGATCACAGTATCCAGGGGTGTGTGCGAGTGAACCAGTCTGCGTGAGGCGCGTATCGTCGCCAGCTTGAGCGATACCAAAATCAATCAGCACAGGGCCTTCCGGCCCGATCATCACATTAGACGGTTTAAGATCGCGGTGTAGCACCCCAGCACTGTGGATCGAGTCGAGTGCATCGGCCAGTTCTTCACCGAGCGTGAGCAAATCATCATTTTCGTATCGCCCCTGCTCACGCACGTCAGCTTCTAACGTAGGGCCGTCGATCAACTCGGTCACGATGAAAACTTCGTCGTCGTCAATCTCAGCGTCCACTACCTGTGCCACGTACGGCCCCCGCACCCGCCGCAACATGGCCACTTCCCGGCGCAAACGATCGCGCGAAGCAGGATCGGCCGCGATAGCCGGATGCATCAACTTGAGAGCAACACGCGCACCACCAGCATCGATAGCTTCGTATACAGACGACATTCCGCCAAAACCAATTCGTTTTACGATGCGGTAACCACCGATTTCCGTGCGCTGGCGCATTACCCTCCTCAGTGCCATTAAAATTGGACGCCGTTGGATCGGACATCTTGCGACGATCATACCGCAAACGTCTCGGGAGCAGATAACGTGTTCTCATTCACCCTTAAACAGTTTTCCAGACAATTTGTGCAGCGTATGAAACAATGATGCTAGTGAGTTTTGCCAGCTGTAGGCTCGCGAAATAATTCACTGTGTTAGGCAACCGCCTCGCACCTTTCACTCGGATCGTCCGGCACGTACCTGCCGGTGAAGGGACATGTAATGGCTACAGTTACATTCGAAAATGCCACCCGCATTTATCCAGGTTCAGATAAACCTGCAGTTGATTCATTCAATCTTGAAATTAAAGACGGCGAATTCCTCGTTCTCGTTGGACCCTCCGGTTGCGGAAAATCCACGACGCTGCGCATGCTTGCTGGCCTCGAAGACGTCAATTCCGGCCGCATCTACATTGGTGACCGCGACGTTACCGACGTAACTCCAAAAGATCGCGATATTGCGATGGTTTTCCAGAACTACGCGCTCTACCCGCACATGACCGTTGCAGACAATATGGGATTTGCGCTCAAAATCGCTGGTGTAGATAAAGAAACGATTCGTTCCCGAGTTGAGGAAGCAGCGAAGATTCTCGACTTGACCGAATATCTTGACCGCAAGCCGAAGGCTCTTTCCGGTGGTCAGCGTCAGCGTGTGGCTATGGGTCGCGCTATCGTGCGTAAGCCGCAAGTGTTCCTGATGGACGAACCACTCTCGAACCTGGACGCTAAACTCCGCGTTCAAACCCGCACACAAATCGCATCTTTGCAGCGTGAACTGGGCGTAACCACCGTTTACGTCACCCACGACCAAACCGAAGCGCTCACCATGGGTGATCGCATCGCCGTGCTCAAGGACGGAATCTTGCAGCAAGTTGCCAGCCCAGACGAGATGTTTGCCCGCCCGGCAAACGCTTTCGTTGCCGGCTTCATCGGCTCGCCTGCCATGAACCTTGGCGACTGGCGCGTTGAGGGCACGAACGCCGTCTTCGGTGAAGCGAAGCTCCCGCTTCCAGCACCGGTACGTGCGGCTCTCACAAGCGAAGATGCCACACACGTAACGATCGGTCTGCGTCCAGAAGCTTTCGACGTGGTACCAGCCGCCACCGAAGATTCGATTCCGCTCAAGGTAACCTTCGTTGAGCATCTCGGATCCGATGCCTACATCTATGGAAGCGTTGTGGGAGCCGACGCCGAATCCACGCGTTTCGGTTCAGGTGATGACTCCGAATCGATGACGGTACGCGTGTCTCCCGAAACTGTTCCTGCAGCTGGCGATGTAATTTACCTCGCTCCACGCGAGAACTACGTGCACTACTTCTCGGCTGTGAGCGGCAACCGCATCGGCAACTGAGAGAATTAGACGATTAGTTTACTAATCTGAAGCTCAAGGGGCGCGGAAGCACGGCACTGTGCACTTCCGCGCCCCACACGCTAGCGACTCACCACCCAAATACACCGCAAGCACGCTACGCAAACAAGCAGCACAGCAAGGAAATGCGATGACGAACGAACCTGTACCACAGCGCAAAGCGCTTGAAATCACCTCCGCAGAGGTGCAGTCGGCTCTGCTCGATTTGCCGTGGAATCTGCCACTGCGCGAATGGCCAGATGATATTATCGCAGCTCTCCCCCGCGGAATTTCGCGCCACGTGGTGCGGTTCGTGAAACTTGACGGCCAAATTCTTGCCGTCAAAGAGATCGGCGAAAGCGTCGCCCATCACGAATACGAGACTCTGCGGGATCTCAATCGGCTTGAAACGCCCTGCGTCGAGCCGGTGGCGGTAGTCACCCACCGCTACGACGATGCTGGTGAAGCGCTCAACGCCGCACTTGTGACTCGGCATCTTGCCTTTTCGCTCCCGTATCGCGCAGTGTTTGGGCAGTCGGTGATGCGCCCCGAAACTGTGAAACGCCTGATTGATGCGCTTGCCGTGCTCATGGTGCGCTTGCACCTCATTGGTTTTTACTGGGGTGACGTTTCACTTTCCAATACGCTTTTCAGGCGCGACGCCGGTGAGTTCGCTGCGTATTTGGTCGACGCCGAGACGGGCGAGTTGCGTGAACATCTATCCACCAAGAAGCGCGAATACGACGTGGACGTGGCACGCACAAATATCATCGGCGAGCTACTCGATCTTCAAGCAGGTGGTGTGCTCGATGAGGATTTTGATTCCATTGCCGTGGGCACTCGTTTCGCTGACCGCTACAGTTCGCTGTGGAATGAACTCACTTCGGAGGAGTCGTTCAATATCGACGAACGCTGGCGTGTAGACAACCGCATCCGCCGGCTCAATGAGCTGGGATTTGACGTGGCTGAGTTGGCAATGACTGCCGACATTTATGGCACGTCGCTGTCGATCAAACCAAAAGTGGTAGATGCCGGGCATTATTCACGCAAGATTATGCGGCTCACCGGGCTTGACGTTGAAGAAATGCAGGCTCGACGCATGATGAACGATATTGAATCCTATCGCGCACTCACTGGAAATTCGCAGATGGCGCTATCTATCGTGGCTCACGAATGGATGACCACCGTGTTTGAACCTACTGTGCGCGCAATCCCGCGCGAACTGCGCGGAAAACTCGAGCCAGCCCAGATCTTTCACGAAATCCTAGATCACCGCTGGTACATCGCCGAAAATGCCGGACACGACGTGCCCATGCAGGAAGCCGTGCAATCGTATATCGACCAAGTGCTCAAAGATCGTCCCGACGAAGTTGCCTTGCTCGACCTCAAAGGTTTCGATGAGGATTTCGACGACGACTGGTCCGGTTACATGGCCTAGGTGTAGACGTACGCGTTAACAAGAATCGTGATCGATTCTCATTACATTTGACGAACCTTGGCTTAGGGAGAGCATAAAATGCCTAAACAAGAAATACTTCGGAAATTACTACTCGGAATTGCCATTGCCGCATACTTTAATGCGGTCATTATTGCCTGCTCGTTTGCAAAAGGTTTGGATTTTTCCGAGGCCACTCAAACCTATTTTCCTGCCATGATCTCTTTTGGCATTCTTGGTCTAGTAATTCCTTTTCTTCCACACAAAAGCACATCTCAGAAAAAGTATCTGCCAGTAATGTTTGGCGTTGCTTCAGGGCTTGTGTTGTTGCTCATCGCCTGGGCTGTGCTGCTATAAAGATTGGTGGCGTGTTGGGGGATGAGACTACGTCTCATCCCCCAACACGCCACCAATGTCTAGTTCAGCTAAATATATTCTAAGAAACGAGCGAATCAGCCGCGCAGTTCCTCAATGAGCAGTTCAGCGAGCTGAATAGTGTTGAGAGCAGCCCCTTTGCGGAGGTTGTCTCCCACTACAAACAACGCCAATCCTTTTCCATCAGCAATCGACTGATCTTGGCGCACACGCCCAACCAAGCAGTCATCAATACCTGCGCCAGCAAGCGGTGTAGGCACATCAACATACTGAACGCCCGGTGCATCTTTGAGCAATTCGATAGCCCGATCAGCCGAAATAGCATTATTGAACTGCGCATTTACGCTCATCGAGTGGCCAGTAAACACCGGAATACGCACACACGTTCCACTCACGAGCAACTGCGGGATCCCTAAAATCTTGCGCGACTCGTTACGCAGCTTCTGCTCCTCATCAGTCTCATAAGAGCCATCGTCAACCAAATTGCCAGCAAAAGGAACCGCATTAAACGCAATTGGAGCAACATAAGGTGCCGTATCGGCAGGCCAGTCAATCGCATGCCCGTCCAGTGCCAAGCCTTCCAGATTCTCCTGCCCAGCACCCGCCCGGGTCTGATCCGCCAAAGCCCGCACGCCCTTCACGCCAGAACCAGAAACTGCCTGGTAAGACGAAACCGTAAGGCGCTCAAGCCCCGCCTCATCGTGCAATACTTTCAACACTGGCATAATCGCCATCGTAGTGCAGTTGGGGTTGGCGATAATTCCCTTGGGCCGATTCTTCAAATCCTGCGGATTCACCTCAGAAACCACCAGTGGGCACTGCGGATCCTTGCGCCAAGCCGAAGAATTGTCCACCACCACAGCGCCGGCTTTCACAAATTTTGGAGCGTACTCCAGCGAAGCACTCGCACCAGCGGAGAACACAGCGACGTCAATACCAGCAAAATCAGCAGTGGCGATATCTTCTACCACCACGTCTTGACCACGGAACGGCAAGGTAGTACCTGCCGAACGCGCCGTCGCAAAGAAACGCACCGCATCGACGTCTACATTCCGCTCTTCAAGCAGCGTGCGCATCACGCGCCCTACCTGCCCCGTCGCTCCAACTACAGCAAGAGTCATGCTCACCGTCCCGTACCTCCATAAACGATTGCTTCACCTTCGGCATCGAGATCGAACGCCGTGTGCACTGCCCGAACGGCGTCGTCAAGCAGCTTTTGCTCCATAACCACCGAAATACGAATCTCCGACGTCGAAATCATATCGATATTCACGCCAACTTCCTGCAGCGCCTCAAAGAGCTTCACCGAAACACCCGGATGCGAACGCATACCTGCGCCTACCAGCGAAAGGATGCCGACACCGTCGTCGCGCGCAATCTTCTCGAAACCGATTTCTTCTCTCGCGCCTTCCAACGCTGCAACGGCCGTATCGACGTCCGCAATCGGCAGCGTGAACGAAATATTCGCCACGCCCTCGAGATTCGTGGGCGTATTTTGCACGATCATGTCGATATTGACGCCCGCCTTAGCTACCACAGCGAAAAGTCGCGCCGCAGCACCCGGTTGATCCGGCACGCCTTTCACAGTGATTTTCGCCTGCGATTTATCGTGGCTCACGCCCGAAATAATAGGTGCTTCGTTGTTGCCGTCGAGGTAGCGGCGTGAGTTTTCGTCCACGATCCAGGTTCCTTCCTTGTTGGAAAATGATGAACGCACATGCAGCGGCACATCAAAACGACGCGCGTATTCCACAGCGCGCAAATGGAGAATTTTTGCTCCGTGAGCTGCCATTTCGAGAGTCTCTTCAAATGTGAGCGCTGCAAGTTTATGGGCGCTGGGCACGATACGCGGATCTGCCGTAAACACACCGTCCACGTCCGAATATATCTCGCAAACGTCCGCGTTGAGGGCAGCGGCAAAGGCGACGGCGGTGGTATCGGAACCGCCGCGGCCCAGGGTGGTGACGTCGTCGTGCCGATTGACGCCTTGGAATCCAGCGATAATGGCCACCCCGCCGTCGTTGACCGTACGAGCGATACGCTCAGGAACAACCCCGACGATCGAAGCCTTACCGTACTTCGAATCAGTGTGCAGGCCTGCCTGCTGACCCGTGTATGCAAATGCAGGCACACCGAGTTCGTTCACTGCCATCGCCAAAAGCGCCATAGAGATACGCTCACCTGCCGTGAGCAGCACATCCATTTCACGAGCAGGAGGTTTTGTGGACACCGAATTGGCAAGATCAATGAGGTCATCGGTAGTGTCGCCCATCGCTGAAACGATCACCACAACCTGTTTCCCCTCGTTGTGCGTATCAACAATGCGCTGTGCCACGCGGCGTATCGACTCGGCGTCGGCAACAGATGAGCCGCCGAATTTTTGAACTACTAGAGTCACGAGCATCCCTCCTCGGTGTTGGAGACAATACTAAATCTGCGCAGTGAACATCGGCTGTACTATCCAATTTGTGGACACCTCTGGTGGACACATCGGCAAGCATCTAGCCGCAGTTACGTGCTTTCAGGAATCGAGTTCGCTCATCGGGGTGTGAAGCCGCTGCCGGCCTTCCAAAGCGCGCGAAATAGTGATCTCATCGGCGTATTCAAGATCGCCCCCAACAGGCAAACCGGATGCAAGCCGCGAAACCACTACGCCCATATGCGAAAGATTCAGAGAAAGATACGTGGCCGTGGCTTCGCCTTCAACGTTTGGATCCATTGCCAAAATAACCTCTTTGACCTCGCCAGAAGCGAGTCGCGCATAAAGTTCACGGATTCGAAGATTCTCCGGGCCCACGCCGCCGATGGGGTCAATCGCGCCGCCAAGCACGTGGTATCGACCACGGTATTCGCGGGCACGCTCGATTGCAACGATATCGCGCGATTCTTCTACCACGCAGATCACTGAGTCTAGTCGGCGCGGATCAGAGCAGATTCGGCATACGTCAGTTTCCGTCACGTTGCCGCATATCGTGCAGAACTTGACCTTGAGTTTCACCGCCTGCAGAGCCTCGACCAGCGCCTGCACCTCGGAATCGTCCACTTCCAGGAGGTGGAATGCGATGCGCTGTGCTCCTTTTGGCCCTACACCAGGAAGTCTGCCGAGTTCATCGATGAGTTCTTGGACTGCTCCATCGTAAACTCCAGCCATTAAGCACCTGCCTCGTGTGAAATCTCTTCGATAACCTTCGCATCAAACTTGTCTAAGACTACATTGATTCCAACCAAATTAGATTGCGAAATCTCCGGATCGTCTAAAGAAACCTCGTCCCAATCCGATTCCGGCTTCGCTGGCATCGGATTTTCAATGCTCTGTGCAGTATTTTCACGCTCAACAGACGCCTCGCTCGCAAAATGTGAACTCTGGAACGCAAGCCTTTCTGGTTCAGTTTCGCGCGCAAAACTCGGCTTGAGTGGCGGTGGGGCAGGCATGTTTTGCGCATAGAACGGCACGTTCGGGCTCGCTTGCGGCGTTTCTTGAGGCTTTGCTACTGGTGTTACCGCTTGCTCATTTACCTGCGGCATCTCTTGTGGCGACGACGACGTTCGCTCCGGTACTGATGCCCGCCTGCTTTCGTTTGAGACGGGCGCCGAAACACCTTCTACCTCAAGTGCCAGCGCAGGCTCCTCATGATCTGCCACTTCGCCTAACTCGGAGTCAGCTCCCACTCGCACCTCGGGGATTGCAATTCCGTCGACGAGTGGAGCGAGCACCCCTGCTGGATCGGCAGTAGCGTCGTCGTTCCCTTCTGCCTGTGCGACGTCACACGACGGATCATAAGCCGGATCGTTCGCTGGATATTCGTACGTGTCGTCTTCGAATTCATCTGGCTCTCGAAGATATTCCGAGGTTATAGGCTCACGAGGGCTGGAAGTAGCCGTGCTCCCGCCGGCAGTTGGCTCGGCGGTTGGCATCTGTGCAGCTGGCATTGCACCTGATCGGACAGCCGGCGTAGCAATTGTGCGCGCATCGGACGATGTAGAAGCGTGTTCAGCTGGCGTGTTCTTTGCTCCGCTGGTCTCGTTCCCACTCGTGCCCTGCGGAGCTTCAACTTTTGGGGGGCGTTCACCCGAATCTGCGCTGGCAGGTGTGCCATTAGTTTTCCTAAAATCGGCATCCCACGCCACGGAATCTGCCGCAGTATTGTGTACCCCGTCGTCTCCCGCTGGAGGATTAGCGAGCTTATCTGGCGGAACGAACCGACCTTCGCAGCGCGTTTTCAACCCAGTTTCATCAAAGACGGCGTGCGCCAGCGCGAAAATCGTGGGATGGCTGAAATTAAACACCCGCGCGGATTCATCGTCCACGAAGCCCACCACAATAACATTGTTTTCAAAGCTCACTGCACCAGTTGAGGTAGCAAGCACCTGTGCGGCCTCTGGATTCTCCGAAGTTTTCGCAATGATTGCGGTCCACTTCGCCTGGATGCGTTCCAGATCGGACAGCTCACGTGGCGCGGCGGCAGGTGAATTCTCAGGTACTGGCGCTGCGGTAGTAGGTTTTGGAGTTTGAGCAGTTTCCGACGCCGATTTAGCTTGCGGAGCCGCGATAGCGCCCGTAGCCGACTCGGTGTTCGCAGTCGACTCGGCATTAGTAGCCGGCTGAGCTGCCGGTTTTTCAACGGCAGCAAACGACGGCATTGGTTGGCGGCGCGGATCCACCACAGGTTTATGCGCAGGTTCGGCTGCTGTTTGCGAGACAGAAGGAGCTGGAGAAGGAACTTGGGCCGATGCGCCAATATTAGGCGCGCCTGGCATACTTGGCACGTTCGGAACGCTTGGCATGTTCGGCATATTTGGCATCGGCCGAGCAACGCCGCTGGCAGAAGTACCAGCACCGCTCGCGGGTGCAGGCGCACTACCCATTGCACCACTCGGTGCAGTACCAGATACACTCCCGCCCGCTACGTTCCCACTCGATACTGGCTGCGTAGGAACAACTGGCGCCACGGCGTCGGCCTGCGCCACAATCAAACGCGCACAGAGCAACTCGAGCTGCAAACGCGGCGCAGTTGCTCCCGCCATCGTCGATAGCGCCTCGTTGACGAGGTCAGCCGAGCGAGAAGCGCGACGTGCTCCCAGCTCCTGAGCTTGCTGCACCATCAATGCATACTGATCATCAGGCACCGAAACGAAAACATCGTGCACGGATTCTCCCGCGAGCGCAATAATCACCAAGTCGCGCAGGCGTTGTAAGAGGTCTTCGACGAAGCGGCGCGGATCGTGACCCGAACGCACCACAGCGTCCACCACAGCGAACAAAGCTGCACCATCTTGAGCCGAGATAGCTCGCACAGTCTCGTCAAGCAAGGACGCAGACGTGTAACCCAGCAACGCAACGGCAGATTCGTAATCGAGCGTGACGCCGTCGGAACCACCAATGATTTGGTCAAGCACCGACAGCGTATCGCGCACCGAACCAGTACCCGCACGAACTACCAAAGAAAGGAGATCGTGACCAGCGGTAATATTCTCGTGCGCACACAGCTGAGCCAAGTAATTCTCCAAGACCGGCGGCGGAACAAGCCGGAACGGATAATGATGGGTGCGCGAACGAATCGTGCCAATCACCTTTTCCGGCTCTGTAGTAGCAAAAATGAATTTCACATGTGGAGGCGGCTCTTCCACCAGCTTCAAAAGCGCGTTAAATCCCTGGTTAGACACCATGTGGGCTTCGTCGATGATGAAAATCTTGAACCGATCACGAACCGGAGCAAACCCAGCCTGTTCGCGCAGCTCACGCGCGTCGTCCACACCACCGTGCGAGGCGGCGTCGAGCTCAACCACGTCAAGCGAACCAGAACCGTCACGGGAAAGCTCCCGGCATGATTCACATACGCCACAAGGGGTATCGGTTGGGTATTCTGCACAGTTCAAAGCACGAGCAAGAATGCGAGCCGAGGTAGTTTTACCACAACCGCGCGGGCCAGAAAATAGGTAGGCATGAGTTGTTCGCCCTGCTTCCAGGGCTGCCATCAGCGGTTCAGTTACGTGTTCCTGACCTATAACTTCTTGAAAAGTCTGCGGACGATAACGGCGATACAGGGCAATACTCACGCCCTCTAGTCTACTTCAATTAGGCGACGCCCGTTAGCCGCTACGAAGTTCTGTGGAGAATTTCGAGGTGATCGTTGGCGGGCTGAGATTTGTGGAAAATCAGCGCAGAATCGTTACTTCACGCTCAAGACCAGTATCAACTGTGATATTCAACGGTGAAGGATCGACGCCGTTACGCACCATCTCCCAGCCCAGAGCAGCGATCATCGCGCCATTATCAGTGCAGTAGCGAATCGGCGGGATACGCACGGTGATACCACGCTTAGCAGCGCGTTCTTCAGCAAGTGCACGCAGCCGGGAATTTGCCGAGAAGCCGCCACCGATCACCAAAGTATCGCAATCGTTGAGCTCACACGCCTTAATAGCCTTGCCGACCAGCGAATCAGCCACCGCCTCAGAAAAACCAGCAGCAATATCAGCTTTCGGAATTTCCTCGCCGCGCTGCTGAAGCCCTTCGATGTGCCGCGCCACCGCCGTCTTCAATCCTGAGAAGGAGTAATCGTACTGGTGGAGAGCTTGGTTCTTGCCGGAGGTTAAACCACGCGGGAAACGGATCGCAGTTGGATCGCCTTCCTTCGCGAGTCGATCAACGTGCGGACCGCCTGGGTACGGAAGCCCAAGGAGACGACCAACCTTGTCGAAAGCCTCACCAGCGGCGTCGTCCAAAGTTCCGCCAAGTTCGACGACGTCGGACACAATATTCTTGATGAGCAGCAGGTGCGAGTGCCCACCGGAAACCACCAGACCCACGAATTTCTCAGGGAAATCACCATGAACGAGTTCGTCCACCGCGATGTGTCCGATAATATGATTGACGCCGTAAAAAGGCTTCCCGAGAGCCAGCGCGAGGGCTTTAGCTGCCGAAACACCTACCGTAAGCGGACCAACAAGACCAGGACCTGCGGTTGCGGCAACCGCATCGACGTCGGCCAAAGTGACGCCCGCCTTTTCCAAAGCAGCGTCGAGAGTCGGAACGAAAGATTCTAGGTGAGCACGGGAGGCAATCTCAGGAATAATGCCACCATAACGTGCATATTCGTCCATTGACGTTGCAGTGACATCGGCGAGAAGTTCACCATTGCGCACCAGCGCCACACCAGTTTCATCGCAGGACGTTTCGATACCTAAAACAAGTTCATTCACGGTGTCCATCATAATGCGGCGCGGGATTTGTAGCCACCGACGTGGGGGTGATGTTCACGTAATGCTCAGCGGCGAGAGCGTGAGAAGTTTGGAGTTGGTGGCGAGGCTTGGTAAGCACCGAAAGCAACCACCCTCAGCAAGAGGAGAAGAGTACAGATGTTAGATACAGGACGCCCCACGCACCCGCCAGAGCTCCCGTGCCCTTGCTGCATTCCTGCCCTGGGGGATTCCGAAAGATGACGCCACGTGGGGAGTCGTGACTATCCTATATGAGCGACGAAGATTTAGCCAAACCTGCAAAATTGGCGAAATGCTGGGCACAAACCTAACGCAAGCGGCGATATGAGACACAAAACACCGCCGTCATCCAGAAATTAATTTTCAAAAACAGGCATCGAACAAGTACACTATTCGGGTATGCTCTTGTGAGCTACACGGAGGTATCGCCTAGTGGCCTATGGCGCACGCTTGGAAAGCGTGTTGGGTGCAAGCCCTCGGGGGTTCGAATCCCCCTACCTCCGCAGTTGCCTGCTGACGCGGATCATTTCGCATCAGCAGGTTTTTTGTTTTTCTAAGCGCAGCCGCCTTCGCATTTTCATATCACACCAATGCCGGTAGTATAATGCACCACATTTTTAACACATGCCCAGACGTTCAAATCCAAGCACCCCGAGAGCAAGATATTTCACCCACACCTAAAACGGCTTTCTTACCGGCAAACTCACACTACAAAGCTATGAATAAATCCGCCATTCGCACCTCAAAAGAAGCAGATTTATAAGACACTCTACCCAGATTTTTATAAAAGCCGAGCAAAATAACCAAATTATCCGTGACACTTTACCTTGAGCTATGCTACATTTTATTACAACCAGTACTAAACGAGCACGTATGGAATATTGTTATGAAATTGTCTGAAATCCAAAAATCAATCTTGAGCTACCTCCAACAAAAAGAGGATTGGGCAACGATTGTAGAAATTGCGGACACCCTTGAAGTTCACCCCAACTCAGCTCGTAGTGCTGTTACAAAGCTAACCAACGGTGGAATGCTTGAACGTAGCCAACAGCGCGACGGCAAAAAAGGTCGCCCCACGTTTGTGTTCCGCGCTCGCACCGGCCGTTTCCCGGTGTTGCGCGAGGCAATCGCAACGATTGAGCATTCGTCTGAACAGGAAAAAGCGATCGTCGAAGCCTTAATTAGCGGCAAATACGAAGGCATTCTCGAAAATGAAGAAGATTTGATGTCCGCGATCATGGACTTCCTCGCCAAAATCGATATCGAATGCTACGAGGAAGACGGCAAGGTCTATGTATCATCGTGTCCATTACGCAATGGCGATGATATTCCTGGATTCACCTGCAGAATGCACCGCATGATTATCCAACAAGCTGTTGGCAAGCGTGGAACCGTGATGCTAAGTCCAGTTCGTGTAGACGGCGAATGCCGCCTTTCTGTGCGCGAAACAAAAATGTCGGCGTGATTCCTCTCCCCACGAGCGCCTTCACTAGGCTAGATTTATTCCGTGAACGAAAGACTTTCTGAAAGCAAAGCGCGATCTGAGTATCGGAAAAAAATCCACGAGCGCCAAGTGCTACTTTTCGGCATTATCGGTGCAGTGATGCTTTTTCTGCTCTTGATCAATACCCTATTTTCGACGGGCCTCGTGCCGTTCCCTTTCAAGCATGACTTTTCACGTAAAGAGGGCGTGACGCTCGTTTACCCCTGCGCGAACGACGACGCAAAGCCAGCTGACTTGAAAACGATTCCGGCGCGAGTGTTCAACGCAAGCGGAAAATCAGGTGTTGCCAAGCAAGTAAGCGACGCACTCAAAGCCCGTGGCGTACAGGTTTCTGCTACGGCAAACTGGGATGGCGAAGCGAAGGTTTCCGAATCGACTCGTATCCTCACCGGCGTTGATGGCATTAACAATGCCTATACACTACGCGCATTTTTCCCGCAGTCGAAGATCGTTTTTGATAGCACGCTCAAGTCTGAGATCGTTGATGTTGTGATTGGCGAGGGTTGGCAGGAAATGCACGCTCAACCCACCGAGCAAGACTTCCTTGAAGCGATGAAGTCTCAAGAAAAGTGCACGAAGGATCTGTAGTAGTCTGTAAAGCCTCGCTCTTGAGCTAAACACAGCTATTAACATTTCACCTGCATGTTTTATTTGCTTACTAGCACTGGGGGTGTACATCATTCATGATGTACACCCCCAGCCACACTAGCCAGTGCCTAATTTAGCGAATCAGCATGCCCGGCTCTAGTTCAGCTCCTGCAGGTGCCGACGCCGGAGACGCAGCTTCTTGCGAAGTGCCACGCCACCGAGAAATCGAGCGCATAAGGTGATAGATGAGGATTGCGCAGAAGGAACCAATCGCAATACCTTCAAATACCATGCCGCCCAAGTGAAAACTGTAATTAGCGATCGCCACTACCATCGCAACTGCCGCAGTATTGAGATTTACCGGATCGGAGAAATCCACCCGATTTTGTACCCAAATTCGTACGCCGAGCATGCCAATCATTCCATACAGAACAGTTGCCGCTCCCCCAAGTACACCCGGCGGAATTGTTGCGATCAGCTGGCCAAACTTCGGGAACATCGACAGTGCCAGCGCAATACTCGCTGCAATAATGTAGGCGGCAGTCGAATATATCCTCGTTGCAGCCATCACGCCAATATTTTCAGCATATGTGGTGGTACCCGAACCGCCACCAGCACCAGCGAACATGGTTGAGATACCGTCAGCGAAAAGCGCACGTCCAGTAACGTCGTCGAGATCTTTTCCAGTCATTGCCGATACCGACTTCACGTGCCCCACATTCTCAGCGATGAGCACTAAAACCACTGGCACGAAAAGGCCCAGTAGCGAGGCATCGAATGCCGGCGCACGAAAATGGGGCACACCCAGCCAAGATGCATCTGAAATCGCTGTAAAATCGACCTCACCGCGCACCACGGCCACAACGTATCCCACGAGCACACCAACGAGAATCGACAAACGTCCGAGAATCCCACGGAACAACACTGTAACAAGGAGAATAGTAACGATAGTGACGATAGCCGTCACCGGCGCCGTCTTGACGTTGTTCCACGCTGCCGGAGCCAAATTGAAACCGATAAGCGAGACAATCGCACCGGTCACTACCGGAGGCATGAGCTTGTCGATCCACCGCGCGCCTGCGAAGTGCACAATCACACCCACCAATGCGAGAGTTACACCCACGGCAATGATTCCACCCTGCGCCAATGCTGCTTTTGCTTCATCGAGTGGCGCGCCGCCGCCGGCCACATATCCCGTTACCGCCCCAATCGGCGCCAATAAAGCGAAGGACGACCCCAAATAAGATGGAAGCCGCCCCGCCGTCACCAAGATAAAAAGAATGGTTCCGAATCCGGTGAAAAATAACGTCGTTGCCGGATCGAAACCAGTTAATAGCGGAACCAAGAACGTGGCTCCAAACATTGCCACCACGTGTTGAGCTCCAATGCCAAACATAATTGGCCAGTTCATTCGTTCATTAGGAAGAACCACATCGCCCGGGGGCATATGTTTGCCATTTCCGTGTAATTTCCAACCCAGCTTCTGCGCCATAACTTCTCCTCTTAGTTAGTGGATTCTCAGTTATGGTAGTGGCTCGAAGCCGCTTTCCGCGCACTGTCCAGATGTTGTAGTATTCACGGTTCAAAATACGGAATTTTTGAGCAATTCATGGCAGACTTATAGCAGTGTTTTTTCTACGGCCGCTTATGCGCAACAGACGCGCACGTCTAAGCCGAGTCCGTAACCACTAAAGCCCGAATTACCAGCGTTAATTCAGCGTTCAAACACGTATAGCGTTTCGAAAAATTCCGTAATCACCTCAGCGCGCTCATCAAATTCGCCGCCAAGGTCGGAAATCTCACGTTCAAAGAAATCGCGATGCGCACGAACCCAATCTGCGTAGCTACCTTCGCCCTCCGCTTGGGCAACATGCTCATCAACATCGGCAAATGGCACGATCTCAATCGCAGTATTGCACAACAAAGCGCGTGGAACGCCGTCGCCATCACATAAAATGCTCAAATCGCCCACGGTGGGAATCGGTACACCCGCCTTTGCATACGAAGGTAGGTACGACGACGTAGCACGCTTCTTGCCTTGCGTCACCAGCTCACACAAACGGTTCGCCTGCTCACGATCCATACCGAATGCGAACGACGACGGTCGCAACGATGTCAAATCGTCCTGCGAGCTAAAACTCTCCGCCAAATTTAACTTCGCCGCATTGATGGCATGAATCCAAAAAGCTTCCAAATCAGCAGATCGCGGCTCGATAATCTTCTGTGATCCAAGCGTATCGTGTGGCTCAACCATGCTGCTCACCGTCTGTATCTGCCGAATGTTTATCTTCAACGCCCGTACCGTGCCAAGAGTGCAACTCTGTATCGGTTTGCTGGAAAATTGTTTGCACCCAGTGAGTGGCGAGCACTCGAGACATCGCATTAACCATCAGAGCAGCACCAATGCCGATCTTGAGCTTCGAATGCTTCGTTTTCTCGCCACCGCGCAAGCCTTGAGACAGCACAATTCCGCCGATACCCGCTTGGATCGCCCCCACAAGTGACACAATCCACGGCCGGTTCAAATACACCGCACGATACGCCCTCGCAACATCGGGATCTGCCAAACCTTCTCCGGCGATCTCCCACGCCAAAGCCTCCGAAAAAACCTCAGACTTACTCTGCTGAGCTTTGAAGATACGTGCACGAGGAATGTCCGTCAATGCACCGTGACCGCGCAATACATCCATAACTTCAGAGGGCAGACCCAATGCGCGCACAAGATTCTGTGCACCCTCCGCAGCCGGAACCAGCAAAGCTTGGCGCACATCAGCAAAAGTCACGTCCACAATATCAGCCACAGCTCGACGTGCCACCGCACCGGCACCAAGCTCATCATCAACGAAAGCCGTGGCGACGGCGTCGCTCGTTATCCACGGGAATATCGGCTGTTCACCGGACCAATCCCACGTAAGACTCGTATTATTCCGACGCACCACCAGCAAAGGACGCTGCCCGTGTGCGCTACCAGCCGACAACGCAACCACAAAGTCCGGGCGCGGGAAGATTTTTCGCGTGAGATCAAGCGACTGCTCAGACACTACCAAGCGCACATCACCCAATTTCACAACAGCCAAATCGGTGTTTTCAGCATTCGCCATCGCCGGCATTTCCGACATTGCCAAATCTGCCAGCAACAACATCGGTGCTGCCTCAAAGTCAGGCAAATCATCGCCAATAATGCCATCAGCGGAATCATCTACACTCGCAGCATCAGGGAATGTGCGCGGCAAAACTGGATCTTCACCTGCAGCCGCAGCCAAATCGGCGTCGTCAATATCTACCGCACCCAAGTCAATCGGTCCATAGACCACGTTATCGTCGATTTCCACCGCGATTTTGCGCAAACGTTGCGCCATTTCTTGGATCAAGTCATTCACCGAGTAGCCGAGAAACACCTGGCCTTCGTCGTCCAGAGTCGCCACACGACGACGCCGCCCACCTACCGCGAGCTCGAAATCGAAACCGCCGTCGCCGTCGTCTGCACCTCGCCCGAGGATACGATACTCAGCAAAAAAATCGAGAATATCGTTTGTGCTAGTCAAACGCGAATCGAGCCGTTCAATACGGCCACGGACTGGTCGCCAAGATACCATGAGGAACGCCTTTCTGTTTCCTCTAGCTTAACTCAGAACGCCGCGCGGAGGGAGAAGAATTTTCGCTCAGCGTGAGCGATAAATTTCTCGCCACAAAGTAGCAGCAAGCCTTAGCTCACTGCTCGCGCAGTTGATCAACCTGATACAGTGCAATTCCGGTAGCTACTGCAGCGTTGAGCGATTCCATATCGGAAGCGATTGGAATGGAAGCCACAGCGTCGCAGGTCTCGCGCACGAGACGCGAAAGTCCCTTGCCTTCCGATCCCGTTACCAGCACCAAGGGAACATCTGCAAGGCTCAACGAGGAAACCGACTGATCGCCGTCGCCAGCCAAGCCCACCACAAAGTAGCCATTGGCCTTGAGCTGCTCGAGCGCACGCACCAAATTCTTTTCCCGCGCAATAGGAACCCGTGCCACTGCACCTGCGGAAACTTTCCACACCGTCACATTTACCGAAGCAGAACGGCGCTCAGGAATAAGCACACCATCGGCGCGGAAAGCTGATGCAGAACGCAAAACCGCACCTAAATTGTGTGGGTCAGTTACCGAATCGAGAGCAACAATGAGTCCGGGGCGGGCCGAATCGTAGGATGCCTCTACCAGCTCATCTAGCTCTGCATATTCATACGGCGGAACTTCCAAAGCCACACCTTGATGAACAGCACCATCGGTCATGCGATCCAGCTCAGAGCGCGTCACTTCGAGCAACGGTGCACCGGCACGCGTAGCTGCCCGCATAATTTCGGCAACTCGATCGTCATTGGCCAAAGCACCAACCACAAAAACGCGCGTGAATGGAATACCTGAGGAAACAGCTTCCACCACGGGATTGCGTCCCGCGATCAGTTCATGCCCAGCTGGCAAGCGCAAAATACCGCGCAGTTTCGGGCCAGCGGCTTTGGCCGCAGCAGCTTCAGCGGCCTTCTTGCGTTTATAGGCCGGATGATAGGTGCGATCCTCTGCTTTTGGCGTAGGGCCTTTACCCTCAAGAGCAGCACGACGTTGCCCACCTGAACCAACTTTCGTACCTTTTTTTGCACCTTTACGAATCGCACCAGGGCGTCCAAAATGATTAGCCATATATTACTCGCTCATCTTCCATCGAGCGCCATCGCTGGAATCTTCCACCACAATGCCTGCATTGGTCAAAGCATCACGGAGGGCATCAGCGGTAGCCCAGTCTTTATTCTCACGAGCCGTGGCTCGATCTTTCAAAATTCCTTGCACCAAAGAATCCAAAGCCGAATGCAGCTTTCCTTCTTGTGAATCGCCACCACGCCACGGAGCAGCAAAAGGATCTAATCCCAGCACATCCAACATTGAGCGCACCAATAGTTGTGCTCGACGCACTGCCTCATGATCCTTCGCAGCAAGTGCAGCATTTCCCTGTTTCACATGCTCATGAATCACCGCGAGCGCCGCTGAAACGTTGAGATCGTCGTCCATCGCCCACACAAAATCTTGTGGCAAATCCGCGATTCCTACCTGCGCGATCTCCTCAGCAGCAATCTCGCCAATGGCATCAACAGCGCGCGAGACGAATCCCGAGAGCCGCTCCCACACAGCATTAGCTTCCTCGAGCGTGCGATCCGAATAGGCCACTGTAGAGCGATAATGCACTGTACCGAGCGCAAGACGCACGAGCACAGCCGGATGATCTTTGAGGATGTTTTCGACGGTGAGTGAGTTCCCAAGCGATTTGCTCATCTTTTCGCCGTCGATCGTCACCCAAGCATTGTGCATCCAGTAACGGGCAAAGCCGTAACCAGCGGCATGAGATTGCGCCTGTTCATTCTCGTGGTGCGGGAAACGCAGATCAATTCCGCCGCCGTGAATATCAAAGCTCTCACCCAAGTACTTTCCAGACATCGCCGAGCACTCCAAGTGCCAACCTGGCCGTCCACGCCCCCACGGCGTCACCCACGAAGCGGTGAGCGGCTCATGAGGTTTCGCTGCTTTCCACAGCGCGAAGTCGTGCGGAGAGCGTTTATCTGGTTCAGAGTCGTTTTCGTCGGCATGCAAGTCCGCGAACGATTGGCGCGTCAGCGAGCCGTAGTCTGGCAAGGAGGCGACGTCGAAATACACGTTTCCTTCATCACCCACGTAAGCATGACCACAGTCGATAATGCGCTGGATCAGCTCGATCATTTCTGGCACATGTGCTGTAGCGCGCGGCTCGTAGCTGGGACGCAACACGCCAAGCGCGTCATAAGCTGCCGTAAATTCGTTTTCGAATCGGTAAGCCCAAGCCCACCACGGCCAGCCAGCTTCGGCAGATTTGTTGAGGATTTTGTCGTCAATATCAGTGACATTGCGAATCAGCGTGACCTCATACCCACTGCGGCGCAACCAGCGAACAAGCACGTCAAAGGCAAGTGCTGAGCGAATATGACCAATGTGCGGAGAGCCTTGCACAGTGGCGCCACACAAATAAATTCCAACCTTGCCGGGCTGGATTGGTTCAAAATCGCGTGTGGAGCGCGTCGCAGAGTCATGGATTCTTAGAGTCACATAACTAGCCTACCTTGCCACGCTAAATTCGTGCCAAAATACTGCACACTTTGGCTATTTTGCGGTTATCGTCATGCTATTTGGCACGATCTTGCACGCAGCGACAACGCGAGCTTGCACCCGTAAAAATGCGAATTTTCACGCCCGCAAGCAAAACAATTTACTGGTTGTTTATGCGTGGTTTTACAATTTGTTGAAATTTCGAAGTATTTTGGTAAGTATGACTGAACAAAATTCAGCACAAGCTGTGCTGCCTCCAGACGCTGCCATCGCAAGCCTTGTTTCTGATTCCATTAACGACGACGGCGTTACCAGCAAGTCTCCCAGCCTCAACGGCGATCTTTCCACCAGTAGCGACAAGGTTTTCACCAAAGCCGTGCTGGCATGGGGCTCGTGGGACTGGGCATCGGCAGCATTCAACGCAGTGGTAACTACCTTTGTGTTTTCCGTGTACCTCACGAACGCCAAGCTTTTCGGATCTTCTGCAAATACCCTGCTTGGTTACGCTCTCTCCATTGCTGGAATTATCATCGCCATCGTGGCACCCGCTCTCGGTCAGAGTGTTGATCGAAGCGGAAAATCCGCAACGGTACTGCGTATCGCAACGCTGAGCGTCGTCGTCATCATCGCAGGACTCTTCTTTGTATCGCCGAACGAAAACCGCCTCTGGCTCGGTCTGTTCTTGCTCGCTGCCGGAAATATCGCTTTTGAAACTGGCTCGGTTATTTATAACGCCATGATCTCGGACATCTCCACACCAAAGACTGTTGGGCGCATTTCGGGATTCGGCTGGGGTCTGGGCTATGTGGGCGGAATTGTTCTGCTCTTGACGCTGTTCGTCGGATTCATCAGCCCCGAGGTCGGCTGGTTCGGAGTCACCAAAGACAACGGCCTCAACATCCGTGTTGCCATGCTGATCGCCGCGGCATGGGCGCTGATTTTCTCGGCTCCCCTGCTCATCACTGCCAAAGACAAACCACGCCGCGAAGGAACGTCGAGCGCTGGAATTATCGACGCATACAAGCAGCTCTTCGCCTCAATTCGCCATCTGTGGGACGTGGATCGTTCCGTGGTGTGGTTCCTCATTTCCTCCGCAATTTATCGCGACGGCCTTGCCGGAGTATTCACCTTCGGCGCGATTTTGGCCTCTACCGCTTTCGGTTTCAGCGGTGGCGAAGTCATTATCTTCGGCGTGATTTCGAACGTTGTGGCAGGTATCGCCACCATTGGCTTCGGCTTCCTCGACGACAAGCTCGGCTCGCGCGCCGTCGTCATTATGTCAGTTGCCTCCATGACGGTATTTTCGCTCATCGTTTTCCTGTTCCACGACGGCGTAGGATCGCTTGACGCAAAAGGCGTATTTTGGGTGTTTGGCGTGGGATTGTGCGTTTTTGTGGGCCCAACACAGTCTGCCTCACGCACATATTTGGCACGAATCGCTCCTAAGGGCGAGGAAGGCGAGCTGTTTGGTCTCTATGCGACGACGGGGCGCGCTGTTTCGTTCCTCGCGCCGTTCATGTATTCGACGGCGATCAGTATCGGCGCAGCTCTTACTGGCCTTTCCCTAGATGCCGCAGCTTATTTCGGAATCCTCGGAATTGCGTTCGTGCTGTTCATTGGTCTGCTCACTTTCATTCCAGTAAAAGCGCAGATCAAGGACTACTAAGCAAGACGAACGGGAAACTAAAGGCTAAGCGCGATAAACGAGCGCCGTGGCGATAGCCGCTAGTCCCTCGTTGCGGCCAGTAAATCCAAGGTGGTCGGTGGTTGTTGCAGAAATGGCCACCGGCGCACCGAGGATCATGCTCATCGTCTCTTCCGCTTCTACCTTTCTCGGTAAAAATCGTGGACGTTGCCCAATAATTTGCACAGATACGTTCGCAATTTCCCAACCTTCGCCGCGCACTTGCCGCGCTGATTCAGCGAGCAACTGCGCACCGGTAGCTCCTGCCCACTGGGGTTGGTCGGTGCCAAACACTGTGCCCAAATCACCCACACCAGAGGCAATCAAAATTGCATCACAAGCTGCGTGAGCTGCTACATCGGCGTCGGAGTGCCCTTCAAGCCCACGTACGCCCGGCCACTCCAAACACGCGAGCATCATCGGACGCCCAGGCTGCTTCGAAAATGCGTGAACATCCATTCCGGTGCCCACGCGCATATTTCGTGGATTCACGAGATCTTTCACCTCGTACTTTCATGGCAATTTACCGTGCGTTGGCTAACTATAAGCTCAGCAACCGCAAGGTCAAAGGGTGTGGTAACTTTCATCGACTCAGCATCGCCTTGCACGCAAAACACTGGCTCTCCGAGTAGCTCAACCAAAGCGGCATCATCCGGCGCGGCACTCTGTTCACTTTCGGACATCCGTTTCCCCTGCTCATGTGCCCGTCGAAGCAAATCAGTATCGAAGCCTTGGGGCGTTTGCACCGCTCGGAGAATGGAACGATCCAGCGTTTCTGTCACGACGTCGTTCGCATCAGTTTTCTTGATCGTATCGGTCACCGCAAGAACCGGAATCACTGCACGATGTCCGTTTTCAAGCGCCGCAACCACTGAACGAATCACTGCCGACGGCGTGAGTGCACGAGCGGCGTCGTGAACCAAAACGACGTCAGCATCAACGACGGCGACGCCGTGCGCTACAGATTCTTGGCGGGTACGCCCGCCCACCACAAGCCGCGCACGCAAACCTGCGTTTTCTAAAGCTGTTGAAAATTCATACTCATAGCCGGCGGGGATAGTCACGATCACGTCCGAAATGCCAGCTTCGCACACGCCTCGAACTGCATGAACGATAAGAGTTTCGCCCGCGAGCTTCACCAAAGCTTTGGGAATCTGCGCGCCTAAACGTGAACCGGAGCCAGCTCCAACAATAACGGCAGCAATTTTCATTGCAGAATGTTATTTAGCAGCGTCAGTAGCGGAATCGTCAGCAGATTCAGTGCTGGATGCCGAATCGGCACTGGCTGCGCTCGGGGCGCTGGCTGGTGTAGCTACTTCATCAGCAGAATCAGCGGAGCCGGCTGAAAACTCGCCCAGGATTTCGTTGAGAAGCTCGCCCGCTTCGTCTTCAGAAATGTCACGCGCAAGCGCCACTTCGGAGCCAAGAATACCGCGAGCCTGGGAAAGCATACGCTTCTCGCCAGCCGAAAGACCACGATCATTATTTCGGCGCGAAAGGTCACGAACCACTTCGGCAACTTTATTAACATCGCCCGACGTCAATTTCTCGCCATTCGCTTTATAACGGCGTGACCAGTTCGACGGCTCTTCCACGTTCTCTTCACGAAGAACTGAGAACACACGCTCGAGCTGTTCGTCATTAGAAACATCGCGCACACCCACCTGCTCGATTGAATCGGCAGGCACCTGGATCGTCATGTCACCTTGGATAATTCGCAAGGTGAGGTACATGCGCTTCTCACCTCGGATCGTTTTTTCCGAAATGTCCTCGATGTACGCTGCGCCGTGATGGGGGTAAACGACGGTTTCACCAACTTGAAAAGTCATTGCGATCTCAATTCTTTCTGCTTTCTAACCTCTATTCTACCAAAGGTGCACGAAAGAATAATGTGAGATTTCTTGAGCACCCTACTCGCCGCTCACAAGCTTGTAACCTAGGCCACGAACCGTCACAAGAATCTTGGGCTGTGCAGGGTCTTCTTCGATCTTCGTTCTAATCCGCTTAACGTGAACATCCAAAGTTTTCGTATCGCCGATGTAGTCAATTCCCCAAATGCGGTCGAGGATCTGGCCACGCGTGAGCACGCGATCAGGGTTCTCCATAAGATATTCGAGCAACTCAAATTCGCGCAGTGGCATCGACACCAAGTCGCCACCGATCCGAACTTCGTGCGCCTCAATATTCATTTCGATGGCTCCCACGCGCAGCACGTCATTCACATCGGCCGACGTCGTTTCTCCAGTAGACGCCGTACGCCGCAGTAGCGCCCGCACGCGCGCAAGCAACTCGCGGTAGGAATAAGGTTTGGTTACGTAGTCATCCGCTCCAAGTTCGAGGCCAACAACTTTATCGATTTCCGCGTCCTTGGCGGTGAGCATGATAATCGGCACCTGCGATTCTTGGCGGATTTTTCGGCACACTTCGGTGCCTGAGAGCTTGGGCAACATGAGGTCCAACAACACGAGATCGACGTCCGCTGTAGAAAAACGCTCCAAAGCGAGCAGGCCATTCTCGGCTTGAATCACGTCATAGCCATCTCGACCGAGATTGAAAGCAAGCGTTTCTCGATACGTAGGCTCGTCTTCTACCAGAAGAATCGTCGTCATTATTGTTCCTTACTCATAATTTGCTGTTGATTTTCACTACGCAAAGCCTCAAATTCCCCTATGTCACACATCACTGCTCCGCACCGTTGGCCTGCTCACCACTGTGTGCCACCGCCACAGGCTCTTCGTATCGCGGCAAAGAAATGGTGAACGTTGAACCGCGCCCAACTTCACTCCACAAGCCGATACTGCCACCGTGATCTGCTATTACATGCTTGACGATACTCAATCCGAGTCCAGTTCCACCCGTATCGCGCGAGCGCGCTTCGTCGGCGCGATAGAAGCGCTCAAATACGCGGTCTTGGATTTCGCGCGGGATTCCTACACCTTCGTCAATCACAGCAATCTTCACTTTTCCCCCATCGGCGGATAATCCCACCGACACCGTGGACTGGGATGGAGAGTAGCGCACGGCATTATCGAGCAGGTTGCGCACCGCCGTCGTCAATAACGAATGATCGCCCACCACTTGCAAGCCTTTGGTACCGCCGCAACGCAAGGTGATTCCGTGTAACTGCGCGTCAAGTTGCATACGTTCGATAGCTTCGGCGACGACGTCGTCCACCGAAAGTACCTGCGGATTCGCAAGCGCATCGCCCTCTTGAAGACGCGAGAGCTGGATAATTTCTTGCACCAATTCACCAAGCCGCGCTGATTCTTGCTCGAGTTTATTCGCAAAGTTCTCAACTAACTCTGCCTCACCTGATACCTGTTGCAAGGTTTCAGACAAGAGCTTGATCGCGCCCACCGGCGTCTTCAATTCGTGCGAAACGTTCGCCACGAAATCGCGGCGAGTTTGGTCGAGACGCCGTTTCTCGGTTTGATCCTCAAAGAGCACGATAGCGTGTGTATCCATCACTGGGGCAACGCGCACCCAAATGCGGCGCGAGGGCGAATCTTTCGTAGTTTTGCGCATGTCGAATTCGGCGTCGCGCGCCACGCCTGTCTCCAAAACAGTGGTGACAATCGAGGCGATATTGCGCCGCAACGCACCCTCTTGAATCAACCCGAACGCCGTGGCAAGTTCCGAAGAATGACGAATTGTTAAATCAGGATTAACCACAATTACACCCTGCGGTAACGCGTCGAGCATTGACATCACGCGCTGCTCGGCAAGGTCGGTATCCTCGACGAGCTTCTTTTGGGTGCGTTTCTTCAAAATACGTGTTTCAGTAAGCCAAACTACCGCAACGGTACTCGCTCCAAGGGCAATTCCCAGAACGAAAATCAGCGCATCGTGCATAGTTTTAGCCTAGCGCTTTCCGCTTCCCGATATGGAAACGAGCGAAAAACTGGCAACCTTTTGTTTACCTAAATTATAGGTAATGTTCAAAATTATCTGGTTAGCTTATATAAAGAACATGGGTGCAGTGTGCTCACTCATGCGTATTTGTTGTATATACATAAACTCGAAGGAGCCCACGTGCGCGAACAGTTCTATCAGCAGATGAACCAACTTGCCGAGACGCTAGTCGTTGAGGCAAAAGCTGCGGCGAAGGCAATGAGCGGTGCAGCGGAAGCACTGCGCGATGCCAATCTCACCAAGGCCGAGAAAGTTATCGACGCCGATCGCAAAATCGATTTGCTCGAACGCACCGTCGATGAAATGGGCGTATCCTTGCTCGCTCGGCAAGCTCCGGTAGCATCTGACCTGCGCATCGTAGTTTCGGCACTTCGTCTCTCGGCAACCCTTGAGCGCATGGGCGATCTGGCTCGTCACGTGGCATATATTGCGCGTGGCCGCTATCCCGATGTAGCCGTTCCGGGCGATGTTCACAAACTTCTCGTGACGATGGCAGATCACGCCGCCGCAGTTGGCAAGAACGTGGCTGAGCTTGTTGAAACCCGCGATCTTTCCCTCGCAGCTCAAATTGTTGAGGAAGACGACGTGCTCGACGATCTTCATGCGAAATCCTTCCAGATCGTTTTGGACGATTCGCAAGAACTTACCCGCCAAGAAATCGTCGACATCGTGTTGCTCGGCCGCTACCTTGAGCGCTACGGCGATCATGCTGTTTCAGTGGCTCGTCGAATGAACTTTTTGGTGAAGGGACTGGGCAACGACGGCAGCGATCCGTTTGCCGAGGTAGATCTCACCGAAGTGTGAAAATCTCTGTGAGAACCTCTACAAGCATCTTTAATAGAACCTCGCAATGTAAAAGCGTGACGTTGTAGCGATTGATTTATGCAGGTGGGGGCATGATTCTTTGGAATCATGCCCCCACCTGTTGCGCAAGACCTGCTTAATTCACAGCCCCTGCTCAATCACCGTTGAGCTGTACGGTTTTAGCTGTGCCATTTTCTTGGCGACGCTCACTTGCCCTGGTTGGCCACAGCCTCAATAGCTGCCTTTGCCGCTTCAGGATCAAGGTAGGTGCCACCCTTCACTACTGGCTTGAGAGTATCCTCATCAAGTTCGTAGTAGAGCGGAATGCCGGTTGGAATATTCAAACCAGCGATTTCATCGTCGGAAATACCGTCGAGGTGCTTCACAATTGCACGCAACGAGTTGCCGTGCGCCGCAATCATAACCGTCTTGCCAGTCTTGAGATCAGGAACGATCTGCTCTTCCCAGTAAGGGAGCATGCGCTCAAGCACGTCCTTCAAGCATTCGGTAGCTGGAATAGGTTCACCCGCATAGCGTGGATCCGTATCCTGCGAGAACTCTGAGCCAAGCTCAATTGCTGGTGGTGGCACGTCGTACGAACGACGCCATTCCATGAAGAGCTCCTCGCCGTATTCGTCGCGGATTTCCTTCTTGTTCTTGCCCTGGAGCGCACCGTAGTGACGCTCGTTCAAACGCCAATTGCGCTTGACTGGGATCCAGTGGCGATCAGCGGCATCAAGTGCGAGATTCGCAGTCATGATTGCACGACGCAGCATCGAGGTGTGCAATACATCTGGCAGCACCTCTGCATCAATGAGTAGCTGGCCTGCGCGGCGAGCTTCCTGCGTGCCCTTTTCCGACAACGGAACGTCTACCCAGCCAGTGAACAGGTTCTTCGCGTTCCATTCACTCTCGCCGTGGCGTACAAGTACCAGTTTGTAAGTCATATTAAACTTCCTAGTATTGAAGTGGTTTGTTTATGCGCTATGCGCACCAGAACCATTCTATCGAATTTTGCCCTCGACCATACAGGACTATCAACCAAGGTATAACGTGCAAATATGGAGTTATTGATCGCGAGTCTAGTTGGAATCTTCGTGGGCACTGTTGTGGGAGCTCTGGGAGCCGGCGGCGGAATTTTGGCGATTCCGTTTTTGGTATTCGCGTTGAAACAAAATCCGCACGACGCCGCAGCTGCCTCGCTCTTTATCGTAGGGTTCAGTTCGCTCGTTTCCCTATTTTTACGACGCCGGCAAGTGCAGTGGCAGCAAGGTTTCCTTTTCGCTGTGCTCAGCATCGTAGGCGCCGTCGCTGGTGCGCGGCTTAATGTGTTGGTGCAACCACAGTATTTGCTCTATTCCTTCTGCGTATTGCTTGTTGTGATCGCTTTTGCCATGCTCAGCAAGGCTCGGCGGGAGCAAGCTGCGAACGGCACGAAGGTGACGACGACCGACGCGCACGCAGCAACGCAAGCACACCGGCGTCGTCCCCTGTGGTTTCTCGCTCTTTGCGCGACCGCAACTGGGCTACTAACGGGATTTTTCGGTATCGGCGGCGGGATCGTGATAGTGCCTATTTTGGTGTTCGCCTTGGGATTCACGATGCCGCTGGCAACTGCAACGTCTTTGCTGGTGATGGTCATAACTGCCGCAGTTGGCCTGCTGGCGCGCCTTGGAACTGGCATTCATATTGATGCGGGGATCGTGCTGTTTTTTACGGCTGGCTCAATGCTTGGCAGCGCCGTGGGCAGCAAAATCACCCGCAAAGCTCGCAATTCCACTCTCACCTTGGCATTTGCAATTTTGCTATTGGGCGTAGCTGGGGCAACCGTAACACTAACGGCTCTCGGATACTGATCCGAGAGCCGTCAGTACTGTTGTTATTATTCGTTCACGCCTGGGATGTTACTCATCCACACCTGGAGCAGTGCGCGAGAGGTTAGCTTCGAGCAAATTGACCTTCTTCGACTTGGTCACGAGTTTGTGCCCACCCCACAGCGCCAAGAACAGCGGCAAACCAATATATGACGAAAGCAGCGCTTTCATGTCGGCATTGGTCAAAATCGCCTCGTAGTTCTGACCCAGAATCACGATCGCACACATCACCATTGCCACAATTGGGCCGAGCGGGAAAAGCGCAGCTTTGTACGGAAGATCCTTCACGTCATTGCCCTGTTTCACGTAGGCGCGGCGGAAATTGAAATGCGACCACGCGATAGCCATCCAGGTAATGAAGCCAGCGAGTCCCGAAGCGTTCACGAGCCACACGTAGGCCTCGCCGTCGCCAATCAGAGAGGTGAGGAAGCACAAGGCGCCGATGATCGTGGTGGCGATAAGAGCGTTCATCGGGATGTCGTGCTTGTTGAGCTTGCCAAACATCTTCGGAGCCTTGCCACTGCGAGCGAGCGCCCACAACATACGCGTCGAGGCGTACATGCCAGAGTTGCCTGCTGAAAGGATCGAGGTGAGGATGACGGCGTTCATCACGGCCGCTGCTGCCAATACGCCCGCGTTGTCGAAAATCAAGGTGAATGGTGATACCGAGATTTGATCGAGTTCAGAGGCAAGGAGGCGTTCGTCGGTGTAAGGGAGCAGGAAGCCGATGACGGCGATTGCGCCGATGTAGAAGAGCAGGATGCGGAAGAATACGCCGCGGATTGCTTTTGGAATGGTCTTTTCTGGCTGCTCGGCCTCACCTGCGGCAACACCGATCAACTCAGTACCTTGGAAAGAGAAACCAGCGATCATGAAGATGTTGAGCACGCCGAGTGCGCCGCCTACGAATGGCGCTTCGCCCACTGTCCAGTTCTCGAAACCTGGGGATTTGCCGCCGAGGATTCCCATAATCATGAGAATACCGATGCCGAGGAAGATGATTACGGTAACCACCTTGATCGAAGCGAACCAGAACTCTGATTCACCGAACGAGGAGACTGTGAGTGCGTTGATCAGGAATAGGATCGCGAGGAATACCGCGGACCAAATCCACGCCGGAACGTCCGGTAGCCAATATTTCATCACAATTGAGGCCGCAACAAGTTCCGCAGCCACCGTGATTGCCCAGTTAAACCAGTAATTCCAACCGGTCGCAAAACCGAACGACGGCGAAACGAAGCGAGTTGAATACTCCTCAAAAGCGCCGGCTACTGGGAGATAGGTAGACATCTCGCCCAGCGATTGCATGAGCAGGAATACCATGAAGCCTATGAGGATGTAGGCGAGCAAGGCACCGCCCGGACCTGCCTTTACGATCGATCCACCCGAGGCGAGGAACAGGCCTGTTCCAATGGCGCCGCCGATGGCGATCATATTAAGGTGACGGGCGCGTAGGCCACGGCGAAGATTTTCCGCCGGCACTTGCGCATCAGGGGTGCTGTTCATAGCAGATCCTTGTCTCAAGAATTCATTTGATTGCATATTTTACAGTTCAGACTGTACAACTTTCGCGCAGCAAATCCATATATTTCCGTTGTGGCATTGGGAACACTGGCGTTAGAGCTGCGAAAGTGTGATTATATTTTTACAGCGTACCACATAGATATACAGCACCATAGTTGAAAAATCAGACTACAGGACTACAAGAGTGTAGAAAATATTGAAATATGATTATTTCATGCGCTTCTTTGAACTTGTCGATAACTCCACTCTGGCAGCGTCGATCATCCTTTTTATTGCAGCACTGCTGTGGACGACAATCGGTTTACCGACGGTTTGGAAGAAATACCTAAAGGTAAAGGAAGAAGTAAACAACGAGCGAGGTCATGACATTGTTTCATTACTGCGTTGGATCGGCGTAAAGTTCGTGCCCCACCTGCTCAGCGTGCTCCTGTGCTGTGTGCTCGCAGTGTGGTCGGCATTCGTGGGCTTCAACCGCTCAACGTTGTGGTACGCCACCTGGGATGACCTCTTCGGGCAACTAGATCAACAAGTACAAGTTCAAGATATTGGTGGCGACGCCGCCAGAAACGGCAAGACCGCTGCCAAAGGTGAGGGATCGGCGTCGTCCGAAAAAAGCGAAAAAACAAAACCTGCCAAGCCTAAGTTCACCGATTTGCAGCGCAACCCGCTCAACAACCCTGCACTGGCAGGAATCCAGGATGCCACCCAAGGTCAATGGATCAAAGTGAATATCGACGGGCAAGGCCAAGGCGGCGATGGCACGACGTATATCCACCTACCCGCCTCGTACACCGCCTCGCCCGAGCGTGCATACCCCGTAATCGTGGCCTTCCAGGGCGTGCCTGGCTCCCCTGCCGGATTCACCGAAATCATGCACACCGCTGAAAAATATCAGCAGGTAGTGGACAAAGGCGAGATGAGCGAGGCAATCATCGTGGCACCTACTGTGTTCCCACGCAATTTGGATACGGAGTGCCGTGACGTGCCAGGCGCGTCTATTGAAACGTGGGTGACGACGACGATGCGCACGTGGGTGCAGACCAATTTGCGCACCCAAGATTCGCGCGATTCATGGGTGACAGACGGCTATTCCGCAGGTGGATGGTGTGCCGCGATGTTTGCCATGAAACATAACGATATGTTTGGGGGCGGAATTGTGCGCTCTGGATATTTTGCTCCGCAATATACTAAAGGCGTGGTTTGGGACGATCCAAATAATCCGGCGTACGTACTGAGCGAGGTTGCGAAAGGCGGGCCAGACAGCAAGCTCTTCGTGGTAGTCGGCAAGAAAGACGGCGACAAGCGCGCAAGTTACGATACGTTCAAGCAATCCGTTAAGGCGCCGACGACGGTAACCGAGTTTGAGGTGGGCGGCAGCTCGCACCGTTGGGACGTGTGGGTGGATAGCCAGCCGCCGTCGTACACATGGTTGGGAAAGACGTTGGCAGGTTTCGCGCCAAAGAAGTGATTCTTGCTGTTAAATGTTCTCGTAGGTAAAACTTCTTTCTAGGAGAACAAGGAGTCACATCGATGCTGCACCGCAAGCTCACCGCCGTCGCCACGCTCGCTGCGATTGTTGCGCTCGTTGTGGTCCCAGCCTTGGTTTTGACCGCGTGCTCAGGCGCATCAAACTCCGAGACGCAGCAATCCGCATCCGGGCAGGTAGCGCAACTCGGCGTCCAGATCGTCGGGACCATGCCGCACGACCCACAAAGCTTCACCGAGGGGCTAGAAATCGTTGCACCCGGGGTGATGGCTGAATCTTCGGGATTGTCGGGGAAGTCTTTCGTGCAGCTCGTTGAGGTAGGGAGTGGCAAGGTACTGAAAAAGGCCGCTTACCCTGATGGTGAGTTCGGAGAAGGGCTTACTAAAGTTGACGACAAGCTCGTGACGCTGACCTGGAAAGATGGACGTTTCTATCGTTGGGACGCCACTACGCTCACCCCAAGTGCGCCGCAACGCTTGCAGACGAAGGAAGGTTGGGGCGCGTGTTACGACGAAGCCACTGACACCGTATGGACCTCCGACGGTACCAGCACCCTCACTGGGCGCGATCCCAAGACCATGAAGGCGCATAAGACGGTGAAAGTCACCAAGAATGGTGTGCCGCTGGAGAAACTCAACGAGTTAGAGTGCGTTTCCGGTATGGTGTGGGCCAATGTTTGGCAGACGTCGCAGCTAGTTGTGATTGATCCGCAGACGGGTAACGTGCGCGCCATTGCCGATTTGAATTTCGTTAGCGCGCGGGCAAGGATCGACGCCGATGGGCGAGCGTTCACCGACGACGACGTGCTGAACGGCACCGCTTGGGACGCCAAGACTTCGACGATGTGGGTGACGGGCAAGCGCTGGGATAAGATCTACCAGCTCAAGATTGATAAGGTTATGTAGGCAGGGCAGGGTTGCTGGGACTTGAGAGGCGACTAGGATATGAGTGGATATTGGGAAGGTGAGCAGTAGCCGAAAAGGCAACGCGGCTTGTTGGCGCAGAGTGCTGTAGCTGGTGTTTGGATCGTCAATGAACTCGCTAAGCCCCCATACTTCTTTGATTTGATATGTGCATAATTCGCCACATATAGACATGTCCAGTTCTCTACTGTGAGGAAAGCTCCCGCTTAATCGCCATCTGCTTTAAAAAATATAAAAGTGTGATATTTAGCCAAAAAAACATAGAGTGAATCACTCGTATTGTTTAAATTGTCAGCGAAATACTATTTGCATTGGTTTGACGAAAGTTTTCCACAACCTAAACAACCCAAGAAACTTTGCAAAGGCATATCATGACACTAAATCAAGAACCATAGAAGAGAGGAATTCCAGATGACTTACATATACAAGGACGAAAGATCACTGAACGAAACTGGATCCGACAGGTATATTCCAGTAAGTTTTCAAAGATCAATTTCAGTTGAAAGAATTTCTAGTTCAGAATTCAAAATCATCAATTCAAGTCCAGTATCTTTCAACGTCGAGAAGATCGAGAATAGAACAGAATTTGGATCTATCTCGTTAAATGACGGAGTCACACTACCAGGTGACGGAGAGCTTATTTTCACTTGCACTCCTCTGGGGAATAATTCCTTACCCAAGTACCTGAAGGTCACTCTTGTTAACGATAGATACACAAAAAAGGTAACACTTCCATAGTAGTTTCTAGTGTGAGGATTTTCTGAAATGCCTCGTATACTCTAGAGATAGGCTGCATAACAGCCATAGGGTGGGGTTTCGGCATCAGAAAGATGCCGAAACCCCACCCCGGCCAATTAACTCACAGCAAGTTATGCTCTCACTGCATTAGGCACTACCGCCCAGCTCGTGACCTGCGCGAAAGCACAAATCCACCTGCTAGCAACGCCAAGACCACCAGACCAAGAACCAGCACTACCGAACCAGTCCGAGCAAGCCAATCCAGTTCTGGAGTAGGCGGCACCGGATCCACAGCAGGGTGCGGCAAGTCCACGCTCTGACATGCCACATTATTACCCTGTCCGTCCGAATCAAATTCCATGCTCACCACATTATGGATACCCAACGGCTTCCCATACACATCATTCGATCCACACTGGAATTTCTTCCAGTCGTATCCACTACTCTGTTGATCCACCGCGAACGTCACGGCAACCTCAAACACTCGCGATTCACCAGGCCCTAGAGGTATCTCACTCAACGGATCTGCTTTAGCAAGCATCCAAGCTTGACCAGCCACAACGTCGTCGCGCTTCACTGGCTCCACCGTAACCGTGCCGCCATGCACATCCGGACGCTGCTCCGTAACAACCACTTCACGAATCATGGCAGAGTCAGGCATCGTCATCGTATCCGCAATATCCTTCAAAATACCCGAGGTCACCGACGTCGAACGGTTCGTTACTTTCACCTCGTAACGCGCGGTGAACGTGCCGTCGTCATTCTTCGCGACCACGCCAGCTCCTGTATCGCCAGCACCGATATTCTTCTTCTCCACAGAGAAGTTGCTCGGCACTGCGCCACAATCCCCGTCATTAACCGTGATACCAGCAGAAGTCACGAACGCAATATTGTGCAGATCCACAACTTCATTCGCATTGCGCTCCGTACATTTCTCTTTGACCTGCGGCAATTGATCCGGACGCAGCACGCCGTCGCCACTCGGGTTTGAAATATTCATCACCACAGTGAAAGTTTCAGACGACGCCGGATCGCTAGCTCGCAGCTCACGACGCTCGTCGCGCACTGTGCCGTCCGGCAAAGTCACTGGCTCAGGCACAATAACCGCATCCAGCTTCCCGCCGTGATCCACGAAATTCTCTTCACCAGCAGCTACATTCGCATTTGTTCGGAAAATCTTCGTAGCAGCCGGCGTCGAATCCGTAGGGTTGGCATCAGGGAACGTCACCTTCACATATTTGAGCATTACACCTGCTGGTACCTCCGGGCGATCAATGAGCGAATACTTAGTCGCGCCATTAACCGACGGGTTCGTCACTTTGATCGAATACTCCACATTCCATGTGCCATCCCACGCACCATTAACCATGTTTTGGCTGGTGCCAACGTAGGTCTTTTCCACTTGCGCCGCTGGATTAAGCGTATTCACAACATCAATATCCGTACGTTCTCCCAGCAAATCGAAGGTAAAGGTATTGTGCAAGCCATCGTGCATTTCATCGCCCACAGCTCCACCATCAATCATGTACCGGACGGTAGGATCCCACTGGTACTTGTTAGGATCAATCACATTCAAATCAGTAATTGTGCGATCAATGGGCACTCCTCCAAGACTTGTCACATCTGAGCCCGGCGGAATTTCGGCCACACTACAGGCGGCGCCACGCGGAATCACAGTATCGGTAGACACGCGAGCGCCACCAGCAACTACATCCACAGTATCGTGCACCACCGTGCCATCACCAGCACGGCACATGAACCCAACCTTGTAAATTCCATCCGGCTTTGCGCCTTCAGCAGCACCGGCAATCGGAGCTTTAGCCAAGGAAAGCTCACTAAAGAAACGCTTCGTATCGTTAGTGACTGCGAACTGCGCAAGTGTGCCCACGCCAACTACCGCCGGCGCAGCTTCCACCGGCACGTTTGCCAATGGCACAGTCCACTCGTATGACGCATCCACCGCTACCGGCTGTGCTGGGCGGCTATTTTCCGTTACCGAACAGCTCGATCCCGCCAAAATCTGGGTATCACCCGCATCAGAAAGAATCTGCGCATCGCCACCACCAAGCGAATACCAAGATCCGGTCTTCACAGTTCCGTCCTCGGCCGTACACATCCAACGCCCCACATACTCATTCTTGAGCGCATCAGTGGTAGCTTGAAGGGATTTTTGCACGTCACCAGTCACGTTTTTCAAAACGTTGATCGAACCGTATTCCCGAACTGCCTTGGTCACAACTCGCAAATATGCAGTACCAGAGGTGCTCGTTGGCACCGACCACAATCCCGATTTCACTTCGAAATCCGGGTTCGTACCCGAGGTAGCGTAAGCGCCGCGATAGCCTGGCTCCGTCCACGACCACGATGAATCCTTGAAAGCATTTACATCTGGAGCTTCGGTACGCACTCTACAATTCCAACCAGCCGGAATGATGTCCGCACCTGCCGCATCAGTTAAGCGGATCTTTCCATCCACCACTGGCAATACAACAGATCCTTCAAGAAGATCGGTAGGATCATTCGGTGCAGTACAGCGCCACGCCACCGTGAGCTGCTGCCCACCGGTGAGTACCGCCGGATTTCCCTCGAACTGCGTCGAAATCTCCACCGGCGTATATACGCGCGTCACATCATTGGTTACCACAGCTTTAGCTGCGTTACTGGCAGAATCAATCGTCGCCGTGGCGGCGTTTCCATCGGTAACCGGGTAGGTGATCGACGGCGTCGCCCACGTCCAGGAACTATCTACCAGACCATCTGCTGCCGGCGTATTCTCAGACACCGTACACGACGTCGTCAATGGCAGTGCGTCCGGTGCTGTGCCATCAGAATTCGTGAGCGTCGCCGAACCTGTGCCAGTGCGCGTCCACGTACCCTTTGCGATTTCCTGACCAGCATAAACACACCGGTAAGTGCCGCTAAACTCCGCGGTAGCCTTCACGGCCTTATCTCCAGCAGTCTGCGCAGCTGGGCCATATGCCTTCGAAATATCAAGTCTGCCCGTCACACGATCAATCTGATTCGTGACTGTCACATTGATACTCTGCGCATCCATTGGCACCACAAAGGTAGTTCCGTTCGTCAACGCGATGTTCTGCCCGTTCACACTCACCTGGTACGACGGCGTTCCCCACCGGTACGAAACGTCTTTCAGCAGGTCTTGACCAAGAGCGCCCTCCGACAGCGTACAGGTCCAGCCACGTGGCACCGCCCGTCGGAACGCAGCTGTGCCACCGTTCGTCACGTCAATCGTGCGCGGATCGAAGGAATCTTTTGCCTCGTCAACACAGGTAGCGTTGATCGTGAATTTCTGCTGCGGATCGAGCATGCCGGTCACTTCGCCCGCTACAGTCTTCGAAATATTCACCGCAGATTCCTGATGAATAATCTCGTTCTTCACAATCATCGAATTAGTTCGATCTGCTTCAACGATTGCCGAGATCACGTCAGCAGTAGCACCAGACTTGCCCCACACATAGGACGGATCGCCGACGGCGGGCACCGCGTTCGGATTCGTAGCAGTTGCGCTCGGCGCAGCCTCAGTTGGCACACATGTTGAATTCAACGGCAAAAGCGTATTGGCTTTAGTCAGATCAACGGTATTACCTGCAGAATCTTGTGCAGTGATCGCAACCGTTCCTGGGCCAACAATACTCCAACTTCCATTAACAGGGGCATCGCCCTCATGTGTACATTGGAACGTTCCCGAGTATGTAACGTCACGTCCGTAGTTGCTCGCCAGATCAACTCCCACAATTTCCTTGCTGAGCTGCATCGTTCCGTAGGCACGTTCGATCTTGTTCGTCACGGTAAACGTGCCGTTATCGCCGTCGTTCTTGACGAGCAACCGGTTATCGGTTGAGGAGGTTGGCGTTCCATTGTGCGACGACGTATAGTCGCCCCAAACATACGAGCTATCTTTCAAGCCGCCCGACGGCGTCGTCTCCACTACGGAACACGACGAACCAAGAAGCACATCGAACGTTGTGGTGCCATCATCAGCAATCGTGGCTGGCTGGAAGGTTGTAGCCGTGTCACCGGGAAGGCTACACTGCAAGTTCACAGTAAACATTGCCTGACCAGCACCCACAAAGCCCTGAGCTTTATTTTGAGTGTCTACGGTCTTCTTGACTGTAACTTGACCACGGTGTTCAGACATAACATTTGTTACTGAAACGGCCGCCTCTACAGCCCTATCCGCAGGTAGTGTGAACGTAACGCTACGATCAGCAGTGCTCACATTCGTCACACCCACACCAGAAACGGCGAATTTCACCTGATCCCAGCGATAAGGATCTTTGGCAGTGGGCATAGTTGCCGATTCGCTAATCGTACAGGTAGAACCAGCAGCAATATCTTGGCCTGACGAGGCCTTGAGCGTCATCGTTCCATCAGCTGTGAGCTTCTGGTCTGTGTTTTCGTAAGTGATTCCGCTGATCGACTTACAGGTGAAGTCAAAGCTGAACTGGGCTTGGGCATCGTATGCCACGCCCGCTTCGCCACCTTCAACTTGCTTGCTCAGGGTGATACCAGCGGTGTATTTCTCGATATGGTTGTCGATTGCGAGCGACTGATTAGCGTTCTCGCTCGAAATCGTGACCGCACTTCCCGGCGTCGTATGCAACCAGTAGAACGACGGATTGTCAGCTACCGGAGCAGGCGGCGTCGATTCGGTAGCCGAACAACGCGATCCAAGCAGCACATTTACTGCGGTTGCATCACTGGAGAGTGTGGCACCACCCGAGGTCACTGCCAAGGTGGCGAGCCCCGTGCCAACGCGCGACCACGTGCCAGAAACTACTTCGGTGCCCTCAGCGTAGCTACACTGCCAAGTTCCCGAATAGGTGATATTCGATCCAACATCTGGATTTGAAGTTGGTGCGGTGAGCTCTTTGTTCACCGAGAACGTGCCATAAACGCGCTCGTAGGTGTTCGTAAACGTCACACGCGGGAATGGATGATCGACGTCGGCCGACTGCGCATGAGCAGTCACCACAGTACTATTTGTAGTACCTGACGTGCCGTTATGCTCCTGGCCATACTCGATCTTCCACGCTGTGCTGGCCCATCGATAGGATTCATCAACGAGACCATCTGATTTACCCGTTAGATCCGTTTCGGTAACAGTACAGTCTGTGCCAGCTGGAACTTTCTTGGTCGTATTTCTCCACACTTCATTGGCTGCGAGCGAGATAGTTTCTGTATAGTTCTGTGACTCGCCCTGAGCAGGCGCGTTACAGCTCACCGTGAACGTGAACTTCGCGTTCGAGTTCAGCGGCTTCAAATCTGGCGCTACTACCTTTGCGATTGCAATACCGCCATAAGATTTCATTGTTTCGTTTTGCACGACGACGACGCTCGAACCGTCATCCGCAACCGTCACCGTATTGTTATCCAAAGGTTTATTGGTGCTATCAAGGTACTTTGTGGCGTCCCGATTCCAATCGAAGTCGGCTTTGAGCAGGCTTTCGTTGAAATTCGCGTCCGTCTTGGCTTCGGTCACGGTACAGCTAGCACCACGTGGAGCGCTAATTTCTTGCGTTCCATTAGCGGCAACATTCACTGTGTACGAGAAGTTATCGCCACACTTCACATCAATTGCGAAAGTGTTGGAGTCGTTGCCGGTGTAGCCACTATCGCCGGTTGCGCCTGGACCCACCACTGTCTTCTTGATAGTGAGCTTGCGCTTATCTACTTCATAGGTATTCTTCACCGTGGTTTTCAGCGTGCCGTTGTGAGTTACTACGTTCGTCTGCTGCCCATTGGCATCGGTAAGCGGCGCAATAACCGGATCTTTCCACACAAAATATGGCGCGGAAAACTCGCCAGTTTGCACTTGCGGCTTATCCTCGGTAACGCTACAGGTTGATCCGGCCGGAACCGGCACAGACTCGCTACTACCAGCGAGAATATTGGCAGTTCCCTCAAATGGTGCGCCCGACGTCGTACACGAATACTTGATCGCGAACTTGGTGGTACCCACGTAACTTGACGGAACAGAGGAATCGGCCGGCGCTACCTCCTTGTGGATCACGAGCACGCCCATATTGCGCGTTAGGGTATTGGTAATGCGCGCCTCTGGGATGTTGATGGGATTGGGTTGCAACCAGAGCACATCATACGCCGGTTTCGCCCAAGTATAGGAGGTGTCTTTAACGTTCCCGCTCGGCTGATCCTCGCTTATCTGGCAGCGAGCACCTTCCGGCAGGTTGTCTATAATCTGCGATTCATTTGCTGCGAGCTGAACTTTGCCCGCATACGTGGTGCCATTGAACGTTCCACATTGATAGTTCACGTTAAAGACTTTTTGCGCACCACCTGTAAATCCACTTTCAGGATCTTTGAGGATCTTGGTGAGCTTAATCGAACCGGTTCGATACTCGTTGTTCCAGGTACAGGTGACGTCCGCGCCGTCGGCGAGCTTAACTTTACCATCGGTGATCGGAACGTCTGTGCCCTTCACATCCTTGCAGACCAAGGACTTTTGCGTGAAGCCCACAACTTTGTCGTTCGGCGATTCAGAGAGAGCATAGGTTCCCGAGGGCACCCATTCGTTTGTGCCACTCACGCCCGAGAGCGTGGTGTTTTTGGTGACCTGATCTTCAGAGACGCCGGTGGCATAGAGCGTCCATTCCTTGCCGGTCACGGTGCTTGGGTAGCTTCCCGAGAGCTCTTTTTTCAAAGTGAGCTTGGTTTTCGCTTCGTACACATTGTGGAACGTACAAGTGATTGCATTGCTCTGTGTGTCTGGTGCGAGACCTACTCGTTCGAAATTAATACTCCGACGGGTGACGTCGTAATCCACCGGAACGTCGCTGCCAGCAGCATTGACGCACTTCATGGAATCAAGACGCCAGCCAGTAGAATCTTTACCTCCGAGCGGAGTGGGAGCGTCCTCAGTGATCGTGAAATCGCTGCGTCCAACGAGGAAGGAATAGGACTCGGATTGAGCCGTGCCTGAATCGCCGAGCGCAGTGGGCTTAAGATTCGGGATCGAACCGTTCTTCAAAAAGGTCTTGCTAGACGAAAGAGTAGACGGCGAGCCTGCAACTTCAGCAGACTTCACACCCAAAGTTTCGGAGAACGAAAACTCTGGAATAGCCACACTCTGTGAATTAGCATCTGCGGTGGCAGTCTTTTTGATGGTGAGTATGCGCTCTTGGTTGAACGAGCCATACAAACAGCCATAGGAAACTTGCCCTTCTTTGGTGGTGAAAGTATTGACGGGCGCAGAGTTTGCTGGCGGAGTATCAGGGCAAGTGCCATCAGCGTCTGGCACAAATCCCCACAGCACGAGGCGGTACGGAACTCCGTTGGAATCAATCACGATCTTCGTAGCTGTTGTTTTGTTGATACGAAGAATATCGTCGGAAGCAGGGTTAAGGTCAGCACGGCCTTTGGCACCGTAATAGTAGTAATACGTATTGTCGATGCCGAAGCCGCCATACACATCAGTATCCACATACATGTCGAAGGTTCCGTAACCCTCGCCAATGTACTTGTAGCAACCCCAGTCGCCATTTTCATTCTGAGCGAGAACACTTGGACTGGAACAGAAGTACGAGCCAGGCTGCCCGATTGGAGACGCAAAATAAATATAAGCGCCACCACTACGACTAACTACCGACGGAAGTTCGTTGTTCGGAGTTTCTTCCTGATCGAAAGGGAAGCTCTCAACGTTTCCGTTGATGCTGAGGTCGATTGAGCCATGCACAAAGCGGTGCTTGGTTTGAATGGGGAAGTTATTATGGCGCATCGTGCCCACTAAGAACTGCGAACCCGCCTTAACATTGCCAGGATTATTTGCACGGAAGCCTAATGCCGATGTATCTGCCACAGAAATATAGGGAGAACACGCAGTACTGAAGCCACGCGATACATACGACCATAAATCTTGTTTCGTTGCGATCTGCCAATATGGCGACACCGTCGTAGTCGCATACGTACCCGACCCGTAACCATACCGAACACAGTCCTCCCACGAATAATCAGGCGTATTCTGCGTCGGATTGTCATTAACTACAACCTGACCCATTTGCCCGTACACTGCGCCAACGCTCAGCACATCCGCACCCGGCTGCTCTTGAGTGGCTTGCGCTGAATGTGTGGAATCAACAACCAACGCTGTGATGATCGTCGTGAAAAATACTATAAGCGCACTGAGAAACGCCAGTGCGCGCTGAGAAACTGAATAAGATGGCGAGGCCAAGTTTTCAGGCTCACCACTTTTTGGGCGCTGATACATAAGAACTCCGAATTATTCCGAATGAAAAGATTTATATAATGCAGGGCGTTGCAGCTAAAGTCCACCTATTTGCTTTGCTCTATTACTTGGACTTTTTCCGTCATTAATCGCCGAAACACATGACCGTATCGATCATCTGTTTCCGAACACGTCCGCACGCCTGTAGGGTTCAGCAACTTTTCGCAGCCCTTACTCGAGACGTATGAAAGAATTCAATTATACCTAATCATAACATTTCCGAAATAAGGTTACAGATCAACCAAATGAGATATAGTTAATTTTTCAACTAAACGATGTATATTCTCATTTTTTCAGATATCGCCAGTTTCGAACCTCACACTTCCTGCACGTTCGAACAAATTCCTTCAACCTCACAAATTTCGGATATTGCCATAGAATGCGGCTATGCACACATTCGGGTTAACAGATACCTCCACAATCATCGTGGTGATCGTAGCCACTGTAGCCATTTTTGGGTGGACCATCTTTGGCCTGCCCTCCGTATGGATGCGCAACACTAAACGGCGAGAAATCCTCATTCAAGAAGGAAAGTCTCCGCGACTCCCCACCTGGACATTCACAACCTTTCACCACTTTGCCCAGCTAATCAGCCTACTGTTGTGTTGCATTGGTGCCATCGCCGTCGTCACTATCCTCGCCAATCGCCACACCATGATGTTTCCGTCATGGCATGCCCTCTTCACCCAACTCGGAATCGTCTAGCCCGCCCATCTCACCTGCAACCTTCCCCATCTCCCAAATCCAGAATTAAGGAACAGCAATGTTCAGCTTCGGTTTACGTGACACAGCACCGCTCGTCATAGCAATATGCATATTCGTTTTCTCTGCACTTTGGGTGATAGTTGGCATCCCTACCATCTGGAAACGGCGTTTCCGCAAATCCACCACCACGAACGAATCTTTCAAACTGAGTGCGCGGCACTTCGCTGAACAAGGCTTCTTTGTAACCCTGTGCGCATTATCAGCAGTAGTAGCGTTATTCCTTGCCGCCAATCGGGATTCAGTCTGGTACGGCACATGGAACGATCTGTTCAACAAAACAGATTCCACTCCCACAATTCGCGTTGTGACAGGAAATTCAATACTTCCTCACGCCGATACGGGCGATTCGCCCACACCATCGACAGCATCAGGCCCGCGTTCAGGATCGCCGTCACAGCCGTCTACAAAACTTGAAAGCAACGCTACGACACTCGCGAAAGGTATCGCATCGGCGTCGTTCGTTCTCGATTCGACGCCGGTCGACTTCAGCGAGCTCCAAAAGGATCCTCTCCACAACCCGGCCTTTGCGAAGTACCAGAAAGAAAAGCGTGGCGTCTGGATTCGCGCCACGATTGACGGTCAAGGCGAGGACGGCGACGGGCGAACGCTCATTTACCTTCCGGCGTCGTACCTCACGGACACCAATCGGGCATATCCAGTGCTCATAGCCCTGCACGGCATCCCCGGTTCTGTATTAGAGTACCGTGACGCGCTCGATGTAGACCGTTATTATGGCAAGACGGTTCGAAACGGCACGAACGCCGAAGCGATTATTGTTGTGCCGGAACCATTTCCAAAAAATCTCGACACCGAGTGCATGGACGTGCCCGGCGTGGCTATGGAAACGTGGCTCACGTCGATTCTACCTGCGTGGATCAACGAAAATTTCCGTACCGTTCACGATCGCAACTACTGGGCAGTCGAGGGATATTCGGCAGGTGGCTGGTGCAGCGCCATGTTAACGATGCGCCACCCAGACATATTTGGAGCAGCAATTATTAAGGCGGGCTATTTCGCGCCGATTTACGACGACGGGAACGAATGGAACAATCCAGACGATCCGCGCTACCTCCTCACCGAGATAGCGAAAAACAAGCCTGCGGTGAAACTGTTTGTTGTGACAGGTGAGCAAGACGAATTGTTCAGAGACAGTTACGAAGAATTTCGAGAAAATGTTCAATCCCCTACTGAGCTCACCGAATACGAAATTTCAGGAAGCACGCACCGGTGGGAGATTTACCGGCAGAGTTCGATTCCGGCGTACGAGTGGCTGGGTAGAAATCTGAAAGGTTTTGCGGCAACAGCCAGTAAGTAGGTAAATATAGATAGCGCGCCAACAGATACATAGCTAGCCGGCAGAGAGCAAGGTGCAGATAAGGCTTCGTCTGCATACGCTAAGGTCACTGGCTTACTGGCATTACTACATAACGGCAAAGTGCCCTATTCCAGTGTTGCTGGCGGAGTTTGTTTGCCCTAATTTAGGCGATTCTTTAGGCATCGACGCTATATAGCGCGATAAATAAGCCAGCACCAAAGTTAGGGCACGCCTGCCGAGTATCCGTACGCCTGCCGAATATTTGCAGAGCCAAAGTTAGGGTTATAGGGCACATCTGCCACCCCTCAGCACCCATGGAACTTCAAAATTATGACGAAATCCCCGCCAAATCAATGATTCAGCGGGGATTTTGCGGAGAGTGGGGGATTCGAACCCCCGATGCGGGATCGCCGCATAACGGTTTTCAAGACCGTCTCATTCGGCCGCTCTGACAACTCTCCTTGCACGTCACTAAGCCGCTGATCTACTCGCTTCGAAAAGTTCGCTCTGATCAACGCGCCACCACAATAACGTGCCTTACGATTCTAAACGAAAAACTGCCAAGTTAAAACTTCGCGCACACCGATCTCAGTTTCCCGCCAGAAATCACACTAACTCCGCCCCTCTCAAATTCCCTCAACAGCATTCCCTTACTCACCCAAACTTTGGCAAGATGTAAATATGAAAGCTATTCGCACCGTCAACGAACAACCCACAATCGAAGTCGTTCCTGTACCTGAGCCCGGCCACAACGAAATCCGCATCAAAGTAACCAGCGCGGGCATCAACCGCGCCGATATCCTCCAAGTTGAAGGAAAATACCCGCCCCCACCAGGTGCTACGGACATTCTCGGTCTGGAAGTCTCCGGCGTTGTTGACGCGATTGGCACGCTCGATCCGGAACTGTTGCACAATCCCTGCGCAACCCTCGGGGCACAGGTCATGGCTTTACTGCAAGGAGGCGGCTACGCGCAATACGTCACTGTCGATATTCGCCTCGCCTATCCCATCCCCACCAACATCAACCTCACCGACGCCGCCGCGCTACCCGAAGCGCTCGCCACAGCTTATTCAAATCTCGTGCTAGCAGGTGGAATGCAGGCAGGGAGTCGCGTACTCATTCACGGCGGTTCTGGAGGGGTGGGTGTTCACGCAGTCCAACTCGCCAAAGCGTGGGGTGCCACAGTACTAACGACGGCGGGAAGCGCGCCTCGCGTCCAGCGTCTGCTCGATCTTGGCGCAGATCACGCTATCGACTACCACGAGCTCACTGAGGAAACACAACTCGCACAGTGGACGAGTGAGCATACCGACGGCGCAGGTATCGACGTCGTGCTTGACGTTATGGGAGGTAGCGGGCTTGACGCTAATATCCGCACCCTCACCGACGGCGGAAAAATCGTTATCATCGGTACGCAAGGCGGCACGCGGCCACAATTCAATCTCACGCGACTGATGGTCAGACGCGGCTCAATCATTGGCACTACCCTGCGTTCGCGGCGTCTGTCTGAACGAATTGATGTGCAGCAACGCGTGGCACAAGACGTTCTTCCTTTCGTCGAAGAAGGGAAAATCAGGCCAGTGATTGAGCGGATTTACCCGTTTGCGCAGGTTCACGATGCCCATGCAGCGCTTGTTCGCGGCGAGGTATTTGGCAAAGTCCTGCTGCAAGCGCCGGAAGAAGCAGAATAAAGCCCATCCCCGGCAACACAATTCCCGAATCATTCATCACGAACGCGATGCCGAGGCAGGTTCCAATTGAAATCAGCGTGCATACCGCAACGGAGTCGAGAAGTTTCGAATACATAGCACGAGCTGCGGGAATAATGACGACGACGATCAGCGCCAAACCTGCAAGCGTCACCCAACGATGGGACGAGGTAAAGAGGAGGCGGAGGTTCACAGAAATCTTGCGCACGATGATTTCACTCGCCTCGCCGTCCAAAATCGACTGAATGAAGTTACCCAAATGAGTACGCGCTGAACCCGGACGTATCCAATCAACAAAAGCAACACCAAAAGCGGCGCCTACACCGCATAAGGCAAGAACACCTGCCTTTTTGACCGACGGAATCCGCCCACTCACGAGCATCACAAACACTGCAATCGCCGGCACAAAAGCGAGCGCGCCACCGAAATCGGCACCCATTGTGGGCCAAACACCGATCACCGAAGCCACCAGCGGAAATACTGCGCTCACGAGAGCCGCCATCGTTCGAGACCATCCGCGCCCAATGAGCCAGTGAGCCACAAACCCCGCAAAGAGCAGCATACCCGTTGATAGCAGGGCGAATGCCTCGTTACCTAGACCATAGAACCGTGCGCCAAGCAGAGTATTAAATCCCATCGGCGCATCGGACATCACTTTCGCGCCGGTTGCTGTGTCGATAGCCAGGGAAATTCCCGTTAGCGTTCCGATCACCACAAGCGGAAGAAGAATATTAAAACGGAACAAGAAGAACGTTGCTACTGCGATTGCGAGCGCAAGAAGCCACGTGGATGTGATAATCGCCGATTGTGGATTGGCTGCGCGCCACCAGCTGTATACCATCGTGACGAAATGAGAAGCCACCGGCACGCTCGAAATTGTCAAGCCCATGATTCCGAGCGCTACAGCCACCCATGTTTTGCGAAGGCGGGCACTGAGCGAGTCACTAATCTGGTACAGCTTGCATGCAGCGGAAGAGTTGCATAAGCGAGCCACTTTGCCCGCACGTGCAACCTCACAAGTACCCGCAACCTTATCCTCACCTGCAGCCTTACCCGTGCCGGCAAACTCACCCTCGCCTACAAATCCGCGAACACGCGTCGAATGGCGGAAAACCCCAAAAAGCAGTCCGCACGACGTGGAGATGAAAATAATCGCCGACCACGTCATTTCCACATAAAATCCTCCACGAACCTTACGTATTTCACCAGCTTGGAGTGCCATATCGGCTAGGTTCGTACGGCGATACTCAAAACAAGAATCGGCGCTACAAGCGGAAATATCACCAAGCGGAACCTTAGCGACGCTGCTGCCAAGAAAAGCAGGGATCGAGGTGTTGGACGGCGACGGTACATCACCGACTCCGGCATCTTTGAGCAGCTCAAGAGCTGTAGGCAACAGCGAAGCATAAGTAATATTGCCTGTTTGGCGCACTTGAGCGCTCCAAGCCACTGTGTTTTGTGGATGCGCGCTGATGCCATTGGAAATAAAGCCAGCTTGCATCTGTTCGGCCGATCCCAGGCTTTGCAGTGACGCAAAAACAACCGTCGTGCCTGGTTCTAGTCCTGCCATCAGCGCATCAACTCGTTCGGCGTTATTCTTAGCTTGAATATCGCGATAAATTTGCGCAGGTAGGAAGTCTGCTCCGGCTCGCGTCTCCGGATCGTTGTCTGGCAAGCGCGTGATAAAAAGCGATTTTTCGTTGGCGGCGCTTTGGCGATCTGGATCTAGTGCAAAATTACTAATCGATGCATCTACTATTGTGAGCTGGTGAGAGAGCGAAGAATCTCGTACTTGTTTAGCGAACAACTCATTGCCCAACGCAGGATCTCGATAACTCTGCGGCGCTTTTCCGTGGCGGTTAGCGGTTATATACGCTGCCTGTTTTCCTAGCGCCACGTATGTTATTCCGCTATGTTCGAGGAAGTCTCCAAAGCTACCTAACTGTAAATGGGGCGATTCCTCAGCTGACCGAATAGCAATTGATGCCCAATTGAGAAACTCTGATCCTGGAAATACGCTCGGCTCCACACATGTTGGCCGCAGTGATACAGAAGTTTTTGACACTTGACCGCCCGCGCCCATCGCCATGGCAAGATCAATCGGGCACGTCCAATCCAATAACGACGGCGGGATAACGTTGAACATCGTGCCGGAACTGGCCCATCGCGCGAGCGCCGGAGTGCTCCGCGCATTGATATAATCCCAGTTCAGAGAGTCGGTAAGAATCACGACGACGGATTTTTTGGTGGCGTTCGCAGCCGCCGGAGAGTTCGTAATACTCGGCGCGTCCGCAGCGCCCGTCCTCGTGGTAGCCGCTGTATCAGCAACCGCTTGCACTCTCAGCATTCCGCCGAGCAATAATTGTGCAACAAGCAGGAAAAACGCTACAACAAACAGAAGTGTTCTGGCACCTGTATCCGCAAACAGTTTCCGAGATCCCATGCCATTGCGTCGCATGATTAGCCCAGCAATTCCTCAAGCACGAGCGCACACCCGTCAAGGTACACGTCTTCGGTCATTGCATCTGCATACGCGGCAACATACTCCGGCGCATTGCCCATCGCTATACCAACGCCAGCCCAAGCAAGCATTTCGCAGTCATTACCTGAATCGCCCACCGCAACCGTGTGGCGGGCGTCAACGCCAAGGACATTTCGCACATATTCAAGGCTCGTAGCTTTCGAGATTCCCACCGGCGCAATATCCATCCACGCCGACCAACCCACAGCGTATTCCATGCCATGTAAGCCCAGGTCATCCATAACGTCGAGCAATTCTAAGGCAGTCAAATGCGGGGCACGCACCGTCAAACGCGTTGCGTGTGGATCGCTCAACTGCGCAAGAGGCACAATCACCGACTGCCCCGTGAGCTCACCGGGCGGAAATTCCCCGGTGATCTTTCGCGCCTGATCAAGCGTCTCAACTGCCATAACAGCATCAGGTAACGCCTTGGAAATAATCTCAATTTCCCGCTGCGGATCAAAAGTATTGGACGCAACTATCGCCACCTCGGGCGTAGCTTCTTTCACGACGTCGGCCACCGGCGTCGTCCTCTCTTGCGGCGCGATTCCCCCAACACTCAACACGATTGACCCGTTGGAACACACCGCATATCCACGGCAAAAATCGAATTGCTGCATCGCCACTTGCGCCCCGGAAATGCCGCGCCCGGTAGCGATCACCAAATTCGTTCCAGCAGCTAGATGCGCCGCAATGGCCTTTTTGACGCGCGGAGAAAGGGAAGTGTCGTGGTGCAGAATCGTGCCGTCAATATCGAGAGCAACCATCAGCTGCGGCCCTGCGCTTGGCAGTTCAGCAGCCAAAATTGCCTCCCGCCACGCAGTGTTTGGAGCAGTGCGTGGCGGCAGTCCGCCAGAAGAATCAGACCGTGGTGCTGTCACTTCTTAACCGGTTCAATAACCTCGCGACCACCCATGTATGGTCGCAAAGCTGCAGGGATATAGAGCGAGCCGTCGGCCTGCTGATGGTTTTCAAGCATCGCCACCAGCCAGCGCGTGGTGGCCAAAGTTCCGTTGAGAGTGGCGACGGCGTTCGTGCCGTTTTCACCACGGAAACGCGTGTTGAGACGACGCGCCTGGAAAGTCGTGCAGTTCGAGGTAGAGGTGACTTCCATGTAGCGATTCTGCGTAGGAAGCCAAGCTTCACAATCGAATTTCTGCGCAGCTGAAGAGCCAAGATCACCAGCGGCAGTATTGATCACGCGATAAGGAAGCTCAGCCTTGGCAATCATTTCTTCTTCCCAGGCCAAGAAGCGCTCGTGCTCTTCAAGCGCGTCGGTAGGGTCGCAGTAGGAGAACATCTCCACCTTATTGAACTGGTGTACGCGAATGATTCCGCGAGTATCTTTGCCGTAGGATCCAGCCTCACGTCGGTAACAGGTAGACCAGCCAGCATAACGAATTGGTCCTTGCGTAAGGTCAATGATTTCGTCCTTGTGGTAACCCGCGAGCGCCACCTCAGACGTGCCTGTGAGGTAAAGATCGTCGGCCGGGAGATAGTAGATCTCATCTGCGTGAGCACCGAGGAAGCCAGTACCACCCATAATGTCTGGGTTTACGAGCGTTGGCGTGGTGAGCAGAGTAAAGCCGTACTTCTCTGCCTGATCGGCTGCGGCCGTGAGCAAAGCAAGCTCCAGACGCGCACCCACGCCTTTCAGATAGTAGAAACGAGAGCCAGCTACCTTGGTGCCGCGAGCCATGTCTACGGCGTCGATCGCTTCGGCGACGTCGAGGTGATCCTTTGGTTCGAAACCTTCCGTTGCGAAATCACGCGGCTCGCCAACGTGTTTGAGCACCACGTAATCATCTTCGCCACCTGCGGGAACGCCGTCTTCAATAAGATTTGGAAGCTTGAACATCGCCTCCGTGAAGGCTTGATCGGCGGCGTTGGACTCGGCCTCTAACGCCTTGACCTGCTCCGAGAGCTCTTTAGCTTTAGCCAAAATTGCTGGGCGCTCGTCAGCAGAGGCTTGACCGATCGTTCGTGAAAGCGACTTCTGCTCCGAACGAAGATCTTCGAAAGCTTGCAGTGCCTTGCGGCGCGATTCATCGGCACTCAAAATCACGTCTACAACGGACTCATCAGCGCCACGCGCACGTTGGGAGGCACGAACTGCCTCAGGATTTTCACGAATAATGCGGATATCGATCATATATTAAGGATAGGCGCTCTGGGCTTTATCGGCTAATTTGCACGCCGAACTGTTCACAATTCCACTGCGAAGCCACGCGAGATTCCCTGCATAAACACTGGTTTTAACGTACGCTTAGTAACATGAGACCTGAACTCATCATCTCTATCATCGCCTTAGTTCTCGCTGTGATTGCCCTTGGCGCCACCGCTGCTGTGTACTATATGCTGCGAAAGCCACATGCCGCTCAGCCAGCGAATATGCCCACCTCCGAGCCAGCGAGCGCGACTGCGCTGCTAGAGGCCGAAGCTTCCGCCGGCGAGATTCTCGACGGCCCGCCCCACGTTATCTACAATCCCAGCAAAACTGCCGATTGGCGCAAAATCCGCGAAGAGCTGGTGCGTGCGGCCGACGCCGCCGGTTTGCCTGAACCGGTATGGATTAAGACGACGGAGGAGGACCCTGGTTTTGGTCAGGCTCGCCATGCGTTAGACAACCGTGCCTGCGTTGTTATTGCTGCGGGCGGCGATGGAACGGTTCGTGCCGTTGCGCAAGTACTCGCTGGCACCAGCACACCGCTCGGCATTATGCCTGTTGGCACTGGCAATCTTTTGGCCCGAAATCTAGATTTCCCGATTCAGTCCATCAAAGATCTTGCGCAAATCGCTCTCACTGGCATCAATAAGTGTTTCGATGTGGGACGCATCAATATTGAGGAAACGTTGAGCGAAAGCCAAATAGAGAGTCAATCAGAGAACCAGACAGACGACGGCTCGGCCGCACCAGCTGGTCATCATGCCTTTATGGTGATGGGCGGTGTGGGATTCGATGCCGATTTGATGGACTCTACCAAGTCAGAACTCAAAGATCGGATCGGCTGGCTCGCATATGTGCAGGCTGCAGGCACACATCTTTTTTCTTCCAAGCTCAAAGCGCAATTGCAGCTCTCGGCCAATCGGCAGCCGGTAGACGTGGAGGCCCGCTCGGTGATGTTCCTCAACTGCGGCGAACTCACCGGCGGAATCGTGCTCGAACCTCATGCCGATCCAGCTGATCAATGGCTCGACTTGGCAGTTCTTGACGTGCGCGGAGGAATCCTCGGCTGGTTCGATCTAGCGCGCCGCGTGATCCTCAAAGGAATCGGCTTCCAAGCGCACGACCTCATCAAACAAAACGTCGTAGCTGGTCACATCACCACACGGCGCATTCGCGAGTGCCGCGTAGCCCTGGAAAGACCTCAGCAGCTACAGCTCGACGGCGATGTGCTCGGCGTCGTCCAGGACTTCACCGTGGAAGTTTTGCCACAGTCACTCTACATCCGCACTCGGCATTGATCGGCTGACCAGGCTTTTCACCCAAGCTCGTGCCGCATGGAAATCGCTATCTGCGGTACCTGCCAAGAGTTTTGTTTTCACGCCAGCTGCCGAGGGATACGAGCCAAGGAAAGTCACCTTGGGGCTCACGCGATGCAAAGCAACCAGCGTGGACTGAATCCGCTCGTCGAAAATATGCCCCTCGGCGTCGATAGAAAACGCGTATCGACCCAAAGAATCTCCGATCGGACGCGACTCAATCCGGGTGAGATTCACCCCATGAGCTGCAAACTGTTCGAGCAGCGTAAGCAAAGCACCAGCTTCATCTGTAGGTAGCTGCACCATCAAAGTCGTTTTATCAGATCCGGTACGCGGCGGCACTGCGCCAGCCGCGCCTATCATCACGAAGCGAGTGACGGCGTCGGGATTATCGGCCACATCCGCACTCAACACCTCGAGACCATACTGTTGCGCTGCGAGAGGTGAGACGAGCGTGGCGTCGTATGCGGCGTCGTCGTAAGGAAGCGTGAGGCCTTTGGCACCTGCTGCGGTTGACGTCGCCGGAAGATGGACGACGTCGGGCAGGTGGGTGAGGAGCCAGTTTCGGCACTGCGTCCAGGCGGCGTTGTGAGTGGAGAGCCGCTTAATGCCCGCAAGCTTCGTTCCAGGGCGAACAGCGAGCACGAAGGAAATCTGTTGCAGTACTTCGGCACCGATAATCAGGTCGGCGCTTTGTGCGAGGGTGTCGAGAGTTGCGTTGATGCCACCTTCGACCGAATTTTCAATAGGGACGACGGCGAAATCAGCCTCGCCCTCGCGCACCATTTTTATTGCGCGGGGAGCGTCAATTGCAGGAATATGCGTGGTATTGGAGTCCTCAGGAGCGATGGCATTGAGCGCCTGCTGGCAAAAAGTGCCGCGCGGACCGAGAAATGCGAAACGGGTTGGGCTGGTTGTGGCAGCCGCGTGCGCCGATGTAGTTACGCCATCCATATATTCTCCTCACAGTGCTTAGCTTTTTACCACTGTAATGCTTTTAGAAACGAAGCGCTCCCAGTGAATACTATGCGGAAAGTGAATGAGATCGGGAAACAGTAGTTGAGTATCGTAGGATTGGATTGGGAAATATGATCCAAGTGTGCGTATTAAACTGCAAAGCTACCTTCGTGGTTGACAATGCCGCAGCTAGATTATGATGTTTTCCACCAAAGCCTGTTTTCCGCTTAGAAATCCGCTTAGAAAGTAGACTCCCGCACGTGAGCCAACCAATACTTAGCCGAAAATCGCCAGCAATGCTCCTTATTGCTGTTGTAGTAGCAATTTGTGCGATTTTTGGTGCGCTATTATTGCGCCCGACGAGCGAAACTCAAGCTTTGAGCGCGGCGAGCAATACTAAAGGTTCGAAAGAAGCAAACCACTCGCCCGTCGTCTTCATCGGTTTTTCTGGTGTGCAGTGGTCCTACGTCAATCCGCAAACCACGCCTCACCTCGCCGAATTTGCCGGTAAAGCCGCGAGCGCAAACAATGTTGTGCGCACGCTCGATACAACTACTTGCCCTGACGACGGCTGGCTCACCGTTAATACTGGTATGCGCACTACCTCGGCGCGTGCGAATGGCGATTCGTGTGCGCTTCTTCCTGAGCCTAAAGCCACTGGTCAATTAGGGCGTACACTGGCGATTAGCAACTGGGCTGATTACGTTGGCGCAAATGAGTCAAATGCCTACAATCCGACACTTGGATTATTTGGCAAGCAGCTTAAGAGCGCTGGAAAACGTGTTGCAGCGGTAGGCACAGGCGCTGCTCTTGCTGTAGCAGACGAATCTGGGCAGGTAACTGGCGATTATTTCCCGCGTGTGGAAGATATGAAGGCGCCGTTGTCGCAGTATGACATCGTAGTTGTGGATCTCGGCGACGCCCGCCACCCTGATTGGCCACTCGGTCAGGAAAATCATGCCGAAGCGGGATCTGAGCTTAAAGCTGCTTTTTCCCAGCCTCAACAAGCTCCCGAGCAGCTCATGGCCAGCGTGAAGCAGATTGACAAAGCTTTGGGAACCGTTCTTGCCAAGATCGATCCGGCCGCTACCGTGCTGATTGCCTCTGTTGCCGACTCAGATCAGATCACCGCGCAAATGCAATATTTCGCGGTGCGCACGCCACAGACGGAGCAGACTGGTGCCGGCGCGCTTGCTCATGCCAGTTCAACCCGCCAACCAGGAATTGTCCAGCTCACCGACGTATTGCCGACCTTAGGCAAGCTATTGGCACTGCCTAATATATCGAGCCTCACCGGTAGCCCGATCCGCTTCGCTATCGACGACCGTTCTGCGCAAGAACGCCTCACCTACTTCACCGATGTTGAGGCACGCGCGACGGCAGTTCGCCCTGCTGTAGGGCCTTTTTATATTTTGTTTTCGGCAATATCGTTGTTGTTCATTTCCGTAGCGCTATTTTATGTGCGACGCCGGAGCTCACGTTCAACAAAGCTTGCTAACGAGATTCAACCATCATCAGAAGAACCAAGCGAAACGGCACCGGAACTGGGAGCACGACGCTGGCGCGCGCCGTCGTTTGTTGCGTTCGGATTGCTTATAGTTGCGGCACTGCCGATTTCCACGTTCTTGCTCAATTTAGTCCCGTGGTGGCGCCTCCCCCATGCTCACATATTTTTGATCTTATTCGTGGTGCTTCTGGCCGCGTTGCTAGGAACAATCGCTTTATTCATCACGAAAAGGGATCTTTGTGCTGGTTCGTTCTGTATCGCTGCTGTTACCACAGTGGTTCTGAGCGTTGATGCGGTGCTGGGTTCGCCTTTGCATTTTTCTTCGATCATGGGTGACCAACCGCAGTCCGGCGGACGTTTTTACGGCTTAAGCAACGCACCATTTGTACTTTTCGCCACCTCGATATTGTTCATTACCGGGTATTTGTTTGAAAAAATGCGTGCCCGCTCAGCGCCGTCATGGATACGAATTGCGGTGCTGTTATCTATCGGATTTTTTGCCGTGGTAATCGACGGCGCGCCAAGTATTGGCGCTGATTTTGGCGGACCTCCGGCATTGTTTGTAGCTTTTGTGCTGATTGCGTTCTTAGAGGCACAGCGGAGAATGAGTTGGGTCTCCTTGCTGCTCATTGGCGGCGCCGGACTCGCTGGCATGTTCGGTATTTCCTACCTCGATTGGCGTCAACCGGAGGAGGACTGGTCACATTTTGGCCGATTCTTTGATTCGATCGTATCCGGCGACGTTTTTAAGGTGATCGCTCGAAAATTCGAATGGATGACGACGTCGGCGCCAACTTTCGTGTGGATTATTGTGATTCCGTTGGTGCTGGTTGGCGTATGGTTTGCAGTGCGGCACCGCTCAGGCATTGCTTCTCTCATCCGCCCAGATAGCGTAGATGCCGGTGGCGCTATGACTAATGCGGCTGAACGCTCCGCCATTTCCGCCGACCTGTGGATAGCTTTTATGGCTACCGTCGCCATGGTGTTTGTTGGATTGTTGATTAATGATTCTGGACTCGTGCTACCAATGATGGGAATTTTCTTTGGCGGCCCACTATGGTTGGTACCGGCAGTGAGCGCACGGCGCTAACTTGTGCAACTAAGCTAGCACGCCCGCAAGCAAGCGTAACCTGCCAGGATCACGCAGCGCTTCGCGATGCCCGATTAATTCTCCTGGTAGGAGTTATAGGGCTCGCCCGCGATGCTTGGCTTAGAATTGCGCTGTGATTTGCTAACTCCAACTCGTCGCAATTTGCGGCTATTTACAGCAAGCAGCACATCTTTATACTGCATAGCGCGGTGAATCTGCCCTGAGAGGTCGTTTGCCGTCGCACGATGCTTAAGATTACACGGCACTTCTTGTACTGTGAAACCTGCCGTGAGGAGGTCGATGGTCATACCCACTTCGACACCCCATCCGGTGGCTAGCGGCTGAACAGCGTCAAAAGCAGCACGCGTGATGCACCGCTGACCAGAGAGCGGCTGCTGTGGTGACCACCCAGTAAGTTTTTCAATCGCCTTGCGCCCAAGACCCGTCACAAACCCATGACCTCCCGCGCCTGCCTGCGGTGGTAAATATGCGATTGTGCAGTCCACATTACCAGTGAGAATCGGATCGATCAGCGGTGCACATTCAGCGGCGGAGTCACCCAAATCGGCATCTAAAAACAGCAACGCACGTGGCGGCGCACCCTTGGCGTCACGCATTCCAGCCACCGACGCACCTGTGCCCATCGCGGAAGCTTTTCCGCGGTTATGGGAATGTCGCACCACTGTGGCGCCTGCAGCGCGTGCCACCTTCTGCGTATCGTCCTCGGAACCGTCGTCGACGACGATCACCAAATCAACTCGTGGAAGCGCCCAAGCAGCGCGAATAGTTGCACCTATTCTTTCGGACTCGTCTTTTGCAGGGATGACGACGGCGATGCGCTGGTTTTCTTGTACGTTCACACATCAAATTATACGGATTTTGCAAAGAGTTTCCCTAAAATGTGCAAGGTTTCGCAATTGGAGAATGGAAACTCACATATTACCGCTGCGGGTGACTGGGTAATAACAATGGCAGGCGACGCGACTAACGTGCACCTGCCATTGTTATTGTTTATCTATGTGATCGATTAGCGAAGAGTTACTTGACGAGAAACGATGCCGGCCTTTGCACGGCGCTCATCTGGTGTCAAAGCTGCACTCGAATCGATCTCGGCCGTCAACACTTTGTCGAACTCAGCCATTGGCTGTGAAAGTTCGCTGGCTTCAGTTCCTGGCTCCAGCTCAAACACCGGAATAAGCAGACCTTGCGCCCGGAATGCACCTACGAACCGTGCGCCGTCAAAAGTAAGTTCACGGCGAGTTTGCAAGCGAGCCAAGGCGTTAAGAATCGAATCTTCGTCCTCTTTGCGTACCCAACGTACAAATTCGCGCTGCATACGAGTCCAGAACGCACCTTCCACTCCCTCTACCAGCGCAGTTGGAATGATCTGGTCTTTAGTCTGCTTAATCGCCTCAGCCACATCTGGCTTAGAAGCTTCGTCTTCACCAATCCAGAAACCAAAATCTTCTTCGAGTTGCAGCTTTGATTCGAAGCTCAGATCCAAAATATCTTGCAGACGCGAGCCAGGCTCAGGCTGTTCCGTCTGGTTGAAAGTCTCGCCATTTTCCAGCTCAAGACCCCACAAGATTCGATCTGCAATATCAGTGGACGCAGCACCAGAACTCATTACCGTCTGCGCAGCCACCAGCAGTTTTCCATCCGAACGACGAATAGCTCCCACCATTTGTGGCAACATCGTGACCAGCAAAATCTCTTCCGCTCCGTGCTCCTCAGTGGTTCGCACTGGCAGTGTTGCTGCCGGAATGATCTCACTCATGGCCACGAGATCAGCTTCGAAAGGTAGCCCCTCAAAAGGACGATCCACAAATTGCACGCGAGCGCGCTTTGGCTTGTTTTCCTTAATACGACGGCTCTTCTTACCCATATCTACTCCATAAATAGTCAAATTAAAAACGATTAGTCCACTGCGCACCTAGTCGTCGACGCTGCTGATCCGCAGTGCTGCGAGTGCGCGCCCTGCCAGGCGCCCGCTACCAGTCCGCTATCAGTCCACCACACCGTAAAGACGATCGCCGGCGTCACCCAATCCTGGCACAATGAAGCCTTTTTCGTTGAGATGATCATCTACTGCGGCAACGATGATCTTCACATCTCCCCGATCCCCGATATGCTCTTCAAGCGTCTTTAGACCTTCAGGAGCAGCAAGAATACAGATCGCGGTAACGTCCTTCGCTCCACGTTCGATGAGATAATCGATAGCTGCAATGAGCGTATGACCAGTGGCAAGCATCGGATCAAGCACGAAACACTGACGATCGGTGAGGTCATCAGGCAAACGGTTGGCGTACGTGATCGCCTCAAGCGTCTCTTCGTCACGCTTCAGTCCAAGGAAGCCGACCTCCGCCGTCGGCATCAGACGCGTCATACCCTCAAGCATGCCGAGACCTGCGCGCAGAATCGGAACCACGATCGGACGTGGTTTCGAGAGCTTAGCGGCCGTCATCGGCGCTACCGGGGTGTTAATAGCTTTGGGCGTGATCGATACGTTGCGCGTGGATTCGTATGCGAGCAGCATAATCAGCTCTTCAACGAGCTGGCGAAACACTGGCGACGGCGTATTTTCGTCACGAAGCACAGTCAGTTTATGGGTTACGAGAGGATGGTCAATCACCTGAAGTTTCATACCTTAAATGTACCGTGTTCTAGGCCGCTAAGGGTAATACCATAGAGATATGTTTGAAAATGAATCCAAGCTCATGGCATATGCTATGACTCTCGCAGAACGCGCCGCACAGCTTGGCGACGTGCCGGTGGGCGCCGTCGTCGTCGATAGCAATGGCCTGGTGGTGGGCGAGGGGTTCAATACTCGCGAGGCCGACGCCGATCCGGTAGGTCACGCTGAAGTCAATGCGTTACGAGCTGCGGCGACGACGCTCGGAGGGTGGAATCTCAGTGGCTGTACGCTTGTGGTCACCTTGGAGCCGTGTACGATGTGTGCCGGTGCGATTATAAATTCGCGCATTTCGCGTGTGGTTTTTGGCGCTTGGGACGCGAAGGCTGGTGCGGCAGGTAGTGTGCGCGACGTGTTGAGGGACGCACGTTTGCCGCACAGGGTTGAAGTGATTGGTGGAGTATGTGAGACGCAGACCAGCGACCAGGTAAAAGATTGGTTCCAACAGACGTTGCGTGTGAAGTCGATAGCATCTGAGATGCCAGAGTTGTAGATTGCGGGAAATTACCGATAGGATTACAAGCCGAGGTGACGTGTCCGAGCGGCCGAAGGTGCAGCACTCGAAATGCTGTGTAGTTAATAGCTACCGTGGGTTCAAATCCCACCGTCACCGCCATTTTCCCTCAGAATACCGCTGTGTTCTGAGGGAATTTTTGTATCTCTGTAAGCCCTACGCTCATGGGCTAGTGGCGAGCTGTCGAGTAAGGACTCGGGGTTAGATGCAAAAAGTTTTGACTCGAGTAAGTTTGGCATTATTCTCTTTTAATGGTTACTCAGCTTGTGCTACCAAGATTCTGTATTTCATTGACGCACACTATTGCGGTTATCGATGTGGGCGATCACACTTAGTAAGCTTGACAAGTGATGAAGCACCGATAGACATTAGCTCTTATGTGGAACTGTCCACCCCTCATCAATGCGACATCTAGCTCACCATAAAACATGAGTATGTGAGTATATGAACAAGTTCATTATAACAGTTTCTTGACATCTACGATGAGTTCTAATAACTCTATATATAGGCGTTTTCAGACGAAAGGTTCATTATGGATAAGATTTCATCACGACCGTATATTGTAGTGCTTGCCCTTTACGCACTTTTCGAAATCTCAGTATTGGCATATGCAAAATATGGCTTAGGTGCGACTTATGGAAGCAAAGAGTTTATTCATGCAATCTTTGTACCACATGCAATCATGGCAGTTGTTTTAATAGCTTACAGCTACTTCAGCCGTGACGGTTACCAGCTTCCTAATCCATCACAGCCGCTCGGATGGAAACTTATTTTGATTTCTTTAGTTCCTACAGTGATTGTTGGCGGATACGTGATTATATCTCAGGCATCTGCTACCAAGGCGTTCATCGTTCCTTTTATGGCGATGCTTGCCGTGGGCATTTCAGAAGAACTGACTTTTCGTAAGATCGTGATCACGTCCTTACTGAAAGACGTTTCTCCTGCTCACACAATCCTCGTAAGTGCTGTAATATTTTCGGCACTTCACGCGTTTAACCTCATCGCGGGCCAGACACTAAAAAGCACTTTCACCCAACTATTGATGACGTTCCTTGCCGGACTTGTATACGGCGTGTTCTATATGTACACGAAGAATATTACAGTGATGATTCTTCTACACTGGTGGTGGGATTACATCCTCATTTCTGGCGCGATCAAACCTGAATCTCCGTGGTCAATGCTGGTATCAGCAATGCCACTCATTGAACTGATCGCGATGGGCATCATTCTGTACAAATACAAAGAACTTCGAACAACAGAATACTTGACAAAGTAATCGACATCATAGACCAAAAAATGGGGCGGTTTCGCAAACATCGCAACATATCGAGAAGTTGCGCCAACCGCCCCAAAATTCGGCACTGATCAATACACGGTACTTAATGATCAATGATCGCTAAAGCGATCACCACTCTTCGTGGAATACCCCGTCTTTATCTACCCGCTTAAAGCCATGCGACCCAAAGCAATCACGCTGTGCTTGGATAAGTGCTGTGGGAAGCCGATCACTTCGCAATGAATCAAGATAACTTAACGTTGCGTACAATGCCGGCGCAGGAACACCAGCCGATACAGCCAGTTCCGTGACGATTCGCAACGAACTAAGATATTCATCAATCACACCTCTAAACAGTGGCGAAGCGAGCAATAGATCAAGTTCAGGCTCTTGCGAAAATGCGTCGCTTATCTTTTCCAGCAATTCCGCGCGAATGATACAGCCAGCACGCCAATTAAGTGCCACCTGCGCTTTGTTAATATCCCAGCCGTATTCGAGCGATCCGGCATCAATGATCGAGAATCCCTGCGAATACGAGGCGATTTTTCCTAAATACAGGGCACGTCGCACGTGTTCAATCATTTCTTCGAAATCGCCAACAGTGCCACTACTGTTTTCGCTCCAACGCTGGCTATCAGTATCGCCGCCCATAATATTGCGCTGCGCATTGCGGGAGCGGTATGGAACAGCCGATAGTACCCGAGCTTGCACCGCTTCAATGAGAATACTTGCCGGAACACCTAACTCAAGAGCGATTTGCGCCGTCCACAAACCGGTTCCCTTTTGACCGGCAGCATCATCAATAACATCCACAAGTGGAACTCCTGGCGAATCCTCACGGATCAGGATATCGGCAGTTATTTCAGTCAAATATGAGTTCAACTCACCTTGATTCCATTCAGCGAAGATCTCGCCGATACTAGGAGCAGACATCCCTAACCCACTGCGTAGGAGCGCGTAAGCTTCAGAAATTAGCTGCATGTCGGCGTATTCAATTCCGTTATGGAGCGTTTTCACGAAATGTCCAGCACCGTTTTCACCTACGTGTGCGCAACAAGGTGCACCGTCGTCGGCCTTTGCCGCAATGCTTTCAAACATCGCGCCAAGTCGTGCGTATGCGTGGGCAGAACCGCCTACCATAAGTGCTGGTCCTAACAGAGCACCCTGTTGTCCGCCAGACGTCCCGCACCCAACAAAATGAAGACCAGCATGGGCAAAGTGTTCTTGACGCCTACATGTGTCACCAAAGTGCGAGTTACCCATATCAACGATTACGTCACCAGGAGAGAAATATGCTGCTAAACTCGCTGACACTGAATCAACAGCTTGCCCAGCAGTCACCATAAGCATTGCAACACGAGGCGTCTTTAACTCAGCTGCAAAATCCTCTACTGCGGTAGCTTCAATAAAATCCCCCTCATCACCAAAATCGGCAAGAAATTGTTGAGTTACAGAGGAATCAATATTCGTTACGGCTACTGTATATCCTTTGCGAGCGAGATTTCGTGCGAGAGCTGCGCCCATGACCCCAAGACCATACACGCCAATATCCGCACGTGCCGGATGTGAGGACGACCCACGCTTCTCAACAGACAGCATGTGATCGCGTATTTTTGTCAGCCCGCCATATTCTTGCCAGTCCTGTGCCAAAAAAGCTTCAATTTCAGAAGCGATATTCTGCGGAGTCGCTGCAATATCACATATATGCCCAAGTTCGTCAGCCGCAAGAGGTTCAAGAGTAGCAAATTGTGAGTCAAGCAGGCCTACCGGCATGAAATGATCAGTCCGAGCGGCGAGACGACGCGCCAAAAGGTCACGATCGCCGTCGAGATGCATGAACACAACTCGCGTACCACCCTGGCGAAGAACGTCACGATAGTTTTTTTTCAACGCCGAACAGGTAACAATCGTGCTTTCACCACACGATTCTTTGTCCTGCATCCACGTGCGGAGAGATTCCAGCCACGGCCAGCGGTCATCATCAGTAAGGGGAACACCTGATGCCATTTTGCTGATATTTGCTTGCGGGTGGAAATCGTCCGCTTCAGCAACAGCCCATCCGAGCCGATCACTCAAAATACCAGCGACTGTGGTTTTGCCCGAGCCACTTACGCCCATAATGATCACGTGGATTGGTTCGCGAGTTGTGTTCATAGTCTTTCTTCAATCAATCGATAGCAGTTATGCCATTCATGCAAACACATACAGTAGCGCTACGAGCGCAAATCCAACGACGGATTCGAGCGTCTGCTGCACTGTCCATGTGCGAAGAGTGGTTTTCACATCCATGCCAAGGAGACGACCAACAAGCCAGAATCCAGAATCGTTGACATGCGAGGCAAACACAGATCCAGCCGAAGCAGCAAGCACGATACAGGCAACGCCAAGATCGCTTAGTCCAGCATCTGCGACTGCAGGTGCCATCAAAGAGATCGACGTAATGAGCGCAACCGTTGCGGAACCCTGGGCGAGACGCAACGCTACCGATACAAGATAGGTGGCTAGCAACAATGGAATACCGAGGTTATTCATAGTATCGGATAGCGCACCACCAATTCCTGATGTACGCAACACGCCACCGAACATGCCACCCGCTCCGGTGACTAGGATAACTGAGCAAACTGGACCAAGAGCCGAATCCATAATCTTCTCAAGTCCAATACGGTCTGTACCGATATAACGACCCAACAAAATAATGGCAATGAAAGTTGAGATCAACAATGCAATTGGAGTTTGACCGATTTGTAGAAGCACTTCAACAAAGGCTGACGTCGGCGCTTTAGTGTTTGTCTCAGCTTTGGTTACCACACCATCGATTACGCCAGACTGTACTAGGGCGTTCACGCCAGTATTCAACGAGATCAATAGTGCAGGCAGTACGAGTGTGAAAATAACGGTGCCTACTGGTGGAAACGTCTTTGGTAGATCAGCATCATCAATCGTTCCAAACAAGTTCGGGAACTTGAAATTCGTATGTTTGGCACAGTAACGCCCCCAAAGAACACCGGAAACGTAGAACGATGGGATAGCTACGACGATACCAAGCACCATCACAAGCCCCATGTTCGCCTGAACAATTGTGCCAGCGCCGACCGGACCCGGATGTGGCGGAAGGAATACATGCATCACGGAGAACGCCGCTGCCGAAGGAATTGCGTAGAGTAAAATGTTCCCGCCAAGTCGGTGTGCAACAGCAAAGATAACTGGCAGCATCACAATAAATCCGGCATCAAAGAAAATTGGGAAGCCAAGGATAAGTGATGCCACACCAAGCGCAAGAGGTGCACGCTGCTCTCCGAAGATACGCACCATAGAGTCAGCCAGAACTTTCGCACCGCCGGAAGCTTCAACCAGCTTTCCGAGCATTGCACCAATTCCAACAAGGAGCGCAACAGATCCCAAAGTGGACGAGAATCCATTGGTGAGAGTTGATAGTAGTTGTGAAGCAGGAATACCAGCAGCAACCGCCGTTAATAAGCTCACAACAATAAGGGTTAGAAATGCATGCAGGCGGAGCAGGATTACAGAGACGAGGATCAGCACAATTGCTGCTACAGCAATCAGTAGCAACGGCCCTGCGCTCATCGTTTGTACCCAAGGCTCAGCCGCAAGAAGAATCGGTTTCATACGTTATCTCCATATGTGAGTTGATTTAGGTGCCTAATTTAATTCGCCTGTCCATTCAGGAGAATTCGCTCAGATGAATGTTTTTCATCTCAACAAAGGAACCTAACTAACCACTGCCTTGTGATTAGTTAAGACTAATCTAGTCTAAAGGTATTACTTTTAACAAGCAATAAAAATATCTTTTTGACACGCAGGTATCTTCTGCACCGAAATAGTCAATGCAATAGCCACCAAAGTACTATCAGTAGCAGCATAAAAATGCTAGTGTTTAGGAATTATGGATACACCCGGATCGCGACATAGAGGCATACTGGAAATAGTTGGTCCACGTATCGCCAACGGAATTCTCCCAGCAGGCTCGGTGATGACTTTAGCCGACTTAGAAGCGGAGTTTGAGTGCTCACGTACCGTAGCACGCGACGTACAGCGCTCACTGGAAGAATGCGGTCTCACCGTGGCGCAACGTCGTCGTGGCTTAATTGTTCAACCAATGCAATATTGGAACGTGTTCCATCCTGACGTAATCAGATGGCGTCTTTCCGGTGAAGGTCGCGAGCGCCAAATGGAATCGCTAACAGATCTGCGAATGGCAATTGAAACGAGAGCCGTTGCGCTTGCTGCCAAATATGCGTCTCGTGATGAGCGCACAGAGATTCTTAAAGCGGGCTTGAAAGTAGTGGAACTCGGCTTAGAGAGTGCGGGACCGGAGTTTATGGAGTGGGACATTCGTTTCCATCGCCTAATCCTCAAGGCCTGCGGGAACGAAATGTTCGCTGCTCTATCTACTGTGATTGAATCAGTGCTCACATGGCGTACTCAACTTAATCTCATGCCACCAGTACCGGAGCCCCGCGCCATTCACAATCACGAACAAATAGCGCGGGCCATTTACGCGGGTGACGCTGACGCTGCAGTCGCTGCGATGCGCGATTTAGTAGACGAAGTTCAAGAAGCATTCGCATCTCATATGCCTAATGTATTACGTTCAGCAACCACTGCAACACCACTCCCGCCACCCGCAGAATAATTTCCCCACAACGGCATTTTCCAAGTAGTCTAGCTACCGATTATTCTTCCTGTAAGGAGCCGTATGAACATTAAAATAAGATATTTTGCTTCCGCCGCCGCCGCGGCCGGAATTACCGAGGACACCTACGCTCTGGCTGAAAATTCCACAATCGCCACTTTGATTGACGCAATCACCACAAAGCACGCATCGCTACCCAACGGAAGCGATCTCGTGCGTATCCTCGGTTTCAGCTCTTTTCTTCTCGATGGGCGCCACGCAAGCAGCGAAACTATCATTCCTGCTGGTAGCGTCTCTATCGACGTTCTCCCACCTTTCGCAGGAGGCTGATCGTGAAGCCACTCGTTGATGTGGGCGCTGAACTAACGCCCGCCCAAAAGGAGCGCTTCGCTCGCCACCTCGTGCTTGCTGAACTGGGCGAAGAGGGGCAGCGTCGCCTCTGCAACGCTCGCGTGCTCATGGTTGGAGCTGGTGGTTTAGGTTCACCCGCTCTTCTCTACCTGACCGCGGCAGGTATCGGCACAATTGGCATTGTGGACGACGACGTCGTCTCACTATCAAATCTGCAACGGCAAGTGATCCATTCCAACGCCGCAATTGGCGAGCCAAAAGTCAGCAGCGCCAAGCGACGCCTGCTCGAATTGGATCCGAGCCTCACGATAAACACCTACCAACTACGGCTTGACGATTCCAATGTAGATGCCATCCTCGCAGATTACGACATTGTAGTGGAAGGAACCGACAACCAAAAAGTGCGTTTTGTTATTTCGGATGCGGCTGCACGTGCGCAAAAACCGATGGTCTGGGCTTCTGTACAGCGCTGGCAAGCTCAAGTATCGGTGTTTTGGAGTGGCAAGAGCGCCGTCGAACACGGAATGCCAGCTCCGAACGGTATCACCTTGCGCGACGTATTTCCCCACGAAGCGCCAGTCGATGCCATTCCAAGCGGCGTGGAAATCGGATTACTGGGCGCACTACCTGGTCAAACAGGCGTGATTGAGGCTATCGAAGCTATTAAAATCATCACTGGCATCGGAACACCGCTCGTAGGCCGAATCAAATTCATCGACCTCCTCCACGCCACTGACGTAGACATCCCGATCAGTCCCGCGCAGTAATTCTCACCTGCGTCGCTTTGACTTCGGCAGTCACTTCCTTACCTTCGTGCAGGTCAAGTTGCACCATTGCCGACGCCGTCACCAAGGCTTTTATTGCATGCGCGCCGTCGATAAGCACCGATACCAGCGCAGTCGCGTGCTGCATCTGAATGCGCGTGACGATGCCGTTCCACGAGTTGCGTGGAGAACCACCAGTTTTGTGTGCATGAAGCGCGACTGCCGCAGGATCGAAAATTGCTGCCGCTATAGCACCTTGCGAAACTATGTCGTCAACGTCAGTGCTATGCACAGCGAGTGTGGACGTGACGCGCACAGCCTCGTCGAAATACTCTCCTACCAGCAAATTTACTCCCAAGAATGAGGCCACAAATTCATTGGGAGGATTGTTGATAATGGAGTCGATGGGAGCACAGGCAACGAGTCTGCCCTGCTCAAGCACAGCAATATCATCGGCAAGCGACACCACATCAAGCAGTTCGTGGGTAATCAACACAGCACCGAGCCCCTGGCGCGTGCGCTGGTGAATAATATTTCGCAAAATCGATTGGGCTTGGAAATCGATACCCGCAAAGGGTTCGTCGAGAACGAGTAGATCTGGACGCACTGCCAGTGCCTGGGCAAGCGCAATCCGCTGGGCTTGCCCACCCGAGAGTTCATGCGGCGCGAAATCAGCAAAATCCGCCATTCCCACCGCTACGAGCTCTTGCCGCGCTATGTCTAACGCCTGCTGCGGAGTTTTCCCCTGGCAACGCGGCCCAAACGCCACATTATGCAGCACCGACATATGCGGAAAAAGCGCCGGATTTTGCTGCAGAAAACCGATCTTTGCCTGAATCTGCGAACGGCATCGGCTTCCCAGTTTATTACTCGGTAAATCACCTGCTAAAAAGCGGGCTGTGGTAGATTTCCCAGCACCGTTCGGGCCAATAAGTGCCAGAACTTTGTGTGTGCTTGATGCGATCTCCATGTCAATGTTCCAGTCGGGCACATCTACGCGAATTTTCCATGGCTGAGCAGGCTGAGCAGGCCGCACGTAATGTTCATGCTGCTCTTGACGTTCAGACCGCATTTGCTGTTCAGGCGGCAGCACAGGCCATGAGGGCTGTAGTTGTGGCAACACCGAACGCTCGGCAGGCACAGCAGCGGCAGCGTCGTCGTCCAAAATCTGCGCAGCTACACTGGCAGACCTGCGAAAACGACGCGAACCATAAGATTCGAGCGCATTGGTAACCAAGGTGAGCAGCAGCGCAATACTGATGAGCACCATCGAAAGCGCAAGCGCCGTGTCCACGTTCACCTCACGCTGAAGATAAACTTCCAATGGCAATGTGCGAGTAATGCCCTGCATTGAACCTGCGAATGTGATTGTAGCGCCAAATTCGCCGAGGCTCCGAGCCGCGGCCAACGCCGCTCCTGCCAGCAAAGATGGCATGAGTAAGGGCACAGTAATACGCGAAAACTGCCGCCACCGGCTCGCGCCAAGGTGATGGGCTCTGCGCTCGTAGGCAGTACCCTGAGTTTTCACCGCCGCCTCAACGGTTACGATCAAAAACGGCATCGACACAAAGGTTTGAGCAAGCACAACTGCGCAGGTAGTATAGGGTATCGAGATTCCAAACGCAGAAAGCGAACCGCCAAGAATACCATTGCGTCCAAAAGTGGTGAGTAGCGCAATTCCAGCTACCACCGGCGGCATCACCAGAGGAACCGTAACAAGAGCGCGCAACACGGCAAGCCACCACGGCAATTTCCCCTGCTCACCGGCCCGTCCAAAAACTAGCGCAAGCGGAAAGCCCAGCCCAACACTCAGGAGCGTCGAAGCCGCGCACGTAAGAAGCGAAAGTTCAATCGCGTCTTGAGCCGCGCCGCTTTGGAGCACTGTAAAGAAGCTACTCCACGGGATCCGCACGGCTATCGCCACGAGCGGGAGGCTGAGAAAGACGACAGCGATCATCGCCGGCGCGAGAAGCCATCGTGGGAGAAAACGCATGAATATCCTTATTTTTCGGATTCAGAATGATCTTCACAAATTCTTCGCTGGCACGAAGCCGTACTTGTGAAGAATTTCTTGCCCTGCTGGAGATTTTACGGCATCAACAAAAGCTTGCGCAGCCGCAGATTCAGAGCTGTTTTTCAATGTAGCAAGCATGTACGTGGTAGAAACGCTAGCAGCTTCGGGCACTTCCACGATTTTCACTTTCTCGCCCGCAAGCTGCGCATCCGTGCGATAGACGAACCCGGCGTCGGCCTCTGCGGACTCAACTTTTGTGCGCACGCCCGTCACGCTTTGTTCCTCAGAAACCGGCTCCAAGGAAACCTTAAGGCGCTCCTCAAGTTTCTTCGTAGTTTTACCACAAGGCACCTGAGCAGCGCATATCACCAGTTTAGTGCCGCGAAGATCGGCAATCGACGCCACGTGCGCCGGATTATTGGCCGGCACGATCAAACTGAGCGAATTGCTGGCGAATTTCTCAGGGGTATTCACGAAATCGGATACTTTCGCCATATTTCCCTCGTCGGCCGAGGCAAATACCTGAGCCGGCGCTCCATTCTTGATCTGCTCAGCCAGCGCAGACGAGCCATCGAAAGAAAAAGTTACCTTCACCTGCGGAGATTCTTTAGCGAGCACTTTCTCGGCGATTTCTGGAAACGCCGCATTCAGGGAAGCTGCGGCAAATACCGTAATTTCTTCAGTGTTTGCGTTCGAATACGAGCCAGAACGCTCCTGTTTAGCGTTGTTTGCTTTTTCGCCCGACGTCGTTCCCTCACCGTGCGTCTGTGACGCGCTAGAACAAGCCCCAAGCAGCATACTTGCCACTATTGCAAACCCAATCACCAAGAATTGCGTTCGCTTAGAATGTAGACGGCAGCGTTGAGTCATGGCATGCATATCTTTCTTGAGGTTAATCTTTCTGCGCGGTGGTCGGTATTTGCAGGTAGCTTTGCCCTGCAAACTCCGACTATCCTCCAGCTTATGAGCACAATCGCAAAATGCCAATTAAAATTTTTCACCTCCAAGCAATACTTAGGTTAAGATATTCTCAAAGAATTATCTTGAAATAGTAAAGAGGAAGTAATGAGCGCCAAGAAAATTACCGCCGCCGTCATCACGATCTCCGACCGTTCCGCTGCCGGTTTACGTGACGATATCTCTGGCCCGCTCGCGGTAAACCTCCTGAAAAATGCCGGAGTAGACGTTCTCTACACCGGAGTGACTCGCGACGACGTGCGCTCCATTGCCGAAGAAGTGCAAACGGCCGCAATCCACGAGGTCGACCTAGTATTTACAACTGGCGGAACAGGCATTGCGCCGCAAGACTTCACAGCGCGCGCCATGGACACCCTACTGCGCTTCGATATTCCTGGCATTGCGGAAGCGATTCGCTACGAGGGGTGGAAACGTGGCGTGCATGGCGCTGCTCTGTCCCGCGGACGAGCGGGAGTACTGGTCACAGGTCTGCACCGAGTCTTAGTGGTAAACGCTCCCGGCTCACCAAATGGCGTTAAAGACGCCCTTAACGTGCTTCTACCAATGCTCGAACACACCGTGTCTCAGATGCACGGCGACGATCACTGAGTCCGCTACCACGGACGGGTGCGCAGGGTTCCGCACCGCGGATGAATTACCCAGGTTCGCACTATGCTTGAATCCCTACGTTCACTACCAGCGCTTCACGCCCATAAGCTGGATGTTTACCAGATCTCCTTGAGCAACGTGATCAACGTCTGCCTCCACTACCGCGAGCGCATCCGCTTGCGCCAACGAAGCCACCAAATGCGATCCTGAACCGAGCGCATGGATCGGCGTAATCTCCAGCTCGCCCCGAGAACACGTCAACTTTCCCGGCAAATATTGCCGCCTACCTGCTGGTGACTTCCACGACGCACCGGCACGAGCCGAGAGGAGCTCTGGTTGTTCACTCACCTCTTTACCCAACAGCTTCGCAATCGTAGGGGCCACAAATAACGCGAAAGAAACCGCAACCGACACGGGATTTCCCGGCAGACTCAGCACGCCGACGTCGTCACCCGAATCTCCGCGATAAATCCCGTGACCTTGTGGTTTGCCTGGCTGCATGGCAACTTTTTCGAACGTGAAGCCGTGGGCCTGTCCAAATTCTTTGACCGGATCAAAAGCTCCCATCGAAACTCCACCGGACGTAACGATCAGATCGGCGTCTTGAGCAGCTAATTCAAGCGTTTGAGCGAAACTGCGGGCAGTATCTCCCGAGCGATACACGCCCACCACCTGGGCTCCTGCCGCCTGCGCCAAATGGGAAATGAGTACCGAATTAGAATCTGGAATCTGCCCAAATTCCGGAACAACTCCCGGATCCACAAGCTCAGAACCAGTAGAAATAACCGCAACTCGCGGCTGACGCACCACGCTCACACGCGTTTGCCCGATCGACACGAGAGTAGAAATCGCGAGCGCATTCAACGTGTTGCCGGCTTTCAACACAGTGTCACCCACCCGCACATCCTCGCCAGCAAAGCGGACGTTTTGCCCGGCAGTAGGCTTAACACCAATCGTCACCTGCGCCGGCGCTTCCGATGCACCGCGCGGAGCTTCCGTATCTTCAATCTTGACGACGGCGTCCGCCCAGCTTGGAACCGGCGCACCAGTCATAATTCGCGCAGCCATAGCGTCGATCGCACCATCGCCAGCATCGCTACTAGAAACGCCGTCGATCTCCCGCGTACCAGCCGCAATATCGCGAACCACCCGCAACACGTAGGGCGGCCCACCTGAAAAATCCACTGTACGCACAGCAAATCCGTCCATTGCCGAGTTATTAAAGGGTGGCACGTTGAGCTGAGCCGTAACGTCTTGAGCCAAGGTTCGGTCCACCGCTTCATGAAAATCAACTGTTACAGCTGGTAATGCGTGTGGTTGAAGATTACGAATAACAAGCTGGAGATACTCTTCAGGGCTGAGCATAGATTACCTAGAACTTTCTAGAATTTAGCGAAGGCTTAATTGACTTAGCATCACACTAAGTTTGATGTATTTCGTGCGATTTTGAAGCATCTAGTCCGCTTGCGAGCCGGGCGCGGCACTCTCATAACCAGGACGCACCCAATCGCCTGAACGGCCTCCCGATTTATGGGTGATCACGCATTCACTGATCACCGCCGAGCGATCCACGCCTTTGACCATATCAATTACCGCGAGCGCCGCAATCGTGGCTGCTGTGAGTGCTTCCATTTCTACGCCAGTTCGATCAGCATTACGCACGCAAGTAGTGATGAGCACGTGATCGCTATGCAGCGTCACATCCACCTCGGCACCATGCACTCCAATGGTATGAGCAAGCGGCAGGAGGTCCGGCACCTTTTTCGCTGCCGAAATACCGGCAATTCGGGCGACGGCGAGCACGTCACCTTTAGGAACGCTTCCGTTACGCAGCGCTTCGAGCACGGTTTCAGAGCACAGCACTTTGGCTTGGGCACGCGCAGCACGCACAGTAGGTTGTTTTTCGGTAACGTCCACCATCCACACTTTGCCTGCTGAATCAAGGTGCGTAAGTTTAATATCGTTCATAATTCCTCCTAAATCCATGCTAGTGTGTCTTGAAGATTTTGAAGAATTCTCAGCACGGTAGGAGATCATGGTAAACGCCACTTCACAGATCCGCGGCACGGGAGTGTCCGAAGTCGCCCTCAACACTGCTGCTATTGCCGCCTTGGTGGACAGCGACGCAGCAGGTGCGTGCGTCGTCTTTGAAGGCAAAGTTCGCAATCACGACGACGGTCGCGGCGTTACCGGTATCGAATACAGTTGCCACCCAACAGCCGAGCAGGTGATTGCGCAGGTAGCACAGGAGATCGTGGAGCGCCACCCACAAGTACAAGTAGCGCTCTATCACCGCGTAGGCGTGCTCAATATTGGTGATTTAGCAATGGTAGCTGCGGTTTCGAGTGCCCACCGGCAGGAATCTTTCGCTGCAATCGTCGATATTGTAGACACCATCAAAGAAAAGTTACCCGTGTGGAAGCGCCAAGTTTTCACCGACGACACCGACGAGTGGGTCGGTTCCGCCTGATTGTTGGTTTCGCTTCCGCTGGCTATCCCCCGATTTCGGACATATACCGCTGAGGCTGTACAAAACTGGGATCGTCAATACCATGACCCGGTTTTTTCAAAGCCATGGCATCGCGCCACAGAGCTGCGATTTCGTCGTCAGTAGTACCAGCACGTAGCGGCGTGCGCAGATCGGTTTCCACGTTCCCAAAGAGGCACGTGCGCATTTGCCCATCGGCAGTGAGTCGAGTGCGATCACAGGTTCCGCAGAAGGGGTGAGTTACTGAGGCAATAATTCCAACCTGACCCGCGGGATGATCGGCACTCCCTGCAACGTTCCAAAGTCGAGCAGGAGAATGAGGACCGTGCTGGGCGGGAGTCAACTCAAATTTCTGCGAAAAAATCTCAAGGATTTCTTCTTCTGGCACCATATTGCTGCGCGACCATGTTTCTCGTGGCCCTAAAGGCATCTGCTCAATAATACGCAACTGTAATCCGCGGCGCAGAGCAAAGAGGAGGAGGTCGTTCAACCCGTCCTCATTTGCGCCCCGCAAAGCCACGGCGTTCAGTTTGACGGGCGTCAAACCAGCGTCAAGTGCTACATCAATACCACGGAAAACGTCTGCAAGCCTATCACGATGCGCGATATGCGCGTATGTCTGCGGCTCAATGGAATCAAGCGAAATATTCACGCGGTTCAGACCTGCCGCTGCGAGTGCGTGAGCGTGTTTGTCCAGGCTGAGTGCGTTAGTGGTGAGGGCAAGATCCGGCGCAGTGCCATCAACTGTTTCTAATCCGTGCGCGAAAGCAATAATGGCATCCAAATTTTTGCGCAAAAGTGGCTCGCCACCAGTAAAACGGATTTTATTAATTCCAAGCAGCTCAACAGCGATTTTTACAAGACGGTTTACTTCATCGTTGGTGAGCGTTTCTTCGGTAGGTAACCAAGAAAGGCCTTCCGGTGGCATACAGTATGAGCAACGCAGATTGCACCGATCCGTAAGAGAGATTCGCAAATCGTGTGCAGTTCTACCCCATGAATCACGGAGTTCATAGGTGGGTGCTGAAACTGAACTGCGCACGAAAATCCTTTCAAGGAAAAATTTAGGGTAAAGCTGGAAACTTATCTCAACTAGCCGCTGTTAACACAACACATATAACTCTATAATAGCCGTGAACCACTAAACCTAGCGCCAATCACAGTTGAAATATAATTTATTCCACCTCAAACAGCGACGATTGTCGACAGCATTCACATTTACGACCATATAACCGTGTATACCCACTATGTATAGAAAATCACTTAAGAGATAATTACAGGAACACGGTAGCAAAAAGTCGCCAAAAATACTTTAATCTTTAATTAAAGGACTCATTTCGTAAATCAGAAAATTTCTAAAATACCCACCCAGAGCCGCTTATTATTTGCATAATTATTCAAATCAAAATATTGTCAGAACGGTTGGTGCCGCTGGTAAATATTGTACAAATATCAACACTGCACCACGAAATATGAAATGTTTGTGAATAGTTTGGTATGTTCAATTTGTTGGGTTTGTCGGTTTAATGAGAAATGGTGTCAATGATGAGAGTGAATCCCCCAAAAAGTTCGGGTGTTTTATGTAACGCGATTATGAATCTTTCACCCGCTCATCAAGCAATGTTGAAATATCTTTCAACCTTTCTTGAACCGCTATCTATTGCCGAAATTGCCGAGATGCAAGGACTGCATCAAAATTCGGTGCGTGAGAGCATTGATGCACTCGTAGCGGCTGGTCTAGTTGAGCGTAGCAAGATTGAGACGACGGGGCGTGGTCGCCCTGCATGGGCATATTACACAACAGCCCCTGAGCATGAAGTCATCACCGATGCCTACTTAACAAAGTTCGTGCGCGGTATCTGTGAAATGCTGAAAGAGTGCGCACCCGATCCAGAGAAAAAAGCGTATGAGATGGGTATGGAATGGGCTTCCGATCTCAAACCACACGTCGAAAACTTCCTCGATGATATCGGCGTCTCATTTGATGATGTGAAAAAGTTTGACGATACACAGTTGCTAGGAGTAGTGCGTCTACTCGCATCTGCAGCAGGACATGACGCAGTTGTCAAACCCAATACACAACACACAATCCAAATGCGTGCATGCCCATTTGTGGATATTGATGGAAGTATCGATCCAATCATGTGCGAGATGCATCGTGGGCAACTTGACGGATTTTTGTGCGTTGCCTCCGATAATTCCAAAAAAATGGTTCTATCCCCAGCAGTACGTCCGGGAATTTGTGAAATTGAGTTGCTAGTCAGCGAAGAAGCTTAATGACAAGAAATATAAGTTCATGACGTATCTGCCTGATATGCTGTGCATATGCAATGCTAGCGCAGCTAGAAGGGAACAGATACGCCATGAACAATACTGTTCACCAGGCTCAGAATTCGCCTGACACAATCAAGGGTCTTACTGCGGCAGAAGTACAAACACGCATCGAGCATGGCCAGATAAATAAGCTTCCACCCCGCAGTGGCAAGACCGTTGCAAATATTATTCGCGATAACGTTTGCACCCGCATCAATGCGATTTTGGGTGTACTTTTTGTCATGGTTGCCATTACCGGTTCATGGATAAACAGCGCATTCGGCGTGCTTATCGTCGTGAACTCTCTCATTGGAATCGTGCAAGAACTACGTGCCAAGTCCACCTTGGAATCCTTGAGCTTGATCGGCGAAGAGCACCCAATTGTGCTCCGCGACGGCGAAGAACGCGAGGTGACTCAAGAAGAGCTCGTGTTGGACGACGTCGTCGTTGTGAAAGCTGGCAACCAGATCGTGGTGGACGGCAAAGTGCTCGCGGCGGACTATCTAGCTGTTGACGAATCGATGCTCACCGGGGAATCTGATCCGGTGGTCAAGGAGCCAGGAGACCCTATAGTCTCAGGCTCATTTGTGGTGGTAGGAACTGGAAAGTTCCGGGTATCGAAGGTAGGAGCGGAGTCGTATGCGGCGCAAATTGCAACCCAGGCATCGAAATTCACGCTTCACAAGTCTCAGCTGCAAGCTGGTATCGATTCGATCCTCAAATACATCACGCTGATCCTTATACCAGTGGGAATCTTGACCATCATCGCGCAGATGCGTCAGGACGGCCCGGCAGATTGGCGTGAAGTAATTCTTGCGATCACCGGTGCGCTGGTGCCCATGGTTCCAGAAGGACTCATTCTCATCACGTCCACTGCCTTTGCTTTGGGCGTGATTCGCCTAGGCAAGCGCAAATGTTTGGTTCAAGAGCTTCCGGCTATTGAAGGTCTAGCACGCGTGGACGTGGTTTGTGCCGACAAAACTGGCACACTCACCGAGAATACGCTCGAATTTTCGCAGATTGTAGCGTTGGCTGATACTAACACTGAGGCTTATCGCGAGGCTCTTGCCCAGCTCGCCTGGGCAGACCCCGATCCGAATGCCACCACACAAGCTCTGTGCGACGCCTTCAAAAAGCCAGCTCATGCGTGGCACGTACACGAGCGCAAGCCTTTTAGCTCAGCCGATAAATGGGCTGGTATTTCTTTCCAGTACGACGACGCCGTACACAGTTTCGTTTTTGGCGCGCCGGACGTACTCGATCCGAACGCACAGGCGGGAAATCAGGCAGAACAGTTCGGTAATAAAGGTCTACGTGTGCTGATGTTTGGCATAGTGAACAAGCCTTTTGCCGACGTCGATGTGGCACGCGACGTTACCCCACTCGCCCTGGTGCTCTTCGATCAAAAGCTGCGCGACGACGTCCCCGATACATTGGCTTACTTTGCCGAGCAGGAAGTAAATCTCAAGATCATCTCCGGCGATAATGCCAAGTCGGTTGCCGCAGTAACACGCAGGCTCGGCGTCAATGTGGGAGAAACGGTAGACGCTCGCACGCTCACGGATCCGGCGTCGTTCGGAGAAACCGTGGAAAACGCACAGGTGTTTGGGCGCGTGACTCCCGCACAGAAACGAGAAATGGTGCGTGCGCTCCAAGAACGCGGGCACACCGTGGCAATGACGGGCGACGGCGTCAATGACGTACTAGCCCTGAAAGATTCCGATATTGGCGTTGCGATGGGAACGGGATCGTCGGCGGCACGTTCCGTTGCGAAGATCGTATTGCTCGACAATAAGTTTGCTACCTTGCCTTATGTAGTGGGTGAGGGTCGGCGGGTGATCGGAAATATTGAGCGAGTTGCCAACCTGTTCTTAACAAAAACGATCTACTCGGTGCTCATTGCAACGCTTGTGCTGCTTTCGAATGTTCCGTTCCCGTTCCAGCCGATTCATGTGTCGATTACAGGGTGGTTTACCATCGGTATTCCTGCCTTCTTCTTGGCATTACCTCCGAACAATCAGCGAGCGCGTGACGGCTTTGTGAGGCGAGTATTGAGCTTTGCTGCCCCTGCAGGCGTGATTGTTGGCTTGTGCGCCTTTACTGCCTATATGGTGGCATCCGGTGGGCATGTACCGGCGCGTCATATACAAGAATCCACCGCAGCTTTGGTGGCGCTTATTGTGCCGGCAACCTGGGTGGTGGCACTCATTGCACGCCCCTGGAATTGGTGGAAGATACTTCTTCTTACCTTGCCACTGGTAGCCTATTCAATTATTTTCACTTGCGAGTTCACACAGCGGCTCTTCATACTCGACTCCTCAAATGAGATGATGATGCTCACTGGTTTGGGTATCGGCTTCATAGGGGCAATCTGCGTAGAGGTCCTGTGGCACCTGGTGGGTAAGAAAAACTACGTACAGGAGTAGGCTTTCTCGCCGTTTCGTGGATCAAGCAAGATTGAGCGCAAGCAAGCATGTGCCACCTTGTGACGCACACAACATTATTGTAATGTTCGGCGAATTAGAGCCAAAAAATATGCTTCACACGCACTAAAAATCGGATTCCCAGCCTTTTCTCAGAAAGACTTGCGGGTAATCCAAGAATGGGTGCTCATACTAGATATTGACGACGGCGAGAGTGACGAATCTTGCTCCGAGGGTTTTCTCCCGTCGTTGCGTGTATGAGTGCAAAGTGAGAACTGGCGGTTCAGCTTTTGGAAGTAGTGCCCCAAAAGCATCAGAATCGCCACTCCCCAAAAGAGGGGCAGCCGAATTGCGTGGGTGGCTGCCCCTCTTTCTCGTTTGTATTAAGTTATGATCCGATAACTATCGATTGATGGGTTATCGTTTTTTCGATTATCGATTCGAACCAGAACGCACGCCGAGGTAAATCGAAATTGCAACGATTGCACAGAGTGTCGATACTGCCCAGCGAATCCAGTCAATTCCACCAGTATCTGCCGGGTAACCGAAAAGTTGCAGCACTACGTTTGCAACTACTACACCCAATGCACCAAGGAGCATCGTGGCCAGAATCGAAATATTCTGATTGCCCTTCATGAATAGACGGGCAAGAGCGCCAATAACAAGTCCAAAGATGAGGGTACCAATAATGTTCAGCATATTGCTTCCTTCGTTTTCCAGACATCCCGAAAGATGTTTGGGGCTAGAGGACTTCTCTAGCTCACACTTCATGCCATTGCCGTTCCATAGGCGGCACTTACACACGGGTGCTTTAGTTACACAATAAAACGATCTGGTACTAAAGACCTAAATTTTCAGCTGTGGGAGAGAATTTTTGGGGGTTTTGGGTGCTTTTTGCGCCCAAAACCCCCAGTAATGTCAACTTTTGACGAGTGTGTGTGGCTTGTGAATCAGTACATCACAAAGCCATAAACTAGTATTTTATGGCTAGAGTGAAGCTTGCAGAGCTGGCACTACTTCATACAGATCGCCGATAATGCCGTAGTCCGCTTCTTGGAAAATAGGTGCTTGCGGATCCTCATTTATCGCCACAATAATCTTCGAGTCGCGGATACCGCCAGCGTGATGAATCTGCCCCGACACACCAATCGCAAGATAAAGCTCTGCTGCAATGGTCTGACCAGTCAAACCAATATAGGAATCAAACCAACCATGCCCTTCCGCCAGCGGACGAGTAGCCCCCACCTGCGCACCAATCGCTTCGGCGAGTTCGCTAATCATCGCAAGGTCTTTTTCCTCTGCAATGCCGCGCCCTACACCAATCACACGGTCGGCTCGCGAAAGATCTGCCGACGACGCCACAATCGGTTGCGTTTCCAGCACTGAAACCCCATCCCATGGAGTAAGTTCCAGCATCTCAACAACTGCATTTCCACCGTCAGGAATTTCACCAGCAGGAAGCGTCAAAGCGACTGGCCCTTGCACGGAAACTGTTTCATGAGCCAAACCTGCTACCAGCACAGTTGCACTGCGAGAAGAATTGTCCCAGGCGATTGCCGAAGAAATCCACGTGCCGTTCATAGCTGCCGTTGCAGCCGCGGCAAGCGATCGCTCAGGAGCGAAATCAGCTGCCAAAACTGTTTGTGCACCCTGCTCAGCGAGCCATGCACCCACCGCTTGAGCGTACATTTCTGCCACCGTATTGGTGCGGACATGCACAATTTTTACAACCGGAGCTTGTGCGAGCGCCGCGGCGAGCGCGTCGTCGCCAACGATCAGCAAGTTTGCATCCTGCCCGGCAGCAGCAAGCACTGAAGAAATACTTGCAGAACTACTTGCAATAACCCAAACACTCATGCTCACAACACTCCTTCGCTACGCAGCGCAGCCACCAATTCTTTAGCAGCGTCAGCAGAGTCAAAAATAATATGCTTACGCTCGCGAGTTGCTGGCTTCTCGGTGCCCGTCACCTCAGCGACACCAGCTGATACTTCGATTTCCAGCTCCGCCAAGTCCACTTTTTCAACCGGCTTCTTGCGAGCCGCCATAATGTCTTTCATACCGATCAACGGGATTGACGAGGCATCGGTAGTGACAGAAAGAACCGCTGCACCGTTCAGTTTAAGCACTTGGTGTGCACCCTGGAAGTGGCGCGTGACTTTGAGGCCGTCGTCAAGCGGAGAAATCTCGCTCACATCGGCGAAAGCGGGTATTCCCAAGTAGGCCGCGAGAAGGGCTGGAACTGAACGTCCGCCCACATCCGCCGAGGAATCACCAGCAATAATCAGATCTACGTCACCAATCCGGCGCACAAGACCAGCCAAAACACGTGCGTAGGTATCGGCCGACGCCGCAGCCAAAGTTTCGTCCGCCACCACAACGAGCTGATCAAGTCCGCGAGCTGCTGCTGCTTGCGTCGCTTTCGGCGTCGCCGCACTCACATCGCCTGCTGTAATACCGATGAGTTCAGCGCCAGTGGCATCAGCCAATAGTCGCGCAACTCGCATCGCAACCGGATCGTACTCCGAAATCGCACGCTTATTTCCCCAGGTAACAACGCCTTCATTAGAAACAGAAGCGTCTTGTGGGTTCGGCGCCCATTTATAAGCAACCACAATTTTCATCTATTTGCCCTCTCATTCGCGCCATATCATTGTCTAATACGGTGGCAATAAATGGAATGTACATAAGAAAATGGAGACGAATCACAAACTGCGAAACGCCTCCACCAACTGCCTGTGAAAACTTCTCGTGAAGCAATCTACGCCAGTCTGAGTCGGGGTGGCGGGATTTGAACCCACGGCCTCTTCGTCCCGAACGAAGCGCGCTACCAAGCTGCGCCACACCCCGAAATGATTTCCTAAGAAACCATGCAACTTCTCCATAATATCCGAAAACATCGAGATAGTGGAAATTAGAGACTTATAACATCCATTTGGATTACTTCTGGCGCGCAGAAAGTGCGAAATGGAGTAAATGGCGAGGTACCTAGCCCAGCTGAAACCTGCACCAAAGAAGTCTGGGGCTCTTCGTCGCAATTCCAACCAATGATTGCACCGTCCCCACGTACCGGCGCTTTATCTTCCAGTGGCCAGCGGAAAAGTCCCGAAGCATAGCGATTTGGCAGGTCACAATTCGTGACCAGCGCATGATGGCCTGGCAAACATACCTGACCACCATGCGTGTGACCAGCAAAGATAAGGTGGCATCCGTCGTCATGCATCGTATCCAAAACATGGGCGTAAGGAGCGTGAGTTACACCGATACGGATCGTTCGCCGTCCACGCGCAGTATCTGAATCTGACGACGCCGCAGGGAATGCATCGCGCCGAATATGCGGATCGTCCACACCCACGAGGTCTATACTCCACGTTCCGATGGATACCTGGGTGCGAGAATTATTGAGATTCACCCAACCCAATTCTTCCAACCGTGCCGTTAATTTGGCAGTTGGGAGCGAGGCAGGAGGCTCTTTCGCTCCTGACTTCTTTGAGCCTGAATCTTCCGAGGAATTACGCCACAAGTAGCGGAACGGATTTTTCAACTTCGGCGCATGGTAGTCGTTCGAACCAAAGACGAATACTCCCGGCACGCCTTTGAAAATCGAAAGCGCGTCAATGAGCGGATCAACTGCACTACCTTGAGAAATGAGATCACCGGTAATCACAATCAGATCCGGTGCCTGCACGTCCAAATCCCGCAAGAAAGCAATTCGCTTCGCCTGGCGAGTCATCAAATGCACATCGGAAATATGAAGAATGCGCAATGTGTCGGACGCAATCCGCGATTCACGCACAGCGCGCGCTTCGTCGTCGGCCGTGGCAATCTGCGTCGAACCATCAGGAAGCAATACGCTGCGGCGTCGTAAACGATAGGCATGTGCGTTAATAATCGAGCCTACGCACACTCCCGCGCCTAAAACGAAAGGTGCTGCCCACAGAAACGGCTTTAGCTTCACGGCTTAGGGCCTTGTGAGACGACGATATCGATTGAAGCGCCTGGCGTTATCGCAGTTCCAGGTGCTGGGTTCGTAGCCACCACGGTGTTCTTGGGTTTGTCGGACCATGCGCCCGACGCCGTCACCTTGTAGCCCGCAGCACGCAAAGCCTTTGCCGCCTGGTTCATTTCCTGACCCACCACGTTAGGAACTCCAACAGGTTGATTTTGCTGGTCAGGAGTTTGCTCTTGCGCCTTCTTAGCCGGATCTTCTTCAACAGTTGTAGTCACTGGAGCGGAAGGCGACTTGAAGGATTCATGCGGCTTTCCTGCAAGGAATGCGTTATTGAAGTCGGCAAAGGCAGATGCCGCCACGGTGCCACCATAAAGAACACTGTAGCGCCGGCCATTGACCACCACATTGAGCATCGGCTCGTTGCCAGACATATGCCCAGTCCATACTGCTGTAGCTAGCTGCGGCGTGTAGCCCACAAACCATGCATGGTAAGCGTTGTTCGCCGTACCCGTCTTACCCGCTACTGGGCGTCCACCGGCGAGACGTGCACCGGTACCACTTCCGTAACGAGCAGAAATAACTTGCTGAAGCACTGCCGTGGTGCGACGCGCAACTTCAGCTTCAATAGTTTGGCGGCAACTTGGATCTTGCTTGGCAAGCGTTTTTCCACTGCGATCTTTGATCTCAGTGAAGGAAATCGGCGTGCACATCTTTCCGTCAGCAGCGAGCGTTGCCACTGCATTTGCCATCGAAAGCGGGGTTACCGTGTTCGTTCCAAGGATCATACTGGGGTTAGGTACGAGCGGAAGCGGTTCGCCTTCTTTTGCACCGAGTTGAGCCAGTTCAGCGGCATCCTTTGCGGTAGCAAGGGAGCCACGCTCAACACCCATATCTTTTGCGATCTTGGTGATGTCACACAGATCAAGCTGAGTTGCCATTGCGGCGAAACCTGCATTCAACGACCTTGCCGTGGTTTCAGCGACGCTACGCATACCGCCGCCTTCGCCTTCGTTGTTCTTTGGCCCGAAGGATCCCGTTGCGCTCGGCATACAGGAAATCTTCCACGCCGATGCAGGGTAGGTTTGCTCAGAAGTATTTACCTGGTCAGACGCACTCTTTCCAGCGTTAAACCACTGTGCGAGCGTGAAAATCTTGAACGTTGATCCAGCTTGAAAGCCTCCGCCGCCACCGCGCAGGCGGCCCACGTTAAGGTTGAGCTTAGTGGCATGGGGATCTTCTTTAGAAGCGTCACCATAATTGGTGTTTTGCACCATTGCGAGGATTTTTCCTGTGCCAGGCTCGATAGCGCTCAACGAACCTTGAATCGCTGAAGGATCATTGACCGGCAGGTTAGCTGTGAGAGATTGGTAAGCGTTCGCCTGGGCTTTCGGATCAAGGGTGGTAGTGATCTCAAGACCACCGCGGTACAGCAAGCGAACACGCTCATCGCGCGATTTCCCAAAGCTCGAAGAGTTGAGGACGTCGTTCACAACCGTTTCGCAGAAATACGCTGCGTTACCTGCCGCGGCGCAACCATTTGGAGTGGGCGTAACGTGAAGCATTTGCTGAATCGGGACGGCGATTGCGGCGTCGCGCTGTTCTTTGGTGATGTAACCAAGGCGAGCCATCTGGCTCAACACAACATCACGACGGGCTTTGGCATCCTCAGGATTTTTGATGGGATTCCAGCGGTTCGGCGCTTGGGTGATTCCGGCAAGCATTGCAGCTTGTTCGAGCGTTACTTGGCTGGCAGGAACGGAGAAGAAGTAGCGAGAAGCTGCCTCAACACCCCACTGGGATGGACCGAATTGGGCGATATTGAGGTATCCGGTGAGGATTTCATCTTTCGTACGCTGGCGTTCGATCGCGATGGCATAGCGCGCTTCGTTGAGTTTTCGAGTAATCGTGGTGGCAGTAGCTTGGTTGATCTGTTCGGCGTCGTTAGCGATGCGCCCCTCTTCTATCAGGGCGTTCTTCACATACTGCTGGGTAATAGACGATCCACCGGCAAGATTGCCACCAGTAAAGTTGTTGAGTGCAGCGCCAATAATACCTTGGGCGTCAATGCCGTTGTGCTGCATAAAACGTTCGTCTTCGATAGCGATGACGGCGTTTTTAATCAGTGGCGAAATGCTCTCAGAGTTTACAACGATGCGGTTTTCTGCGTAGAAACGTGCAATTTCTGAACCGTCTGCCGCTCGGATAACCGACTGCTCTGATGGACGCGTGAAGTCAATCTTGGTGGGGAGATCATCGAACAGTGCCAATCCAGCGTTTGCCGCGGTTCCTGCTGAAGCAACCACGGGAATTGCTGTTGCCGCTACAAGTAGACCACCGGTAATGCACAATGCGATGAAAGAGCCTACTACCACGAGCAGCTGCACCGCATTCATGCTTTGATCACGAGAACTTTTTGCCATGTACTTTAGAATACTGCCTTTGGGTGGCTTTTTCGCGTGTCTTAGCTCATTATTAGCGAATCGTTGCCAATCTGGCAGGAACTCTCATGCTCAGGGATGAATACTAGACCGATAATATTTGAGATTGGGAGTCATATATTGTAATACTTTGACATGAAAGCAATGCATTCGCAGGCACAAAGGCTGTGCCTGCCCAGATGTGCGTATTGTGAAATATCTTAGTACACTTAAAGTGATACCAGTCACGTAAGTAGCACTCAGGACTGGTCCGAAAGGAAGAGATCAACAATGACGTTGGTAGACGAAGATCAAACATGGGCAGCTCAAGGTGCTTGCGCAAATGCTGATCCAGACTCACTTTTTGTGCGTGGGTCGGCGCAGCGGCAGGTGCGCCAGCTCTGCTTTAACTGCCCAGTCAGGATAATGTGCCTCGCCGATTCACTGAACTCCCAAATGCTGTTTGGAGTGTGGGGTGGCCTCACCGAGCGTGAACGTCGCGCCATTTTGCGCCGCTACCCAGACGAACAAAACTGGTTGGAACGGCTAACCACTTCGAACGATCAGCTAGCTGTTGAATTGCGGATGGGGCAAATTCCGCGTTTTGCCAGCAGCTAAAAGTGGTTTGGACGGATTGGAAGCTGTTTCAGTTGCTGAAAGCTGTTCAAACAACCAAAAGCTACACCGCCATTTCGAAGTGGGCACACACGGTTGCTGAAAAGCTGGTGCACAGACAGTTGCTGAAAGCTGCCAGCACATCTAGCCTTAAATTATGACTACTTGGGAATATGTAACTGTGCCACTACTGGTTCACAACACAAAAGCAATTCTGGACAACTGGGGAATGGACGGCTGGGAGCTAGTCACTGTTTTGCCTGGTCCAGACGGAACTAATCCAGTTGCCTATATGAAGAGGCCAAAGAATGATTAGCGAGAAACTAAGCGAGCTCGGAATTGAATTACCGCAGGTGGTTGCGCCACTTGCGGCATATACTCCCGCTCAAAAGATCGGAAATACTGTGCGCACATCCGGTCAACTGCCGATGGTTGAGGGAAAATTGCCTCTTACTGGAAAAGTTGGGGCAGAAGTTACTCCCCAGCAGGCGAAAGACCTCGCTCGCATCGCGATTCTTAACGCTCTGGCTGCTGCTTCGTCTGTAGCCGGAGGGATTGATCATATCGAGAAAATTGTTCACGTAACGGGATTCGTAGCCTCGGCTCCAGATTTTACAGGGCAGCCCGGCGTCGTCAACGGCGCATCGGAACTGCTCGGAGATCTTTTTGGCAACGACGGCGTCCACACCCGTTCGGCGATAGGCGTGAGCGTATTGCCACTGGATGCGCCGGTGGAGATCGAGTTAACGGTGCTGGTCAAAGACTGAGTAGCGAAGCAAACTCACGCAATCTTCCGAACATAGATTTTTATAAGTGCCCTAACTTAGGCGATTCTTTCGACATCGCGCCCTATATGCGCGATGTACGTGTCAGAGCCTAAGTTAGGGCATGCGCAACCAGACTCCTCTAATAGTCTAATAGTCGGCTTTTGGTAGTAAATGCAGTGGTGGGCGGGAAGATGTTCCCGCCCACCACAAAGTTAGCCTCGATCAGAGTCGAATATCGTTCAGTGTGCGCGACGCTGGAGTCGAGCAACTTGAATCAGCAGAACTGCACGTCCTTCAAGGCGAATCCAGCCGCGGGAGGTGAAGTCAGCAAGAGACTTATTAACAGTCTCGCGCGAAGCGCCAACGAGATGTGCGAGTTCTTCCTGAGTGAGGTCATGTGCCACGTAGATGCCCTCTGGGGTGCGCTCGCCAAAGCGCTCAGCGAGATCGAGAAGAGCCTTTGCAACACGACCCGGCACATCGGAGAACACCAGATCAGCCATCTGCTGGTTGGTGTTGCGCAAACGCAATGCGAGCTGACGCAGCATCGAGATAGCGAGCTTTGGATGCTCCTCGATGTACTGGCGCATGTCTGCATGCGAGAGAACAAGCAGACGAGTCGGAGCAATCGCAGTAACGGTTGAAGAACGTGGCTCAAGATCGAACAGTGAAAGTTCACCGATAATTTCGCCTGGTCCGAGCACTGCGATGAGGTTCTCGCGACCGTCGTCAGCCGTGTGGGACAGCTTTACTTTTCCATCTGCGACCAAGTAAAGCCGGTCTCCGGAGTCGCCTTCCTGGAAAAGCGATTCTCCACGCTTCAGGGAGGTCTCTGACATGAGGGCAGCTAAGGCCTGGCGGTCTTCGTCGGTGAGACCTTTGAAGAGCTCGACGTTACTAAGAACGTTGGAATCCATCCGAATTCCTTCCTTTACTTTGCGGTTATTGAAAATCTGTACACTATCAGTGTGCACTTGTGGGAGAGGTCATATCAAGTTAAATTGTGCCATGTATTCGATGTTTTAGCATAGGTTCTGCGAAAATTAAGTGATTTTGATTCGGCTTCAGCTCGGTCATTCACAGCAACAGCAACGAAATTACAATTCCGGAAAAGGGGAGCATAATGGCGAAAAAGTCGGCAAAAGAGATATTTCCGCCACGTCCCAGAGCGCTCGCCGCGCGACAACAGGCCGCACGGGAGATTACCGAGCGCTTAGCTGAGCTTTATCCGAACTCACAGTGCGCGCTCGTTCATCGCAACGCATTCGAGCTCCTTTGTGCCACAGTTCTTTCCGCGCAGACCACTGACGCGCGCGTCAACAGCGTAACTCCCGAATTGTTCGAAACGTACCCAGACGCCGTCGCCATGGCTGGTGCCCCGCTGGAGGATCTGGAACGCATCTTGCACCCGCTAGGCTTCTTCCGAGCGAAAGCGAAGTCCCTGCGTGAGCTGTCTATTTCTTTGGTGGAGAAGTACGACGGCGAAGTGCCAGCGCAGCTTGAAAGTCTCGTTACGCTGCGCGGAGTTGGGCGCAAAACGGCAAACGTGGTGCTTGGAAATGCTTTTGACATCCCCGGAATCACTGTTGATACCCACGTCGGAAGGCTGGCACGACGCTGGGGTTGGACCCGTGAAAAAGATCCCGTAGCTGCAGAAATGGACATCGCGAAAGTACTTCCCGGGGAAAATTGGACGCTGATATGCCATCGAATCATCGATCATGGCCGTCAGGTTTGCCATTCACGCAAACCTGCCTGCTATGAATGTGGATTAGCTCAGCTGTGCCCGTCTTTTGACCTGCTCAACGGGATGAATTCCTAACGCAAGAATTGGTACGCGGGTTGGTAGACGCTTCCGTCGGCTCATAGCCAACTCTTAGCCAATTTACGATGAACCAGCCAGTTCACAAGGAATCAAGAAATTCGAGCAAGAGCTGGGTGAACGCTTCCGGTTGTTCTTCAGGAACGAAGTGACCGGCGTCGGGAATCGTGGCACGCTCATAGCGCCCTAGCGCGAACTCGCGATCTTTGTACCAAGCGCGTTTGGGAAGTAAGGGATCAAGATCGCCGCGCACAGCCAACACCGGAATACACACCGGATTGGCCGACTCGCGCAAATATCGTCGACCCGTAAGCGATTGCTGCGCAAGCATAGTCCACCTGAGCTGCGCCAAAGCAACGCTTGCCGCTCCCGGCAAACGCATTGCCTGCGCATAAAGGTCGGCTTGACCCGCTGCTCCACGGTTGTTTGGAGCAGACCATTCCTTGAGGAGGTTCTTCATCGAGGAAGTGCTGGTCAGGCCACGTTGTGAAATCGGCGTGATGAACGATGTGATCGCGTGACGCCAGGCTTTGAACGTGATGTGAGCGCCGAAACGGTGCAAAGTGCGTGGATGTGGCGAGGATACCGTAACTAGCCCACTGAACAGCTGCGGAGCCATCGCCACCGCAGACCACGCCAAACCACCGCCGCGTCCATGCCCCACAAGCACCGCTTTCGAAGCACCCATTGAGCGCACAATCGCAATGAGGTCTTGACTCAAAAGGAGCGAATCTTCCGAATGCGGAGTTTTGTCTGATCCTCCGAATCCGCGCCGGTCAATAGCGATAACCTCGTAGCCAGCAGAAGCGATCTCAGCTACTTGATTGCGCCACGCCCACCAGTATTGTGGAAAACCATGCACGAGGATGACCAGCGGTTTTTCAGCCGAGTGCTCGCCGGCATGCACAACATGAAACTGCGCCCCGTTTGCTTGGATGAGCCGATGCTCCCACGGACCCGGAAGGGTTACGCAGGAATTATCTGCTGGTGAGGTCACTGATTCTGATCCTTTAGCAGCAGTTCACGACGTGCGATGGCGGCGGCTCTAACAGCGCCCCGGCGTCGTGCGCCATGCGCAACTACACCAAGGAAGAGCAGCACAAAACCCAAAATTGCGACGCGACCCGTTGCCAAATCGAGGTTCAAGTGATGCGCTACGTTTGCAGTGAAGGCATTGTAAGAGCCAATAGCTTCATCGACGCGTGCCGCAAAACGTGCCCCGCGCGTTGGCAAGAGAATCGCAATAGTGCCAGCGATGGCAACCAAAGCTCCCAAGACTTGCGCACCGAGCGACGACGCGCGCGCCACGAGGAAGATCACGAGCATCACGACGACGCCGGCAACCAGCTCGCCCAATGCCAAGAAATTCAGCGAACCAGTATCCCACGGATTATTCTTCACCATGCCGAGACGCACGCCTGCGTCCGAAAGCAGATACCAAGCCAGTGGAAGAAGCAACAGTGTTGCGAAAAAGATTCCAATATGTGCTCCCGTGCGCGACTGTGGCTCGTCAGGCACTTCGAGGTATGCGTCGTCGCCTGGATCAGCAGACCAACGAGCCTGCCGATCGCCGTCGTGATCTGGGCCGGCAGCTTGCACGAAACCTTCGCGATTTTCCGCGTATTCAGCATTGACCGCGGTATCCGCGCTGGCATGAGCAGCGTCGGTATTAAGAGCCCCTGCCGCAGCAGTTACAGCCATGCCGCCAGCGGCGAAACCAGTTCCAACAGAAGAAATATTTGCTTCTGCGTCATCTACACCGAGTCCGCTCGTGAAAGTTTCGTCCTGCGCGAGAGCGCGGTTACGGCTCGGACGTGCGGTATCGTCGGCGTCGTCGGCAGAATGAGCCGAGACGACGTCTACCAACGTGGCGTTCTTGCGCTCCTCATCTGGGAGAGCGTTGTAACCTTCAGAGCGCCCCTCAGCTACACGCGAAGAATCCTCTGATGAAGTGAACAGTGGATCAGCGGCGTTACTTGAATCAGCAGGCTGCGCAGTATCGGTGCGCTCGGTGGCCAGCAAGTGCAATTCACTACCTGCTTCGCCAGCAGAATCACCGGTGGACTCTACGTGCTTGCCTTCGGTTTCGTCGTCGGACGCGTCGTCGGCAACGGCAGCGCTGTGCGCAGAAAAAGCTTGATCCCAAGCGACAAGATCCGAATCACCATAGGAAAGTCCGGACTTCTCGGCAGCTTGAACGTCGTCTTGCTCAAGCGGTGCAAGCACGTCATCGTCGTCAAAAGGGCGGCGCGATGCTGAGTTGTATGGATCGGTAGGTGTTGTCACGGTCATCTCCTTGTGAATACTTCTTATTCGAACGCTACTTGTTTTCGTCCGCTTGCAGGAGAAAATGGCACGGCGTGGCGCGAAATTGTGGATAACTTCGGACTTTCCACAGCACTGAATTTTTTGCCGCAACGCATTTATATTTGCGCCACACTTTCCGCATGAATACAAATATGACTACAAATTCAACTCAAACAAATATTGATCTCCATTCGGTTGTGTATATCGGAAACGATACGCAAACATTCGAAGAGCTGCGAAAACTCGCCGATCTTGTGGGAGTGAGCGTAGCGCACGTGTCACGGTCAGATTTTGGCACCGGCGTGCTCCGTTTTTCTTCGATAGGCTGCGAGGACGGTTTCGTCGAAGCAAGTTTTCATGAGTTGTTTGCACCTTATTTTGCGAAAGGTACAGTTCGTCTCAATTGTCGCGACGACGCCGCTGACGTACTCGAGCTTATGGTGGCAGTTGGTTCCACAGTGCGTGGGCGCGTAGTAGGCGTAATCGGCATGCAAGGTGGAAGCGGTGCCTCCACTCTCAGTGCGTTGATTGCCCGTACGCTGGCTCGACGTGAAAACGACGTGTCACTCGTCGATATGGATAGTTCATCAGTTGGTATCGATATGATCCTTTCGCAAGTAGATTCAACTGGGAAACGCTGGGCTGATATACGAGGTCGCGGCGCAGTGCTGGCCGGACGGCTGCGCGACTGCCTCATTCCGTGGCATGGAGTGAGCGTGCTCTCGGCCGATCATCGTGGCGGTGTACCTCTCGATAATGACCAAGGCATCAAAGTGATCGCGGCGCTCGCACAAGTGCATGCTTGGACGGTACTTGATCTACCACGCTCGGTTATCGCTCCTACCAGCCCAGAGGCGACGTGGCTTGAATGGTGCGATTACATTGTTCTGGTTACAAAATCATCAGATCTTGCAGTTGAACAAACACGTATCAAGCTCCAGCATGTAGGACATGGCTGCCCTGTTGCTGTGGTCGTGAGCGAAGCGCGTTCACGCAACCACCTTGCCCACATTGCCCAGACCATCGGATCTGCACGGGTCTACAACCTGCGCCAACAACGCAACTACGCGGGCGATCTTGAACACGGACTCGCTCCCGGAGATAGGTCTCGATCCGGCACAGTGAACGATGTCAAGACACTGTGCGATCGGTTCTTATCAGAAGCGGATGAGTCATGAGATACACCGCAAGCCAGATTCAAGAAGTGCGCAAACGTCTCGCCGCTGGCAGAAGCATGGCAAATGCACTCGAGCCGGTACCCGTGATGTTCACCGAAGAACTTGCACAATTGCACACGCAGGTGCGTCACGAATTAATCGGAGCTGGCCAAACACTTGCTCCGTTGCTGGAGGATCCAGCCACCACAGACGTGCTAGTGAACGGTTCCCACAGTGTTTGGGCAGATCAAGGCAACGGAATGGTTCCAGTTGAGGTATCAGATCCACAACTAAAAACGGAAGACGGCGTTCGTGCACTTGCAGTGCGTCTCGCGGCAAGCTGCGGCCAACGACTCGACGATGCCAGCCCAATTGTGGACGGTACTTTCCCAAGTGGTATTCGCTTACATGCTGTGCTTCCTCCTCTCTCTGCACAAGGAACGTTAATTTCTTTGCGTACCCACAGATCAAAAATTCTCACACTTGACGAACTTGTTGCATCCGGTTCAATTCACTTGCGATTAGAACCTGCAATTCGCGCGATGGTGGACAAGCGCGCGAACGTCATTATTTCTGGTGCTACAGGAGCAGGAAAAACCACATTTCTCAACGCTGCACTCTCGTTAGTCCCCACCGACCAGCGTATTTTGATTATCGAAGAGTCTGCCGAGCTCGCGCCAGTGCATCCACACGTTGTCCACCTGCAAGTTCGCCATGCAAACGTTCAGGGCGTAGGCGAAGTTTCGATGAGTGAGCTGGTGCGAGCTGCAATGCGCATGCGTCCCGACCGAATTGTTCTGGGAGAATGCAGGGGCGCAGAGGTGCTCGACGTCCTCAGCGCCCTCAACACTGGTCATGAGGGAGGTTGGGCGACGATCCACGCGAACTCAGCTATGGATGTGCCCGCGCGGCTCGTTGCGCTGGGCGCGCTCGCGGGAATGAGTGAGACGACGGTAGCGGCGCAAGCGGCGTCGGCTCTCGATGCAGTTGTACACGTCAAACGGGAAGGATCGCGCCGATATATTGCACAAATTTCGGTGCTGGAACGTGTTGGTGGCGAGTTGAAATGTTTCGAAGCATTGAGTTTGACCAGCGCTGATTCGAGACTACGCAGGTTTCCCGCAGCTGAGAAACTGGAAGAACGTCTCGGTTTGACTGAAATTGCATGTGCGGAAAATTCACGTGTGGAGCCCGACCGTGCAGAGCAGCTCGAAAACCGCAGGTCATTCGGAATGGAGAATCCAAGCTCTCCGGCTACAGACACGGACTCGAGGTGAAAATGATGCAAGGTGTAATGCTGTGTTTCCTTGTGTACGTATTTCTTATGCAAGTTCCGTGGGCTGGGAAAATTCCCAAACTGCTACTGAAAACACGAAAAACGAAACGGCAGCACAAAAGGCGCAAACCGGCGTCGGTGGATATGGGCTTGCTGGTAACGGAAGTGTCCACGCGCTTGCGGTGCGGCTCGACCGTCGAGTATGCCTGGAGTCGCACGCTCAGCCATCACCAGTTAATGCCTGCCGATCACGGACGCGATACGACGGTGCTTGATGCCGACGGCATTCCGGTACCGCTGCGTGACATTTTATTCCTGAGCTGGTGGAAGAAACGCCAACGAAAGATTTCTCCAACAGTGATTGACTCCCTGGCAGGCACTTTTGCTGTGTGTCGAATGGGGAGAGCCACCGGCGCCCCAATGGCAGACATCCTTGACGCGTGCGCTGCGGGAATAACAGAAGCAAGTGAGGCGATGTCCGCGCGCAAAATAGCAATGGCAGGCCCGCTCACCTCAGCGCGGATGCTGGCGGCCCTGCCGGTGTTTGGCGTGCTTATCGGATACGTATTAGGGGTAAATTCAATTGATTTTTTACTCCACACATTAGCAGGAAACGTGGCGCTTGGCCTCGGTATTTGTGCTGAGATCGCCGGCATTGCAATCGTGCGACGCATGGTGAAAATGGCGATTTCATCTGGAGGTGAGCGATGATTTTTCTTGCCGCCTTAGCCTTTGCATTTATCATGTGGGCACCGAGATACAACGTAAGACGACGCGGGCGGCGCAGTGCCAAAGCGCCAATCTTGCACGTAGACCAGGCGATTATTTTAGACCTAGCAGCAGCTGCGCTGAACGCGGGAATTTCGATCCCGCGCACGTTAGAAGCATTGCACGTCGCCTTGGGTGGCGACGACGCTCACCAGAGCCGCGGAAGATTCTTAACCAGCTTACAGGGCATTTTTCGATTCGGACCGGCTAGGGGATCAAGGTTCGGACATGCCGCACCGAAGCCGAGAAGCTTACAGGAAGTGGCAAACTCGCTGTTGATGGGCGCGACTTGGGAAGAATCCTGGCAGGATGTACACCCGCGATTTCAGCTACTTGCGACAGCTTTGGAACCTGCATGGAGTGACGGCGCCGCTCCCGTGCCGCTTTTAGAACGCAGTGCGCTCACGTTGCGGCTCACTCGACAGCGTCAGGCAAAGGAAGCCGCAGCACGGCTCGGCTCGCGCCTTGTATTGCCACTTGGCCTGTGCTTTTTGCCCGCATTTATGTTGATCGGGGTGCTTCCGGTGATTGTTTTAACTGCTCAAAATGTGCTGTAACGACAGGAAGACGGCGAACTGCGGGCATTGTTTCGACTGCTTAGGGGGGACGGGGTGGAGCGTGGAAGCTGAGGCTCAGGACGAGTGACATAGGGGCAGAGTTTGTCCACAGCACACAGAAACGTACGAGGCATCCACAGATTTTTACCAGGCACATTTTCAGATTTGTAAATCCGGCATGCTTAAAACGTCTAGACGAAAGCAAGAAGAAACCGGCATTCCCTTTGATAGAGAAAGCCTCCAATGAAAAGGAAAAACAATGACGATCAAAATGTTCAAACACAAGGCAAACAACGCAATCAAGCGTGCTGAAGCTGGAATGGTTACTGCTGAATACGCCGTCGGCACGGTGGCATCTGCAGGAATTGCAGGCATCCTCCTGTGGCTTATCAAGCAGGAATGGTTCCGTGAGCTCATCGCAAGCTTGTTCCGCAATGTGCTTGGCGTGAGTTAGAAAGTGGTGGTTATGTGGCGGGTCGGTTATGTGCTACTGCCCGCCACACAGCCCAATCACCACTATTACAGCGGACGATGGCAGAAAAAGAGGAAAATTATGGAATCAAAAAATGAAGCTGGCATGGTCAGCGTGGAATGGGCATTAACGGTGCCAGCATTTTTGGCTTTGGTGGTGTTTTGTGTGAGCGGAATTTTCCAACTCACCACATTGCCCAAGGTCAATAATGCAGCTCATGAGGCAGCACGCTCGTATTCACTCGGAATGAATGAGAGCGATGTTCGCGAACTTGTGCACTCCAATGCCGGCAATGATGCGCAGCTACGAATTGAACGCGATGGTGAACTTGCTTCTATTGAAGTGACCAAGCCCGGAGAAGGCGTGTTCAAGCTGATAAACATTAATTTTTCTGCCAAGACGAAAATTGTACTTGAACCGCGATTAGCTCAGGGGGAGCCATAATGAGCAGCTATTTTAGCAATCAGACTGTTAAACGGCTGCGCAGTGAGCCAGGCATGGCAACCATATTCGTGGCAATAACTATGGTTGCGGTGGTTATTGTAACGATGTTGATATTCGAGTTTTCCGTGGCAACTGGCAAAGTGATCGAAGTTCGTAATCGAACTGATCTCGCAGCTATTTCTAGCGCACAATTGCTTCTCGACGGAGAGTCCCAAGATGCAGCATGCGCGCGAGCTCAAGAACTGTTGGAGAGCTATACGGTTGAATGCACAGTTCAAGGGCAGAATGTGACACTTACCGTTGAGGCGAAGAATCCTTTTTCTTGGTTAAGCCATACCATCAACGCTCGTGCTACAGCTGGCCCAGTACGGCGTCTTATAGCTTTTTCTCCTGTTTAAGAGCATGAAAGAGCGTATTCATCAAGATTTTTGCCCCTTCTTTTGAGAGAGGAGAATTGTTATTTCCGCACTTCGGTGATTGCACACAGCTCGGACAGCCCATTGTGCACGAGCAGTTCTCGAGTGTGTCGAGAGTGGCAAGTACCCATTCGCCACGGGTATCAAAACCATGGTGAGCCGCTCCAGAACCTCCGGCGACGGCGTCGTGAATAATCACTGTTGGGCATCCTGTTTGTGGGTGAACAGCTGTGGAGAGGCCACCAATATCCCAACGATCACAGGTGGCAAAAAGAGGCAACAAAGCGATCATCGTATGCTCTGCCCCATGCAAAGCGCCTGGTAGCTCAGACGTTTCGAGACCAGCTTCGCGCAACGCCGATTCCTTGAGCGTGAACCACGTTCCTGCTGTTATCAACTCGTGGGTGGGCATCGCCAGATCAACCATACCGAGGTACATGCCGTCCTTTGTGCGCCGCACGTCGTAACCAATCACGCGCGAACGCACCACAACTTGGCCTTTGCACCACGTGCCGATACCAAGCGAAATCTCTTCGTGCGTATCCACGATTTCGACGCTCGTTTCCTCACGCGGATACGTGCGAATGTCTTCTTCGCGGTGGCGATGAACAAGAGCAACATCGCCGTCGCGCCCCTCAACTTTGAAAGGAACACCCTGATGTAAATATATTGCCCCTGGATACACGGTGGTATCGGCTCGTGCGTTATCAACAGTGCCCAACAGGGCGCCGCTTTCTGAGTCGATGATCGACACTGTTGTGCCTTCTCCGCGCAGGTCAACGAGACTGTGTGCCCCAACGCGAAGCGAAGTGTTCCAATACCAACCACTTGGACGGCGTCGGAGCAGATTTTGTTCCACAAGCAAAGTAAAAGCTTCGGAATTTGGCAGCGAAAACACGTCCAGATCGGCCTCTATTAGCGGAAGCTCGGCAGCCGCAGAGCAAAGATGACCAGGAAGAATCCACGGATTCGTGGGATCAAAGACGTTCATCTCGGCAGGTGTTTCGGTGAGCATATTCGGGTGGTCAAGAATGAACTGGTCAAGCGGATTATCACGACCAATAAACACTGCAAGACCGTTTTCACCCGCACGTCCGGCACGTCCGATCTGCTGCTGAAATGAGGCATGAGTGCCTGGCCAACCTGTGACCACCACAGCATCCAGACCCGAGATATCAATGCCAAGTTCCAGTGCTGATGTGCTCGCGAGCGCCCGAATATCTCCGCTCCGAAGCCCCTGCTCAAGCTCGCGTCTTTCTTCGGGAAGATAGCCACCCCGATAGGCGAATACGCTTCCGCTCAGATGCGGCGAGTGCTCGTTGAGGTAGTCATTGGCGAGTTCTGCCACCCGTTCAGTTCCTGGTCGGGAGCGCACAAAAGTCAGCGTTTGGGCGCACTGAGATACGAGTAGCGCCGTGAGGTCTGCCGCTTCGGTATTGGCTGAGCGACGCTTGCTGGGAGCTGGAAGGGAGGTAGTCGCCTCGTCGTCCGATTCCCACTCACGCTCTGATTCCCACCTGCGGTTGGATTCTTGCGCACTGCTGGAACTCTGCTCAGCGCCGTCGTCCTCTACCGGAATCTCTTTGCAACGCACCGTGAGGATGTTTCGCTCGCCACTGGGCGAACCGTCGTCACACACTGGAAAGACGTTCCCAAAGGCTGTGCCGATAAACCGTTGCGCCGTCTCTTCAGGATGCGGCGAGGTAGCAGAAAGAAAGACGACGGTGGGAGAGCTGCCGTATTTGCGTGCCAAGCGCAAAATGCGCCGCAGCACCAAAGCAACATTTGAACCAAAGGAGCCACGATAAGAATGAAATTCGTCTACAACGATAGTGGACAGTCCACGCCACAGCCGTGCCCAAAGCTCTTGGCGCTGCAACATCGCGTGGTGAACAAAGTCGGGATTTGTGAAGATAATGTCGGCGTAGTCGCGTGCCCAAGTGCGCGTCTGCGCATCAGAATCACCGTCCAAACTCGTGAGTGCGATACGCCGATCAATGCGATTCGCTAATGCGGTTAGGCTGTGTTCTTGGTCTACCGCGAGCGCTTTGGTAGGTGAAAGATAAAGAGTGCAGGGGCGGCGTTGAATATTACGCAACGACGTTGCAGTCTTTTCAAAGTCACTGAGCTGGGAAAGCACTGGAATCCAGGCGGCAAGCGATTTTCCAGAACCAGTGCCCGTTGCAACTACCGTATGTTTACCTGCGTGTATTAGCTCGGCAGCCTCTGCTTGATGAATCCAAGGGGATAAAACACCCGTTTCGCCTAAAGCGGCAATAACTGCCGATGAAACCCATTCCGGCCAGGCAGCCGTCCGAGGAGGACGCGCGGGCACCGAAAGCGAACCCGTAATTTGAGAGTCGAGATTCCGAGCAATCACCTCAGGTAGATTAGGCATTTGCAGGCACCTCCAACTCATTAAACTAACGTCTATTATTCTTGCTTTTGTTATTACCTTTTTCATTTCTTGGCAAAATGCGAGTATCTTAGCAATCGTTAGAACGTTCTTGTATAACGGCAACCTAACTTAAGGAAGTCATTGTGACCAAACTGGTAATCGTCGAGTCTCCGGCAAAAGCGCGCACAATCGGAAACTATCTAGGTGCGGACTATGAGGTAGAGGCGAGTATTGGGCATATCCGCGATCTGCCCAAGCCCTCAGATTTACCAGCGGATATGAAAAAAGGACCTTTTGGTAAATTCGCAGTCGATGTAGACGGCGATTTCGAGCCATATTATGTAGTCACGCCTGATAAGAAGAAGAAAGTTACCGAACTTCGCTCACTGCTGAAAAAAGCCGATGAACTCTACCTCGCAACCGATGAGGACCGCGAAGGAGAGGCAATCGCGTGGCATCTGTTAGAAGCCCTCAAACCTAAAGTTCCAGTCAAGCGCATGGTGTTTCATGAGATTACTAAGGAAGCAATCGGACGAGCTCTGGAAAACACCCGCGAGCTTGATACGAAACTTGTTGATGCCCAAGAATCGCGCCGTATCCTTGATCGACTCGTAGGCTACGAAGTTTCACCGCTGCTATGGCGCAAAGTTGCTCCTAGCCTCTCAGCTGGGCGAGTGCAGTCCGTTACCACGCGCATTATCGTTGAGCGGGAACGTGAACGCATGGCGTTTAAGCCTGCTAATTACTGGGATGTTACCGTCTCTCTCGTCAAAGAGGGCGAAGATTTCGAAGCCAAACTCACCTCGATTGACGGCGCACGCATCGCTACCGGAAAAGACTTCGGCGATAACGGCACACTCACCGAGAAGGCCACCTCCGCAGGAGTCCTCACTCTTAACGAGGAACTTGCCCAAGCGCTCGCAAAAGCGCTCGGTAGTGGCGAAGCAACCGTTGCGTCGGTTGAAACGAAACCCTACCGACGTCGTCCAGCAGCTCCTTTCACAACCTCCACTTTGCAGCAGGAAGCCTCCCGAAAACTACGACTAAGCTCGCGCGATACGATGCGTCTCGCGCAGTCGCTGTACGAAAACGGATATATCACTTATATGCGTACAGATTCGGTAAACCTTTCTGAACAGGCAATTTCCGCAGCGCGAGCGCAGATTAAGGAGCTCTATGGTGCGGAATCTTTGCCAAACTCGCCGCGCCACTACGCAACTAAATCAAAAGGCGCCCAGGAAGCCCATGAAGCAATCCGCCCTGCTGGAGACCATTTCCGCACGCCACTTGAAGTGCAAGGGCAGTTGCAGTCACGCGAATACGCACTTTACGAGCTGATTTGGAAGCGTACCGTGGCTTCGCAAATGGCCGATGCCACCGGACTCACCGCTTCGATAAAAATCGTTGCCGACTTGAGCTCAAGCGCCGATACTGAGCTCGCGAAGCTCATGTCCGAGAGCAACGCAGCAGGCAAATCCGCCGAGGAAGCCACGATGTCCGCTTCGGGCACGATCATCACGTTCCCGGGATTCATGGCTGCCTACGAAGAAGGACAAGATACAAAGCGCTACGAGGAGAAGGCCGAATCCCGCTTGCCAGACCTCATCGAAGGCGAGCAGGTGAACAGCGCTGGTGCTAAAGCAGAAGGTCACGACACCGCGCCACCTCCGCGCTACACCGAAGCTTCGCTGGTTAAGACCCTTGAAGAAAAAGGCATCGGGCGTCCGTCCACGTATGCCTCAACGATTTCCACGATCACGGATCGCGGTTACGTGGAGCGTAAAGGCCAAGCGCTTGTGCCTACATGGTTGGCTTTCTCTGTGGTGCGCCTACTAGAAGACAACCTTCCTGAGCTGGTCGATTATGACTTCACGGCCGACATGGAACACGATCTGGACCGGATCGCAGCCGGTGAGCAAGACCGCGTTAAGTACCTCGCGAATTTCTATCGCGGCACGAAAGATGCTTCCGGTTTGCGCGATCAGGTTGGAAGTTTGGGCGATATTGATGCACGCGCCGTCAATACAATCGAGATTGGCGATGGAATCGCAGTTCGTGTGGGGCGTTTTGGTCCTTATCTTGAGGAGACCAACGACGACGGAACGGAAGGCCGGCGCGCATCTGTGCCACCCGGCGTCGCTCCTGATGAGCTGACTGTTGATCGTGCCAAAGAGATCCTCGAGCAGGCTCTCCAGGGCGACCGCGTGCTCGGAAAGCATCCTGACACAGGCTATGAGCTGGTAGTTAAAGATGGACGCTTCGGTCCCTATGTCTGTGAAGTCTTGCCCGACGACGCTGTGCAGCTCACGCCCACCGGCAAAGTGTCGAAAGCAAAACCGAAGCCACAGACGGCGTCGCTGTTCCGATCAATGCAGCCAGACACCGTAACTTTGGATCAGGCAGTACAACTTCTCTCGCTCCCACGCGAAGTAGGCGAGTCTGAAGGCGAGATGATTACTGCGCAAAACGGACGTTATGGTCCGTATCTCAAGCGCGGAAGCGACTCTCGTTCCCTCGAATCGGAAGAGCAGATATTTTCGATAACGCTCGCAGAAGCCGAAGAGATATTCAAGCAGCCTAAAGTGCGTGGACGTGCTGCCGCAAAGCCTCCGTTGGCAGAGTTTGGTAAGGATCTCGTTTCGGGAGGCACGATCGTGCTCAAAGACGGGCGCTTTGGACCTTACGTAACCGACGGCGAAACCAACGCCTCTGTGCCGCGTTCAGAAGACATTAACCAGCTCACAGCCGAGCGTGCGCAAGAATTGCTGGTTGCACGGCGTCTGAAGGTTGCGGAAAATGGCGGCCCGAAGAAACGTAATGCCACTAAGCGCACGGTGAAGGCCGGGACGCGTAAGACAACCAAGAAGACGACGGCGAAAAAGAGCACCACAAAGTCGAGTACCGCTAAGAAGCCGGCTGCCAAAGCTGCTTCCAAAACGACAGCCAAGAAATCAGCTACCGAGAAAGGTAAATAGATAGCATGAGCGGTCTGTTTATTTCTTTCGAAGGAGGCGACGGCGCAGGGAAGTCCACCCAGGTCAGTCGTTTAGCCTCTTGGCTTGAAGCACGAGGTCGTGAGGTTATTTCTACACGCGAACCTGGAGGTACCGAGCTCGGCGCCAAGATTCGCGAGCTACTTTTGCATGGCGACCACGTGGCACCACGCGCTGAGGCATTGCTCTTTGCTGCGGATCGAGCACATCATGTGGAATCGAAGATTCGCCCAGCTCTGGAGCGCGGCGCGGTGGTGATCACAGATCGTTACTTTGATTCCTCGGTTGCCTACCAAGGAGCAGCTCGCGCTCTCGATGCTCAACAAGTGCGCGATCTGTCTATTTGGGCTGTAGAAGGCCTGTTACCACAAGTCACGATTTTGCTTGATGTGCCAGCACAGCGAGGAGCGGCTCGAATCGAAGGCGAACTTGACCGAATGGAGCAAGCCGGCGCCGAATTCCATGAACGAGTGCGCGAAGAATTTTTACGGCTAGCTGAGCGCGAGCCACAACGCTTTGTGGTGATTGACGGAACGCAATCTATCGAGGCAATCGCCGAGCGTGTTCAGGCAGTAGTGGAGCCACTATTGTGAGCGTATTTGACGAGCTTGTAGGCCAGGAAGATGCCATTGCGGAGATAAAGCGGGCGGCTAGCGCTGCGCGTTTGGTGGTTGCGCAAAGCGACGACGACGCACACACAAGTAGCGATATGAACCTCGTTAATGCTTCGGCAATGAGTCATGCCTGGCTTTTTACTGGCCCGCCAGGATCAGGGCGTTCTTGGGCAGCACGAACATTTGCAGCAGCTCTGCTATGCAGCGGAGAGGAGCTCGGATGCGGCGTGTGCGCAGGCTGTCGCGCTGTTCTTGCCAACAATCACCCCGACGTCGAAATTGTGAGCACCGATGTGGTGACGATCAGTGCCGACGAAGTACGCAGCTACGTAACGAACTCCTACCTGGCGCCGTCGTCGGGAAAATGGCGCGTTTTTATCATTGAAGACGCCGATAGGATGCTGTCGCGCACCACAAACGTACTGCTCAAGGCTATCGAAGAGCCAGCACCTCGCACCGTATGGATGCTGTGTACTGCAGCGATTGCGGATGTTCTTCCTACTATTCGTTCTCGGTGCCGCAACGTCAATTTGGTGACGCCGGATGCGCACGACGTCGCACAGTTGCTTGTGAACCGCGACGGGGTTGAGCCGGAAGCTGCCTTGGTAGCCGCGAGAGCAGCACAATCACATATCGGAGTGGCGCGAGCATTAGCAACAGACCCCGAAGCGGGCATGTTGCGCAAGAATACGCTTGAGGCTTTGCTGTCCGTGCGAGGCGTCGGCGATGCGGTGGTGGCAGCGCAGCGACTTTTAGATGAAGAAGCTATGCATGGTCGAGATTCTTCCGCTGGCGGGAAGAAGAAGTCTACAAAGAATTCTGCTGATGATGCGGACGCCGCAGAGCAGGAAAAACTCATGGACGCGCTGGGCCTTGACTCCAAAGGGAGAATACCGGCGTCGGTACGAAGTCAATTGACCACCGACAAGGACAACGCGAAGCGTCGGAAAACACGACGACAGCGAGATATGCTCGATCGAGAACTGATTTATATGCAGTCGTTTTTCCGCGATGTACTCGTAATTCAGCTCGAATCCGGCACTGATTTGGTGAACTCAGACTACGAAGAAAGCATTCGACGTCGGGCGGCAGACACCAACGCTGAACAAACTATTGCGAAGATAGATGCACTGAATCTCGCGCGGGAACGGCTTAACAGTAACGTCGCTCCTTTGCTCGCTATGGAAGCCGCCCTCATATCTGTACGCTGACCAGTGCAAATATTCGCTACCGGCAAAACTTATCCACACCGCGAGATAACGCGAAACTTTTCCACAATTTTGATTTCTTTGATGCGCGCGTAGACGTTTATGACATACCGTAGTTATGTGAATAAGAAACGTTTAGCTGCTGTAATTTTTGCGCTCGGACTTGGTCTTTCGGCTTGTAGTTCAGGTGACTCTCAGAGTGCCAAGGACTCGAAGAAAGGCTCGCCCGATGCCGTCGCCCCAATCGAAGCAAAGATGCCTGAGATTCCTGCTGGTCTGGAAGAATTCTACAATCAGAAGGTTTCGTGGAATAACTGTGGAACCGGACTCGAATGTACCACGTTTAAGGTTCCCTTAAATTATGCGGATCCTAAGGCAAAGACCATTACTATCGCTGCCAAGAAACATAAGGCAGAGGGCAAAGCTATTGGATCGCTGTTCGTTAATCCAGGTGGACCTGGTGGCGACGGTCAAGAAATGGCCGAATCGGCGAGCCAGTTCTTCTCCGATGAAATTTTGAAGAATTTTGATGTGATTGGCTTTGATCCGCGCGGTGTGGGTCAATCAACTCCTGTGGACTGTCTCGACGACGCACAGCTCGCCAAACAGCTAGAAACGTCATACGGCAAAACTCCGGAAGATCGAGCCAAGGCGAAGCAAGCTGCCAGTGCTCTTGCTGCTTCTTGTGGCCAGAAGTCTGGCGATTTGTTGAAATTTGTGGGTACTGAGAGCGCGGCGCGTGATATAGACGTTATGCGGCACGTCCTTGGTGATCCGCGTCTTTACTACGTTGGATATTCGTATGGCACTTCGCTTGGCGGAATGTATGCGGACTTGTTCCCGCAGAACGTAGGTCGGTTGGTGCTAGATGGTGCCGTATCGAGTAATGCCACAAACTTCGACCAAACCGCGGCTCAAGTTAAAGGCTTTGACGATGCTCTCACTGCATACCTCAAGAATTGCATTGCAGGAGAGAATTGTCCGTTCAAGGGATCCGTTGAGGAAGCTCGCAAGCAAATTGCTGGTTTGCTGAATGATTCGTTAGCGAAGCCAATTCCGACGTCGAATCAGGAACGTCCGCTTACTCAAGCAGGATTTATGCTTGGTCTGATAACACCGCTTTACGATGATTCCTCCTGGCCAATGCTGTCGCGCGCATTTGACCAGCTCATCTCAAAGAACGACGGATCGCTGTTCCAACTTTTCTTCGACGCATACAGCGGACGCAAGGGAGATAATTTCACCAATAACTCGGTAGAAGCAAACTGGGCAATCAATTGTGCTGATCAGCCAGCAATGGGTGACGAAGCACAATGGTTGCAGCAAGCCGACAAGCTAGCACAGATTGCGCCTGTATTCGGACCGAGCTATGGATATGACGAAAATATATGTGCTTCCTGGCCTTTCCAACCAAAGGAAAAGCACAAGGCCTATAAGGCTGAGGGCTCGGCGCCTATCGTAGTAGTTGGCACCAAGGGTGATCCCGCCACGCCTTATCAATGGTCGGTTGATTTCGCAAAAGCACTCGATAACAGTGTTCTTGTCACTTATGAAGGTGAAGGACATACTGCTTATGGCCGCTCAACCACCTGTGTGAGCGACCCGATTGACAAGTACCTACTCAATGGCACTACGCCAAAGGATGGGCTCTCCTGCCCTGCTAAATAAAATCACCTAGTGTGGCATGGCTTAGTTGGTTGGGGGGGCGCTTCACGTTTACCTGTGAAGCGCCCCCCAACAACAACCAACAACCAATACAAACCACACTGCGGAATCGAGGAGTTCTTGCAGCAACTCCTCGATCCGTGTCACATAAACAGCTTTTCAATAAACGTTATTGCAGATGTCCGCTCATTTGGCGGAGAATCTATAGGCACCTCAAATGTGATATCTCTATCCAAGGCGCTGGTGCATTTGAAATTTGCCACGGAAATTAGGTAAATTGAGGACGCTGCATTTAGCACGCCACCTTAGCTCAGTCGGCAGAGCGATTCACTCGTAATGAATAGGTCGTGGGTTCGATTCCCACAGGTGGCTCTCATTCGAAGCCCTCGAAGCAACAAGCTCGGGGGCTTTCGCCTTCTCCAGCTCGACTGTTTCATCGGGTAATAAAGCTTCAATAGGAAGATCAAGAAACGCAGCTGTCTTCACTAAATCAGTTGCAGACCAAGAAACTCTTCCGGTTACTTTCCCTGAAATTGAAGCCTTGGTAAGTCCTAGTGCGCCTGCAAGGCTAACTTGGGTATGCCCGCGACGTCGCAGCCACAAGCCAACACGTTCACCAATAATTTCGTCAACGGTCATCGCTCGTAAAAAGGAATCTGTGATTGTCATATATCAAGTTAATCAGAAAGTTTAATTTAAGTCAACAATAACAGCTTGACAAGCTACGTTAAATGGAGTCTACTTATAACGGTAGGTTTAAGGACATTAAACACAAACAGGTAGATGAAATATGTCAGATTTACTTTCGGCTGCGGAAGCGGCTTCTTTACTTCCGGACACTTCAGTGCAGTCACTTCAGCGTTGGGCACGGAATGGGAACATTCCTTCGGTAGTTCTTCCAAGTGGGCGTAGGTTTTTCCGACGTGAAGATATCGAGAAAATTCTTACCCCAGTAGTCACATCTGCTTCTTCTGCTGATGAAGCGTTTGAAGATGTTCCTTTGTTTCGAGAGAGAAACTCGTGGTGAGTTCCAAGGTTTTCCATTTTATTCTTCCTCCACGAGTAGTGATTGTTTGGGGGTCGCACGGACATGATCATGTCCGTGGGGTACAGGAATGTTCGAGCGTTCCTGTACCCAAAATCATTCCCACCACGAGCCTCCTGCCAAAAACGGATGCCGATTATTCCGTGACGCAACAAGGTAATGGTGGGTTTGTTGGTGTCCCGTCCGTCACCAACATAAGCCAGCGTGAGGGCAATAGCCCTCACGCCTGGTTATCTTTACAGAAACAGGTGGAATGTCATGTCTAGTGGCCAAAAGTATTTCACAGTCAAAGCGGGCGGAACATACTTATCAAATCATGTGATTAAGAATGAGGACGTCACCGTTGACGCCCTCGGTCTGCTGGTGATCATGCTTGCGATGCACCCAGCGGCACCGAAAACGCGAGATACATTGATTGGTAGAGGTATGGGACGGCGCCGCGTAGCCGATGCCCTAGCTTGTCTTGAGCGTGCAGGTTTCCGCCACCGCTTCCGCTACCAGGATACGGAACGGCGTTGGCGTTCTATTACGGTGTTATTTGACGCTCCTGTTGATGCTTCAACTGGCTTTAATCATGCTCGCAGTCTAGTCAAGGAAGACGAGATCGTTTGCTGGGCAAATCTCACCGCACAAAACGACGATGGATGCGACATTCAACAAGACTCCCGTGCTGGAGACGAGGCTGGTGGCGTTGGGCGTGTGCGCGCTGGAAACACCAGTCCCGCATCCAGCACGGGTCACCCTGTGGAAAACTCTAATACTGTCGATGTTTCCCCAGTTCATACCGAAGTACCGCTTCCGGTACCTCGGGAAGAAACAACCGAATCTGAACCTGTGGATAACTTTATTTCCGACGAAAAAACATGCCTAGATGTTCGTGCAGGTCACGGGAGTGAAAATAGTGTTTTCCCAGTTGATACCGAGGTACCGGTTACCGACCGTCGGCAAGCGGTACGCTCTATATCTAACGATATAGTCAATAAACCTAAAGGTTTACCTTCCAACCATCCAAGCACTGCTACAGGATCGTTACGGTCAGTGGATGGCGGGAATGGATCTGATGTTGATTGGGATCTTATTCGGGAATGGATTCCGTCATCGTTGATTTCTTTCCTGCCCGCTGGCGCGGGACGGAAAATCATGACGATTATCCATCACGCTCAAACCGATGGCTGGTCGGCATCCTACGTGAAAAGAATACTTGGCTCACAACCGTGGCCACCCGAGGCGAGGAATGCTCCAGGGCTTGTGATTTACCGGCTCAATGACGTTTTAGCTGGCACACGCCCGTTGAGTCGCGAAGAACAGCTGAGCGCGAAGCAGCAGATGTTAGCGGATGCCGAAAAGGATCTGCAAGCCATCATTGACGGCACCAGTGAGCTGACGGCACGTGAGCAATGGATCCGCGTCAATAGCCTGGCAGACAAACCAGACGTTATACGCGTTTTGAATGATCTGTTGTATGAAGCTACCTGGGCGGTTGAGCGGCTGCGCGACGATGAGAGCGGACTTTTCGAAGAAAAGCGACAGTCAGCAAAAATGGCGGGAAGTGGGTGAAATACTAGAACAAACATGAAACGTGATGGAGGTTAGTCCACCACTACTTTCAACCCTCCATGATGGAAGAACTTCACAAAGGTGGACTAACCACCAACAAAACAACGAAACGGACGGAAAACATGAAAACACTTAAAGAAAAAATCACAGACCTTTCCACGAAAACCAAGATCATTATTATCGCTGGCATCGGCATCACGCTAACTCTATCCGGGATACTCATCAATTGGCAGACGAACCGTGCTGAATACGATAAAGCGTTTGATGCTTATTCAGCTGCTCATAAAGATAATAAGAGTCTGATGGAAGCAGCGACCAGACAGCAAGAGGAATGTAAAGCTAATGCGCTTCCTGGTAAAGATGACTGCCAGAGTTTATCTTTGGTGATGGAAAAAGTGAAGAAGCTTTCAGTAGTTGATGATGGGGCATCGCTTGATGATGTGAAATCTTCAACCACAGCTTTGACCGTGTTGAATACTGAGTTGAAAGAGACCACTAGCGCAGCACATGAAAATGTTGTCTCCTCGTCTAATTTGTGGCGTAGCGATAATCTGAAGCCCGAACTACAGTGGTCACATGAAGCTGTTACACGTTCCCGTAACCTGATCAGCGAGTCTGATGGGAAAGTTAGCGATCCGGGGCTTCGCAATAATCTTGCCGCGAAGACGGACGCGCTAGAGAAAATTGTCAAAGAAGTTGAGGCAAAAATAGATCAGCTGCTCGTTGTTGAAGCAAAAGATCAATACGCAGCGTTGTATCAGGCACGTGCCGAGTTGATCGCTGCTGAAGAAGCACTTAAAAATGCTCTCCAGCAGACAATAAATCAACAACAAGCTGCTCAACAGCAAGCTTCACAACCTGCAGCATCTAAATCTTCTGCACCGAGCAAGTCGTCTACTCCTGCCCGCAAAGCGGGTAGCACGAAAACTGGTGGAACAACGTCCACCGGTTCGGGAAAGTCTTCTGGCGGAACCACGGCTCCTTCAACACCACCAGCAACCGGTGGTGGAACATCGACCAGTGGCTCGAGTGGTGGCCAGAACGGCTGGGTAGAAACCGGGAGCGAAGACTTGTGTTCACGGACTGATTCGAACGGAAATTCTTGGAACGTTCCGTGTTGATTTTCCGCTTGTGAGAGCGGATGACGCTATCTGAGTTGAGAGTTAGTTGGCGTCAGTATTTCTCAAAAACAATCGATTGGAGAACAAAATTGAACTCTCATGTTAAACGAAGGGGACGCACCTTTGCAGTCTTTGCACTGTGCGTTGCTCTACTAGGCGGTTACGGGGCAACCCACGTGCCTGCTGCTCATGCTGCTGTGTCTACTACTGATCCGAAAGGATTAGGCCGTATCGGCTACGAGATCGGATCCGGTTCCCAGCTTATCTGGCTTGGTACCCAAGTACCAGGCACACAAACAGGTGGACTTGTCGCTTACTGTATCCAAGGCGGTAAACCGGCTCCGGCATCGGCAGATCAGGTTATCAGTGTGGCGACGTTGGATACTTCGACGCCACGAGTGACCGGTTTGGAACTCACCACACCACAGATGGCTTACTTGCTCGATAAATATAAGGATTCGAAAGATCCCGCCGTACAGTCCGCACTTTCTTTGCTAGTACATGCGAACTTTGAAGAAGACTCTACTGGTTCTACTGTGTATTCTGATCCGTCTGCGCAAAATGTGGTCAGCGATATTCTTTCGATTGTGCGTGCTAATGCTCCGCAAATCGAGACTCAGGCGCAAGCCTATGTGGCAGAAGCTAAGGCCAGTGCGGCAGTAGGCTACCAGCCAGGTGGAGTCACCGGCGAAGCGCAACGGAGAGGTGACCTACACGGGATTGGCGTAACAAACCAAGCCGGAAACTACATTGCAGGAGTGCCAATCACAGTTACCTTGTCAGATAACGCTGTATTTGAGGCGACAGGTTCAAAAACGTGGACTGGTCAAAGTCAGTCTTCCCCACTCACTTTAGGATGGAAGGCAACCGGAAATGGAGTAGTTACTGCTGATTATCGTTATAAGGCTGCCCGTAAGACATTGACGAAGCTGGTAAATGGTCAGGTGCAAGATACTCTGACCTATGGAAACAGGAGCCAAGGTGACCCTGAAGAAATCACGATAGCAGGTCCTTCCTGGACTGTGACCTATGACTTCCAGCCGATGGGCACGTCCCAGCTTGCGAAGATCAGTGACACTGGCTCGTTCACTGACACGTTCGATGCGGTTTCTGACCCTTCCTATGGCGGGGGCAAATGGCTCAACTTGGACGGAAGCCAGACTCCGGTGCCAGTAACCTACACGGCTACTGCCTATTATGTTGGTGATATGCCGCCAGCGCAGACAGCAACGGTGCCTGCGGGTGCTACCAAGATTGGTTCCGTGGATGTGGTCGCGAAGGGTCCAGGGAAACTGACCGCCGATTTCAAAGCAGATAAGCCTGGTTTCGCAACCGTCGTATGGAGCGTGAAGAAATCAGCTCAGCCAGCTGATGTGCAACAGTATATTCACGCTGATTGGGCAGACGCTTACGGTATTCATGCTGAGACCACCTCATACCGTCGCTCGGTTGAAGTTGACTCAACAATGACGATTCGCGAAACCAAGTCGGGCACGTATCTGGTTGATGATCTGTTTGTTACAGGATTTCCGGCTGATCACCCGGATTTCGCGGGGGATGGTTATTTCGCAGCCGATACAAAGGTATTGAAGCAAACGCTGTTGTTTTTCCCTGAAGGTCAGCCCGTTACCGAAGCCAATAAATCCAACGGCGAGGTGATTGCTAGCGTGGATGTTCCTGCCAAGAACGGCTTCTATGCCAGTATTGGCGCAACCGATTTCAAGGTTAAACAAGACGCTGCGGGTAACATTCCTGGCACCTACGTGTTCGTTACCTCTTTTGCTGGTGATGACCGAGTTAAGCCGTTCACGTCCAGTGTTGAGGATAAGCATGAGCAGTTCGCGGTAACGCGAACTATGCCGAAGCTGCAGACCACCGCAACCGACACAGTGGATGGTGATAAGCAGATCAAGGCTGAGCCTAACCAGTCGATTACTGACAAGGTGTGTGATGTGAACAAGACTCTTATTCCTGGCAAGGAATACGAGATTGTCACGACGTTGCATCTTCAAGACGGTACCCCGTTGCTTGATGAGAACGGTAAGCCTGTGACGGTCACGAGCAAGTTCACGCCGAAGACAGCTGATGAGTGCGCAAACGTCACTATCACGTTCGACGCCACCAACCTGGTTGGTAAGAAAGTTGTTGTGTTCGAGGATGTGTTACGTGATGGCCAGACTATTGGTACGCATCATGACCTCAACGACTCGGCTCAGACCGTGACCGTTGTTGATACCCCGAAGCCAGCAGCCCACGCAGCGTTGGCGATCACCGGCTCATCGATGCCTCTAATCGGAGCCGCTTCTGGTTCACTCCTAGCCCTAGGTCTTGGGCTACTCAAGCTACGCCGCAAACAGCTGGCGTAAAGGTGAGCACCGACCAAAAACAATAAATCGGGAAATTTGATTGTTTAAGGCCGGTGCCCGCTGACGGGGGACACAGATAAAGTGTCCAATCTCGAACTGTGTTCCCCGTCTTTCTCTCCTCCTCCATATTGATTTTTCAGCCAGTCACAGGCTGGCCTTACCAACACGAAAGAAGAATCGCCATGAAGACAAGGTTCATGACAGGAACTATTTTAACCACAGCTGTAACA
>NZ_SJDT01000010.1 GCF_004331995.1 Arcanobacterium bovis
AACATCTCGATATATGTTCAGATGTTGCGAAAACAGCACCGGCTTTTCGTTTCGTTCGTTGTCTTTCGGGAACATGCCGCGCCACACAGCACCGTCTTTCCAATGTCAACGCCGTGAGGCTACAGGTACTCGGGTTAGTTGGTGATGTATGCGTGCTTTCAAAGTATTCGAGAGCACTTTTTGCGTCTCGTCCCAAGTATCCCAAATCTGCTCATAACTGAGCCGAATGACGTGGTAACCAAGAGCCAGAGCGGCCAGATCGCGGCGACGGTCGTTGCGATAACGATCATATTGGCTGTGGTGAGCAGCGCTATCACACTCAACAATCAACGAAATTCCCCACAAGAAGATCTACGCGCCCAACGCCTTCGATATGCACCTGCGCCTCAACTTTCACTTTCCTCAGCAGGAAAAACAGTCGCACTCTTGATTCGCTTCCCGATTCAGAACTCGCGCTAAGATACTTGCTCAGTGCCGTTTTCTTCGTTCCATGGTTGGTCAATGCAGTGCGCGCGTCGCTTAGCAGCATGATCCCTTGATTTATGGCGGATTCAAGGGTGATGAAGCAAGTTTCTCGATTGTGACATCGCAAAACATGTTCGATCGCCTCCTCGAAACTACATATAGGGTATGGAGAAAGACGCCGTACGCGATGCGTGTAAACTTTCCCGTAAACTGCCGAAACATGCCGAGATTTGACGAATTTGTCGAGACGAATCGGCTGAGGTCGTGACTTTGATACCTCCAAATGTAACCCCGCGTCTCGCTCCACCCATATTCCATAATGTTTACACGCACTCAAACATCCAATGCGCGCTCCTAGCCGAATAGCTGTGACAACAGCAGGATCTGCATTGTCCACTGCATACCAGTTATAACCAATGCGAGTTAGGGTGTCATTTCGGATCGCCTTATTGAGTTGGGATTCAGTAGCAATTCCCATGTCTGGTAGATCGGCGCGTCGTAAAACACCGTGAGTGTACGGACTTAGGTGCATATAAGCATCACAGCAAAGTGTCCAGACTGTGCGCTTCGCATTAACTCCAGCTGTGGATAAACCTGTATTTTCGCGCCGTTGTGGACAACTAGGAGCAGCACGTTTCAATAATCTGCCTCAGTTTATGGTGCACTTTCGCCGTATATACTGGCACAGTGACTACCAGACTTCGGCATGCAACTGAACATTTTCGTCAATACGTCCCAGGCTTCGCTGTTGCCACGGCTACCGCTATCGTGGCAGTAGCGATCAACAGTATCGTTCCTACGTTAAGCGCCTTGCTCTTAGCCATCATTTTTGGAGTGATTGTCCGCAATGTGAAGCTCCTCCGGTCGGGCATGGAAGCAGGTCTGGCGGTCGTCTCAAAGCGCTGGCTACGAATTGGTATTGTGCTTCTCGGATTTCAATTGGTCTTAACCGACATCGCTAGGCTCGGCTGGGGTGTGCTCGCAACAGTGGTGTGCGTGGTTGCGCTGGGTATAGTCACGTCTGTGCTGCTTGGGCGGATGATGGGTGTTTCGCCCACGTTGGCTTTATTGATCGGCTGCGGATTCTCGATTTGTGGAGCTGCGGCAGTCGCAGGCATGGACGGATCGATCGACGCCGACGAGCGTGACGTCGCCACTGCCGTTGCGCTTGTGGTTCTATTTGGCACTGCCATGATTTTCATTGCTCCGGCGCTGGTTCTCGGCGTAGGGATAGACGCGCGGACCGCCGGAGTCTGGGAAGGCGCCGCGATTCACGAGGTAGCACAAGTAGTTGCGGCTGCCGGCATCACCGGTGGTGGAATTGTGAAGACGGCGGTGGTGGTCAAGTTGGCGAGGGTGCTCATGCTGGCTCCGGTGATCACGCTCGTCACGCTATTCGCAACGCGACTGGGTGTGCAGCCCGCAGTAACGTCGTCTGCCCGCAACGTAGTCGAACCGTTCTCGGCAGACACAAAGCTCCCAACAGTAAGTATGAATAACTCGTCTGTAACGCGCACGAAACGGCCTCCGCTTGTGCCACTTTTCGTGCTCGGTTTTATCGGCGCAGCAGTAATCGCGACGTCTGGCATTGTTCCAGCTCAAGGCTTGACCGCGATTAAGGTTGTGCAAACTTTCCTGCTCGCCGCAGCAATGTTTGGTCTTGGGTGTGGAGTGAAAATTGCCGAACTTCGCAAAGTAGGAGTGAAGCCGCTGGTATTGGGATTGGCGGTGTCTCTTGTGGTGGCGATGGTTGCTTACGTCGGGGCTGTTTTAAGCTAAAGATTTCTTGTGTTGGAGCTTGGTGACGAAGAAAAGACGAAGAAACTTGGTGCGTTTTGAGCAACATCTCAACATATATACAGTAGTTGCGAAAATCGCCCCAAGAATTGGACGTTGGTGTTCGTAAGGCGCGCCCCATTCCGTGCATGCCCCCGCACTCACGCATGCCCTGTAGCGCACAACCACGTGGCGCAGAAGTATGCTGTATATGAACCATCGAAAACATTTCAGGCAGAGGTAAGCAATGAACCTTGAAGATATTTTAGCCACTACCGCAAATCCGCAGGACAGAGCGCAATTTTTCGCAGCGCTCCCCGACGTAACGCCCGAATTAGGTGAAATGTGCGGTTCAGATGTGGTCTCTCAAGGTTTGCGCGCGCATCTCGTAGGTGCCGACGTGATGGTCTGCTCACTTCCTGTTGACGGGAATCGCCAGTTCATGGGACTGATGAACGGTGGCTCTACGGCTCTGCTTGGTGAAACAACTGGATCCTCAGCCGCCGTTCTCGCCGCTCCAGAAGGCAAGACGGCGGTGGGTATCTCGATCACCGTGAACCACCACCTTCCTGCGAAAGAGGGGCGCGTCTATTGCGTGGCGACAAAGGTGAGCCATACGTCGTCGTTCGTCACCTATAACTTCCTTTTCTTCCGTCACGACGGCAAACTTTCAGCTTCAGGCACGCACACCTGCGCAATTATCGACAAGCGCTAAGGTTAACGCTGGTATCGAAACATGTGTTGCTGGCATCGAGCCAAGCACCGACGCTGATCGCACCACAACACCGATAATAGTTACCATCATTACCTGTGGTGTGATGTGTTTCCAAAGTTTTGATATATACAATTATTTGTTGAATTTTCAGCATGTTTGTTGGTACTCTCGGTTTTGATATGTATGTGTGTTTGTCCTTGTTTTTATTGGATGGATTGATTGTTACTAACGGGGTTGGGCGGGCACACATCAGCCAATTTTGCAGCATCTATTGAGCGTGGGTGTTTGCAGTGATCCTGTGAGAGGGATTGTATGTTCAAGCGAGTGGCCGGGCCGATTTCTAGTAAATTATTAGCCCTGATTGTGTCATTGTTATTATTGTTTCCAGCTACGATAGCGCAGGGTGTGGGCACAAATGGCGCCGTTGACCTTGTTGCTGGAGTAACTCCTGCTGGCACTCCGACGACGGAGGTTGTGGGTGGCGCGCAAGCTGCGGGTCAGGGTGAGCTGGTTGAGGTTTCGGCGACGGCGGTGTTCCCGAAGGCGGTTGAACAGCGTGAGTTTGTGCGTCCAGACGGTTCGTTTGATGCCACTACGTTTGTACGCCTCGACGTGGCTGGCCTTGAGAACTGGCAGAATCTACAGCTTTTTGTCAATGACAAGCCTGTTGCGTCGGTGATGGCTGATCCTGCGGCATCTACCGCTGCTGGTTCAACGGTGCATCCGTGGAATGCTTCGAGTTGGGTAATACAAAATGTTGGCACGGCTGCTGATCCGAATTATGTGGCTTACGCTCCGCTTGGCGCTGTGGCTGGTCTTGAGGCTGGCGGCACCGTCAAGTTTGCTGTTTCTGGTGTAGTTCCGGTGGGTGCAAAGCCGGGTAGCGTGATTGATGTATCGTCTGTGGTTGCTGGTTATGCTTCTGGCCCAGAGACTTTCGTGGCTTCTCCTGAGGTTGGCAAGGTAGGCGTGGCTGATCCTAAGCTTGCTGTTTCGAAGTCTGCGACTCCTGCTGATTCGGTGGCTCCTGGTTCGATTGTGAACTACAACGTGAACGTTTCGGCGTCTGGTGGTTCTGCTTTTGGTGTGAAGGTTGTTGATGTTCTTCCTGCTGGCGTGACTGTTGTTAATGCTGGTGGTGGCACGTTTGATTCGGCGTCGAATTCTCTCACGTTCGACGCGGGAAATATTTCGTCTGGTAGTTCGCGTCAGGTCACCTATTCGGTCAAGGTTGGCGATAGTGCTTCTGGTGTTTTAACGAATAAGGCGACGGCGTCTGGTTACGCTGCTCCTGAGGTCGCCGGTGTGTCTCGGGTTGCTTTGGGTAGTGTGAGCGCACAATCGAGTGTGACGGTTGCTGGTAAGCAGCCAAGCATTTCTATATCCTCGGCCACCGATCTGGTTCGGTCAGGTGATTCTGTTGAGTACACGATTGATGTGCTTGTTCCTGCTGGTACTACTCTGAATGAAACTACTGTGATGGCCGCATTGCCGCAAGGTACGCAGCGAATCAATCCTTATAACACCAAGTCTGTGACTATTGGTGACGGTGTTAATCAGACGCCATTGAATTATGAGTGGCTTAATCCGGTATTGGTTGGTTCTGTAACAAATGCAGGATGGTATTTTGCTGCTCCTATTGCGCCTGCGTCGACTGATCGGCATATTATTATTAAAGCCCTGTTCCAGGTGATGGGTGCGGCAGGTGACCAAGTTGTGTTGCCTGTAGCATTGGGTGCTAATCCTGCCCCGATTTTGGGTCAGGCTAAGCCAGATCCGCGTGCGTGGCCTGACTATACTTTTAATGCTAAGGCCAGCGACCCGGTAACAATTGGTTCGATTATTATCGAATCGGTGCCGGTAGAGGCCACGACGACGTGGACTCCTGATCGTAATCCTGCTACGCCGAAGAAGATCGCATTCAAGGTAACGAACAAAGGTACACTGCCGGTTACTCAAGTGACTTTGCGGCGAAGCGCGGATGCTGAACCCTTCAACAGGTTAACGAATGACAGTACTTGGGGAGGTGGAACGCTTGTTCCAAACCCGCGTGTGAAAGAAACGTATATCTCTGGTCAATCTGCTTGGTATTATGTGATTGATTCTCTTGCTCCGGGTGAGAGTGTCACGATTGAGCGTAATCTCGATGCGCCAGTTTCCGCTTCTTATGTGGCGTACCATGATAATAAGAATCCGGTGAACTTCTGGTTAGAGCCACAGATGGCATCTCATAATGGTTCAAATATGTGGCTTTACGATACTTTGCCTCATCAGAAGATTTTCTCGAAAGAGGCTGTCACGGTTAATTATCCGAAGTTGGCGTTTGATGCGCAGATTTTGGGTAGCACAACGTTTGCTACGGTGGATCACCCGACGTTTACCTACCTGGTGAGCAACACTGGGGATGCGCCGATGTTTGATCCGGTCATTAACCTTAAGTGGACTGGAACGGCTGGTAGTTGGGGTCAATACCACTCGATTACTGGCACGCTGCCTAATGGTACGACCGTGAATGGAACTGTTATCTACAATCCTGGCGATACGATTCAGATTAAGTTCCCGGGTGTACGTATTGGTGTTGGTGAAACCTTTACTGTTACGGATGTTGTGGGTGCGAACAGTTTTGTGCCTGGTTCATGGACTCTAGATGCAAATGTGAATGCTACTGATGCCACGGGTGCTCGGTATGTGATGAACACAAACCAGTATTGGCTCACTGGTCAAGACACGTTATCGGGCACGATTGGTAAGGTCACTTTAGTAGCTTCCAAACTACCTGCTGATGACAATCACGGAACAATTGTATCCGGTAAAACTTCCGAATATGCGTTGACGATTCGAAATTCCGGCACAGTAGATGCTACGAATGTAAGCATTTCTGATTCTTTGCCTGCTCACTTGACGTATGCAGAAATCCTCATGACGGGCGGCGTGCCGCAGGTGAGCGTGCGTGGCACGTCCGCGATGCCTACAGTGTCGTTGGTCAGTGGTTCGACGACTGCAAAGAAATGGTTGATTTCTTCTATTCCTGCAGGCACCTCGGTGACGTTAACGATCCCGGTTCAGCATGATGGTTCTACTCCTGCGGCTAATGAGGTAGCTGCGTCAGCGTCGGTTGTGGAATCTGCTTATGATGCGGCGCAGACTGTGACGGGTTATTTGGATGTGTTGCCGTTTGTAATCCGCCCGTCGGTGGTGAAAACTGCTGATAAAACGCATGTGATTCCTGGTGATACGATCACCTACACAGTGGACGTAACGTTACCGGCAGGGCAGGCTGCGGCGCAGTATGGTTTGTCGCTGATTGATAAGCTACCGCGTGGTGTGAAGCTGGTATCGCAAAGCGATCTCAGCATTGTGGCTGGAAATCAGATCACAACTCAGAAGATGACCACCACGGATAATACTGTGAATGGTATTTCCACGATTGGTTGGAATCTCGGCACGTGGGAGGCTAATGCTCCTGTGACCACGGTTTTGCGTGGTACCTACACGGTTCAGGTTGATAAATACTACACCGGCAGCTCAGAACTACTGACCCCGCCAAGTGGAACTATCGTCACCGAGCAGTCCTTGGATAACCTCGGTGGTAACCTCGTCAACAGTGCGGGTATGTGGTGGTCTACAGATTCAGCGTTCACTGCTCCGGCTGCTGCACCAGAAGTGGCTAACCTTGCTGGTTACACTGGGCGCAGTGAGTTTGCGGTTGCAAAAGTGAATGTTGATTCACCTCATCTAACTGTAGCGAAAACAGTTGATGCGCAGGTATGGGATCCAGGTGATACCGCTACGTTCACTGTGAAGATCACAAATAAGGGTGATTTGGCTGCAACGAATGTGGTAGCGCATGACGATCTTGGTAGCGGTTCAGGCACTGGCTTTACGCTCACTGATGTAGCGGTTGCCTCGGTTAGTGGTGGTACTGCAACCGTGGCTGGCGGGAAGATTAATATTGCTTCTGATTCAATCCCGGCTGGTGGTACTCTCACGGTGGTTTATACCGCGAAGATGCCGGTATCTGGAGACTTGAAGTACATGTATGCTCGTAATGGTTCTCCGATACACGCCAAGATCACGAATACGGTGAGTATTGATTCGTTTACTGCGCCGAATATGGATCAGGCATGGACGAAAGCTATCACCGGGAGCGTGACCACGTATGTGCGGGCACCGTATTATAACGGTTACGGTGTGTCGATTGACCAGTGCCAGTCAGGCGTGACCAAGGGCCAGGCTGCGAACTTGCAGTTTACTGCCTCGATTGGCAATCAGAGTGTTGATGGGGCGTCAATGTCACCGCAGCAGGGTACTGCTTATGGTTCGGTAATGACGATACAAGTACCGTTGGGAATTGCTGCTACGTCTATTACCGTGGGTAGCCCTGTGAATAAGACCTTCCCAGTCGCGGACGTGCTCGTGTCTGGGGATGGATCCACCACGAAACAGACCTTGAAGGTCCCGATCGGTGACGTGGCAGTCACGAACGGAAATATTCGTGTTTATGTCGCTGGTGTTGCCGTAAAGGATATTCCTGCCTATAGTTTCGAGCAAGCTACGTATCGTTTGACGTGGAATGACTCCCTTGGAAGCGCCAATTATGGTGCCAATGTTGGTACACCGGTTGCGTATCAGATGGATGCACGCTCGGCATGTTATAAGTCAATGCCGAACCTGAACACCACGTATGGTCCCTACACGGCTGCTCCTGGTAGCAAGGTGACGTTCAATGGCACGTTCATGAGCAATATGTTCACTGTGTCTGGTAATGGTACGTTTACTGATACGTTCCCGGCTGATGTGAGCTATGTTCCTGGATCGGCAAGCTTGGTGACCAGCATGGGACAGAAGCTAGTGATTGGCACCGACGTGATTGAAACGATCACCACTGTTGGTACGGGCGTGGATGCCTATCAGGTTGTGACGTGGAAGGTGCTTCCTAATCTGCCAGAGAAAGCAGCAATCTCCGTGGCCGTGGACGCCATTGTTGATGCGGATGCGAAAGTAGCCAACACGGTTTATAACCAGATGAGTGTGTACTACGATTCGATGAAAGATATATGGCCAGATGGCACCCTTCGTGGTAACAACGCGCTCTTTATCCTTGACCCGAATAGCGTGAAACTTCAATCCTCGATCACTCCGAATGAGGTGATTGCGGGTCAGCCAGCGAAAGCAGAAGTTCTGCTCACAATCCCGGCAACGGATAAGGTCTCGAGCGTTAACTGGGATATTGAGGCTAATGGTCAATATTTCCAGGCTGGCACGCCAACACTTGAGTGTGTGACTAACTGTAGTGATATTCCAAACTTCCCCACATCAGTATCGTGGTACACAGACACGACATACAAGGTTGTTAAAGCTCCTGGCTCAACGGGAATGCTTTATACGCGTGTTGGTTTGAGTAATATTCCAGTAAGCGCTAATGAACGTGTACTCAAACTCAGCTATGACTATGTTTCACGTGATCCAAACACGCTCACAGATGGATGGCAAGCGCATCAGGGAATTCTTCGTTCTGGGGCTAGTCAATACATAAACAATGTGTATAACTCAAGTACGGGAACTAATGCTTACATCACCTCTGATGCTGCCCAGCCTGAAGTTGGTGCTCAGTGCAGTCCCTCAACGGTTGGCCCAGTCCAAGCCGGTGGTGCAGCAAACCTGACCTGTACCTATACGGTGACGAATCCGTCTGCGAAGGCTACGATCAGTTCCTTTACCTTAGTGGCCGATCCGCGTGAGCTCAGCCTGCAACAATATTCTAGTGCTCAGTCAACGATTGGTTGGAAAGTCGTTGACGCAGGAACCGGTAGTGCTGGAAGTGATGCTACCGTGCGGTGGAATGATGTGACCCCACTCAAGCCGGGTGAATCACGTATCTTTACGGTGACCTATGTTGTTGATGGTATTTCTCAAGCACAACCCATCGATTATTACGGACAAAAGGTATACCAGCCAGCAACAGTTGATGTCCGTGTTACTGATTGGGTGCTTGACTCGCCAGGATCACTCCAAGGACAGTATGCAATTAGCCGTACCTGGGAGCAGTCGGCGAATGATGTGCAGCCAGTGATTAATTTCGTGGTGCCAAGCTTTAGTATTCAGCAAGGCGCAATCATGCTGTACTATCGCGACTACTCGACGACGAATCCATCACCTGATCAATACCTATTCCATATTGATCGACGCGATCACCGTTTCTCGGATGCCAACCAAGAATTTACTCAGTATCCGTACGGGTATCCCGGAAATGAGAACGGAAATTTGGGCTATCGCCCTGCAGTTGAGCCAGAAGCGATGATGGTCACGCCAGGTAAAGCATTTACCATGGCTACGGCAATTAACACCACGGGTGCCTCGCTGATTAACTCAGTGAATGTTACTGCTAAATTGCCTGCTGGTTTCACCTACGTGCCTGGTTCAGCGCGACTAGCTGATGCTCCACAGGGCGGATCGAGCTACGATGTGTGGACAAAGAATGCCAATGGTCAGTTTGTCTACGAGAATAATGGTAGTGATGTGATTCCTACGTTTAAGGATCCGGCGGTCACGGCTGCTATCAATACCACGTGTACGAGCGATCATACTGACCCGCGTGATCTCGCATCCGTTAACACTGGTGGAGAAACCTTGAGTTGGCAGTTAAGCCCAGCTGATTTGATTATGGATCCTAATCATTATTGGTCAGGCAATACGCTAGGTAGTTCTTCGAAGGTTATTATCTATGACGTGATGCCGGCCTCTGCTTTAGCGGACTGCGTGAACAACAACTCATACGTGTTTGATCACTGGAACGACATAGATGATTATTTGAAAGTCAATGGGATTGACCCAAGCGGTTTGGATCGTTCGCAGATCCAGCTACGGGTAACTGCTTTCACGGCTGAGGTGAATGGCTCGTTGGATCTTGTTGATCGTCCTGGTGATCCAATGCTTGCTTCGGATACGGATAATGTGACGATTTCTGATCCGTTGAATGTGAATTCTGGCCCAGATGACGCACCAGTGAAGGCTGGTTCAACGACTGCAGCATTCGAGGTCAACGCTTCATATTCGGCAGGTGGTATTTCTCCTGATTTGACGATCATTGACACGATTGACGGCCCTGCTAGCTACACACCGGGTACTGCCACCGCGATTGATGCCAAGGGCACTATTGTGGCTCTGACCGAAGAGATTATTTCTCAAACCACTACCCAAACAGTGGTGAAATGGACGATCAAGGGCACCGCTGATCGAAATCTCCGTACCTATCAAGGTGCTGGTGCAGAAAACGCATTCAACGGCGATCCTGCGCCAACGGTTACGGTGTTGCCGTCCACGGTGAAGATTAGAGTGCCGGTGGCGGTGCCTGATTCGACTCCGGAAGGTACGAAGATTACGAATACTGCTCAGGTCACCGCTGAAGAATTCCATGGGCAATATTACTACCTCCAAAATATGAAGCCAGGTTACGCCCTTATGATTGGTGATCAGCCTGAGCAGGCGTACACCTATTCGATGATGCCGTTCCGTGCGATTACGAAGACGGATGTGGGTACGTTGATTGTGCGTAATCCGTCTGCTCCACCAGCGATCACGATGAAGGTTGATCCAACGGTGGCGCCTGGTGGCACGTATACGGCCTCTGGTCCGCTTGTTTTGCCAGCGAATTTGGCGTGGTCGAATTTGTATGTGACGTTCACTGTTCCAGCCAAGGTAGAAGTTAAAGCTGCCAATCTTGGTGTGTGTGAGACTGGTCCTAATTATTGTGTGGATCTTGCTAAGCAGGTGAAGGCATGGGATCCGGTGAAGAACGCCGATGGTAGCACCACTTATGGTTACTGGCTGGGTGACATTGCTGCGTCAAGCGATGCACGTACGTTAAGCAATGTCTTCACGTTGCATACGACGAATCCTGACGGTTCGCCGTCGGTGGTTGCTGGTGATCAGTTGCCGGTGAAGGCAACCGTGTATGCGGATTCTGATGCTGGTATTGGTACTGGTACTGCTGGTGTGGCAGGCGATGTGCTTAGCTCTTTCACAACTGGTGGTGGCTTGCTACCTTCCAGTGTGGGATCCAACCCTGCTGGTCTTGGTTTGGCCGCGCCGACTCCTGTTGAAACAAAGGCAACTATGACGCCTCCGGCTACGATCCCGACCGCGCCGCCGTCGTCTACGTATTTCCCGCCTGCTACCTCGAATGGTGTGACGGTTGTGGGTGAGCCTACGCTGGCGATCAGCAAGACCACCCCGACGGCTCAGCCGGTAGCGCTTGGTGGGCGTATTGATTACGTGGTTACGGTGACGAACACAGGCAGTGCTCCTGCTTATGGTGTTGCCTTGACGGATCGTGCTGATGCCAACCTGGTGAATGTGTGGGTAGACGATCTTGGCGGCATGGTGCTGCGCAAGGGCTGGACGGTGGCTGCTCCGTGGATGGAGTTGCGTGTGCCTGTCATTGAGCCTGGTCAGACGATTACCGTGAAGTATCATGGTACAGTTTCGACCGCTATTGATCAGTCGGTCTCGATTGTGGATCGTTTGGTCAACACTGTTCAGCTTGGTGATTATGCCTCCCAGCCGGCCCCGTATCCAACGGGTACCCGGATTTATCCAGGATCGTCGGTATCTACCCAAACTACCACGGTGAAGATCGCTGCTCCTGGTGTTGCTATCGCTACAACCACTGGTCCGCAGTGTGATAACCCGACAGCGGTTGGTGCTCCGAACCAGACGATGCATTGGTGTTCAACGATCACGGTTTCTGACCAGTCAGCGTTGAATAACGTGGCTCCGACGGTTACTATCCCAGCGGGTTGGACTCCGGTTGCCGGATCGTACATGATGTCACAGGTGATGAACCCTGGTGATACACCAACTCTGACAGCGGTAACGCCGGTCTATGACGCTGCTACTCGAACGCTCACGTTCCCGCAGCTCGCTTCGATGCCTGCTGGTTCGTCGGTACGGTTCGTTTTTGACGCCACTCCGTCTACGAATGCTGAGGCTCAAGGAACTATGCTGACCTCGGTGAGCGCGAGCACGCCGGCTGGTTTGAAGATTTCTGATTCCCAGCCAACGCCTTACACCCTTGTTGGTACTGACCTGGGTGTGGTCAAGACTCCAGCGCTGATCTCGCGTGGTTTCACTGGCGCTGCTGGCGCTGACGTGGTCTGGAAGGTCGTTGTGTCCAATACGTCCTCGGTTGATCAAACCAACGTGCGCGTGGTCGATACGCTTCCTGGTGATGCGACTGTTGGCAACGTCAGCTCCAAGAACGTAACCATCGTTGCTGCTGGTGGCGCAAGCACCCCGGCTGCGGCGACGTCAAGCACGGGCGCAAATGGCCGTGAAGTACTCACATGGACTATTCCTTCGTTGCCTGCTGGTAGCCAGGTTGAGTTCACCGTGACCGGCACGATTGGTACGCTCAACACCACCGGTGTTGACACCGTGGCGTGGACCAACGATGTGGAAGCAACGTCTAACCTAGTCACCACCCCGGTTGTGGCTCAGGCTAAGGTTGAGCTTCTGCGTGGTGCTACCATCGCGAACACGATCTGGGATGATCTGAATGGCAACGGCATCCAAGATGCTGGCGAGCCTGGTTTGGCTGGTGTTGAAGTCCAGCTCACCAAGGACGGGCAAGCTGTAACAGACGTGAACGGTAACCCTGTTTTGACGGCGGTCACCGATGCAGACGGTAACTACAGTTTCGCTAACCTGCCTGCAGGTGACTACCATGTAGCAGTTGTTATGCCTACCGACATGGTTGCTTCTGGAGTCAAGCAGGGCGCCGACACGGCGGCTGATTCTGACGGAACGGCGTTCGATGTGACCGTGGCTAATGGCCAGGTTGTTAACGATAAAGACACCGGCCTGTTCGCGCTTGGCCATATCCGTGGCGGGGTGTGGAACGATGCTAACGGTGACGGTGTGCGTGACCCAGAAGAAGCATCCTATCCAGGAATCACTATTGATTTGATCGATGCTAACGGTAACGTGGTGCTTGATGACGCTGGTAAGCCAGTGAGCGTAGTCAGTGCGGCCGACGGCGGATACGAGCTCGTGATTCCTCGCCCAGGTAACTATGTGGTACGGTTCCACACGCCTGATGGATGGGTGAGCGCGCCAGTTCACGCCGGTACCGACACGGCTATCGATTCCGATGGTCCGCTCGCTTCTCTGCATGCGGTATCTGGTTCGGTGTTCACGAATATCGACGCCGGATTCATGCTCAAGCCTGTTCCGCCGACGCCGGTAACGCCAACACCGACGCCTGTTCCGGTTCCTGTGGCACCAACTCCGGTGCTCGATCCGGAGCAGCCGGCAGCTGAGGCTCCTGCAAAGGGTCTTGCCCGCACTGGTTCGCAAGTACTCGGTTCGGTGCTCGGCGCGGTGATGATGGTTAGCGCTGGTATGGTACTCGCTACCCGCCGTCGTAAGGAAACCAAAGCATAACACGATGCGTGGCGTGGCTCGGAACCTAACTCGAGTCAGGTAAACACAGGCAGGGTGATTGTTGAGTTATCAGCAATCGCCCTGCCTGTTACTATTCTGTGGGAGTCGGCTTACGGGTAAATGAGTTAAAAGCCGGGGGGGTAAAGGCAAGAATGTGTGTCTGGTATTGGGAGCTTGGGTGTTATAGCTATTTTTGGCCCGTATTCACGCCATGACCTGCGGTTTCGTGGCTACTATAAAGTACTATAAAACAAAACGTTAGAGTAGTTTATAGTAGCGTTATAGCTATCTATTGAATTTTAAGCGTCCGTCGAAATGCACACGTCGGCATTCTGCGCCACATTGAAGCGCTGGTAAATTTCCGTTTCTTGGTCCGCCCACACTTGCCAGTATTCCGACCAATCGTAAGCGTCACGCTCCTGTACGCGCTGCTGGCGTACCCGCGCGTCGGCGTCGATCCACACGGTGAAATCGCAACCGGTAGCTCCTGATCCGCAGCCAGTTACAAGGTATAACGACGCCGGTGCCACCAGTTCCGCCGGACGCCATGCGTTCGCTTCCCAATCCCAACGGGAAGTCGTTACATCGTGTGTAATCGGGAAGTTGCCGGTACCTGAATTATCAACGCTAGCGGTGTTGCTGGTATCGCTGGCGTCACCAGTGTTATCGGTATCGGTGAGGTTGCTGGCATTCCGTAGCGCGTGGACAAGCATCGATACTCGTTGTACGGCTCCTGCTAAGTCGTACCAGCCGGCGGCCCATTCTTCGACTTCGAAGATCGTGGTAGAGACGCCAATTTTTTGAAAATCCGCAGCTAGTGTGTGTGCGAGTGTGGTCTTTCCGGAACCGCTGCGGCCATCTACGGCAACGAAAAGGGGTGTTGGTGAAAGGCGCATATATTGGCGGCGCAGTTCATTAAATAACTCGTGATAGCGTGGCAGTTCTGGCCACTCCTTGGAAGGAATTTGATCCATAGAAGAATCCTTGCAAATACCAACAGCTGGTGCAACGTGCCAATGTTTCACGTGAAGCAAAGCTTCACCGATTGGCACGTTGCACCAGCTAAGTTAGCGCTGCACAACCCGGAAGAATTGCCGAAACCCTAAGGCGCAGTAGCCTAAGGCCTAGTACCTTAAGGTGCAGTACTTTAAGGTGCCGCACTCTAAAGCGCTGCAAATTCAGCGGAAGTCAGCGAAAAACCGAGGAAATCAGCGAACTTCAAATGGTTGTGAGGCTCCAGAGTATGGGCTGATCACGCCATTCCATCCGTTCTTCCAATCACCTTCTTGTACGAGGCGGTAGGTGCCCGCTGGAGTGTTGTTGCGAATACGCCATTCAACTGTAGTGCGTGAATATGCTGCGCCTTCACGCTTCCAGATGAACGATGTATCCCAGTCGCGATCGGTGAGATAATCAACCCACACGCCATTCTCGAGACGCTGCACGCGCAAGAACGTTCCGAGTGTGCGGAAGTTGTTCTTTGGATGTGCGCCACGGAATTCGGCCCGGGCGGTGTCGCCCGTAGCGTAGCTAGCTTGTGGTTGTACAAGTACCTGACCAAACTCTTCCTGGATAGGTTTGTCGTCAAACACAACCCCTGGACGCTGTGCCCACAGCTTCGTATTCGGGAGTGTTGGAATAGCGTCGTCTACCACTGGCTTGTTTTCGATCATCGCATGCGACAAACCTTCAAGCTCTTGGATAAATGCGCCAAGCTGATGTGGACCAAACTCTGTCGATGCACCTTCGTATTGCTGGCTTGCATATTCTGCGCGGGTTGTTACGTAGCCGGCGTATGCGTTTGCTAGACCTACGAGCTCAACGGAATCGACGCCGTCGTCGGCAAGAACCTTAGCGACGCTCTCCTTCATGTGGCGAGCAGACATCGTGGTTGATTCGAGCGGAACACCAATAAGCGCGAAGTTGCCAATACGGACTAACTGAATTGGGAGAACGGTGGGTGTCCAGCCGAGTTTTCCATCAGCTAGGAGAATGGGCTTCTCGGCTTGGCACGGATCGTCACCAAGCGAAATTGTGGCACCAACGAGTCGGAAAAGTGCGCCAGCAAAGGACTGATCGATCTTGTTCACGGTGTCGAGGATATTGAAGGAGCCCTTCGTCATGCCTTCGTAAACACCAGGAATGTTCGATGGGCCGTTTTCGCCACCAGGTGCGAAGGAGAAGCCGCGAGCGGAGACGCAGAGGTTCTTCTCGCCCTCGCCATTGGTGTACTGTGCATGCACCGTGTAACCAGGCATTTTAACGTAACGAGTGCGAGAGTCGATGCGTCCGTGGAGTGCTTTTCCGCCGTCGTTGTACAACTCGAGCGCTTTATCGAGCTGCTGTTTACCTGCGATTTCAGCATTCTGGTAATCGTCCGGCAAGCCTTCATAGCCTGGTGCTGACACGGAGTTTCCTTGCGATGCTACGACGTCGCCGGTTGCTGAGTTAGCGAAGGCTGCTACGAAAGCGTGTGGGTCGGCGGGGTCGGATCCCATCTTCTTCTCGAACATGTACTGGGCGTAGCCCTTGTTGTCGCCCGAGATGAGTGTCCAGTGAATATTGAACGAAGTTGGGTGGGTTGAGAACCAGTTGAGAACGCCAAGCGGCTTGCCGGATTCTGCCGTGAAAGCCAGCTGAGTCATATTCGTAGAGACGTTGTCGGCATAGTTTGCTGCGTCAGGATTGGCATTGTAACCAGGGAGTGAACGGTTCTTCGTTGCGCCCTTCAGTTCGCCTTGCTGTAGCTGTACGGTTCCTGGCTGGAGATTTGCGTGTGCGCGATCAATAGAGGCGACGATTCCTGCGATCATGGTGTCTACAATGCGCTGATCGTAGTTGTAGCCGGCGCCATCGTTGCTAGCAATCCGGTACAGTTGATCAACAGCCATACCGCCGTTGGCCACGTGAGAATGTGTAGCGCTGATCATCACGTTGTTGCTGTTGTATAAATCGCCGTACTTTTGCTTGAGCTGCTCAAGTACACCGAGGCGAATATTGGGGAAAATTGCGCCGGCATCAACGCTCACCAATACCACGCGATCTTTCGATTCTGGATCGCCGATGATGAAGGCGTGTGAGTAGAGACGCTCGTGAAGTCCGGTCATTTCTTGGCCGGATGCGTATCCAAAGGACCCTGTTTCGACAACAGCGCCGGTCACATCATATATGCCGGTGCCAACTAGGTAGGTTGACGCTTCAGTCGATGGGGTATCGGCATAGGCATTGTGAGTGCTGGGAGCTGCTGTAAAAATGGCAGCGGAGAGCGTAAGGGCTGCGATACCAGCACCAATACGCCGCGTGAGCTTGTTAGCCATTGTTACTCCTCGTTGAGAACATGCCAAAAGGCGGTGTTTGTGATTTCGTGGGATTACAAAACCATCAATGCCGCCATTATACCAATAAAGTGTGATGTGGGCTACAGGCGTAAACAGTGTAAACGTGTGTTTAGCTCCTGGGCTTGAAGCGGGAAATTTGGCTTAAATTAGCGGAAGTTTCATCACGATGCCGGTGTCGGCAGGATTGTCCGAGTGACACGAAACCAGAACAACAAAGCCAACCTAAATATAAAGTTGGTTCAAGGAGGCAACATTAGCAGGAGCAATCTAGATTTGGGTGCGGTTCATTTTCAATGGCAGCCGG
>NZ_SJDT01000011.1 GCF_004331995.1 Arcanobacterium bovis
CTGGACCGGACGCTAACAACACGCCATCATTAGCAACGCGTTTTGACGCTTAGCCCGCATTTTCAGAGCTACTCTAAGCATAAAAAATCGGCTCGACAGGGCTAATAAGTCAACCATCGAGCCGGAGCGCGCCGAAAGGGACTCGAACCCCCAACCTCCTGATCCGTAGTCAGGTGCTCTATCCATTGAGCTATCGGCGCATGTTCATTTGGGAACGACGTTCAGTCTACATGGTAAAGCGCCTAGAACTCCAACCGGAGTGTAGTGGCGGTGCGCACACTGCGTGGCTATCTGAATTTCGCGGTGGACAGCGCGGGTGTGCTGAGTATAGGTATGCTCAACGTGGGTCCAGCGTGATTTTTGTAAGCATTGCAATTAATAAGAGAAAATCGTTCGGCGCGACTATTGCATGTTGAATGTGCAACGATTAAGTAGAGATAAGTTCGGTTGAGTGTGCAGACGCTCGTGCTGCTACGTGCGGTGATGACGGCGTCGTGTGCGTTTATCGACGGAAATGATACTGTGAGCGGCGAAAGGAATGTGTGTAATGACGGCGAACTTTGCACTGCCTTTAGATCCTCAAAGTTTTTTATGCTCGATTCCTGATCGCCAAGTACGTGAAGACTGTTGTGAGTTAGCGCAGATCATGACGCGCATTACTGGGCAGAACCCGGTGATGTGGGGACCATCAATTGTTGGCTTTGGCAGGCTTGACCGCAAAGAAAATCCACATTGCATGTGTGACGGGCTCGAAGTTGGTTTCGCTCCTCGCAGTGGAAAAATATTTCTGTATTTGCGCCGGTATTCTCATCATTATGAAGATTTGATTGCGCAAATGGGCGACGTCCGCAAAGGACGAGCCTCAATTGCTTTCGATTCTTTGAGTGAATTAGACCGTGATGTGCTCGAAGATCTGATTACGTACGCCTGGGAAGATTGCTCAATCTCAGAAGAATAGTGGGTTAAAGGCCAGAATAGCCCGAAACGTCGGATTTTCGAGTTGTAGCCCAAAACAGGTTGGCGGGTTCTAGAGGCGTTTAGTCGTTAGTTTTCGACACCTTGCACATGGAAGTCATGATGTGAAAACCCCGCCAAATCAACGATTCAGCGGGGCGCTGGCGGAGACGGCGGGATTTGAACCCGCGAGCCGCTTTTCGGCGACTACTCCCTTAGCAGGGGAGCGCTTTCGGCCACTCAGCCACGTCTCCATCTACAAATAGCAATGATAGCGGATAGGTGGCACACTCACCAATTTTGGGATTCGGTTTCAACGAGAGGTAAACCACGATGATACGGTATATACATGACGCATCAATATAGAGATTTTACTCGTGATCCACGCTTCGTAGCCTGCGCAGATGTCCACGCAACTGAAGCGACGCCGTCGTCGCCTCGAAAAATAATTCTCGATTGCGACCCAGGGCATGACGACGCAATTGCACTACTCCTCGCGCATGGCTCGCCGATGATCGAACTTCTCGCCGTCACAACGGTGGGCGGAAATCAGACGCTTGCGAAAGTGACGCACAATGCTGCGGCACTTGCCAAGATTTACGGGATTGAGGGCGTGCCGTTTGCTGCTGGTTGTGCGCGTCCGCTGGTGCGCGAGCCTGAGAACGCGCCGAGCATTCATGGCGAGACGGGGCTTGACGGCGTCGTACTGCCCGAACCGATCAAACTCGATTCGCGTCATGGTGTGGATCTGATTATCGATACGATCATGAGCTACGACGCCGGCGAGGTCACTCTGGTACCTACTGGGCCGCTGACCAATATTGCGATGGCGGCTCGAAAGGAACCGCGAATCGTTGAGCGGGTGCGCGAAGTGGTGCTCATGGGTGGGAGCGCTGGTACGGGAAACTGGTCGGCGGCTGCGGAGTTTAATATTTGGGCAGATCCAGAAGCTGCGCACATCGTATTTAATGAGAAGTGGCCAATCGTGATGGTCGGCTTGGATCTCACTCATCAAGCTGTAGTGAACGATGTGGTGCTCGATAAAATCGCTGCTATTGGCTCAGAAACGAGTCAGTTCGTGCTCGATCTTTTCACGTTCTTCAAGCAGTCGCACCAAGGAACGTTTGGCATGGATGAACCGCCTGTTCACGACCCGTGTGCAGTGGCGTTCTGTATTGATCCACGCATCGTGAAAGCGGTTCAGGCGCCCGTGCAGATCGAGCTTCATGGCACGATGACGGCGGGGCGCACCGTTGTCGATTTCCGTGAGCCTGCGCCGTCAACGTGCAATACCCGAGTTGCGTTGGAGCTGGACTTCGACGCATTTTGGGATTTGATTGTGGACGCGATTCGCAAGATTTCTTGACGATAGGATCGCTTGACGGTAAGGCTTCTTGACGGCTTGGCGGTGAGAATTTGTAACGGCTTACCGGCGAGCTTTCTTTGACGGATTGTGATTGCATAGTTCGCGTGTGGTCACGTGTGGTGCCAATCGCAATCCGTCAACTTTTCCATATCTTGAACAAAAACGTCTCACGTATTGCTCAAGAAATAACCCAAAACGCGCGCCGATCTACCATTTTGTAGGTGATCAAGAATAATTCCACGGAGCAATCTCCCACCATCGCCGACCCAATAAATGCAGTTCCCGCAGCTCCTAAGCTTGCGCTGCTCTCGATTCAGCACGTACTCGCATTTTATGCGGGTGCCGTGATCGTGCCTTTGCTCATCGCTTCGTCACTGAAGCTTGATGCGGCAACAACGATCCACCTCATTAACGCGGACCTTTTTACCTGCGGCCTTGCCACATTGATCCAATCAGTTGGGATTGGGCACAAAATCGGCGTGCGTTTGCCGATTATTCAAGGTGTGACCACCACCGCCGTCGCCCCGATTATCGCCATCGGCTTGGCTGCTACCGGTGGTAAAGGCGGCAACGAGGGGCTGCCACTCATCTACGGTGCCGTGATCGTGTCGGGAATTTTCACATTCCTCGCTGCGCCCTACTTCGCCAAGCTGCTACGATTCTTCCCGCCGGTGGTCACGGGCACGGTGCTGCTCGTCATGGGCACCTCGCTTCTCGCCGTCTCCACCAATGATTTCGTTAACTACGCCGACGGCGTTCCGGCAGTTCGCGACCTTGTTTACGGCTTCGGTACCCTTGCGATTATTGTATTGGTTCAACGTTTCTTCAAAGGATTTCTGGGAACAATTGCCGTGCTCATTGGCCTGGTAGGCGGCACCGCCGTCGCCTTTATGCTCGGTGACATTAACCCGGCGAAAGTTGAGGCTATTGGCACTGCGGACGTCGTCGGGATCACTACGCCATTCTACTTTGGTATCCCGGCGTTCTCGTTTACAGCGATTCTGTCGATGATCGTGGTTATGCTCATCACCATGGTTGAGACCACGGGCGATGTGTTTGCCACTGGCGAGATCGTTGGGAAGCGGATTAATGCGCAGGACATTACCGCAGCTATTCGTGCTGATGGTCTGTCGACGACGCTCGGTGGCGTGCTCAATTCCTTCCCTTACACCTGTTTTGCGCAAAATGTTGGGCTTGTGCGTATTACCGGAATCCGTTCGCGGTGGGTGGCAGCAGGTTCGGGCGTATTGATGATTATCATTGGCCTAATTCCCAAGGCAGGAGCGGTAGTGAACTCGATTCCGTCGCCGGTCCTCGGCGGTGCTTCGCTTGCGCTGTTCGCTAACGTTGCCTGGGTTGGTATGCAGACCATCGCGAAAGCGAATATGCGCGATAATCGTAACGCCGTTATTGTGACCACCGCGCTTGGCCTGGCAATGCTCGTGACTTTCCGGCCAACTATCGCCCAAGTTTTCCCAGATTGGGCACAGGTATTTTTCTCATCGGGAATGTCGATCGGCGCTATCACAGCGATTTTGCTGAATTTGCTTTTCTTCCACGTGGGCAAGGGCGATACTGCTCAGACCGCCGTCGCACGCGAAGATGGACGTCACGATGGCAGAGCTGTGAGCCTTGACGAGGTTAATAACATGGACGAAACCGCCTTTGTTGAGGCGTTCCGTTCACTGTTCAACAACGAGCTGTGGCCGTTGCGTCAGGCTTGGCAGCAGCGCCCGTTTGCGGATATCAACGAACTGCGCAGCGCGATTCAGGCAGCCGTTCTGCAAGGTGAAAGTGCAGATCAGCAGCGTCTAATTGCTGACTACCCCGGCATGTACCAGCTAGTTTCTGCCGACGACGCCGAGGCAGCTCGCATTTCGAAGGATACCGGTTCGTTTGCGCTTGCCTCTGCAACGGAAGCTGATCTGGCACAACTGCGTGATGTGTCGGAACGCTATCTAGCCGAATTTGGTGTGCCGTATGTTGCACGTCTAGAGCGGGAGGATACCGTAACGCGTATCATCGACAATGGTGTGCGCAGGCTGTCTAATTCTGTGGAACACGAACGGATTGTGGCGCTTTCAGAAGTTGTAGAGATTGCAAATGATCGCCTTGATATTCTGATCCGCGACGCAAATCCAATTCGTCGAGAATGGGAAGCGACTCACTGATTGTTTTCAAGAATTGACTTTGCGTCTCTATTTTTTGAACATTTCGGATGCTGCAATTGCGGTCTGACGAATCGCAGTACGAACTTCTTCGTCGCTGAGACCATCTCGCCATGACTTTGTTAATACTGCTTCAAAAACAGAAACTACGAATACGCAAGCAACGATAATTGCCGTGGTATGCGAGATACCAGACAATAAAAGTGAGACAAGAAAGAACGCCAGACAACGAACACTAACGCGGAACACTGTGTTCATTACGGAACCGGTGCTGCTCCTTTTTCTTTTTCTTTCTAAGCGTCTATCCGAGCATGTTGTTATGAATTGAGTTACAAATTCAGCGAATAATAGACACGCAATAAGTAGTCCTGTGTTTGGAAGCTTTTGGCCAAGTAAAAAGGCACTTATTGAGACTAGTATCAGAGTCAGGATGAGTAACACCCCTCCAGCCAAAAGGTGCCCGACAAAGGCGTATTTAAAAGGCGCTTGCGTCCACTCTTTTGAGTTCAAGATTTATCTCCTCAACATCTATTGCAACAATAATCATCCAAAACAGGCGTTTATTACACCATCTAATCCGAGAATTCCTTGAAGGATTTCCACTCCTTCATTTCCGATTTGTCGTGCCGCATCGCCTGAGTAGAGGGCATGCCAGATCCCGCTTATTCCACCCCAAATACGTTTAGCGTCTCTAAGAAACCCCAATACCTTACCCACAGGAACGCCATACTGGATAATTGCAGAAGCTACTTCGCTCGCACATTGCCACCATGAAGCGAGCACTGTCACTCCTGGCATGGTGGGAGGAATTCCGTGCGAGTTACCACCAACTTTTAATCCTGCAAGTTCGGCTTCCAATCGTTGGTTATAATTCGGAACGTTTCGCGAAGTCCCATTACGTAGATCTTCTGGAAGATTTTCAAGACGACTTATTAATGTGTTGAATTCTTTATCGGTCATTGTAGGAGATGACGACAGAAAACCTGTAATAGATGAAGGGCTTAGCGTCATGAGATCCGGTTCCGCTGATGCGATCACCGATGTGGAACAAGTAAACACCAATGTTAGTGCCGAACACATGAACTTTTGGGTGAGCTTTTTCATTTTTGTATCCATAACTTGTATCAAATGTTGTCTACACTGACTCGTAGTTCAACAACTTAGGGAACACTTACCTATGTCACTGTACTCAGATGCAAACCATTGTCAATAATGATTTATTTTTTAACTTATATTGGGGGGTCTGTGTCAAAGTTTTTCCAGAGAATGGGCGTATTGCTGTGTGGCCTCGTGTGTTGTAGGTGATCGTGTATAAAACATAAAATTGTGTCGGTTTTGTGCATCTTTAAAGGGTTTACCATAGAGTCCTTTCTGCTGGTTATAGGTAATGTTGTCCGTTGTTGTAACTAAAAATTGCAGTGACTGTAATGCTTGTGAATACGTCCTTTAAAGATTTGGGATTGCAAGACCATATCGCTTGTGGGCAGCATTTCCGCCCTCGGGGCTGTTTGGAAGTTGGTTACGGTATGTGTCTCGATTTGTTGTATTTGTGTTAATCCTCGCCTGTGCGGGGATGTGATGCTGAGGTTATGGGAATGAAACTCAAGTGAAAGTTAAGAGTCGTCGATCTCATGGCAAGTCAATATTCCAACCTAAGAACAATCAGTGCTTTGGGAATAATACTTTAGGGTTAAAGGCCAGAATGTGTGTCTGTGGACTGAACCCTGTTTGTTAGACAGTTAGTTCGTAGTTGTTGAGCCGGTAGGTTACCGGGCTGGTTTGTAGTTTATTGATGATTCGTTCGTTGTTCCACCATGTGATATATGCGGCGGCAAGCTGAAAAAGAATGGTAGAACCAGTGCGGGCAAGACCCGGTACCGGTGCGTGGTGTGTGGCACCTCGGCCACTGCCCAGCGTTCTGGACCGTCCCGGCAGGCACAGATGCGGCGATTCCACACGTGGCTGCTCGGCTCTGGTTCGCGTAGAGCGTGGTTTGAGCCGGGCGGATCGTCGGGATATGGCCTGGTGTTGGAACGTGCCCGTGCCAGAACCGGCGGTGACGGGCGAGGTATATACGGCGTTGATGGCTGACGGCACGTATTTCCAGGATTGGCGCCTGATCGTGGCGTTTAACGGCCACCATGTGATTGGCTGGCAGTGGGCCGAGAAAGAAAACAAGGCCGCATATCTTGCGGCTCTCTCGCGCTTCCCACCACCACAAATCGTGGTCATTGACGGGCATAAAGCAGCGTTCGAGGCGGTACGTCAGGTATGGCCAGGCGTGTTGATCCAGCGCTGCCTGTTCCACACCAAGGCACGAGTTCGTCAATTGATCACTATGCGTCCGCGTACTCAATGCGGCATCGAGATCAAACAACTCACCGACATGCTTAGCGCTATCAGGAACCCGATCCAAGCATCTTCCTGGCTGGTCGCTTACTATCAGTGGGAACAACGCTGGGAAAAGTTCCTCAAGGAACGCACCTATCGCGGTGTGCGAGATAATTCTTGGCATGACGTGCGTACATGGCAATACACGCACCGGGAACTAAGAGCAATCCGATCCATGTATCGAGGCATGATCAAATACAATACCCTGTTTGCCTATCTCACACCCCTGATCAACAACCCAAACGCCACACCGCTGCCACGCACCACCTCACCCCTAGAAGGCGGTACAACGCTGGCATCAAAGATCTGCTACGCCGTCACCGTGGCATGAGCGAGGCACACGCTACCCGAGCCGTGGACTGGTACCTGAACTCATGTACCGAGTTTCCCGCTGATCCCCTAAGACTCATCAAGCCGCAACACTACAGCCCCGATCATAAAATCCAGGTCACGACCACTGACCCAGACGGGCCAGTCATGTTCGACAACCACTACAACAGTGCTGCTCCTTGGGAAGACGGAATCTGGGCAAGAAAAGGCTGAGCCGGACGCTACAAACCCTAAAACAAGACCCCGACACTCCCGACCCAGACACACATTCTGGCCTTTAACCCGGAATTTTGCTCGTTAACGGTAATAGAAGGCTCCTGAACTAGCAAGTTCAGGAGCCTCTGGTCAGAGCCACCTGTGGGAATCGAACCCACGACCTATTCATTACAAGGCGTTGCTCGCGCAGTGGACTTATAGTCCCGAGTTACTTCTTGGTTTATTTTTCTTTGCTTTGACCCGGCAAGTCATTTCTTTTTTGCCAGCCATGCCAGCCGATACGGCGCAGCCAGCCATGCCGGCTATGCCGGCTTTGCCCGCCTATAGGGCGAAATTGGATTCTGAAGATGTCCAAGCGCGAATCTTGGATCATGAAAAATTCAATACACGGGCAATTGAACACGTTGATGGCTGAATGGCGAATGAATATGCGTGCTCAATCATTAGCGGATCGCACTATCAATGAACGAATTCGTGTCACGCGCCAATTTGTAGCCTTCACTGACACGGCGCCTCTAGATATAGATGCGGAACAAATTCTGCAATGGCTTTCGACTCTTCCTTCAGCAAATACTCGATGGTCTTACTACACGTCGTTGAAGGCTTTTTTCAAATGGCTTGAAATAAGCGAAAAACGATGTTCAAATCCTTTTCTTAGGATCAGGGCGCCTAAACGGCCAAAGTATAAGCCACGTCCTGTTGCGCTTGAACATATCGAATTTATTCTGTCCCAGAATCTACATCGGCGTACTCGATGCATGATCATGTTGGCTTTCAACTGTGGGCTGCGTGTATCGGAAATAGCAAAAGTGCGAGGACAAGACTATGACCCGCTTACGGGTGGTCTCACGGTAGAGGGTAAGGGCGGAAAAATTGCGCTTGTTCCAGTCAATAAGCAGTTGCAGCCATTTTTTAATACGATGCCACGCCGTGGGTATTGGTTTCCATCTTACTCACACCCGGGGCAGCACGTTAGATCACGGTCGGTCGGTGACACAATCGTTCATGTTTTCGCGCGCTATGGGATCACTATCACCGCCCATCAATTGCGTCACTCTTTTGGCACTGAGTTACTGCGAGCCAGTGTTGATATTCGCGTGGTTCAGGAGTTGATGCGGCATGAATCAATTCAGACTACCGCTCTTTACACGAGAGTGGTTCAAGATCAGAAGCAAGAAGGCACCGATATGCTGCCAGTATTTTTAGGAGATAACGCATGATCATTTCAATTTGTAATCAAAAAGGCGGGGTGGGCAAGACAACGTTAGCCACTAATCTAGCTCAGCGGCTTTCCCAGGAAGGTGTGAAAGCAGTTTTGCTGATCGATGCCGATCCTCAGGGAAACGCCACCACTACCGTTGGTGTCGAGTTGTCTGGTGATTCATTAACGCTGAATGATGTCCTGGCAGCGATCGCGTCAGGATCGCCCGGCTCAATTTCCACCCAAGCCATCCAATCCGCTAGGGAACCGTGGTCGATCAGTGTGTTGCCTGCTGATAGGCTACTGGCATCGCGTGAAAATGATGTTTCGCTCGGCCGTGAAAACAGGCTGAAAGTTGTCGTTGATGCGCTTCAGTACGACTATGACCATATCGTTATTGATTGTCCGCCGTCGCTTGGAATGCTTACAACAAACGCCCTGGTGGCATCTGATAAAGCTCTCGTAGTAACAACGGCGCGTGAAACGTCTTTCGATGGTGTCGCTGAAATTGTCTCGACGATCGCTACGGTGCGTGCACACTACAATCCGGATCTTCGTCTGGCAGGGATAGCAGTCAATTCATATCGTGCTGATCGAGTAGATCGCCGCGCTTGGTTCGACAACCTAGTTGCGTATTACGGGCAGCACCTACTTCCAAATCCAATACCTGAGCGGGAAGCAATCGCATTGGCTGCATCAAACCATGAACCGATTCCGTTCATCGATGACGCAACCAGTGAAGCTTTTAACACAATCAACGCAATGATTTTGAAAGGACAAAACAAATGAGTATCTACCAGTCAAACCTAAACATCAAAGATGATATTACGGTCACGCTCACTGCCAAAGAACGCATGATCATAGCTGAAGCTATTGGCAAAGCACTTCCAAATGAAACTGACTTTCTTACCGGCGCAATGCTGATCGACAAGATTGTGAAGGGTTAAGGACTGAAGCAATGAAACTACCCGATCGTGATGCTCTTTCAAAAGCAACAATCAATGATCCAATCATTGCTGGCAATACCAGCGAAGCCGACAGTGCCGTATCGGCCAGCAACGCTACCAAAACCAGCCGTGCCGTATCGGCTGGCATGGCTGGCAAATCTGGTGACTTGATCAAGAAATTCACTATTCGCGTTCCAGAATCGCTTCTTGGGAGGATTCGTGCCGCTTACCTAAATGATCTCGCGAACGGTCATGAAATTGTTTCTCTTTCAACATGGGCGAGTGAGCATTTAGAAAAAGCAGTTATCGATTCTGAAAATGCGTATAACGACGGCGAACCGTATAGGGAGGTGGGAGTCGGAACAGTTCCCCTAGGGCGGATCTAATGGCTGAAGATCCAATTATCGCTGGCAGCGCCAGCCACGCCAGCAGAGCCGTATCGGCTGGCATGGCTGGCAAAAAAGTCAAAGTTGTAGTTGAAGAAATCATTGAAGATGAAGACGGGCTGCAGACGGCTACGTTCAGCTAGCCAGAACAAGACAGCAAAACGGAAGGATGATTAATCATGGACGTGAATGGGATTGAGCATATTCTTATATCAGCAATCAAAATTATTGTATTCGGGGTGATGCCGTTGACGCTCGCATACGTGTGTTTTGATTTCATTGCGAATATACGCCGGTTTGAACCTCCGTCAAAGCGTGAATGGCTTGCCAAGGGTCGTTCCGAGCAAGATTGGGAGGCGTACAAAGGTCTACTTCAAATCGAACGTCGAATATATACACGAGACTTCTATATAAAAGCACTGGCGGCTTTTGTAGCAATAATCGTTGGCATTCTATTCTGGATCAGTATTTAGGCGAGGCTACTTGGAAACGGACACTAAAAGGTGTCAGCGGTTTTTAAGAGGGCGACTATATTTAGCGTAGTCGCCCTCTTTTGTTTTTACGTTCATCGGCGGCGTGATCTTCGGTGTGTCACAGGTGCGGGTGTATCGGTTTGCACGGGCGTCATGCGTTTCGGTTGATGGCTTGGGGTGATGTTGCCCGTTTTTCCTTCGCTGAGCCGGATCGTGGATAGTGTGTTTTCTAGGTTGAATCCTGTCCATGTTTGACGGGTTGTACCTGTTTCGACTTCGACGATTGGTGCCGTGGTGTAGCCTTGTTGTCTGAATTTTTCAACTAGGTCTGGGTATTGATCGAGCGATACTTCGCTATAGGGTGTGCCTGTTTTATCGAACTGGCGTTTGGTGGCCACGCATTGAACACAGTTTGCTTTTGTGTAGATGGTTATTGCGTTGTCTTTTCTGACGGGCATGGTTAAGTGCTTGTAGGTTTGCGGCAACATGGTTGGTAACCATTCCGCGATGAGCCAGCGTGAGGCAGCGGCTTGTTGGAGATGTGGTGATGTCGCGATGTTTTGCTGTCCATCGACGCCTGGCTCATTATGCATGTGGATGGGTAGAGCGTCGGAGCGAACGTATTGTGGGTATTGGCGTAAGGGTGGGCAGTTTGCGGCGCTCCACATTTCTTCAAAGTCGATGGTCTCGTATTTAAGATAGTTTGTTAAATAGTTGAGGCCGCGAACATATACGTCGCTTTCGCTTATCGACATGCCGTTATAACGGCTGTTGACGAATGCACTAAGCG
>NZ_SJDT01000012.1 GCF_004331995.1 Arcanobacterium bovis
GATTGCGTCGCGGATGAGGTCTTTGCGGAATCCTGACCAGTGGCTGGTGCCGGAGAATACGACGGGGGCTGTGTGGTGGCCTAGTGCTTTGAGTAGGTCGATGTCGTGTGGGTTGCGGGTTAGATTGATTTCTTGATATGCAACACCTGCTTGATCGAATTGACGTTTTGTTGCTGCGCACTGCTCACAGTTATCTTTTGTGTAGATGGTGATCATTGGGTTTCCTTAAGCATCTTGTGATGACGAATAGTCGAAATCTGAGTGGTCGTGCTCGTTTTGATGAGTCGGTTTGTGCATTTGGTTTGCGCGCTCTTTACGGATTCGTGTGCGCAGGTGTGATGGGATGGGGAACTCTTTTTTGAGTTCTTGCTGTGTCATTCCAAGGTTTTCGAGCGCGCTAAATTCCTCAATGAGTTCGTTTTCAATGTGCGCATGGGAGTCAAGAAGTTTTTCAAACCGGGCGAGACTTTTTGCAATTTTCGCAAGCCGTTCGCGTTCATTGCGTAGGTAGGTTGCTGAACGGCTTTCGGTGCGCTGCATTTCTGGGGTCATCATGATTTCCTTTGAGATTTTGGGATTCATGATGAAAGAACTTCGTTTCAATTCTACACCTTTCGTCGGTGCGATCTGCAAGGCATGATCGCACCGACGAAATCGTCGTTTCTAAAGTTGATCCTCTTGTTCTGCACAATGAATGTGCAGAATCTTCCATTCCATGCCTACGAGACCGACGGCACGAGGGGCGGTACTCGCCCGTCTGCGACGGTCTCGCAAGCAGAGCATTTTTGTACAAACACGTTTGTCCAAAATGCGCTATGATTATGGGTATAAACCCAAACCCTTTAGGAGGAGCGGTGGACAAACCACCTAGCCTCCGGGATGAAAACTCGCTAAAGACAAGGCGTACCATTCAAAAGCACTTGTTTTTCACCGTCGAGGAATGGGACAAGGTAGCACGCCGATTATCACGTGTTGGGGAGACGAATTTTTCTAGGTTTACCCGCCAGCTTCTTCTAACGGGGCGCGTTGTTTTTGATGATCGTCGAGCACGTGTCAATGAGATTCAGCGTCAGTTTAGTGCGGTGGGTAATAACATCAACCAGATCGCAAAACAGGCTAATACGCAGAATTTTGCGACGTTCGAGATGGTTAGCCAAGCGCTGGCTTTGTTAGAAGAAGTTCAAGAAAAGATCAATCTTGAACTGGAGTCTCTTAATGGCAGCCGTGAAGTACAAAGCCGCGCACTCGAGTCTGAAGAAAACAATTGAGTATGTCATTAACCCTGATAAGACCAATAACGGGCTATTAACGTACTCCAATTGTGGTGTTCCGTTTCGGGCAGAGAGCATTGAGCGTGGGTTTGATTTCACTAATGCTGAAGCTGAGGCACGTAGAACAGTTGGCAAACCTGGAACAATTCTTGCCTACCATGTCATTCAGTCTTTCAAGCCCGGAGAAATATCTGACCCGCTGATCGCTCACAAGATTGGTATCGAGTTCGCGAACAAGATTACCGGAGGTAATCATGATTTTGTGATTGCAACTCATACGGATCAGCAACACATTCACAATCATATTCTGTTTAATCCTGTTAACCGTGTGACGTTCAAGCGCTACCGGACGGTTGCTCATAGTAAGGCACGTAAATGTGACTATACATGGCGAAAGTTTTGCAACATGTCAGATGAGTTGTGTCGTAAATATGGTTTATCGGTCATTGACAATCCTAGCCGTACAGCTGAAAAGATCGGTGAGATTTATGCTCGTGCAGAGGGGAGGTCAAAGAAGTCACGGCTAGCCAAATTGATTGATTTGGCCACGCGAGAGGCTTACTCGTGGGAAGGATTCGTTACTCAGTTACAAGAGCGCAATGTCGCAGTAGAAATTAACGGTAACGATATTGTCTTCTACGCTCCTGACATCATTGGACGCGGCATGCGTGGTAGAAAAATTGGGGCACCCTATACTGAGCACGCATTAATGGCGCGTCTGGGACGCACTGAAATGAATGAGTATATTGTCGCTAACAGGCTTATTCGCCCTTGGTCTCAGACACATATGCGAATCCAGCTACCTGGCTCGCATCCGCCGCTTTTCATTGCTGTTGATAAAGATTTTGTGATTCAGCATTCGAATAATTGGCGTCTTTTCCTTCCTGTCCACTTTGCTACTGAAACATTCGATTTAGCACGCAATGTTGCTCAAAGAGTCGATGCTGAAAGCTTGTATAACTATTTCTCGCGTCCCACCTTGAATCCAAATGTTTCGATCCAAGCGCATCATTCTTTGGATATGCAGCGTGGTAAGACGGACGCTCAACGACGTTATTACGCAGCGATCGATGCCAAGGTCGAGAAAATCCGCTTTGACATGGATGTAACTAATCTTCTTGCCAAGTATTCGGCAAGTGCTAACAAAGCTGAGTTCATTAATACGCTTAAACAGCATAAGGCTCAATTGGAAAACGACATTCAACGGCTTGTTATTGAACGTCAAGAACGTCTTGATCTTCGACAGAAAACCCGGGACATCAACGGGCAAATCAACACCATGCAGCGCACACTGCGAACCCTTAATCGGGTTATTACTCAGATTCAGAAGGCCAACACTCCACCTCTGAAAGAAAATCCTGAACAAAAAGGAGGGTCGCGATGATTATCGCGGATGACATTATTAATCAAGCAGTCATGACTTATGGGCGCGGAGCGATTCAATTCACAAGTCATATCAGTGGAAAAGTCACCAAAAAAATTCTACTTCAATCCATCACCTTAGCGTTGCTAACCATAAAGCATACGCCGGGGCTGCCTGGTTCCCCAGATCGCGGACAAATGACGTTGCGACGGTTACAGAAGAACGCGGGAGGAGATATTCATCCAGTCGAGATTTCACAGGAACTCAAAGACGACGTTGCACAATATTTGCGCAGGAAAGGAGTTGACTTTGCCATTGAGAAAGCGCCAGATGGTTCACACTATATTCATTTCAAAGGATCAGATGTTTCTATTGTCGAGCACGCCTTGAAACAAGTGAAAATCAAGCTCAAGCTGACCGACAATATAGAACTCGACCCTCAAGACAAACAGGAAGAGCCTGCACAAGATATACAAGAGAAGAACCTTGGTGACGCTGAGACAAATCCTGACATGCCTGTGATCGATGGAGATCAATTAGAAATTACAGGTGTTGAGGAAGTTACCCCTCAACCACAAATGCAAAACATTAACGACTGGATTCCACAAAGTATGGCTGATCAGCTTAATGGTAAACACTATGAGCGTGCCGTTGAACTGGTTAATGATGCACATAGCCAAGGTTGGAAAGCGTCGTTCGTGAAAAATGAACTAAGCGCACAGCCGTGGAATCCGGAACAAACTAACAGCGGTGGGCTTGTGATTTACCGGCTAAATTCAGTACTTTCAAAGCCGCGCCCGTTGAGTCGTGAAGAACAGCTGAGCGCGAAGCAGCAGATGTTAGCGGATGCCGAAAAGGATCTGCAAGCCATCATTGACGGCACCAGTGAGCTAACGCCACGTGAGCAATGGATCCGCGTCAATAGCCTGGCAGACAAACCAGACATTGCTGCAGCCCATAACGAACTGCTGTATAAAGCTATCTGGAAAGTCGAACATCCTGATGAGCTTCCATCTATTCCCGAAGAAACCCTTGACGAGGATACGTGGGAGGAACTTTGGAAACCCGAGAATGTTCAGCACATGGTCGATACTCCGCGGCCACAAACCCGCAAAGAACTCGCGCAAGCAATCGAAACTACAGCTCAAACAAAACTTGATATGAGTGAACCAATCCATGAGCATGTGGCGCACAAAGGACTATCACGATGAAGCAGCAAGAAGAAGTCATTGTTGGAACCAATCCTGGTTGCGGTCCATGCATTGCAACAAAAAGATGGCTGGCGAAAAACTCTATCTCGTTCCGAGAAGTAGATCTACAAAGCTCTTTTGGCCAAGAATTAGCATCGAAAGCGATAAAGGCAGGAATGAAAACCGCCCCAGTCATATTCACCACAAGCTATGAGCCACTATTTTGTGGATTTCAGCCCACTAAGCTCGCACAACTCCGGCCAGTAATAACACCGACCCCAGGACAAACTGTCCAGGTAAGCATTAACCGATAAGCCAGTGTTGTCCTGGCGTCAATTTTACCTGTCGCCAGGACAACACCCTAGAAAGTTTAATGATGATAGAGCAAAGAGACCTGCAAATAATTTACACCTATGAAAAATCGGTGGCTAGGCATCCGGGATGTGTGAGTTACGACGGTAAACGATTCATACCTCATGATCCTGCTTTCAACTACAGTTTCTATGCCAGAAAATGCGCACAATATCTTACTTTTGGCAAACAAGTTGATCAAGTGATCAATGGTGATTCGGTGCCAATCAGCCATAGTGTGCTTGTACGTCCCAATACTCCTGCGCTACTACAATCGTTGGGCTTCGCTGACCTTCCGATGCTCCACACGTACAGGCATCTACGAGACGAGCTTCATCCTAAAAGCGACGCAAACTCCCACTGGCATGGGCTAACAGGTGAACAAGTGAAAGCTATACCAGAACTACTTGAGACTCCCGTAATTGTGATGGAAAGTCTCAATGGCTCAGGCGCGATCGTTTGCGTTCTTGATATATACGACCAAGACCGTGCCCCAATCATTTTACCGTTCAAAAAATCAGGACAAGGTTTTTATCAAGGGCAAGAAATACTAAGTAATTTCATCCTATCCATCTATGGCAAGAGCGGAATCGAACAATATATACAACGAGCCATTGACCAGCAAAAACTGCTATATGTGGATCAGGAAAAGATAAGAGGGTTTGCGTCGCTGTCCTTGCTCCAATTGCTCGGTACGTTCGCAAACCCTGCCCCCAGTATAGCGCTTAGTTCCCAAGCAAGTCAAAGTTTCTACCGTCCCACCAGCCGCCAAGAATTAGCTGAAGCAATAAACGATAAAAGCTTAAATCGCGTTGGTCAAGATAAGAAATCCCTCCTGCGCGAGCAAAGGAAGAATCGATGAACCACATATTCTTATATGGAACACCAACTGGACATACATCAAGTGGAATTGGCATCGACGATGGCCAGCCTCTCTTAACCTTTATGCTGAAGCACACCGTCGCTGATCAATTCATGAACACAAAGATTCATATTACAGGAGATCTCGCGGAATATGTTCAATCCTCAATTATTCTTACTCCCGAGACACCGCTGTTGATTTCCGGGGAACTTATAAGCGATAACCAAGAATACCTCGTCCACGTCCACCACATCGCTCTTGACTATTTCCCGCAATGGCAAAAACTTGGCAAGGATGACCATGACTAACGCTGTACTTGCTAGTATTCACGCCGACGATAACGCTGCTTACGTAGTATTGAACAGGTATCTATCCGTGCATGGAGTTTCATCAGTCCTATCGTCTCCTCAAGACGCTGCAGCTGCCTTTCGACGGCTCACTTCCGGAAAACATGGAACACTCTTTTCGACACCGGATTTTACTCTACTCGCCGATGCGGAACAGATTGCAGACTTTGTGCAAACTGTTCTGTCAAAAACCGAATCAACAAATAAAACGACGCCACTACCGCAGCCAGAAAATACAAGTATTGACAGCGTGGACGCTGCAATTTTGTTACCTCCTGATCGGCCACCAACACGTCGTGATCTCGCTCGATCGATTCAAGCTATGGCCATTAACAAACAAGGAGTATAAACATGAAGAATATCAACCGCATCGTAATCCTCATTACCCTTGTTATAACGTTTTGGGCAGGTGATAAGCTCACCTTTCAAATCCGCACAATGGTTATAGCTGGCCATGATCCTTTCGACATCATTAATCACGTGCTCGACGATTTCAACCTACCTTTACACTTATCCCTACACACAACAGATCTTGTCGCAGGACTCGCTCTTGCTATCATCGTTGCTCTCACTTTTCTATATCGTCACACCATGCGCAAACAGCTCAGGCCAAACGAAGAACATGGCTCCGCACGTTGGGCAAAACCGAAAGAAATCAGCAGTTTTGCCAACAAGGAAAGACATCAAAATATTCTTTTTGCCAAAGATGTAGCACTCAATCTTGACTCACGAGCAACACAATGCAACCTCAACAGCATCACTGTAGGAGGGTCAGGCTCAGGCAAATCTCTACGTTTTGTTGGCCCGAACCTCAGACAGGCAAATACTTCTTTCGTTGTCACCGACCCCAAAGGTGAACTCCACCGATACCATGCAGATTTCTTAAAAAAGCAAGGCTACCAAGTCCGACAACTCAATCTCATAGACTTTGCGTCTTCCCACTGTTACAACCCACTCAACTACTTCAATCCAACCCAGCCAGAAGTGGACTGCATGATTCTCACTGACAACTTCATCGTAAACACGTCAGGACGGCAACCAGCAGGAACTGATTCCTTTTGGGAAAAAGCTGAGAGAGCTTTACTCAACGCCCTCATTTCTTACGTCTATTTCACTTCATACGAAGAAAAACCTGCAACGCTCATCACCGTTATCGATTTATTAGCTCGTATGGAAGCATCAGAAAAAGACGAAAACATGCAATCGTATGTCGATCTTCTCTTTGAGTCCGTCAGCGAATGGATCGCTGCCTATGACCAAGACCCCGACAAACACCTTTGGAGTGAGGAAACAACCAGCGCAATTCAAGGACTACGATTTTCATATTCCCAATATCGCACCTATATTCAAGGAGCAGGCGAGACACAGAAATCAGTCATTATCTCGCTCGGGGTACGAATGGCACCATTACATATGAGTTCTCTACGTAAGGTGCTGTCGACCGACTCAATCGCTATTGATCGTCTTGGAGTAGAAAAAACAGCACTGTTCCTCATTATCCCCGACACACACTCAACATTCTCTTTTCTCGTATCCATCCTCTACGAACAGCTATTCGAAAAGAATCTCTACATCGCTGACCATCTTCCTAATGGGCGGCTACCTCACCAGCTCCATTGCATCATGGATGAGTTCGCGAATATTGGTAAAATGCCAAGTTTTGAGCGGAAAATTGCTGTCATGAGAAGTCGTGCTATCAACGTTTCGATCATCGTACAAAATCTTGCCCAAGGAAAAGCCCTCTATAAAGACCATTGGGAAACAATTATCGGTAACTGCGATAGCCTTTTGTTTCTTGGTGGCAATGAAAAATCGACCACCGAATACATTTCAAAAATGCTGGGCAAACAAACCATCCACTCGATCGATCATTCTCAAACACGAGGAAGAAACGGATCTTGGAGCGAATCTGACAAGACACTTGGACGTGAACTACTGACGCCAGATGAAATCGCTACACTCCCAACAGGAAAATGCTTATACTTCCTGCGCGGAATGCATCCATACATGACAGATAAGCTCGACATCACCAAATAACAGGAAACTATGACCATGAAAAAACTCCTGACAACACTCTTTACCGCGTTGGTGCTCGTAGGGGGAGCCACGTTTCTTTTGCACACCCCGCAATCAACCAGTGGTGATCGCCAGCATGATAGCGTGTCTTCGACCCAAAGTGATGCTCTGACAGCGCTTAATTCTCTGCCGGTTAAAGGACGTGCACCGAAAACCGGATACAGCCGTGCACAGTTTGGCCAAGCATGGGCTGACGTCGATCACAACGGCTGCGACACCCGTAACGACATTCTTAGACGCGATCTTACCGCCGTCACTGTGCGCAAGGGTGGCTGCGTCGTCCAGTCTGGACGGCTTGTAAGCCCGTACACCGGGGAAACAATAACCTTCCGGCGGGGAAATCAAACATCAGAACTCGTCCCGATCGATCACGTTGTCGCGTTGTCTGATGCGTGGCAGAAAGGCGCACAGCAACTCTCCTTGGATGAGCGTACTGCTTTGGCCAACGATCCTCTCAATCTCTTAGCCGTGGACAAGGCGTCGAATACACAGAAAAGTGACGCCGACGCTGCCACATGGCTACCACCGAATAAATCCTTCCGGTGCGATTATGTTTCCCGGCAAGTTGCAGTGAAAGCTAAATATCGCTTGTGGGTAACACCTGCAGAAAAACAGGCGATCACCTCGGTGTTGCAGGGTTGTTCTAAATAGAAGTCATTTCATTGCGTTCACGACGATTAATATGATCTTCGTAGTGAAATCCCATGCTTACGATGAACGTTATAACTGCAGCGAAAACCGCCCACGTCTTATCTTGGTGGGTGTTTTCAAAAGTCATGAGGTAAGCGATTACAGACCAGCCAAGTGAGAATGCTGGTGCGAGAATCCAAAAACCGATTTTTGTGGTCAGAACGCTGAGCATAATGGCAAAAGCAATGACGCCGACGATGATTCCATACACTGGATGCCAGTGGGTGTAATCGATTAATAATAATCCGCAGCCAACGCCGATAATAAAACTTTCCACATACAGAAGGTGGCTAATTATTTTAAGCAGCAGGGCGAAAAAGCCGAGGCAAGCAATAATTAACAGTGGCATTTTGACTCCTTCGTAACACCATGTGCTGATGGAATCGATTATAAAATATGGTTCCTGCCAAAAACCGTTGCCATCACAAAAGTAAACTCTATTATCCTTCACCAACCAAGGCTTTGGCTATTCGTCCGGATGAGAGTATGAGGAAGATGAAGAATATTGGTGCGATGACTAGTTGTGGGATGGATTTAATAAGCGTTGCGGTGATGTTTTGGCCATCAAGCGTCAGGGGTTGCATGGAGTCTATTTGGAAGAATGAGTAGATGGCTAAACAGAGGATGATGGCCACGCCATGCAAAACAACCGATCCGTATTTGCGTAAGTATCCGACGGCAATACTTTTTGTTTCTTCATGGCCAAGGAATGCTACCGGTAGTGTGGAAGCGGCTGTAAGGATATACAGTTCAGCAAAGCGCACAAAGACGAGAATGCTCACGAGAACGCTGCCTGCCAGGCTGATGAGCCAGGGCACGAAAAGAACGATGACGCACAGGAATGCTCCTGCAGTGTTCATGTCTTGGATCGCGGACTGTACGTCTGGTGGGAGTTCGCGTACTTGTGGGTTGGCTGTTTGCGGGGCAATGGTGATGATTCCTTTAATGATTTCTTCACCGATAGCGTTCATGACGCTGAGTATCAGGTCAATGTGTTGGATC
>NZ_SJDT01000013.1 GCF_004331995.1 Arcanobacterium bovis
AGCTTAGTGCATTCGTCAACAGCCGTTATGACGGTATGTCGATAAGCGAAAGCGACGTATATGTTCGCGGCATCAACTTCTTAACAAACTATCTCGAATACGAGACCATCGACTTTGAAGAAATGTGGAGCGCCGCAAACTGCCCACCCTTACGCCAATACCCACAATACGAACGCTCCGACGCTCTACCCATCCACATGCATAATGAGACAGGCGTCGATGGGCAGCAAAACATCGCGACGTCACCACGTCTCCAACAAGCCGCTGCCTCACGCTGGCTCGTTGCGGAATGGCTGCCAACCATTCTCCCGCAGACCTACAAGCACTTACCCGTGCCAGTCAGAAAAGACAACGCAATAACAATCTACACAAAAGCAGACTGCGTTCAATGCGTGGCCACCAAACGCCAGTTTGATAAAACAGGCACACCCTATAGTGAAGTATCGCTCGATCAATACCCAGACCTAGTTGAAAAATTCAGACAACAAGGCTACACCACGGCACCTATCGTCGAAGTAGAAACAGGTGCAACCCGTCGAACCTGGGCAGGATTCACCCTAGAAAACACACTATCCACGATCCGGCTCAGCGAAGGAAAAACGGGCAACATCACCCCAAGCCATCAACCGAAATGCATGACGCCCGTGCAACCCGATACACCCGCACCTGTGACACACCGAAGATCACGCCGCCGATGAACTTGAAAACAAAAGAGGGCGACTACGCTAAATATAGTCGCCCTCTTAAAAACCGCTGACACCTTTTAGTGTCTGTTTTCAAGTAGCCTCACTTAAATACTGATTCAGAAAAGGATACCAACGATCATTGCTCCAAAAGCCGCCAGTGCTTTTATGTAGAATTCTCGTGTATATATTCGACGTTCGATTCTGATAATGAACTTTAAAAGGAAATAATTGATAGTGTGGTCAATATTTCGCGAACGAATGATGAGCACGAACGATGCCGCCGATTAGCCTCTCCCTTAGCTTGTCGGTAAATAAACTTATATCCAATTTGTCGATTTCGAGAAAATTGATGGACAGGTGCAAGGCTGTGGATTAAGCTACAATCACCAACTAGAAAACAAAGGAGTTTTTATGAAAACTACACTGTACGCTCTCACGTCATTACTTCTAGGAGTTGCGCTTACCGGTGTCGGAGTACCTTCGGAACCTTCACTATTGGGATCTGACAATTCCTCATACACGCAAGGCTTATCTCCTCGGCCGCCGCACTGCACAATCAAAGTTGGACCGGGCTACCCCAGGAGAGCTGGAGAAACTATAAAATGGATTGGTGGAGTTAAATATCTTTGCAACGAATGTGTCCGTGTTGGCACAACTTGGGGATGTACTGACGCGATAGACCCGATTAAGTATGATGAATAAACAATAATATCTACCCGTGGAACTTCAACGAGAAGAAAGCAATCCCTACTTTAGGTGATTATGATAAAAAAAATAAAGAATATACCCAACGTATTGCTCTACCTGTTTGTGTTTTATCCACCTGTGTCGTTTATCCTTCAAAACCTATGGATATATTTCGACGCAACATCTCTAAGCACAACTGCCCTAGGCTTTTACGTGGATGTAGGCAATATTTTCCCCCCGTACAAGTTCCACGGGTTCATCTTTTATTTAATATGGATGATTGCTTCTTGGCTACTATTTATGAAGCTGACCAACTCAAAACAATCACCAATTATCGCTAAACCGGATCTAGAATCCACAAAAACATTTATTTACGGCATGGTAGGAACAATTGCCATGCTCTTGATTTACCCTATCTTGCAGCGTGAACTCGTTGTGTTGGCACAGCGTTTCCAAATAGACGAACTACTGAGGAATGCTACCGAAGCCACTTTTGACCTTGATTACTCAGGATATTCGCCTCTTGCCGATACATTATCTGGATCGGTCATGGGAGCAACGGAAGAAGTTGTTTTCACAGGTATTGTCCTATGGTTATTGATAAAGAAAGCGCACATAAAAACTTCCATCTCGCTCATCATCATGGTTGTTATCCGTGGAGTAATTCACCTACATATGGGATCAATAACTTCGCTGCTCTTTATGGCACCCCTTGCGCTGTTCACAGCCCTCTACTTCATCAAAACGCACCGCATTTTGCCGCTATTTTTGGGGCATTTCATCTTGAATTTTGTGCTGATAAGCAATATGTCCAAAGCAAAATCGAGCATTGTTGTGGCAACCCAATTCATTGAGCACTACCTTTTCCCGCTTATTTTGACGTTCGGAATCATTTGGATCGTGACAAAAAATGGTAAACAAAAACATTCATTAATGTGACAGCGGCGTTCCTTTTGAAATTCCGTCCAATTTAATGTGGTGAACTGCCTCAAATGCGGCGCAGCGAATTGTGGAACAGTAGGGTCAAAGAAATCCTGACCAGACCTTAGCGCTAGCATATCGCTCATTATCGCCACACTGATAACTCGGTCAGAACACCCAGAAATCTAGCATGTTATGCGTTAACCACTTCAATGTGTGTATCTAGAAACGAAATTGTTTCAAATATTCCAAGGTGAAATAGCTGGGTTAAACACGTTACTAGGGCGCTCGAAATTGCTGATTATGTCATTGGAATTTAGGAAGTTAGGTTTTATTTTTCTAGCGACAGCTAATGCGATAACTCGCGACGCTCCGTGGGCTTTTAATTGATAAGCAGCAGATTGCGCTTTCGAACCACTTACCCAAGTGTCTTCGATTAACAATACGTGATCAGGAGCGTTGTCCCAAACAGTATCGATTTTGAACAAATCGGCTTGGAAATCCCGGATACTTGGAGATCCTGGATTTACTGTTATTGGAAGATGGACGATATGTGGAAAATGCTTTAAGACGTAATCTGCGAAGTAAAATAAAGGGTGAGTTGTTGATTGTGAATGAAGTGGATTCTTTGATGATGGAACAATCGTCCAATTTGAAAAGGGGCCGTTCAACATTTCAAATTTGGTTATATGCCGATATAAATTGACCGCTAATAAACTACCCACGATCCCTTGGATAATGTCTTGATTTGGTCGTGTAGGATCTTTGTAGTCGTACATGTATTTCAACATTTGGCGATCATCGATAGCGTAAGTACAGATACCTAGGGTATCAATATAAGAAATGCCTTTACTGGAATGTTTATTGCACGTTGGGCATAGAACATACTCCATACCAAGTACGTCAGTTCCAACTGGCCCGTGGCAGAATCGACATGTTGAGATGGTAGGAATATTCGCCGGACGCAACACGAGTGAGTATCGATTTCGAAGTGCTTCTTCGACTCTGGAAATCTTGTCGTCAATCACTGTTCTGTTTCCCAATCGAGGCTAGCAATTGTACATCGTTGTCAATCGTATTGAGATGGGCATATAGGTCGTCATAGCTTGTCACCGCGTATACTCCCGGTTGTGAGAGCATCTCTTTTCCCCACTGAGTATTGTCCACTACGTCTGGCAGTAAAAATACGTTTCGTCCGTGTAACAGCGCTCTTTTTGCCTGCCCTCTTGTCCCAGAATATTCGCTTGCTGTTACTACTATCGTTGCTTGCGATAAGCCCGACATTGTTACGTTTCGCATAGGAAAAGATTGTTTTGTTGGCGGGCTACCTGGCAAAAACTGTGTCACTATACAGCCGTTTTGCTCCTCAATCTTTTGCCTTAAACGAATGTTCTCTGCTGGATAGGTTTTGTCAATGCCAGTCCCCATAACGGCGACAGTGTAGCCGTCTGCATCTAAAGCGCTTTGATGGGCGGCTGTATCAATACCTTTTGCAAGCCCAGAAATGATAGTGTAGCCGCGGTGGGCAAGAAACTCGGCAATATTTTGCGCTCGATTCAAAGCGCTTTGGTTAGCGTGTCGAGAGCCCACAATCGATACGCTATTCATTGATTGGCGTAGACGACCAGTATAAAAAAGTAGGGCTGGTGATTCATGCACTTGTGTAAGAAACGATGGGTAGTCAGCGTCCAATAGTGACACGATCTTATAACCTGAATCCAGCCATCTATGGACATCATTCCTTGCTTGTTCAAGCATATTGCTTGGAATAAATAGACCGCCACCACATATCTCGCTTAAGGTCTCATCAATACCAAGGCGTAGCAACATTTCACTGCGCTTGGTCTGAGAAAAGCTACGGTTCTTAACTCGTATTATTGCAGTGATTTTTGCAAGATCGTCGATGGTGGACATACGTTCATCTTAACAATTTTTTGCTGGCACTGCTGGCTTGGCTGGCAGTGCCAGCCAAGCCAGCAGTGTTTTAATTACCTCAATTTTCACTCTTGTTTATCGAAGTGAAAGTAGCGGTCTGAATGCCATTCTCGTCGGAAATCACATGTCCCACAGTAACCTTCACTTTCTTCCCGTTAGCTTTCGTAACCTTAACCGTTGAGCCTTTCACTAGCCCTTTACCTTTGATGAGGTACTCACCGTCGTCACGGATAAAAATGATGCGCCCATCAGCAAGCAAGTCACTCATATCGGATTCGACATTCTCAAACGCAGCCGTTTGAAGCCCATCCTCATCGACGCTGTGGATAGCACCGACAATGACTGTGCGCTTCTTTCCATTGCGTGAAGTTACTTCGACTTCCTCACCCTCAATCAACGCATAACCTTTAATCAGCCATTCACCATTATCGGTCTGGGTAAAAATAATCTGACCGTTTTGGAGTGCTTCACCAACCGTGTCCGGCCAAGTGAAAGTAGCGGTTTGGACACCGTCCTCCTCGTCGATAATCTCATCGATAATGACAGTTGCTTTACCACCGTTCTTTTTCGATACTTTCACCTCGGCACCCGGTTGGAGGTCTTTGCCTTTCACCCCGTACGTGTCGTCTCCCAGGTCGATGAAGATGATGTTGCCTTCATCGAATGAGGCACCTGTTTGTGTTTCCATTCTTGTTTTCCTTTCAATGTTGAGAGCCCATGCGGTCTCTAGATTTCCTTGTGGATTTGCCCGCCTTTGATCAGTGGCGGTTATAAGGTTCATTGTTTTCAAATCAGAGCGACGCCGACGGTAATAGTCCTTACCGGACATCGGCCAGTGACGTCGTAACGCGAGTTCTTCAAGCTCAGAATCAGTCAGGGTGTCAAACTCGTGTAGAGCTTTGAGAATCCGCCCATGATCTTTGGTGAAATTCTTCAGCTTACCGCCTGCTATATGGCTGGTTAGTGGATCTGTTGTTCGTGATCTGCCCTTATCCATGACGATCACCTCTAGCTAGTTACGTCCGGACAAAGGCAGACGCGGTACACGCCCGGTACCAACAGGCCTGAACTGTGCTCCGCCATTAACACGCTGCTCAGACTCATTCACTGCCTGCGCCAGATGCTCGGCTGCCCACTCCGATAGCGTCGGTGCACCACCTTCAGTTAAATCCGCAAGATACGCTGCCCGTATTCTGCCCATCAACGTTTTTGGCAACCGGATCGTGAACTTGACTGGGACATCGACACTCTCGCTGGCTCTGCCAGCGGTGCTGGCGTGGCTGGCATTGCTGGCAGATACGGCACTGCCCGCTTCGCTGGCGTTGCCAGCAATGATTGGATCATTGATTGTTGCTTTTGAAAGAACGTGTGGATCGGGAGTTTTCATTTCGATCCTTTCTTAATAGCGTTAATGAGGGCGTTCAACGCTTCACAAGTAGCATCGTCGATATAGCCGATAGGTTCATGCCTGGATGCTGCGGCAGCGATAGCTTCACGTTCCGGAATAGCGTTGGGCAGAAGATGTGCTCCGTAATAGGTTTGAAGATGATCAAACCATTCGCGGCGATCCAGACGATCTGCACGGTAAGAATTGACCACAACCCCAGATAAAACAAGGTCAGGATTGTAATGAGCTCGAACAGTCGCGATAGTAGAGGTGATCTCTGCAACGCCATCGAAACTCGTTTCCCGTGCAGTAGTAACAACCAAGGCTTTATCTGAGGCCACCAAGGCGTTCGTGGTCAGCATGCCTAGGGATGGTGGGCAATCAATCACCACATGTTCGAAATCGTATTGAACCGCTTCCAACAAAGTCTTGAGCCGGTTTTCGCGTCCCAGGGAAGTGTCTGATTCACGTGAGGCGAGTAGACGATCTGCTGGGATCAATGAAATAGTCCACGGAGGCATGCACTCCATGATCGTCTGGGTGATCACTGAGCCGGGAGCACCTGACGCTACAGCTGTGAGAGCATCATTCAAGGTTAATGTTTCTGTGCCGACATCGGCACCGACTGTCGTTGACGCATTACCTTGCGGATCGGCGTCAATCAATAAAACAGCATGTCTGCCGTTTTCTGAAAGACGCTGAGCAATATTAGTAGCCAACGTGGTTTTACCCACGCCGCCTTTTTGATTACAAACTGAAATGATCATCGAGTTTCCTTTCTGCTGGCCTTGCCAGCGGTGCTGGCTCTGCCGGAGATGCCAGCAAAATAATGTTTCGGCATAGATTGCTAGTTTTGTCGGTTAAATGCTTATTGCGAGAATGGTTGACCTCATCGCTTCTTTTGCTGGTTCTACGTATCTTTGAGTTGTCGAAACCTGAAGATGGCCGAGCAAGCGTTGTACTGTGAGTAGATCGTGATCTTGCCGGTAGGAAATGGTTCCGAAACGGTGCCGAAGAGTGTGCAAAGTCCACTCACCAGGGAGCGCTCGAGCGCCGATTTTTCCGACCCACCGTGCCGATAAATGACCGTTGATCTTGCCTGGGAAAACAAAACCTGTTACGGGATCTGCAGCGGCGATTAGATCACGATGCATTGTGGTGGGAAGCGGTAGGTACCTAACAACACCGCCTTTGCCGGTAACTCGAAGACTGTAACCAAGCAAATCTGGCATAATATCTTCGATATTGACCCGGCAAATCTCATCGACTCGTAGACCTAGATTCCCAGCTAACCGCAGTATCAAGAGAGTTCGGCGGGAATTGGTGTCACTCAGGCTTTGCTCATACAAAAACTCGGGAATAGGACGCGGGGGAGGACAGGCTCGGTGTTATTGAAGGAAGATGAAGAGTTGGATCAGCCAACTCATTCTTCCTTGCGTACCATTCGTAGAATGACCGCAGCGTTACGTATTTTGAATGCCTAGTTTCAGCTGCCCATTTCTTGCTTCCAGCCCAGGAAAATATGTCGTCTTCAGTGACATTTTGCGGACTTTTATTGATTTCTCTAGCAAAGTTACGCATTGCGCGAATGCGAGTTTCAACAGTTCGGGGTCTTTTGCTACAAGCAATTAAATATTGCTCCCACAAAATTAAGGATTTCTCCCACTCGGACGGCACTGGCCATAGTGTATTAGTCATGCAACATGTTAACGATAGGTGTAATCGGAAATAAAAATGCTTCGATTTTCTGATTGCAAACATTTACGCAACCAGCCCGAAATCTTTATCGATAACGCGACAAAACAAAAGACGATCAACCGTGTTCAATACCCATAACCCGGAGGTCGCAGGTTCAAATCCTGTCCCCGCAACTAAACCAGAATCCCTGGACTCGAAAGAGTCTGGGGATTTTGCTTTCTCCAGCTCAACGGTTAAGGGCTAAGCGTCAAAACGGGCTAAGCGTCAAAACGCGTTGCTAATGATGGCGTGTTGTTAGCGTCCGGTCCAG
>NZ_SJDT01000014.1 GCF_004331995.1 Arcanobacterium bovis
TTTGGTGGTTTTGGTTGGTTGGGTGATGTTTTTTGGGCTGGCTGGGTGCTTCTGCTTTTTGGTGGGGGTGTTTGGTTGGTCTGTTTTTGTTTTTTGTTGAGTCTGTTATTGGGCTTTTCATGTATGGAATTGGGTGCTTCTGGCTGCCTGTTGTGGTGGTTGGGGGTGTTTGGTTTTTTGTGGAGAGTTTGATCCTGGCTCAGGACGAACGCTGGCGGCGTGCTTAACACATGCAAGTCGAACGATGAAGACTGGAGCTTGCTTTGGTTGGATTAGTGGCGAACGGGTGAGTAATACGTGAGTAACCTGCCCCTGTCTTTGGGATAAGCCTTGGAAACGGGGTCTAATACTGGATATTCTGCTGTCCTCGCATGGGGGTGGTTGGAAAGATTTGTTTTGGATGGGGATGGGCTCACGGCCTATCAGCTTGTTGGTGGGGTGATGGCCTACCAAGGCTTCGACGGGTAGCCGGCCTGAGAGGGTGACCGGCCACATTGGGACTGAGATACGGCCCAGACTCCTACGGGAGGCAGCAGTGGGGAATATTGCACAATGGACGCAAGTCTGATGCAGCGACGCCGCGTGGGGGATGAAGGCTTTCGGGTTGTAAACTCCTTTTAGCACTGAACAAGGCTCTTTTTGGGTTGAGGGTAGGTGTTGAATAAGCGCCGGCTAACTACGTGCCAGCAGCCGCGGTAATACGTAGGGCGCGAGCGTTGTCCGGAATTATTGGGCGTAAAGAGCTCGTAGGCGGTTTGTTGCGTCTGCTGTGAAAGACCGGGGCTTAACTCCGGGGCTGCAGTGGGTACGGGCAGACTAGAGTGCGGTAGGGGTAACTGGAATTCCTGGTGTAGCGGTGGAATGCGCAGATATCAGGAGGAACACCGATGGCGAAGGCAGGTTACTGGGCTGTTACTGACGCTGAGGAGCGAAAGCATGGGGAGCGAACAGGATTAGATACCCTGGTAGTCCATGCCGTAAACGTTGGGCACTAGGTGTGGGGCCTTATCCACAGGTTCTGTGCCGTAGCTAACGCATTAAGTGCCCCGCCTGGGGAGTACGGCCGCAAGGTTAAAACTCAAAGGAATTGACGGGGGCCCGCACAAGCGGCGGAGCATGCGGATTAATTCGATGCAACGCGAAGAACCTTACCAAGGCTTGACATACACTGCGATGTTCTAGAGATAGGGCAGCCTTCGGGGTGGTGTACAGGTGGTGCATGGTTGTCGTCAGCTCGTGTCGTGAGATGTTGGGTTAAGTCCCGCAACGAGCGCAACCCTTGTCTTGTGTTGCCAGCACGTTATGGTGGGGACTCACGAGAGACTGCCGGGGTTAACTCGGAGGAAGGTGGGGATGACGTCAAATCATCATGCCCCTTATGTCTTGGGCTTCACGCATGCTACAATGGCTGGTACAGAGGGTTGCGATACTGTGAGGTGGAGCGAATCCCTTAAAGCCAGTCTCAGTTCGGATTGGGGTCTGCAACTCGACCCCATGAAGTCGGAGTCGCTAGTAATCGCAGATCAGCAACGCTGCGGTGAATACGTTCTCGGGCCTTGTACACACCGCCCGTCACGTCACGAAAGTTGGTAACACCCGAAGCTCATGGCCTAACCGCGTTTGTGGGGGGAGTGGTCGAAGGTGGGATTAGCGATTGGGACGAAGTCGTAACAAGGTAGCCGTACCGGAAGGTGCGGCTGGATCACCTCCTTTCTAGGGAGCCCTGTATTTGTGGTGGCTACTGTTGTGGTGGCTGCTTGTTTTTGTTTTGGGGTTGTCTGTGGGTTGTTGTGGGAAGTTGGCATGCTGTTGGGGTTCGGGATAATTGGTTCCGTGCTGCCTGTGTTTCCGGATGCTTTTGTGGTGTTTGGGGGTGTGGTGTTGGTGTGGTGGTTGAGAATTGTATAGTGGACGCGAGCATCTTTGGTTTTTTGTAAGTGTTTAAGAGCGTTCGGTGGATGCCTTGGCATGTAGAGCCGATGAAGGACGTTGTAGCCTGCGATAAGCCTCGGGGAGTTGGCAAACGAGCTGTGATCCGAGGGTGTCCGAATGGGGAAACCTGGCCAGAGTTATGTCTGGTTACCTGCATCTGAATGTATAGGGTGTGTGGGGGTAACGTCGGGAAGTGAAACATCTTAGTACCGGCAGGAAAAGATATTCTGTGAGTAGTGGCGAGCGAAAGCGGATGAGGCTAAACCGGGTGTGTGTGATAGCTGTCGGGCGTTGCATATCCGGGGTTGTGGGGCGTGCTTGTAGGTCTTCCGATAGGGGCCTGGGGAGTTATAAAACCGCAGTGTAGTTGAACAGGGTGGGAAACCTGACCGTAGAGGGTGATAGTCCCGTAGGTGAAATGTTGTGGTCTTCTTTGAGTGTGTTGCCCAAGTAGCACGGGACTCGTGAAATTTCGTGTGAATCTGCACAGACCACTGTGTAAGCCTAAATACTCTGCGTGACCGATAGTGGATAGTACCGTGAGGGAATGGTGAAAAGTACCCCGGGAGGGGAGTGAAATAGTTCCTGAAACCGGACGCTTACAATCCGTCAGAGCCTTCTTGGTGGGGGTGATGGCGTGCCTTTTGAAGAATGAGCCTGCGAGTTAGTGGCATGTAGCGAGGTTAACCTGTGTGGGGTAGCCGTAGCGAAAGCGAGTTTTAAAATGCGTTGTAGTTGCATGTTCTAGACCCGAAGCGGGGTGATCTACCCATGGGCAGTGTGAAGCACGTGTAAGAGCGTGTGGAGGCGCGAACCCACTTCAGTTGAAAATGGAGGGGATGACCTGTGGGTAGGGGTGAAAGGCCAATCAAACTCCGTGATAGCTGGTTCTCCCCGAAATGCATTTAGGTGCAGCGTTGTGTGTGCTTTGTGGAGGTAGAGCTACTGGATGGCCGATGGCCCTGACCGGGGTACTGACGTCAGCCAAACTCCGAATGCCATAAAGTTGAGCATGGCAGTGAGACTGCGGGGGATAAGCTCCGTAGTCGAGAGGGAAACAGCCCAGACCATCGGTTAAGGCCCCTAAGCGTGTGCTAAGTGGGAAAGGATGTGGAGTTGCTGTGACAACCAGGAGGTTGGCTTAGAAGCAGCCATCCTTGAAAGAGTGCGTAATAGCTCACTGGTCAAGTGATTCTGCGCCGACAATGTAGCGGGGCTAAGTACACCGCCGAAACCGTGGCAGCACAAGTTTTTTTGTGTTGGGTAGGGGAGCGTCGTGCGTGAGGTGAAGCAGTTGTGTGAATTGCTGTGGATTTCGTACGAGTGAGAATGCAGGCATGAGTAACGAATGATGGGTGAGAATCCCGTCCGCCGAATGACTAAGGGTTCCAGGGCCAGGTTCTTCCGCCCTGGGTTAGTCGGGTCCTAAGGCGAGGCCGACAGGCGTAGTCGATGGGCAACCAGTTGTTATTCTGGTACCGGTGAAAGACCGTTCAGTGTTGAAGCTTGTGATACTAACCATCCTTGATGCTGTGTGATCCTTTCGGGGGTTGTGTGGTTGATGGCGTGGGATCTGAACTTGTGTGTAGGCAAGCGTGTTAACAGGGGTGACGCACAGTGGTAGCTTCCGCGTGGCTTATGGCTTGCCACGTTTAACAGCGCAGCCCGTTGGATAGGTAAATCCGTCCGGCATATAGGGTGAGGCTGGATGATGACCCAATTTTTTGGGGAAGTAGGGTGATCCTGTGGTGCCTAGAAAAACCTCGACGCGAGGTCTGAGCCGCCCGTACCCTAAACCGACACAGGTGGTCGAGTAGAGTATACTAAGGCGTTCGAGTGAATCGTGGTTAAGGAACTCGGCAAAATGCCCCCGTAACTTTGGAAGAAGGGGGGCCTGATCCTTGAAGCCTGTACGGGCTAGGGGTGATGGCCGCAGAAACCAGGGAGAAGCGACTGTTTATCAAAAACATAGGTCCGTGCGAACACGTAAGTGGATGTATACGGACTGACGCCTGCCCGGTGCTGGAAGGTTAAGAGGAACGGTTAAAACCCTTTTGGGTTTGAAGCTGTGAATTTAAGCCCCAGTAAACGGCGGTGGTAACTATAACCATCCTAAGGTAGCGAAATTCCTTGTCGGGTAAGTTCCGACCTGCACGAATGGCGTAACGACTTCTCCACTGTCTCAACCGCGAACTCGGTGAAATTGCATTACGAGTAAAGATGCTCGTTACGCGCAGAAGGACGGAAAGACCCCGGGACCTTTACTATAGCTTGGTATTGGTGTTTGGTACGGTTTGTGTAGGATAGGTGGGAGACTGTGAAGCATGCACGCCAGTGTGTGTGGAGTCATTGTTGAAATACCACTCTGATCGTGCTGGATGTCTAACCTTGGACCATGATCTGGTTCAGGGACAGTGCCTGGTGGGTAGTTTAACTGGGGCGGTTGCCTCCTAAAATGTAACGGAGGCGCTCAAAGGTTCCCTCAGCCTGGTTGGTAATCAGGTGGCGAGTGCAAGTGTACAAGGGAGCTTGACTGTGAGACTGACAGGTCGAGCAGGTGCGAAAGCAGGAACTAGTGATCCGGCGGTGGCTTGTGGAAGCGCCGTCGCTCAACGGATAAAAGGTACCCCGGGGATAACAGGCTGATCCTGCCCAAGAGTTCATATCGACGGCATGGTTTGGCACCTCGATGTCGGCTCGTCGCATCCTGGGGCTGGAGTAGGTCCCAAGGGTTGGGCTGTTCGCCCATTAAAGCGGCACGCGAGCTGGGTTCAGAACGTCGTGAGACAGTTCGGTCCCTATCCTCTGCGCGCGTTGGAAACTTGAAAAGGGCTGTCCCTAGTACGAGAGGACCGGGACGGACGAACCTCTGGTGTGCCAGTTGTACCGCCAGGTGCATGGCTGGTTGGCTACGTTCGGAAAGGATAACCGCTGAAAGCATCTAAGTGGGAAGCCTGCTTTAAGATAAGGTTTCCATACAACCTTTGGGTTGTGTGAGGCCCCCTATAGACCATGGGGTTGATAGGCCAGACGTGGAAGCCTGGTAACGGGTGGAGCTGACTGGTACTAATGGCCGATCACCTACAAAAAACACACGCACTTAGCGTGGTGTAAGAAAATAGTTTTTCTAACAAAATGCTCGCGTCCTCTATACAATTCCCGGCCACCAAACCATGTGGCATGGTGTTGGTTATCCAACCGTTTTGACGGTGGTCATAGCGGCAGGGAAACGCCCGGTCCCATTCCGAACCCGGAAGCTAAGCCTGCCAGCGCCGATGGTACTGCACCCGCGAGGGTGTGGGAGAGTAGGACACCGCCGTCACCCAAAC
>NZ_SJDT01000015.1 GCF_004331995.1 Arcanobacterium bovis
GCTTGGAGCGGCTATTGTTCCGTTCGATAACACAATGGATCCAGCCTCGCATATTTTCCAGCTCTTCTCCACGAAGTTTGTTGAGACTCCGAGCGTGGTGAGTTAAGCATGCTTGACAAAAAATTACCTCCTGAGAATCTTTACAGAATCGCTGTTGAGGCTACATCGAGCGATTTAACACCCGAACTTTTGCATGATCTTGAAACCCACCCTAATTCGTGGCCAGCCCTCGGATCATGGGCGAGGTACATTTTCGAGACAGGTGACCTGATCACCCCTCCGCAGCCAACGCGAAGCGATAGCACAGACGAAGACCAAGACAGTATCTCATCGACGCGCACACGTAAAAGATTCGAAGGCCGCAGGCTACGAGTAGTCGGGATCATTGCAGGCAGCCTTGTTATCATGAGCGTGGCAGGATTTGCAGCCTATCAGGCCTTTGCCCGCACTGATACGCCAGCCGAGCCAGCACCGCTGGCAGTGCCGGCAAAGCCAGCGGTTGAGGATCCGCTCGGTGGACTTACGGCTACGGGTGCGTCGTTTACGTGTAACGCTGCAGATAAAACGATTATCTGCATTGGGCAAAACACGCTCGGGCAGCTAGGCTCTGGTGCCGCCTCGTCGGATCACGTAGTGAAGCTCGTGCTCGATGAAAAAGTTGAATACGTTAGTGCTGGTGCTGATTTTGCCTGCGCAGCCACGGCTAGCAATGTGACTTGTTGGGGTGACAACAGGTGGCGTCAAGCAGGGGATACCGACACACAAGTTTTACCACCAACGAAAGTGCCACTCGCTGGTAAGAACATTGAAGCGTTGGCCACAGGTGATGTCCACGCCTGTGCCATAGCGTCAAGCAAGCTCTATTGTTGGGGATCCGATTACGCTGGCCAGCTTGGCTCAGGCAAGCAAGGCGTGAAAGCAAGCGGCGTCAAAGAAATCAAACTCCCTGGCGATGACAAACCAGTCTCGGTTAAGGCTTTACGATTCGGCACGTGTGCCTCATCGAGCAGTGGAAAACTCTATTGTTGGGGAGCTAACAATGACAAGCGCCTGTCTGACGATGGTGCGCCAGTGCTGGGTATCACCGAAATGAAAGCGCCAACGACGGGCGGGGTGAAGAAATGATCACTATCCGCTCCACTGCCAAGCATTCCTATCTGAAAGCCTATAAAAAGCATCAGCATAAGCCGGTGCGTAAGACTGCAGCGTTCACCGCCTCTACCGTACACAAGACAATAACCGCATCGACGATGGAACAGCCAGGAGAAGAACAACACCGTCTACCAGAGGGCAAGCGACCGCGACGCTTCATAAAAAACGGATTCACCCACGCGCAAGTTAAAGCTAGAACTATTAACCCGAAACATACCACTGCACACAAGACTGTGGGCGGGAATAGTCGTGTGCGCC
>NZ_SJDT01000016.1 GCF_004331995.1 Arcanobacterium bovis
TGCGCACACGACTATTCCCGCCCATGGCCTTCTGGGCAGTGACACGTTTCGGGTTAATAGTTCTAGCTTTAACCTGCGCGTGGGTGAATCCGTTTTTTATGAAGCGACGCGAACGCTTGCTGTCTGGTAGACGGCGTTGTTCTTCTCCTGGCTGTTCCATCGTAGATGCCGTGACTGTCTTGTGTACGGTAGAGGCGGTGAACGCTGCAGTCTTACGCACCGGCTTATGCTGATGCTTTTTATAGGCTTTCAGATAGGAATGCTTGGCAGTGGAGCGTACCGTGATCATTTCTTCACCCCGCTGCTCAATGCTGGTTTCATCTCGGTGATACCCAGCACTGGCGCACCGTCTTCAGACAGGCGCTTGTCATTGTTAGCTCCCCAACAATAGAGTTTCCCGCTGCTCGATGAGGCACACGTGCCGAAGCGTAAAGCCTTAACCGAGACTGGTTTGTCATCGCTAGGAAGTTTGATTTCTTTGACCCCGCTAGCTTTCACGCCTTGCTTGCCTGAGCCAAGCTGGCCAGCGTAATCGGATCCCCAACAATAAAGCTTGCCCGTAGCTATAGCACACGCATGAACATCACCGACGCTGAGACTTTCAATCTTTTTCCCGGCGAGTGGTACTTTCGTTGGGGGCAAGACTTGTGTATCGGTGTCCCCTGCTTGACGCCACCGATTATCACCCCAACAGGTCACATTGCTAGCCGTGGCTGCGCAGGCAAAATCAGCACCGGCACTGACGTATTCAACCTTGTCATCAAGCGCGAACTTCACGGAATGCTCGGGTGAGGCAGCGCCAGAGCCTAGCTGCCCGAGCGTGTTTTGCCCAATGCAGATAATCGTTTTATCTGCAGCGTTACACGTAAACGACGCCCCTGTAGCTGTAAGTCCACCGAGCGGATCATCAACCGCTGGCTTTGCCGGCACTGCCAGCGGTGCTGGCTCGGCTGGCGTATCAGTGCGGGCAAAGGCCTGATAGGCTGCAAATCCTGCCACACTCATGAGCACAAGTCCGCCTGTAATGATTCCAGCTACTCGTAGCCTGCGGCCTCGGAATCTCTCACGTGGATGCGTGGATGGGGCACTGTCTTGGTTTTCGTCCACGCTATCGCTTGACGGCGGCTCCGGAGGGGTGATCAGATCACCCGTCTCGGAAATATATCTCGCCCACGAACCTAAGCCTGGCCACGAATTAGGATGGGTTTCAAGATCATGCAAAAGTTCGGGTGTTAAATCGCTCGACGTGACCTCAACAGCGATTCTGTAAAGATTCTCAGGAGGTAATTTTTTATCAAGCATGCTTAACTCACCACGCTCGGAGTCTCAACAAACTTCGTGGAGAAGAGCTGGAAAATATGCGAGGCTGGATCCATTGTGTTATCGAACGGAACAATAGCCGCTCCAAGT
>NZ_SJDT01000017.1 GCF_004331995.1 Arcanobacterium bovis
AGTCGGTGTTATTGAGGTATAGGAGCTCTATACGGTAGGTTCCTTGACATGGCTTGGGTTATGTACTTTGGGTGAGAAAACGTAGTATTCGAGCCCGACGATGTCCTTTATGTCAAAGCGTGATGAAGAAAAACGGGAAGAACAAGTCCGGTACTCAACGCTGGTATTGCCCTGATTGTCGCTACAGTTCAACATCACGCGATTACCGTCAACAACGTCAGCGTCAGTTTCGCCAGTTCCTTGCCTATGTCACGGACACCGCGCCCAGACGCGTCCAAGGATCCTCGTTACGCACCTGGGACCGTGACCATGCCTGGTGCTGGCACACCAGACCCGCATGGCAGGTGACAGGCGAGGTATATGACCAGGTCTTTATTGACGGGACCTATATTCCCTATGGTTGGTGCATCCTGATCGCATCCACCACTAAGGGCGTGATCACTTATCAGGTATGCCAACGTGAAAACAAAGCCTCCTATACGGCTCTACTTTCACGTATCCCCGCTCCAATCGTGGTAGTCACTGATGGGGATAAAGGAGCACTAGGGGCGATTAGACAATGCTGGCCAGAAGCACGTATTCAACGCTGCCTAGTCCATATCCAACGTAATATTCGACGCGTGACAACCATCAACCCGAAAACCGATCAACACAAGGCTCTACACCAACTCGGACGCGACCTGACCCGCATAAACACAGCAGAGCACGCTATCACTTGGATCAAAGCGTTAGCAGCGTTCCACCAGCTCTACGATGACTGGTTGGAAGAGAAAACATACCGCACCGATATGTCCATCAGTGATATTCCCACTTTCGCAAGAAATAATAAGAAATGGTGGTACACACACTACCAGACCAGACGCATCATAAAATCTCTGGATCGATACGTCAAAGACCAGGTCTTGTTTACCTACCTCAGAGACGACCTAGACACAACCACTGTCCTTGCCTCGACAACTAACAAGCTTGAAGGTGGGATCAACTCGCCCCTGAAAGCTTTCCTTCACGCTCACCGAGGCTGGTCAGAAGAACACATGCTCACCGCAATCAATTACTGGCTATACACCAACAGTATCGACCCCAAACCCTTAGAAAGCTTCATCGACAACATCACGCAACCCCCAAAGCAACCAGTCCAAGAAGAACAACCCGGACCCGTCGAAATCGACACCGCCATCAACACGCAAGCCCCGTGGGAAGACGGCCTACACATCCAAAAAAG
>NZ_SJDT01000018.1 GCF_004331995.1 Arcanobacterium bovis
CTTGGCACCGGCGTCGGCATGGTGATCGGACTACGCCGTTTCGGTTTCGTCGTGAAGGGCTGATGAATAATGAACGTTTTGACTCAAGCTCTTGACCTGATTGCCAAATTCGTTATTCTTGGCGGTGCTCTTTACGGTCTTTTCGGTGTGATTACTCTTGCTGGCGGATTGAAAGATCATAACGGACAGCAACAATCCACTGGTTTATGGCAACTGGCTGGTGGGGCAATGATCATTGCAGCGGCGGCACTGTTTAAGACGATCGCTATATAGGTGCTCTCATGGCTTTGGAAGTCAAGGTTTTCAAAGAAATCAAAGAATACCGAGCAAAAGTACTTTTTGGTATGTCGTGGCGACAATTTTTCACCACTATTGTGACGATCCCACTCATTGCAGGTGCCTATTTCCTGGCATTTGTTACTGCTGGTGAAAATACCGGCATTTTAGCGGTGATGCTTGTTTCCATTCCTGGTTTTGCTTTTGGTTGGCTGCGCCCAATGGGTATTGATTTTGAAAAGTACGTGGGTTTTTGGTGGAGGCATTTCCTTGGCACGAAGCACTACACGTATCGAGGCATTGATCCACTGGCGGTAGTGGGCAGAGGAGAAAATAATGGTGGGGAAGCAAAAGAAGAAACACGGCGATCACGCAAAACACGTATTGCCTTCGAGCAAGCAAACTAAATCCCGGCTTTCGCGTGGTAAAGGATCGGTACAAGATCAGATCCATTATGAGGCACTGGCAGAGTCCGGATTGTGTCACCTGGGCGGTAAGCAATACTCGGTCACGTTACAGCTATCGGATATTGATTACGTACTCGCACCTGAAGACACCCAAGAAGGGCTGATTGAGAAGTATGCGCGTTTTCTTAACTCACATCTTGCAGGTCAGCATGTGCAAATCTTGATCGTTAATAAAGTGGTTGATCCTGACCGTTTAGCTAGGGATGTGAAACTTGCTCCGCGTGGGGACGGTTA
>NZ_SJDT01000019.1 GCF_004331995.1 Arcanobacterium bovis
GGTAAACGGAACCATGATTGCAACAGCTGCAGTCGTGAGCGCTCGAGTGATAGGAATATTGGTATGTCCCAGCGGCAGAAGAGTATTTAAGCCATCTAGCTGCATAAACCGTAGGATTTCAACGTTGCACGAATGTTTCCCGCATACGCGCTGCACTCGTTCCACATTTTTGCCAAGTTCGTTGACAGTGCTGGCAGCGACACCAATGACGATTGTTGTTGAGAAAAGCCTTTCATTAGATTCTTCAAGCTCGTTACGAAGTTGAATCGCTTCGTCACGCGATGCCTGCAGCTCGTGGGGAAGCATATCTTCTCCCAAGCCTTGTTTAGCGAGCTTGCGCAGTTCATTTCCTCGTTGGATATCCATTGATGCGATTTGACCCTTAACCAAGGAAAGGCCTTCAGACTGATCGAGCGGATCAATATGGATCGAAACCGCTAAATCTAAAGGAATATCAGCAAGCTCTTTCAGCACACGGTCGCTCATATAGGGTGGTAGCTTGCGTAAAACGAGTGTTTGCCAATGTTTTTCACCAGCGCCGGAAAGAGAAACCCGATCAGAACGCGACACGTCAATACTCATCGGCGATACTGCGTCTTTTGTCGACAACGCCTGACCGACGAGTTCATCAAATGTGAAATCGGGTTGTATGCCTGGGCGTAGAAAATGTTGAAGCAGCCGAACGCGCTGTGTTCCGTCTAGTTGGGTGGCTTTACAACCACCAATTTCACGTATCAAAGCGCTATCTTCAGCAACCATACGTGCCAACTGGATTTTTGCATCTTCCACGCTCTCAGCCTCAACCGTGAGCGTCACATATTTATCCGTCACGGTGTTGTTTCGCCCAGTTTCTAACCGTTTAGTCACTAGATCGTTATATTCGCGTCGCTGAGGATCG
>NZ_SJDT01000002.1 GCF_004331995.1 Arcanobacterium bovis
ACTACCAGTGGAGCTGAGCCAAACTTCTGAAATGCGGATCTCAAGAAAATAAAAATCCTTATGTACAAGGATAAAAGCACAGGCATAGACTTAAACAGTTAGACCAATAGGGAAGGTGGAGGAGTTTGCTAAGATGAATAAACCGATTCTAGCTATTATTGTTAGCGGATCTCTTGCGATAGGAAGTATGGGGATTGCTGGACAAGTTTAGAATGAAACGCCAGTTACAACATCACCAATTGTTAAAGTGAATGAGTCAAACCCGAACAGGATTTCATTGACTGAAAAAGACGCGCTTGCGCTGGCTCAAAAGATCGCTAACTCAAGTTCAGCATTCAAAAAATCCATCGTCGCTGGCGGAAAATATAAAATTGTCGTTCCTGATGACGTTCTGGTCGAGAAATACGGATTTACTCCTTCTGAGGTTCAACTTCTTCATTCGTTCGCAGATGGATCGGTGCGATCTGTTAACATCACAGAAAGGAATGAAACCGCTACCGCTAGTCGTGCGAGCCTTTTCCATATTTCAAATTATGACCTCAAGACTGGAACGTTTGCGTTCCTTGCCACGGCAGCGCAAGGGGGACCAGCAGCAGTGGCTGCCGTCTGGCCACTGGTTACTTCAATTGCTGGTCCTCTAGGGACAGTAGCTGGAATTGCTACAGCTCTCTTGGGAGGAGCATTTTTTGCGGATCTTGCGCTTAAGGTTGTTGGGGCGATCAACCAAGGGAAAGGAATTACATTCTATTCCCAATGGGGAATTCCTCCACTGTATGTAGAGATTGAAGGACGATAACTTTGCTCACCAATTTATTTACCAATTTCAAAGAAGCGCTTCCCGAATTATTCTGGACATTAATATTAGTGATCTTTGCACATAACTTGACGTTCATGGATGTGCTTTCGTTTCCGATAATTATCGAGATCTTGATACTCGCATCGCTTGGTATTTATATCATCAAGAAACAAATTGGTAATCCACCGGTCACTGTTATTTACGCAGTCGTTTATATTGCAAGTTCATTGGGAGTCTTAATTGTCAGGAATGATTCAGCATCAAGGGCTGTTCTTGTTGCTCTTTGTTTTCTCTACCTCCTTGTACTTGAATATTCCTTCACGAAAAACAGTAAATAAACCTCGATAACAAACTGTGCTTTGATAAGTTCTTCGATTCTCTAATCGACATTTATTGATGTGCTGATTGAGACGATGGAGGTCGGTTCAAGTCAGGAGGTTGGGTGGAGCATTTCAAAGTGTTCCACCCAACCTATTTGTTTGGGTTTCCTTGCTACTAGTTGGTGGGTATCCCGATTCCGACCGTGTGTTGCACTAGAATAGCTCTGAACTATATTCGGGGCAGCGGACAAAGGCAATTGATAGTTTTCCTGTTTTTCGTTGGTGTTGCAATGTTTCTGGGTGGGTGAGAAGTCGTTTTGACTCGAGTTTTGGTTGGAGGAGGCTATAGCCCGAATTAAACGCATCAAACTGGATCAAAGGCGTAGCGCTGCCTCAAGCTCATGAGCTCCGGTGCAAACGACTCCGGAAACATAGTAATGAGGGTAATAGCGCCCTGATTGTGTATCACTTCGCAAAACCTTAGTAAGATATACAGCGTATTGCTCTTGCTGCTTTTGCTCTGCGCAAATCACGCGGGCGTTGTGTGCTCGCTGGGTTTAACAGCGCGTGTTGACCAGTGCCGAGAGCTATAAGTAATAAGCGGAGTTTTGTACGATTTATCGTGTGGTGCAATGCTAAAATTGCGAGAACGATACAATATAGAAAACTGATGAGCTGGGAGAATGCATGGAGCAACAGTCGGACGTCAACCGTTTAGCGCACGACGACGATACGATGCCGCCGTCGTTTCCACCAGATCCATCGGCGAAACGTACCGATAGTAATTCTGCTCAGCACGCTGATGCGACGCTAGAAAGTAATGACAGTAAAGATCTAGCTGATGATGTTCCTGCCAAGAGCCTAGGGCAGCGGATACTCTCCTCGTTGGTCGAATTTGGAGTTGTGATCGTCGTTGCTTTGCTCTGCGCCGTTTTGCTCAAAACTTTCTTGGTACAACCATTTGAGATTCCGTCGGAATCCATGATGAACACTTTAGTTCCGGGTGATCGGATTATGGTGAATAAGCTGGCTGATTCTGAGCAAGAGCTCCAACGCGGCGACGTCGTCGTCTTTGTTGATCCAGGCCAATGGCTCAACGATGCTCCGGTGGAACAGAACAGCGGAGTAGTGGGTGTGCTCAAAGACTTTGGTCAGCTTATTGGTCTGTTGCCACAAAATGCTGGCACGCACTTGGTCAAACGCATTATCGGAATGCCGGGCGATCACGTGAGTTGCGCTGGTCAAGGCGCCAAGATTCTCGTCAATGGCAAACCAATCGACGAAACTTATCTTCCGCAGGGGATTCAGCCTTCGATGGATCAATTCGACGTGGTTGTGCCACAGAATCATATTTGGGTGATGGGTGACAATCGCTCTAATTCGAAGGATTCTCGCTTCCACCAGCGGGCTACTGGTTTTGGGTTTGTGCCAATTGCCAATATTGAGGGCCGTGCCTGGCTAAAGATATATCCGATGAGTCGTTTTGGCAGAATTCCAGATGCGTCGCATGTATTCGACGATGTCCCAGCACCTGAATCTTCTGCAAAGTAACACACTGCATTTGCTGCTCTATCAAATCTGAGATTGTCATGGTTACGAAGGAAAATATTGCCCGTAAATCGACGCGGATGAAACCAGATCGACTCATTGAAAAAGAAATGCTTGAGCAAATGAGCTGCTTAGGCGAGAACCCTATTCTTGCCGGTGTCGATGAGGTTGGGCGTGGCTCGTTGGCGGGACCTGCATCGGTTGGAATTGCTCTGATAGACAGCACTACCACCGATTCGTTTCCTGACAAATTACGCGATTCGAAGTTATTGAGTCCTGCTGTACGGCAAAGCTTGGTCGAACCTACCCGCGAATGGGTATTAGCTGCGGCGGTTGGACATTCCACCGTTGAAGAAATCAACAAGTGGGGGATCGTGGCAGGTCTGCGCGCTGCGGCTAAGCGAGCAGTGGACGAGCTTTATGCGCAAGGATTTCACATCGACGCCGTACTGCTAGACGGCTCACACGACTGGTGGACTAGCGACGGCTTTGGTGCGCTTTTCGACGCCGTGCCGCAGCTTCCAGATGTACCTGTGCGAACCGTCGTCAAAGGCGATGCACAGTGCGCAGTTGTTGCCGGCGCCTCCGTTTTAGCAAAAGTTTCACGAGATTCGTTGATGGAGTCGTTGGCGCAGGAGTTTCCGCAGTACGATTGGGGGAGTAACAAAGGTTATTCTTCTCCAAAACATGTGGAAGCATTAAAGGAATTTGGCGCTAGTATTTATCACCGGACGGCATGGAAACTGCCTGGTATTTCTAGCTAAGGGAAAGGATGATGATGAGCGAACTCGAGAACTACGAGGCAGAACGCGAACTCGCTTTATATCGCGAGTATCGAGATGTGATCAACCTTTTCCGGTATGTTGTGGAAACTGAGCGGCGTTTTTATCTTGCCAATGATGTGAATGTGAATGTGCGTGGATCAAGCTCAGGAGATATTTTCTTTGAGGTGATCATGACGGACGCTTGGGTTTGGGATATCTACCGTTCCTCGCGTTTCATTCGTAGCGCGCGGGTAGTGACGTTCAAAGACGTAAACGTTGAAGAGCTTAATAAGCCGGATATTTCGCGCGAATTGGATTTTGAGCGCGAATGACGTGCGCTTGCGTGGTGAGTAACGAGTAGCGTGTTGTAAGTAGCGAGTAACCAGTGACGCGCCGCTAAACTTGAAACAAAACGCGTAACAAGAAGCGTGAAGCGCATTTAGACGGAATAAAGTGCGCTTAGATCTGTTCAGGTAGTTACCCACAAGCGCTTGGAACGTGAAGAGAATCCACAGCGGGGTTTGGTCGGCAATCATTGGGCGACGCTGTGTGCTCAAATGTGGGTATGTCGAATGAATCCTACTTTGTTGAAACTCCACTCGTCGATGAGTTGCTGAGATGTTCACGTCAAGATCTCGGGCGGTGGGGCGAAGCCTGCGCCCGCCGCTACCTCGAGAATCACGATTTTGTGGTGTACGAATCTAATTGGCGAACGCGTGGAGGAGAATTAGATGTAATCGGGTATGACCCGAAGCGGGAAGCGATCGTGGCCGTGGAGGTAAAAACTCGCCGGCGCATCGGGGCAGGTAGACCAGAAGAGGCGATTACACCTGCTAAATTGCAACGTTTACGCGCGCTCTTGGTTCAGTGGGTGCTCAATTCCGGATTGCATCCGAATAAATTGGCAATTGATAGCGTAGGGGTTCACGTTCAGACTCACGGCTACACTCTGCAGCACATCAAGGACATCGTATGAGCGTGGTACGGGTGGGACGATCACGCACCATTAGTCTGCTTGGTTTGAACGGAACGAGCGTACTGATCGAAGCAACACTTTTGAGCGGTTTGCCAAATTTTATGATCGTGGGTTTGCCTGATGCTGCCGTCAACGAAGCAAAAGAGCGGTTGCGAGCTGCTTTTCAAAATGTGGGTTTGCAATGGCCCAATATGCGCATAGTTGTCAACCTTTCTCCTGCGGATCGGGTAAAAACGGGAACTAGCTTTGACTTGGGCATCGCAGCGGCAATATTAAGTGCCCAAGGATTTAGAGAACTTCCACAAAATATCGGCGTATTTGGTGAACTCGGGCTTGATGGAACAGTTCGCCCAGTACGCGGAATCTTGCCTGCTGTGTTAGCTGCACGGCAGGAGGGGTTTGAGCGAGTATTTGTGCCACAAGACAACAGTGACGAAGCAAGACTTGTTGCACAAATTGACGTCGGAGCGGTGACGCATTTGCGCGAATTTGCCACGATGCTTGGCGTACCAATTGAACGAGATCAGAAACTTGCCAAAGTACAAAGCGCTAAGGTTGCTAAATCTCCAAATACGGCCCCGTATGTTGATCTGCCTGATTCTTCTTCAAATAAACCGTCGCTTGACGTCTCCGATGTGTGCGGACAGGACGAAGCAATTCATGGCTTGGAAGTGGCGGCATGCGGAGGTCACCACGTGCTGATGATAGGCCCACCCGGCGTCGGAAAAAGCATGCTCTCAGAACGTTTTGTGGGTTTCTTGCCCAATCTCACTCAAGAGGAAGCAGTCGAGGTGGCGGCTATCCAATCTGTGTTCGGGGAGTCGGTGCGAGCTTTGCCGGAGCGTCCTCCTTACGCGGCGCCTCATCACACTGCGAGTACTGCTGCACTGATCGGAGGAGGGAATGGAGTGCCAAGACCAGGAGCAATAACTCGCGCACATCATGGCGTGCTCTTTTGCGACGAGTTTCCAGAGTTTTCTACTTCCTCGATTCAAGCTTTGCGGCAACCACTGGAATCAGGGCATATCGACTTGTATCGCGCTCGCGCACGCGTAACATACCCTGCTCGCTTCCAACTCATAGCGGCGGCGAATCCGTGCCGTTGTGGCTATTTGCTCGACGGAAACGGTAGATGCACGTGTTCGCCGCGCGAACGCTCGTCGTATCGAATAAATCTAGGTGGACCAGTGCGCGACCGGATAGATATGCGTTTGCTATTGCGCAGGCCTACAAAAGCGCAGCTTAAGTTAGGGGGACAATACTCAACTGCCATGATTTTTGACAATGTTTCAGCTGCGCGAGAACGGCAAAAGCGTCGGAACAAGGAGCTAGTTGTCGATGGCGTTATGCCCTGCACACCTAATAATGCACAGCTACCGGGCACTTGGTTAAGGAAAAATACCCTCATAGACTCTCAAGTTTCCCGAAGTCTGGAGAACCAGATTTATGAGGGAAAACTTTCGATGCGGGCCTTTGACCGAATCTTGCGGATCGCATGGAGTCTCGCGGATTTACACGGGAATGCCAAACCCACTGATGACGATTTAAGCCAGGCTTTTCTCCTCCGTGGGGAAGGAATAGAGGTGTAATTATGGGTACTGCACTGATGAACACTGATGTCGACGACGCGCACCGAGCGGCAATCGTGTGGTCACAAATCGCTGAGGGAGGGGATGTCTATGCAAATCAATGGATCGAGGAATTTGGATATGTGGAAGCACTCGCGCGACTTCAGAAGAGTGGTGATGAATCGCTGCACAATTCTTCGCCGGCTTTAACTAAACGGATCAGCAGGTGGCGCGCAAGGTTGGACTGTTTGCCTGAGTTTGATGTGTCTGTGCTGGCAAAGCTCGCAATCTCAATAGTGATTCCTGGTGATAAATATTGGCCAGAGCAACTCAATGATTTGGGAATGGAAAAACCGCTTGCCTTGTGGGTACGAGGAAATCTTCGCAATTTGCGCCTCCCCATGGTGTCGTTGGTGGGATCACGAGATGCGAGTAGTTTAGGGATGCGCACTACCTTAGAATTTGCGCATGACTTGGCAAAAGACTTCGTGATCGTTTCCGGTGGCGCGTTTGGGATCGATGCATGGGCGCATAAAGGCTCTTTGGCTTGTGGTGGTCGAACGATTGTTGTATCTGCCGGTGGAGTAGATCGTTCGTACCCGACATCGAACCACGAGTTATTCGTGGATGTATTAAAAAATGACGGCGCAATTATTTCTGAATCGCCTTTGGCGGCAGCACCCCAACGCCATCGGTTCTTGGCACGAAATAGGATAATAGCCGCCCTCGGAGCTGGGACAATTGTTTTTGAAGCATCATTTCGCTCCGGAGCATTGAATACAGCGCGGCATGCTATGGAAATTGGTCGTGAGGTTGGAGCAATCCCAGGATCTGTAGAGTCGCATTTTTCTGCGGGGTGCAATGAACTTATTCGCAACGGTGCAACGTTACTTACCACACCTGCACACGCTCGCGAGATGATTGGTAGTATCGGGCAGTTGAATCTTCTCGATAACGCTGCGATAGATTGTTTCGCTGGTGCTGGTGATAGCAGCTATGATGCCAACACAGAGCGTCTATTTGATGCTGTGCCAGTGCGTCGCGGTGCACCGATAGATAGTATCGCTCGCTTGGCGGGCATAAGCATCGAAGAAGCTCGATCGATCTTGGGTAAACTATTGATCACAGGTAGAGTCAAGCATGATCAAGGTCTGTGGATGAAAGGAGCCGCTGGTGGATGAAGTCAATGACGGCGCGATGCTGTTTGATTCATCGATACAGAAATTAGTGGCGGATTATTCCACTTTTCTCAGTGTGCGACGAGGATATTCTGCGCATACTGTTCGGGCATACGTGCGCGAAGCTGAATCGTTCTTGACATTTCTGTTCCGACAAAGTGATTTTGTGGCTGGAACTAGCACTGGAAATGCGATAGATCTTTTGAAAAATATCGATGTGACTGATATGCGCAGTTGGTTGGCGGAAATGTCGGCAGCCGGACATAAACGTTCATCTTTGGCGCGCCATTGCGCATCGATAAAAACATTTTCGCATTGGATGTTCAAGAACGGCATATGTGATGCCGATGCAGCGTTGCGGATTCAAGCTCCGCGTGCAAGTAATGAGCTGCCTACTGTTCTCTCACACAAGCAAGTGGAAGACTTTCTCGAGTACTTGAAGGCACGTGCTGAGTCCGGCGATCCATTCGATGTTCGTGACTGGGCTATCTTCGAGGTTATTTATGCAGCTGGGATGCGAATAAGCGAGTGTGTAGGCCTTGATCGCGCCGATCTGCTCGACAATGGCACTATTCGGGTACTTGGTAAAGGAAATAAAGAGCGTATGGTGCCAATTGGTGCACCAGCCTGGGCAGCGCTTCAACGCTGGCTTGAAGCACGCAGTCGATTGATGGGGTGGCAAGATCAGGCCGTCTTTATTGGTAAACGCGGACACCGAATTGATCAACGTGTTGTGCGCCAACGGTTGTGCCAGCTCGCCGATGAAGCACAGATTCCGGAGATTAGCCCACATGATTTGCGTCATTGCGCTGCCACCCATTTACTTGATGGTGGTTCTGACCTGCGTATTGTGCAAGAAATCTTAGGGCATTCTTCATTGGCCACAACACAGCGCTATACGCATGTATCTAATGATCGACTGCGAGCCGCGTTCGGGATGGCGCATCCGCGAGCATAACTGGGTGCAAAAGCGATACTGATCTTGCTCATGCGCTTGTTATCTGGACACCGAGCTGAACAGGACAAAATGTTGTGTTAGGGGAGATTTTAGGTTATTTCAGGAGCCGTATTACTTGAGGCTCTAGGAGAAATATTGGGTTAATGTAGGCATTTGCGGCGGTTTTAGCTCCCCAATGAAGACAGATTCGCATTGAACAGTGTCCGATTAGCACAGATCCAATAGGATCAGATCGTTTTACCTCAGTGCCTACCGGAAGCTCACTGTAGACAGGTTCGTAAGTGGTGCGTATGCCTGATTCGTGAGTAATTGACAGCACTGGGCGAAAATTGATTTCTCCAACGAAACTTACGATGCCGTCGTCGGGAGCGTAAACGGTCAGGTCAGACGCTACTTTGAGATCGACGCCGCGATGCGCGCTTTCCCAATCATGCTCGCCGATCTGAAAGGGGCGAACTACCGTGCAACCATTTGAAAGCGGGCAAGAATACGGCCGCTTGGGCAGCGGATTTAGGAGTGCATCTATGGAGTCCTCCCAAGTTGGGGTGGGATCGCCAATGAGCTCTTTGAAATTGCCTATAGTGTGGGAGCGCTGGTTTAGGCTGAGGTGGTTTTGCGTTGCAATTGCTTGTGGCATGTCAAAATATTGACATGCAAAAAGAGAAGCGCTGCAGGTCAGGGCGTAAATGCTTCGAATAATAGATTTAGACATATAGGTATCTTGGCGCCGAATGGTTTGAGTTTGGGTGGCGCGGGTATGAGCTGTGGATTGGATAGCCGAAACGCGAAGCTGTGGACAAGAAGCGAGAGAAGAATCGACCCGAGATGTTTGTACTGGAAACACACTAGGAAAGGCGCGGGAACGGAACGAGAAGAACTCAGGAAAAGGGCGCGAGAAACGTAGCGAAGAACGAAGCCCAAAAAGATAGCGAATATGTCGGTTCACACATTGATTTTTCTGCGATCTAACTAGCATTTTCGCGCCATTCTTGAGTAGACTAAAAAGGCTGTCGAGTATGAATCGAGTGTTCTGCTCCAGACTTCGCGTATGCCTCGCCTTCGGGGTTATCTATTTTCGGTGCGAATTCGTTTCGCGTAAGTAGGTAAATGCATGCCAGGGTCTGAAAACAATTCCGTTTTCAGATATCAACCGATAATCGCGGTTCGCCGCACTAAGAAAGGACGACCATGGCAGTCGTTACCATGCGCCAGCTGCTTGAAGCTGGTGTCCACTTCGGTCACCAGACCCGTCGCTGGAACCCAAAGATGAAGCGTTTCATTCTCAATGATCGCAATGGCATCTACATTATTGATCTTCAGAAGACGGTTGAAGACATCAACCGCACTTATGACTTCGTGAAGGAAACTGTTGCTCACGGCGGCAACATCCTTTTCGTTGGCACCAAGCGCCAAGCTCAGCAGCCTATCCGCGAGCAGGCAGAGCGCGTTGGTATGCCTTACATTAACGAGCGCTGGCTCGGTGGTATGCTCACCAACTTCCAAACCGTTCACGCACGTATTCAGCGTCTGAAGGAACTCGAACTCATCGATTTCGATGACGTCGCAGGCTCAGGTCGCACCAAGAAAGAACTTCTCATGATGCGTCGTGAGAAGGAGAAGCTTGACCGCACTCTCGGTGGTATCCGCGATATGGCCAAGACGCCTTCGGCTATCTGGATTGTTGACACCAACAAGGAGCATTTGGCAGTTGCCGAAGCTAAGAAGCTCAACATCCCAGTTGTTGCTGTGCTCGATACTAACTGTGATCCTGATGAAGTTGATTACGCTATTCCAGGTAACGACGACGCTATCCGCTCAATCGAAATTCTTACCCGCGTCGTTGCTGACGCTGTAGCTGAGGGCCTTCTTGCCCGTGGCGGCGCAAAGGGCAACGTTGAGCAGGTTGAAGAAGAGCCAATGCCAGAGTGGGAGCGCGAAGTTCTTGCTGGTGAAGGTGAAACTGCTCCTGCTGCTGAAGCTGCTGAAGAAGCCGCTACTGAAGAAGTAGCTGCAGAAAAGACCGAAGAACCACAGGCCTGAAAACCTAAATTTCCGGAGGGAAAATAATGGCAAACTACACTGCCGCAGACATCAAGGCGCTTCGCGATAAGACCGGCGCTGGCATGCTCGACGTAAAGAACGCTCTTCAGGAAGCTGAAGGAGACGTTGCAAAGGCTGAAGAAATTCTTCGCCTCAAGGGACTCAAGACCGCTGCAAAGCGCGAAGGTCGCACCGCATCGGACGGTCTCGTTCTTTCCAAGATTGTTGACGCTGAAGATGGCCAGATTGGTTACATCGTCGAAGTAAATTCCGAAACCGACTTTGTTGCCAAGAACGAGAAGTTCATCGCGTTTGCGCAAGAGATTCTCGATGCCGCTGTTGAAGTTGGCGCAACCACCGTTGAGGAAGTTCTTGCTGCTCCTCACGCAGATGGAACGATTGCTGATCGTGTCAATAACTTCATTGGCGTTATCGGTGAGAAGCTTGCTGTGGGTCGCGTTGAGGTTATCAAGGGTGCTCACCTTGAGTCCTACATGCACCGCACTGCAACCGATCTTCCGCCACAGGTCGCCGTGATTGTGGCTACCGACGACGCCGCAGCTTCCGTTGCGCACGACGTCGCAGTCCACATCGCTGCACTCAGCCCAGAGTACTTGACCAGTGAGGATGTTCCAGCTGAAGTTGTTGAGAACGAGCGTCGTATTGCTACTGAGCTCACCCTTGCAGAAGGAAAGCCAGAAAAGGCTGTGCCAATGATCGTTGAAGGTCGCCTCAAGGGCTTCTTCAAGCAGATCGTGTTGGTAGAGCAGGCCTTTGCGCGCGATCCAAAGCTTACGGTTGGCCAGGTTATCGCTTCGTCTGGCGGTAAGGTAACCGACTTCGTACGCGTACGCGTTGGAGAGTCTGCAGCTGAATAATCTGTAGCTCATATTCGTGTGAGTATTTAGCGGGCAATAGCGAAAGCTATTGCCCGCTTTCTCATTAAATGCATGTCGAGTTTGGATACTATGTATGGATACACAAGCACAATCCACTTGCGACAGTATACCCCCTAGGGTATTATTGGCTGTGTAATGAGAATGAGCGATTTTTCGATCTCGCATAAACTTAAAGTGCTACGTGCTCTGATGTACGCAGTATCAAAGAGAGGAGCTACCTATGTGTAGCGAAGTTACATGTTCTACTTGCGGCAAAGCTACCTGGGCAGGTTGCGGTCAGCATATTGAATCCGCTTTAGCGGGAGTGCCACAGTCTCAGCGTTGCACCTGCGAGAAGACAAGCAATGGTGGATTTTTCGGCCGGATTTTTGGTCGTTAAACAGTAACGATCTGTTGCGACGAGCAGCTGCTCGTCGCAACTCAGCTGCTCGAGCAGTCGCGAAATCGGCTGTTCGCGTAGTAGCAAAAACGGCTACTCGAAAAGCATTGTCAGTTGGTGCCCACTTGAACTCGTGCGTTAGTTTATAGCTTTCTAGGCTAACAGCTTACTAAGACCTGCGGCTACACTAGCTCGTAAAATACGTCAGCGCAGGCGTTCATGAGTTCCGTATCATGCGTGACGAGAATGACCACCTTGTTCTGGCTCGCGAGTGACTTGAGCGCCGTCGCCACCGATTGCAAATGCTTGTAATCGAGTCCGGATGTTGGCTCGTCAAAAACATAAATATCTCTGTCCATGAGGCATGCCGTTGCGACGACGAGTCGCTGTTTTTGCCCGCCAGATAGCGCAAGCGGGTGCTTATGGCGCACATGGTCGAGATGAAATAATTTCAGAGTTTTGTCAATTTCCGCAACGGAATGTCGATTCGTTTTCGTAACGTTGCCGATCATGAGTTCTGCTTCTACAGAATCAGAAAACAGCTGACGATTGACGTCCTGCATCACAAAATACGATCTGGCAAGCCGATCACGTGCAGAGAGCTTGTGCCCGTCGAGGAGAATTTCTCCTTGACGATGTTTGTGAAGTCCAACGAGCGTTCGGTTCAGGGTCGTTTTGCCAATCCCGTTCTTGCCGCCAATAGCACTGACTTTCCCACGTGCAAAAGTTACGTCTGGGATTTGAATGAGTCTGTGCCGATCATGCAGGGCAATCGCGACGTCACACAGTTCCAGACCGCTTGTCGCCTGCTCGCAAGGGAAGTGCGACGGCGTCGTACGCTCAGTGGCGGGCAGCGCTCGCCCCGCGGCAGGCACAGCTCGCTCCACACCCGGCGTCGCCCCTTCAGCAGACGGCGTTGCGCCTTCACTCGGAATTACCTCGGAGGATGCAAACTTGTGCATTTCGGTAGCGGAAATCTTCAACCGTGCTCTTGGGTAGCTCGCCGATACTTGTGGCCGGCTCAACTTGCGCAAACCGAAACGCAACCGGGCGTCGTCGTCCATCGCAAAGAAATCATCGGCAGTGAGATCGGCTTGAAGCGTTTTGTCGATGACGAGCGCACGATCGATAATTCCCTCGAGGAAATAAAATCGGTGCTCAGCGATCACAATTGTGGCACCGCTTTGTTTAATTTTCTCAAGCGAGATGCGGAAAGTCTCGATGCTCGCTGCATCAAGACTAGAGGTGGGCTCGTCAAATACGTAGATGTCGGGCTGTTGAACGTATGCAGCCGCGGTGGCAACTGCCTGCCTTTCGCCGCCGGAGAGTGCGAATAGTGAGCGATTGAGGAGATGACCAACGTTCAACTCGGCCGCACCCCGCTGCACCTGCTGTCTGATTTTAGGAGGGCTAACGGCGCGATTTTCCAAGGAAAAGGCGAGTTCAGAGCGTACGTTTGTGGTAAAGAATTGCGTATTTGGATTTTGAAACACATTCGCTACGTGCTGCCCAGTGCGCCACAGCGGTTCCTTGCTCGGAGAAAAAGTGCCGGCGCTACTGTGGAGTTTTACTTCGCCGCGGAGAACGCCGTCGTTGTAGTGCGGGATCAGCCCGTTAATGAGCTTGAGGAAGGTCGATTTTCCGCCGCCGGAAGGACCTGTTACCAGCACACATTGGCCGCGTGGAATGCGAACGTCCAGGTCAAGAATTGGTTCGTTGCGTTCGGCCGCAGCTGAATCTGCATTACCGTATGCGAAGCGCAGCGCGTCGAATTCAATGCAGAGTTCACCTGTTGTCATATCAGAGCGCTCCTCTCACTGCGGCGAGAAATATGCCGACAAACACCGTTAACACAGCATAAGCACATAGATCACGCCATGTGATGCCAATTTCCACCACTGAAGTGGCGCGATGCGGAGCTCCAAGCCCGCGCGTCATTGCTGAGGCCGAAATATTATCCGCAATTTGCAATGTGCTGCCCAAGAGCGGCACCACCAAGTATTCAGCAGTGAGCAGCGGATTGAGCAAGAAATGCCAAGGTGACGTGAACAATCCGCGCAGGCGCATGGCATCCCATATTGCACGCGCTTCGCTTAGAACCGCGGGAAAGAATCGAAACATTGTTGCAATGGGAATCGTGAACGAGCGCGGCAGTCGCCAACGCTCAAGTGCTGCGAGTAGTGCCGCAGGTTCGGTGCTCATGAGTAGCCAAGCGTTAATCGCCACGATGATGCTCAGTCTAATCCCGTACTCGCCGATAATGAGCGCAATATCAGATAAAAATGATGTGGTGAGCACACCACATGCTAAGGCCAGGGCAAAGACTGCCAGCAGTGAGGCTGCAAAGAGCAGAAGTTTCCAAAGGCGATCAGCAATAATCAAAAAGAGGGTGATAACCAGTGCCGACACTGTTACGGGAAACTTCACCACGCTAATCGTGCACAGTCCAACGACGACGGCGAGCACGATTTTCGTGCGCGGATCAAGTCGCGTTCGGGCAGGGGTTGCACAATCTGACCTTTGCATATGCTTAGGCAATTCCGGCTTTCTCAAAGTGCTTTCGCACGATCTTTTGCCCGATAACTGAACCAAATATGGAGAATACGAAGATTCCCAGTGCAATTGATGCCACAAAAATTGGGTTGAGCGAAAGTTCGATCACGTCCTGTGCATATTGCACGGATTTCTCCCGCGAATTGACGAGCATATCTTGATAGTTCTCAGCGCTCAACCAAATCGGAATGATTGGGCCGAGTGCCCAGAGTTGAAACACTGGATAGGCCCAAAAATTTGCCTGCCGTGAGCGATATTTTCCTGCGCCAATAATGAGTTCGGCAAGAAGCGAGCAGATTACCACTAACACTAGCGAGGGCCACCCGTGAATCATCGAGATGAATATGCCGAATATGATGCCAAAAAGGGTTACCATTCCGCCATGTTTGATACGAGCTAAGAACAGTTGAAAGACGATTCCGCCGAATGGTGCCGAAATGACGAGCGCCAAGTAGATCCACAGTGGTCCAGCTGCGGCTAAGGCATTGAGAGACATCGAAATAAAATAAAGAACCAAAAACACGCCAATATTAATGAGGTCTTTTGGCGACATTGAAAAAGTCGTGTGTGGCATTTTTCCATTCTCTGGTTCGAAAATTTTAGTGACAGCAAAATACGCTAATGCACAATTATATGGGAAAAACTTAGGCTTTGCAGAAGAAATTTGGCTGGAAGCTCGGTTACGACGAAGGGTACTACTTCGCCGTCGTCTTCTTGCGCGATGACGACGCTTTCCTACGCAGAACTTTTGAACGCGATCTTGGCTTTCGAGCCGTCGCAATTTTGGACTTTGTTCCGTGGCGATCGTGATAGCCATCGCGCCAGAAAACAAAAGCAAGAATGAGGGCGGCAATAAGGATCATCGCGATTACTACGTATGCTGTGGCAATTCCGAAGTACCAGCTTGCAGTGGTAGGAGTGCCACGGGTGGCGAAAAATACTGCAGTTACTAAGGCTGTTCCAATTGCGGTTGCCATGCGCTGAGCAGTTTGAATCACTCCACCAGCGGTTCCACCGTGATTTGCCGGAACGTCGATCATAGCTTGGGTTTGATTCGCAGAGCCGATGGCGCCGCCTCCAAAACCAGTGAACAGAAGCGGGAGTGCGAACCACCAGAATGATGCGCCAAGATGTACGCTCCACACCACGATAACCATCCCAAGGACGCCGAATAGGATTAGGGCAAGCGCGAATGCTTGAATACCGCGCCCGTGGTCGTAGGATCGCTTGCCAGCCCACATCGCTGCATACGCTGAAATAAGCGCATTAGGTAAGGTCACCAGTCCAGAAGCGAGTGCGGACACTCCGAGCCCATCTTGTAGAAAAATTGCCAGAACCACAAACATGGCCGGAGCGCCGAGGAATTGGAGTGCTGAAATCGCCGTTGAATAGGAAAAAGATCGGATTCGAAAGAGATCGAGATCTACCATCGGGAGTTTGCCGCGCGTCTTGTAGCGGTGTTCCCACCACACCCATCCGGCGAGCAAAGCTACTCCGGCAAGAATCACCAACCATTTCCACCAGCTTGCATGGATGATGAACGGCAACATGATTGCCAGCACGGAGATACCGAGCACCGTCATACCGATTGGATCGAGATCTATACCTTTGCGATCATTTTGTGGCTCACGCGCGAGAGCGGATGAATCGCTTGGAACCTCGCCTTTGTTACAAACCTGCTCAGCTTTCTTTTCGTTTTGCGTATCTGATGTGTTCTTTCGCTTCGAAAATCGCCACATTTTTCTCAGACGCCGCAGCTCAGTCCCGAAAGGTAGCCACGTTAAGGCAAGAATGACGCCGACGACTCCCAATGGCGCGTTGAACGCGAATGAGATTCGCCATCCTAAATCGGCACCAAAAAATGCGATAAAAAGTCCCGATAGAACTGGACCGGCAGCTACTGACATCGACACTACGAGCCCAAAGTATGCAAAAGCTTTGGCTCTGCTGCGACCGTTGAAGTATTGAACGATGAGTCCAGTGATTTGCGGTGAGAATATGCCCGAAGAAACACCTTGAACAAAACGCAATAGATTCAGCGTTAGCGGCGAGTCGGCAAATCCAAGTGCCAACGATGAAACCGTAAATATTGCCAAGCCAAACGCAAAGACGAATGAGCGACCAAAGATATCACCTAAACGACCTGCTGGAACGAGTGTGATGCCGATGCCCAAGGTGTAGCCAGATAATACCCACTGCAGCTGCGAATCAGTGGCGTGGAGCGATTCTTGCATTGCTGCTAAGGCGGTGTTGACCGACGACACTTGCAATAGGGACATCATCAACGAGACTAAGAGCACCACGAGAATTTTGTTGCGGTCGTAAGTGCGCGGTGAACCTTCGATGTGGATAAATCGTGAGTTGGTGCGCGTATGGGTGCTGCTGGATAACTCGTGCATAGATGAAAATCGCAATCTTTGGATGGATACGCAAGAAAAAGAAACGCCGTAAAACGGCGTCGTAAGAAAAATTCTATCGAAGATAACTAGGTAAATGAATGTTCAATTGTGTGAGATTGTGAGTGAAACTGGCTGGAAGTCGCAGTGATTTGGCGATTGCTAAGGTAGACTTTTCACGAGTGATTTTGCTGAAAGGAATGCGTATGCAATCGGAGCATTGTACCGGTGATTGGAACAAGGATCACCAGCGTCGAGTTTTATTAAAGCTTTCGGGTGAGCTGTTTGGTGGCGGAGCCGTCGGGCTCGATACGGCGGTGCTAACGCGAATTAGCCAAGAAATTGCTGCAGCTGTTCGTGATGGCGTGCAGGTTGGAGTCGTGGTTGGTGGCGGAAATTTCTTCCGTGGCGTCGAACTTCAAGAAAGCGGAATGGACCGTGCGCGTGCAGACTACATGGGAATGCTCGGCACTGTAATCAACGCGGTTGCATTGCAAGATTTCCTCGAAAAAGCAGGTGTTCCCACTCGTGTGCAAACAGCTATTACGATGGCACAGGTTGCGGAGGCGTACATCCCTCTTCGGGCAATCCGGCATCTTGAAAAAGGTAGAGTGGTGATTTTTGGTGCGGGCGCTGGAATGCCATTCTTCTCCACCGATACTGTTTCGGCACAACGGGCTCTTGAGCTACGGTGCGACGAACTGCTTGTCGGCAAGAACGGGGTTGACGGCGTCTATACTGCTGATCCGCGAACAAATCCTGATGCTGTTAAACTAGATACAGTGACGTATGACGAAGCGTTGCGCGAAGGTCTACGGGTAGTGGACGCAGCGGCGTTCTCGTTGTGTCAAGATAACGGTTTGACTATGCGAGTATTCGGCATGGGCACGCCAGGAAACGTAACTCGTGCGCTTCGTGGCGAAAAAATCGGTACTCTTGTAACTAATCAGGACATACAAAACTAAGGAATTGCCATGATTGATGAAGTAATGCTTGAAGCAGAAGAAAAGATGGAGAAGGTCATCGAAGTCGCGCAAAACGATTTTTCGAAGATCCGCTCGGGTCGCGCAAATCCTGAGCTATTTACCTCGCTCATGGTCGATTACTACGGTGCGCCGACGCCGCTTCAGCAGCTTGCTACCGTGTCGATTCCAGAAGCCCGCACCGTGATTATTTCTCCGTATGATCGCTCGTCGATGCGTGATATTGAGCGTGCGATTAACGAGTCGGATCTGGGTCTCAATCCAACCGACGACGGTCAGGTACTGCGCATCAATATGCCGGTATTGACTGAGGAACGCCGTCGTGATTACGTTAAGCTCGCCAAAACTAAGGCGGAGGAAGCGCGCGTGTCCGCACGTTCGGTGCGTCGCAAGGCCAAAGATGCCTTGGATCGGATCAAGAAGGACGGCGAAGCGGGCGAAGACGAAGTCGATCGCGCTGAAAAAGAGCTTGAGGTTCTGACCAAGAAGTATGTGGATCGAATCGATTCAATGCTCGAAGGTAAAGAAAAAGAACTCATGGAGATGTGATTCCTTTTCACATTGAGGTAATAGGATGAGTCAGTTTTTCGATGCGGGGCGAACCTCGACTTTGTGGTCGAGGCTCGCCCCGCATCCACCAAAGCCACCTGTTGAGACGAAATCTCGTGCTGGTAGGAATCTTCCAGCCGCGATTACGACGGCGGTTGTGTTATTGAGCCTTGTTGCTCTCTCACTAGTATTTCGCGTTGAATTTTTCCTTATCCTTGTGATCGCGTTTTTAACGATTGCGATGTGGGAAATTACAGGTGCCTTTATGGCGCGCAATATTCGGATTCCGCTCGTAGCTCTCTCGATTGGGCAGTTAGCAACGCTGCTGAGCACATGGTTTTTGGGGATTGGAATCGGACTGCTCGTCTTTTTGTTCGCCACTGGTATCGCTATGCTGTGGGGCCTTGGGCAGGCCAATGGGGTTGATCGCAATTTCAAAGACGCCGTGGCAGGTTCTTTTGCTCTTGCATGGATCGGGCTATCAGGAAGTTTTGCAGTAGCGCTCATCGATTTCCCGCACGCCCAAGCGGTGATTATTTCGCTCATTTTACTGCCTGTTGCTAATGATACTGGTGGTTGGCTAGCCGGAATTCTCTTCGGAAAGCACCCAATTGCTCCCAAGATTTCGCCGAAAAAATCATGGGAGGGGTTTGTCGGATCGCTGCTGTTGAGCCTTCTCGTTTCGTGGCTTACGGTTGGTCTTGGAGCGGGATTGCCCTTCGTATGGGTTGCGGCTTTTGGCGTGCTGACTCCTGTGATCGCCACTGCTGGCGATTTCGCCGAATCAATGCTCAAGCGAGACTTGGGTATCAAAGATATGGGGTCTATATTCCCTGGACATGGCGGAATGCTTGACCGCCTCGATTCGTTGTTATTTTGTGCACCAACATTCTATTTTCTCTTCTCGGTTGGCTTTGGCCTCCTGTAGGCTTGATGAGCAAATATTACGGATTGGTGTTAGATGAAGAAACAGGTTCTCCCGAAAGTGGAGCAAGGCCCGCGTCCCTCGTTGAGTTTTACCGAGAAGCGTTTTGGCAAAGCTCCGCAACATCTTGCTGACTTAGACCGCGCTGAGCGCCGCGCAGTTGTTGAGGATTTTGGATACCGAGAATTTCGAGCTGATCAACTTTCAAAACATTATTTTGAACACCTGACCACCGATCCTTCCGATATGACTGATCTGCCCGCTAACCAGCGTGATGGGCTATGTGAAAAGATGTTTCCTCAGCTTATTACTAAAGTTCGGGATCAGATTGCCGATCAGGGTAAAACGATCAAAACTCTGTGGAGATTGTTTGACGGGGCGATTGTCGAATCGGTGTTGATGAAGTATTCCGATCGCGCCACGCTTTGTATATCGTCCCAAGCAGGATGCGGTATGGCGTGTCCTTTCTGTGCTACTGGTCAGGCTGGTCTGCAGCGAAATCTCAGCACTGCCGAGATCGTCGAGCAGCTACGAATGAATATGGTATCTGCCCACAGTGGAGTTTTTGGCGAGCCGGTGAGAATCTCCAATATCGTATTTATGGGCATGGGCGAGCCACTGGCAAATTATAAGTCGGTAATTGGTGCGCTTCATCGCATGATTGAACCATCTCCACAAGGATTTGGTATTTCTGCGCGAAATATTACAGTGTCGACTGTGGGTATGGTGCCGGCGATTGATCGCCTCGCTGATGAAGGCTTCCCGGTAACTTTGGCGGTATCTTTACACGCACCTGATGATTCTTTGCGTGACGATCTCATTCCCATCAATTCGCGTTTCAAAGTTCAAGAGCTGCTTGATGCGGCACGCCGATATTTCCTCAAAACAGGGAGGCGAGTTTCCATTGAATATGCGCTGATCAAGGATATGAACGATCACGCATGGCGGGCAGAACTCCTCGCTCACGAACTCAATTCGCGTGGAAAAGGGTGGGTACACGTCAATCCGATCCCATTGAATCCCACGCCTGGAAGCATCTGGACGGCGGCTTCTAAAGCTGCGGAGAAGAAATTCGTTGATACACTTTTAGCGGCAGGCATCGCCACAACAGTTCGCGATACCCGAGGCTCCGATATCGACGGCGCATGCGGTCAACTTGCAGCAGAAGTTGTTGATCGTGATCACGTGGCAAAGCGTGCTGCCAAAGCTCAGCAGGCAGTTGAAGCGCGAATCGCCGAGCATCGGCAGGCTCCCAATAATTTACAAGAAATTCTCAGCGAGCCATCGCTATGTGAAGAAGAGGAAGAATCATGAGCAGCACCTTTGAGCGGGTAGGACAGTTCCATTCGGGATACGATTGCAAGGAAGTCGACAGCTTTTTGCGTGAGGCTAAAGCTGCCTATGCAAAATTTTCTTACGAAGATGCTGTGCGCGATCCCAAGGCTGCGGGGATTGATGAAGATTCGGTGCGCAACGCTTCTTTCTCTTGGACTCGTAATGGCTATAGCCCTGAGCAGGTAGACGCAGCCTTGGATCGCTTAGAAGCTGCTTTTATTCAACGCAGACGAGCTGGTGTTATGTCTTCTGCTGGAGAGCAAGCCTGGTTGGAACAAACATACGATTCAGCAACTACGCTCTATCCGCGTATGCTCCGTCCAGAGGGCGAGCGTTTTTCTGATGCACATGGACGAGGTTATGCCAAAGGCGAAGTGGATGAATTCCTCAATCAAATTGCTGAGTATTTTGATGGAAAAGCAAATCTGACCTCGAAGGAAGTTCGCCGCACGCATTTCAACTCTGCTCGAGATGCTGATGCCTACGATGAATCAGTGGTGGACGTGTATCTCGATCGCGTCGTGTCGGTACTCATGGCAGTTGAATAATCGCCTATGAAGAACGTCATTATTCTGGGTTCGACTGGATCAATTGGAACCCAAGCTCTTGAAGTTATCGCTGAACATCCTGGTTGCTACTGTGTGATTGGTCTTGGCGCAGGCGGAAAGAATCTTAGCGATCTGGCGCGCCAAGCACACGACTATGATGCGAAGTTCGTAGCAATAGCCGAAAGTGGCAAGATCTCTGAGTTTCTTGATCTTTTCGCGCAGTTCAAGCCCAATAAAAATCCGCCACAGGTTTTCGACGGCGACGACGCGATGGTCCAGTTGGTGCAACAAGCCAACGGTGACGACGTCGTCCTCAATGGAATTACGGGCGCGGTTGGCCTCAAACCAACTCTGGCTGCGCTCGAAACTGGTGCTACGCTCGCGCTGGCAAATAAGGAGTCTTTGGTGGCGGGCGGTGGCCTCGTAGCAGACGCAATGCGTAGACCTGGGCAGATTGTGCCGGTTGATTCTGAGCACTCAGCGCTGGCTCAAGCCCTCAGCTCTGGCGTCCACAACAAGGGTCTCACTTGCCTCGAATTGGATGGAAAATCCAATGTGCGCAGGCTGATTTTGACTGCTTCAGGCGGGCCATTTCGCGGCCGGAAGCGCGCAGATTTGCACGGAGTTACTCCAGCTCAAGCGTTAAATCATCCCACTTGGGCGATGGGTCCGGTAGTGACGATAAACTCCTCAACGCTCATGAACAAAGCCCTTGAGCTGATTGAAGCCGCCTACCTCTTTGACATCGCGCCGAACGATATTGTGCCGGTTGTGCATCCGCAATCCGTGATTCACTCGATGGTGGAGTTTCAGGATGGTTCGACGATCGCACAGGCTTCGCCGCCCAATATGAAGTTGCCTATTGCATTGGGGCTCTCGTGGCCTGAGCGCCTCGAGCGAGTGTCGCCACCATGCAATTGGGACGCGGCACAAGCGTGGACTTTTGAGCCATTAGATTACGAAACTTTCCCTGCTATTGAGCTTGCTCGCGCAGCTGTGGCGGAGTCTTCTTTGCATCCAGCCGTGATGAACGCAGCAAATGAGGAGTGCGTGGCGGCGTTTCTCGCTGGCGCTTTGCCATATTTGGGCATTATTGACGCGGTGCGTGAAGTGCTCGAATCCTTTGAAGCCACTGCTCAGATTAGTGTGGAGGTCGTTGAGGAGACCGAGCGATGGGCGCGCGCACAAGCTCGTGAACTAATCGCTCGTCGAGGTAAATAACGTGATTCTTGGGATTCTTATTTTCATTTTCGGGCTGCTCGTTACTGTGGGCTTGCACGAATTAGGTCACCTGTTACCAGCGAAAAAATTCGGGGTCAAGGTGCCACAGTATTTCATCGGTTTTGGTCCAACGCTGTGGTCTCGCACAGTTAATGGCACGGAATATGGAATCAAGGCGATTTTGCTGGGAGGATATGTATCCCTAGCAGGTATGCTTGCCCCCGCGAAAGCTGGTACAAAAACCACAAATGCCGATGGAAGTTTGACTCCAGCCGAGGAAGCAAGGCGCGAATCTGCCGCAGAATTAGAGCCCGGTGAAGAACATCGTGCCTTTTGGAAACTTCCTGCCCACAAGAAACTTGTGGTCATGTTCGGCGGACCTTTCGTCAATCTTCTTTTGGCTATCGTCTGTCTTGGCATCGTGTTTTCCTTTATTGGCGTGCCGGTTCCTTCGTCCACGATTTCGCGAGTGGCAATGTGTACGAATGGTGTCGAATCTTGTGATATTGCAGAGCAGAGTCCTGCGTATCGCGCTGGTATTCAACCTGGTGATACCGTGCTCCGCTGGGGTGATACCGCCGTCACGAATTGGGACGAACTATATAAGGCAATTGGTACGAGCGGTATTCGGCCCTACGACGTCGAACTGTTACGTTCGGGGCGCAAGCTTACGTTGAGCGTTACCCCCGTCGTCAAAGCTCAAAACCAAAGTGGCCAGCACTCAACCTCGGCTCAGGAGCAAAGTTCGCGGCCGTTCGTCGGAATTTCTCCCCAGATTGTTAAAGAGCGACGTTCGCTTTCCGAACTACCGCAACGAACCGCCGATCTGGCATGGCAAACCGCCAAGATCGTGGTGGCCTTGCCAGTTAAGCTCTGGCAAACTGGACGCAGCCTATTCACCGGAGAGTCACGTGATCCTCAGGGCGTCGTGGGTATTGTAGGAATCGCTGATTTGGCGGGCTCAATCACTGCAACCGACAATAAGAGCTACGGATTCGCTGATCGACTCGGGGACATGCTCATGCTCATGGGCTCGTTGAATATGTCGTTGTTTATATTCAACATGATTCCGCTTTTGCCGCTTGACGGCGGGCATATCTTGGGGGCATTAATTGAAGGTGTGCGCCGTCGTATTGCTCGCGTGCGTGGCAAACCCGATCCTGGCGCATTTGACACAGCCAGACTCTTGCCACTGAGTAATATTGTGATCGTCTTTTTTGTTGGAATGACGCTCCTCCTGGTGGTGGCAGACATCGTCAATCCGATCCGTTAGTGAAGGAATGTAGCCAGCTCGTCAGTAGGAATATAGGTCGCTGCACTAAGGCGAGAGCGTCAAGCTGTGGGAGATAAGAAGAGGTGTAATAATGGTGGATGTGAATAATCTTGTTTCTTTGGGCATGCCGTCGGTAGTTGAAGAACCGATGCTGATTTCTCCGCGCAAAAAAACGCGCCAAATTAAGGTCGGCGATGTGCTGGTAGGCGGTGGCGCACCAGTGAGCGTGCAGTCAATGACTACCACCAAAACGCACGATATCGGTGCAACTTTGCAACAGATTGCCGAATTGACGGCAGCTGGTTGCGATATCGTTCGAGTAGCCTGCCCAACGGATAAAGACGCCGATGCGCTGCCGATTATTACCCAGCAATCAAATATTCCAGTGGTCGCCGATATACATTTCCAGCCACGGTATGTATTCGCTGCTATTGAAGCTGGCTGTGGCGTGCGAGTGAACCCAGGAAACATCAAAAAATTCGACGATAAGATTCCAGAGATTGCCGCTGCGGCTCGTGCGAATGGTACCGCGATGCGCATTGGAATTAATGCCGGTTCCCTTGATCCGCGGCTGTTGAAGAAATACGGAAAGGCCACTCCAGAAGCGTTGGTCGAGTCTGCAATTTCTGAGGCGCATCTTTTCGAAGATGCTGGGTTCTACGATTTTGCAATTTCGGTGAAGCATCACGATCCAGTAGTTATGGTGCGCGCTTATCAGCTGCTCTCGGAAGCAGGGGATTGGCCGCTTCACTTGGGTGTTACCGAGGCTGGACCTGCTTTTCAGGGCACGATCAAATCTGCGGTGGCTTTTGGTGCCCTACTTTCGCAAGGAATCGGCGATACGATCCGGGTTTCCCTTTCCGCGCCACCTGTTGAGGAAGTCAAGGTTGGCGAACAGATTCTGCGCTCGCTCAATTTGCGCCCGAAACAGCTGGAAATCGTATCGTGTCCTTCGTGTGGTCGCGCACAGGTAGACGTCTATGAACTGGCCAATAAGGTCACTGAGGGCTTGAAGGACATCAAGTTCCCGCTGCGGGTTGCCGTGATGGGCTGTGTTGTGAATGGCCCAGGCGAAGCTCGCGAAGCCGATCTTGGTGTCGCCTCAGGTAACGGTAAAGGTCAGATCTTCGTGCGCGGTGAAGTGGTGGACACCGTTCCAGAAGCGGACATCGTTGAAACCCTCATTGCGCGGGCGCGAGTGGTTGCTGCGGAATTGGGCTTGGAATCTGATCCGGATTCTGCACCCGAAGTGATCGTTTAACGATTCGCTAATGCGTTTCTTACACCGCACCCACGGTACCCATATTGCACGTTTACCGAGGTGTCTCTATAACCAAGCAGCGATAGCGCTCGAGCGAGATCCGGTAGCGAGCATATTTCTCCGCGCAGCTTTGGAGGAACGGAATCCGTTTCGAGGTGCTCACTTTTTGATGCTCAGGAACGATGCCAGAGTGCCCGATTCGCTGTGCTGGCACGGTGCGAATATTGCTCCGTGGGGATTTGATTCCCATGGTCTTGATCAGTTGGCTCGTTATCTAGGCAAAGAGAGCATTTTCGCCAATTCTATTGTTGGGCCTGCGGATCAAGTGATGGGGCTGTGGGAGCGGATTCAGTGGCGTTTTCCGAGCCCACGCGATGTGCGAGCACATCAACTTTCCATGGTTGCCCAGGCGTGCGATGCGCGCAAAAGCGCAACGGCATCGGCGTCGTCGCAATACGAAATGAACATAACTAACGTAACGGTCAGAAGGGCGGCGGTTACGGATTTTGACATCGTTTTTCCTGCCTCGGTGGCAATGTTTATCGAAGAAGTGGGATACGATCCTTCAATTGCGGGCGAGGCTTATGCTCAGCGTGTGCGGCAGTTACTAGCGCAAGGGCGGACTTTTATTTGTGAAGGTCGCGATCCTTACGGAGCTCGCCGAGTGGAATTCAAGGCTGATGTGGGAATTTTGGCAGGCTCAGTGGCGCAACTACAAGGAGTGTGGACATCGCCAGATCTGCGCGGCAATGGAATCGCCACCGCCGCACTTGCGCAGGTAGTGCGCATGATTAATGCCGATATGGCAAAAACGATCTCCCTGTACGTCAACGATTACAACCATGGCGCGATCCATGTGTATGAGAAAGTCGGGTTTACAACGGTGGGAGAATTTGCCACAGTCATGCTGTGATGAACGGATTGCGTCTCATTTTCAACGCCTCTCGTTGCCTTAACTTCACTTGTTTAGCCTGCGGAATGTAAGCTAGGACTGTGTTAAAAATGTCTGAACTGTTTGTCCGCACCCTGCGCGAAGATCCCGCAGATGCGGAAGTTGATTCCCATAAGTTACTCGTTCGTGCTGGTTACGTGCGTCGTGTGTCGCCTGGTATCTACACCTGGTTGCCACTCGGCTTGAAGGTTCTGCGCAAAGTGGAACGCATCGTTCGTGAGGAGATGGACGCCGCGGGTGCCCAAGAAGTGCTTCTTCCTGCGCTTTTGCCGCGCGAACCCTACGAAGCCACCAACCGTTGGGAAGAATACGGAGCGAATCTTTTCCGTTTGCGTGATCGTCGCGATAACGACTACCTCCTGGCGCCAACTCATGAAGAAATGTTCACGCTGGCAGTTAAGGATATGTACTCCTCATATAAAGATTTGCCAGTAACGCTGTATCAAATTCAGACGAAGTACCGTGACGAAGCACGTCCGCGTGCTGGCATTATTCGCACTCGTGAATTCCTCATGAAGGACGCATATTCTTTCGATATTGACGACGCCGGTTTGAATCGCTCGTATGAAGTCATGCGTAGCGCCTACCAAAAGATTTTCACGCGGTTGGGTCTGCCTTTTGTGATCTGTTCGGCTACGTCGGGTGCCATGGGTGGCTCGCGATCTGAAGAGTTTTTGTTCCCGTGCGCAATTGGTGAGGATACCTTTGTTTCCTCACCCGGCGGATACGCTGCGAACACTGAGGCAGTGACTACGCCAGAACTTCCAGAGATCGATTTTTCCAGTACTCCGCAACCAGTAGTTCACGCTACCCCTGCTGCCACTACGATTGAAGCGCTCGTCGCTGTGGCAAACGATATCGTGAAGCGCGCTGATCGTCCGTGGGAAGCGGCCGATACCTTGAAGAACGTGGTTTTGGCGGCGACGCATCCTGACGGTACACGTGAGGTGTTCGTCGTCGGCGTTCCAGGAGATCGCGAAGTCGATCTCAAGCGTGTGGAAGCCAATATGGCTCCTGCTGAGGTAGAAGTTGCCACTCCGGAGGATCTCAAAGCGCATCCAGAGCTCGTGCCTGGATATATTGGTCCAGACGTGATGGGTCCTAATTCGCCTGCTCGAAAGGTGAACGACGACGGTTCGCTCACTGGCTCGGTGCGTTACTTGCTTGATCCACACGTGGTTCGCGGTTCGGCATGGATTACAGGTGCGAATGCGGTAGAAAAGCACGTGTTCTATAGCGTGTATGGTCGTGATTTTGAAGCTGATGGCTTTATCGAAGCAGTCGAAGTACGCGCAGGTGATCTTGCGCCAGATGGTAGCGGTGAGCTATCGATTGAGCGCGGTATCGAAATCGGACACATCTTCCAGTTGAGTCGCAAGTATGCGCAGGCACTTGATCTGAAAGTTCTCGATCAGAACGGAAAAACCGAGATCGTTACGATGGGATCGTATGGCATTGGCGTTTCGCGTGTGCTGGCTTCTTTGGTTGAGCTCTACCACGATGAGCGCGGCATGATGTGGCCATCGACTTTGGCACCTGCGCAGGTGCAGGTGATTGCCACTGGAAAGGGCGATGAGCTCTTCGGTGTTGCAGCTGATATTGCGCAGAATTTGGCTGACCAAGGCCATGAAGTGTTGTACGACGATCGCCAGAAAGTCTCCGCAGGCGTGAAGTTTGCTGATTACGAACTAATCGGTGTTCCTTATGCCGTGGTTATCGGTCGCGGCTTTAAGGATGGCAAAGCCGAAATTCGTGATCGCCGATCTGGTGAAGCGATTGAGGTCGATTTAGCAGATGTCTACGATCAGCTGGCTGCTGTGATGCAAAGCTGATTTCCGTGCTTGCATACTGTGAAATAGCACGCAGATAGGGTGCTCCCAAGACTTGGAACTGTGAAAACAGTTTGCGTCTTGGGAGCATTTCTTCTTGGTAGCAGTTAGTTCCTGATTACCTAGTCGCTACACGCTTGTGCTTTTAGCGTTGGGGAGCGTAGCCAGGCGTTGCGGGAGATTCGCCGCTTGTTGCCACATAAAAATAAGCAATGGCTGAGCTGAGAGCTTGGCGCTGCTCCGGATTGGCGGCAGCACTCATGGAAATGAATTCCTTGGCGAGCAGTTCTGCGGCGTTGCTATTTTGTGCAGGAGTGATCGCAATTGGTCGAGAATCGGGAATTCCACGGTGGATTGCTACGGATTCGATTTGATCGAGAACTAAAATCGCTTCGGGAAGGCGACCACGGTTGTTTTGGGGGATTTGCGCAGTCGTTGTCTCGATCCACTGCCGAGCTATCTCAATCCGTTTCAGACTTTCTGCATCGGGAACTAACGGTGCAATCGCCGTCGGCACAGGAGAAGGAATACTGAATGGAACCCCTGTACTTGCGGCGATACGTGCCGCTACGATTTGAGAACTTGCGCTTATCGACGTCGTTAACTGGGCTTTCGCGGCGTCGTCGCCAATTTTTTGGACGGCGAGAGAAAACTTATTGAGTTCGTTTACGAGAGTTTGAGGGTCGTGAGCAGTCGCATCGGTGTCGATAACTGGATTTTCTTGACCTTGTGGAACTTTTCCTTTCCAAGGAATCCAAATTCCGCCCAAGAGTTGTTGCCACGCAGTTGCTAGTGGGGTGAGGCTTTGAAACTGCGGATTTGCTTGCGCGGCATTGAGTAAACGTTGAGTTTGTATGGCGGTATCTTGTCGTGACACTTCTGAGGAGCTCGGAGTGGGTGGCGTTATCGAACTGTTTTCCCAGCGAGTTTCCATGACCACTAGTCCTAGGGCGAACAACGCTATTGCCAATAGTAAGCTCACCAAAAATTTGACGCGGGAGAGCAGGCGGGATTTTGATCGCGAACTAGCTGTGTTCATCGGCTTCTTTCGTCGTTCGGCATGAGGATGTGAATATCTTAATCATATTAGCTGAAGTTGCCGATCCGGCTGTGACACTAGGGCGATACAACGGTAATCTAGATATATGGCAGAAATTAATAAATCAAACGCTGATACCATTGCCCAGATGCTTGCGCCAGTGGTAGCTGACTTTGACCTCTATCTCGAGGACGTAAAGGTTGTCCGCTCAGGGAAACACACGATCGTGCGTGTGATCGTTGATCTCGAAACTGGAACTGGCGGAGTTGATTCTGCGTTGCTCACGGATGTGTCTCGCGACATTTCTGCCGCTCTTGACGAAAAAGATCCAATCGCTGGAGCCTATAGTCTTGAAGTTTCTACACCGGGTATTGATCGTCCGCTGGTGGAATTGCGACATTTTGAGCGGGCGCTCGGGAGACTCATTCACTTTCATTTCAAAGACGGCACCGATGTTACGGCGCGTCTGACCGGGATCGACGGCACAGTTTTCACACTGATCCCGCATGTGAAGAAAAATAAGCAAGTTGTGGATGGGGCTGAATATGAGGTCTCATTAGATCAGATCAAAAAAGCTCAGATCATAGTTGAGTTTAAGAAAATTGAAGCTGGGGAAGAGGAGCTATAAATGGATATCTCGATGAGTGAGCTTCGGATTGTCGAATCCGAACTCGGTATTGACCTAGGCGTGTTAATCGAAGCAATTGAGGACGCACTTCTTCATGCCTACCAGCGTGTTCCAGGTGCAGTTCGTGGCTCGCGAGTGGAATTGAACCGCACGACCGGCCAAGTTACGGTATTCGCTCCGGAACTGGACGAAAACAACAATGTGGTTGGAGAGTTTGACGATACCCCCAATGATTTTGGGCGAATTGCTACCGCAACCGCGCGTTCTATCATCGCTCAGCGCCTGCGAGACGCCGAAAGCGCGCGAATCCTTGGTAGCTTCCAAGGTAAACAAGGACAGATCGTCTCCGGCGTGGTTGAGGGAAGCGTTGGCGGGGGAGAGTCTCGCGATATCTTCGTCGAATTGGGTGAAAATCGTGGCATTCTTCGCGCAGAAGAGCAGGTACCTTCGGAACGCTACCGCCATGGTGATTTGATCCGTGCGCTTGTTCTCGACATTTCAGTTGGTCCGCGCGGTGCCTCTATCCGTTTGTCTCGCTCGCATCCAGATTTTGTGCGTCAGCTTTTCGAAACAGAAGTTCCGGAAATTGCCAAGGGTACGGTTGAAATCATAGCTTTGGCTCGCGAAGCAGGGCATCGCTCTAAAGTGGCGGTGTGGTCCTCTGATCCAAACGTTGCCGCAAAGGGTGCTGCTATTGGTCATAATGCACAGCGCGTGCGCGCCGTCACCCAAGAACTTAACGGAGAAAAGATCGACGTTGTGGAGTACGACGACGATCCAGCAGCTTTCATTGCTGCTGCACTTTCTCCTGCGAAGGTTCTTCGTGTCGACATCCTCAATAAGGATATGCGCCAAGCACTGGCTATCGTTCCTGACGATCAAGCTTCGCTAGCAATCGGTAAAGAAGCGCAGAATGTGCGGCTTGCCGCCAAGCTCACAGCGTGGTCGATTGATATTCGCAAAGAGTCCGAAGATCCACGCTGAGCGGGGAATACGATAGCGGTATTAGGGTGGTAGTGAGCGTATTCACCCTCGATATTTGGGCATTGTGTGAAGGAAATATCCAAAATATCAGGTAGTCTAATACTGTATGTCTAAATTTCTGAACGCTACACCTGCTGATGGTGCGGGAAACTCTACAGTTGCCCGTCCAACGCGAACCTGTATCGGATGTAGAAAGAAAGACGTATCCTCTCAAATGTTTCGTTTGAAAGCTGTGACATCTGGTACGCAACTGCGTGCACGGATTGATCAATTTTCGGATATTCCTGGACGTGGTGCGTGGATACACAAGGATTCACTGTGTTTCACGCAGGCGTCGAAGCGACGAGCGTTTTTGGCGGCTTTTCGAACGTCGTCTGCTGTCGATATTTCCGAGCTTGCAAACGTATTTAACTGTCAGATTTCAACCAACAATGAAAGCGGGTAGAAAGCCGATGGGCACCCGATGAGTACCCAGCGATGAGCTGCCAACTAACAATGGTCTGACGCTTTTAGCGCGGACCAAACCGAAGGAGAACTGTGGCCAAGGTCCGCGTCCATGAACTCGCCAAAGAGTTGGGAATTCCAAGCAAGAAACTGCTTGAAACTCTCAAAGAAAATGGCGAATTCGTCAAATCTGCGTCTTCAACAATTGAAGCGCCAGTCGTGCGTCGTGCACGTGAATATTTTGAAAAGCACCCTGAGGAGCTTCCTGCAACTGCGAAGCCTGCAACAGCGAGTGCATCTGAACCCGTAAAGAAGTCTGCGGCAAAGCCGGGTGCTGCAAAGAAAACTGTTGCTGAAAAACCGGAAGCAGCTGCAAGCACGGAGGCTTCCGATAAGCCAGCAACAGCAACGAAGTCTGTGGCAAAGCCGGGAGCTGCCCGTCCAAAGACTGTTGCGAAATCTGGTGAATCAAGTTCCGCTACCACCAAAGACGAAGCACCAAAGGCAGCCTCCGCAGTTGCTGCTGAAAAATCTGCAAGCAAGGATGCGGCATCTAAAGCTGCAACGCCTAGTGCAGCGCCGAAGCCACCTCGCCCGCAACGTGCAATGGCGACTCCAGGTGAGGCAAAGCGCAGCGCAGATGTGGCACGCGAATCGGCTCCACCACGCCCACAAGCGCGCGGTGGAAAGAAAGGCATGCCACGTCCAGGCAATTCACCATTCTCTTCACGCCAAGGCATGGGACGCAATGGCGGGCAGCAAGGCGGCGGTCAAGGCCGCGGCCCGCGTCCGGGCAATTCACCATTCTCAAACCAGCAAGGTATGAGCAAGCGCGGCGAGAACGCAGAATCGCGTCCAAACAATCGCGGTGGCAATACTGGTGGTCCACGCAAGAATGATTCGGCGCGTCCAGCGCGGTCTGCAGCGCGTCCATCGCCAAATATGATGCCCGATCAGATCCAGCCGCCGACCGATAATCGTGGAGGTCGTGGAGGTCGTGGCGGTCAAGGTGGCTTCCGTGGCGGACAAAATGGTCCAGCTCGCGGTGGCGGTTTCACCCGTTCGGGCGGTAAGGCTCGCGGTGGATCAACTGCGGGTGCTTTCGGTCGTCAAGGTGGAGGAAACCGCAAATCGCGTCGTTCCAAGCGCAATGAGTTTGAAGAGCAGCAGTCTCCAATGCTCGCCGGTGTGCAGGTGCCACGCGGCGACGGTTCGACTGTGGTACGCGTTCGTGCTGGAGCTTCGTTGGCTGATTTCGCAGAGAAGATTGGTGCGGATCCAGCAGCTTTAGTTACCGTTTTGTTCCGCATGGGCGAAATGGCGACGGCGAATCAGTCGCTTGACGAAGACACCTTCCAGTTGCTCGGCTCTGAACTCGGATACGATATCAAGATCATGAGTGCCGAGGACGAAGATCGTGAGATCCTCGAAGCCTTTGATATCGATATCGCTGCTGAGCGTGCGGGTGAATCTGATGAGGATCGCACCCCACGCCCACCCGTCGTCACCGTTATGGGACACGTCGATCACGGTAAAACGAAGCTTCTCGATGCGATTCGTAACGCGGATGTCGTCGAAGGAGAAGCGGGCGGCATTACGCAAAATATCGGTGCTTACCAGACTCGTTTGACTATTGATGGCAACGAGCGTCGTATCACCTTTATCGACACCCCAGGTCACGAGGCTTTCACCCAGATGCGTGCTCGTGGCGCGGACGTCACTGACGTCGCTGTGCTGGTTGTTGCTGCAAACGACGGCGTGATGCCTCAGACCGTGGAAGCAATTAACCACGTTAAGGCAGCCGGTGTGCCAATTGTCGTGGCTGTCAACAAGATTGACGTGGATGGCGCTAATCCAGGCAAAGTTCGTGCTCAGCTCACTGAGTATGGCCTTGTTGCGGAGGAGTACGGCGGAGATGTCGCGTTCGTCGACATCTCGGCCAAACAGCGTATCAATATCGCTGAATTGCTCGAAACTATCGTAGCAACCTCCGATATTTTGGTCGCTCCTTCCGCCAATGCTGATAAAGCTGCACGCGGTGTAGCGATTGAAGCGAAGCTCGATCAAGGACGCGGTTCCGTAATCACAGCTTTGATCCAAGACGGAACACTGCGTATTGGCGATTCGATTGTGGTTGGTACAGCCTACGGCCGTGTTCGCGCCATGGTTGATGAGCACGGCGATCGGGTTGATTCCGCTGGCCCATCGCGTCCAGTTCAGGTGCTTGGTCTGACCTCAGTACCTGGCGCAGGCGACCAACTCATCGTGGCTGAAGATGATCGCACTGCTCGCCAGATTGCAGAGCGTCGTGAAGCTGCCAAGCGAGCTGCTACACTGGCGAAACGCCGCAAGCGCATCTCGCTTGAGGATCTCACTGCTGCAATTGAAGAGGGTAAGGTTGAAAACCTCAACCTCATCATCAAGGGTGACTCCTCGGGTTCAGTCGAAGCACTCGAATCCTCGTTGCTCGAGATTGAAGTCGGTGGCGATGAGGTACAGCTCAACGTTATCCATCGTGGTGTCGGTGCGATTACCCAGTCGGACGTCGACCTTGCAACCGTGGATAACGCCGTCATCATCGGCTACAACGTGCGACCAGCAGAACGAGTTTCCGAGCTCGCTGATCGTGAAGGCGTAGAGATGAAGTTCTACTCGGTGATCTACGATGCGATCAACGACGTGGAAGACGCGCTCAAGGGCAAGCTCAAGCCGATCTTCGAAGAAGTGGAGCTTGGAACAGCCGAGATTCGCCAGGTATTCAAGTCTGGAAAGTTTGGCAATATTGCAGGTTCCATCGTGCGCTCGGGTACGATCAAGCGCCACACCAAGGCTCGCTTGGTGCGTGATGGTTCGGTGATTGCTCCTGACCTCGAGATTATCTCCTTGCGACGCGAAAAGGACGATGTCACGGAAGTTCGAGAAGGCTACGAATGTGGTATCACCCTCGGACACAAGGACATTCGCGAGGGCGATATTATTGAAACGTGGGAGATGCGCGAAAAACCTCGCGACTGATCATCTTTTAGCTGTGGCGGGGTGTCCAATTCTGGGCACCCCGTTGCCGCAACAAAGTACTAATTTTAAGGGGAGTTAGCGATGGCTAATCCACGTGCAGCTCGTGTAGCTGATCAAATTAAACAAATTGTGGCTCGAATGATTGACGGCAAGCTCAAAGATCCGCGCCTCGGTATGGTGACGATTACCGACGTTCGCGTGAGCGGAGATCTCCAGCATGCCACTGTTTTTTACACGGTTTATGGCTCGGATGCGGATCGACGCAAGTCTGCTTCCGCGCTCGAATCGGCAAAGGGCATGATTCGCTCGACGGTTGGTGGCCAGCTAGGGTTGCGTCTCACGCCAAGTGTTGAGTTCGTTCTTGACGCTTTGCCTGAGACCGCGCGCTCAATTGAAGATGCCCTAGTAGCGGCAAAATTCCATGATGAGCAGGTGCGTAAGTTGGCAGCTGGAGCAACACCAGTTGCGGGCGAAGATCCGTACCGCAAGCCCAAAGAATTGAATGACGACGGCGAGCACCTGCTCGAGTCTGATTTTTCCGACGACGATGAGCTCTAGTTCCCGCCGACGCTCAGGTGATCGTGAGCGATCAGAACGCAATCGTGAGCCGCGCGAAAAACGACAGATGCCTTGGGGTGAACTCCCGCAACCGGCGTCGTGCGCAGCTGATGGGATCGTGCTTATCGACAAAGATCCCGACGTAACCTCGCACGATGTAGTTGGGGCGATGCGTCGTTTGGCGAAAACTCGCAAGGTTGGTCACGCTGGAACTCTTGATCCGATGGCGACTGGATTGCTCACCATTGGAATCGGGAAAGCGACTCGTTTTCTCAACTATTTGTCGGGCTGTGATAAGACCTACCGCACCACGATCTGCCTCGGGGTTTCTACCTCAACTGAAGATGCCCAGGGCGCGCCACGCAGGGATTACCTGGAAGAATTTGCCGCGAAATTTGGTGCTGTCATCGCGGCTTTGACACGCAGTGATGGAAACGGTGACGTTGGTGGTGCTGACGCATTAGACCCCTCGGTGATTGCTGAACTGGATCGTGCGCGCCAAGCTTTGGTTGGCGAGATCAAACAGGTTCCGTCAGCGGTATCTGCAATCAAGATAAATGGAAAGCGCGCGCATGAATTAGTACGCGCTGGCATTGAGGTGGAGATTCCTGCACGAGATATTATTATCCACGGCTTTGAATTTACCTCTGCGCTTCGCTTGGGAAAAATTCTGCCCGTAGACGGCGCAAATGTACAAACCCTCGAAATTGACGCTGTGGTGAGGTGTTCTGCTGGAACGTATATTAGAGCTTTAGCGCGAGATTTTGGCCTTGAGCTCGGCGTTGATGCCCATATCACCATGTTGCGTCGCACTGAGGTGGGGCACTTTGAGGTGTCTGAGGCGAATTCTGTGCGGGGTATCGCGAACTTGGTAGCAGACGGACGTGATGTGCCAGTAATTCCTTTGGCTCAGGCGGCGCGAATAATGCCGTGGGTGGAAATTTCTCCGCAGCAGCGCACGGCTCTCACATACGGGCAGTTTGTAGAGGTTGATGCCGAAGCGGATCCGGTGGCGCTAATTTGTGGCGATGAACTGGTGGCAATCGGTGCAAAGCGAGGGAAAAATATCCAACCGGTGGTTGTCTTTGCACAAAGTTAGGCTGAGCGAGGCTTGAGGTAGTGGGTGCGAGGCTTAGCCAAGACTAAGGAGGCGAGAGCCAGTCTTGGTATTACGAATTTTCCTAACTCATTTGGAAAGATCAATAAATTCGCGGGGAATAAGGTGCGCATCACGCACGCCGTCCAGCAGGCTCGAACTTATTAAGTGCGAGCGCGTCAATACCGATAGTCGACCTGAAGGTTCGAGAATAACTGCAGCAACGAGCGTCGGGGAGTGAATACCATGTTCACGCAACTGCGATAAGAGTTCTGAGCGTGTGGTGTGAGTATTTTTCAGATTGGCTTCGATAAAGTTTTCACCCGCCATAAGTACGATCGCTGGACTGTTGATCATGCGATCTCCGTGTTGAAAATTGGCGAGTCTTCCCACGGTGTAGTGGAGAACTAACAGCGTTGAAAATGCGATAATTCCGGTGCTCAGTGTGGGAACCGGGCCGAGGGCGGTGCGCGCAACTATCGAACCAAAAAGTAACACCATGAGAGTGTCGAAGGTAGTTAATCCAGCAAGGAGGCGTTGTCCGAGCACGCGAATGACCAGAAGAAATACGGCGTATATCACTAGTGTAGATAAGACGGCTGCCAACGCGCCCTGCCACGTGATCCCAAGCCATGCATCTAAGCCCTGCGGATACGACATATCAACTTCCTCTAATTAGCTAGTGTCTATACGTCAGTTGATTATAACAATGCCTTGCAGCGGCTTCTAACAAGGTTTCTCAAGGCTTTCACCGTGAATTCATAAGGGAAACGGGAGCTTGCGGCGAGGCTGGGCACCGTCGTCGTGCAACGAATTTTGATCGAACTCTCAACTTTTAGGGGACTTTCAGCAAGATTTAGCAAACGCTGGGTTCTAAACTAGATTCTATGGATAACGTTGAAGAAGTTAAATCAGGTTGTGGTTGCGGTGGTCACGGACATGCAAAGGCTGCTGAGCAGGGTGCTACGTCCGTTTCACCTGCTGTTGCCCAGTCGACTCAGGGGCGTCATGGACATACGCATGTCGGCGAACAACACGGACGAGGCGGCTGCGGTGGCGGTGGTTGCGGCTGTGGCGGCAAAGGCAAACGGGCTGGTATGCACACTGAGGGCACTCCTTCCGACGCTCCAGCAGATATTTCGGGTGGACGTACGCAGCTAGGACTGCGCGGCAAGTAATGGAAGTTTGGAAACACCGGGCTGACCTGCCCAAAGAGATCAGCAATACCGTGGTTACGATCGGTATTTTCGACGGCGTGCATCGCGGGCACCATGCTGTGCTTGCGAAAACGGTGGAAGTGGCGCAACTCAACGGAGCCATCTCAATTGCTTTGACTTTCGATCCGCATCCGCGTCTCGTTCATAACCCACAATCTGATCTCAATTTGGTCACCTCGCTTGAGGACAGATTGCAAAGGCTGGAATCTGCTGGAATTGATGCTGTGTATGTGCAGCATTACGACCTTGAATATGCAGCGCTCACGCCGCGCGATTTTATCGAGCAGCAGCTTATCGGGCAGTTGCATGCGGGGAGCGTCGTCGTAGGTGAGGACGTTCGGTTCGGCTTGCACAACAGTGGCGACGGCGCGTTCTTACGTGACGTAGGAAAAGAGCTTGGCATCGACGTGTATTTGCTTGACGATCTGTGCGACGACGGCGGGCGGCGTTGGTCATCGACGTGGGTGCGTGAGCTGTTGGCAGAAGGCGATGTTGCTGGTGCGGCGAAAGTTCTGGGACGTCCGCATCGAATCCGCGGTGTGGTTCAACATGGATTCAAACGCGGACGTGAACTCGGTTTCCCCACGGCTAATCTCACGGGAAATGGCTTAGGCGAAGTGCCAGCTGAAGGTGTTTATGCAGGCTGGTTAGTGCGGACTGTGCCGGGTACTGCTGCTACAGAACATCTTCCCGCGGCAATTTCTATCGGTAACAACCCACAGTTTGATGGAGAACAACGCACAGTTGAGGCTCATGTACTGGGGAGAAGCGATCTCGACCTGTATGGTGAGGAAATTGCAATCGATTTTATCCAGTGGTTGCGGCCTATGATGCGTTTTGAATCAGTGGATTCATTGCTTGAACAGATGGACGAGGATTTGCGGCGCAGCGCCGAAGTGTTGGGAGTGCCAGTAGCGCGGCGCGTAAACCCTGCTGCTGTTAAAGCGGGCGTTTCATTAAAGCCGGCGTAGAAACGGCGTGAATCTAGCAGAGCTCGTGATTAGCCACGTGGTTAGCTATATGAGCCTATATGAGCTTGAGGTCACCGATTTTCAATTCGAAGCTCATTTGCTTGACGTGGTAGACTGGCATAGCCGTTAGATCGGCCACGGAACGTCATCGCTCAGGAGAATATGCCCTGGGCTCTGTGCAACGAGAAAGAAGGAGAATCGTATGGCTCTCTCTAAAGAGATCAAAGATGAAATCATCAAGGAATACGCAACACACGAGGGCGACACTGGTTCCCCTGAAGTTCAGGTTGCACTGCTTTCAGCTCGCATTAAGGAGCTGACCGAGCACTTCCGTACTCACAAGCATGATCATCACTCCCGTCGTGGCTTGATGCTTCTTATTGGTAAGCGTAAGCGTCTGCTTGCTTACCTCGCTGCTGAGGACATCGAGCGTTACCGCTCCCTGATTTCACGTCTCGGCCTTCGCCGCTGACGTCAGATCGGCCCGGGCTTTGGTCCGGGCCGATTGTCATAACATCAAAAGTAAATAGAAGAAGACCTTCGCCTTTGGATTCGGTCTTCGGTTGTGGTGAGCGGTTTCCCAGATGATACCGAGCATGATAATCGACGGCCGTATCGGGCGGGGCAAACGAAAGAGGAGGTCCCATGGAGGGTCCTGACGTTAAATTCGCCGAAGCAACCATTGATAATGGCAAGTTCGGCACTCGTACTATCCGTTTTGAAACTGGGCTTTTGGCTCGTCAAGCCGCAGGATGCGCGCTTGCATATCTCGACGACGAAACTGTAGTTCTTTCTGCAACTGCGGTTTCTTCCCAGCCGAAAGAGCACTTCGATTTCTTCCCATTGACGGTGGACGTCGAAGAGCGTTCTTACGCCGCTGGACGTATTCCAGGGTCGTTCTTCCGCCGTGAAGGTCGCCCAGGCACTGAAGCTATCCTCGCAGCGCGTTTGATCGATCGTCCGTTGCGTCCTGCCTTCGTTAAGGGTCTGCGCAACGAAGTTCAGGTTGTAGCAACTGTGCTCGCTATTCATCCAGACGACGCATACGATGTCGTCGCGATTAACGCGGCTTCGATGTCTACGCAGCTTTCTGGTTTGCCATTCTCTGGTCCAATTGGCGGTGTGCGCATCTCGCTCATCGACGGTCAGTGGGTAGCTTTCCCTCGTTATTCCGAGGAGCCAAAGGCTACATTCACCATGGTCGTTGCTGGTCGCGTTGTAGAAGACGATATTGCTATCATGATGGTGGAAGCAGAAGGCGGCGAGAACGTCGTTGCTAATATCGCTAAGGGTGGCACTGTGCCAACCGAAGAAGTTGTGGCTGAAGGCCTTGAGGCTGCGAAGAAGTTCATCCGTGTGCTATGTGAAGCACAGGCTGATTTGGCACGTCAAGCTGCTAAAGAGACCCAAGAGTATCCTCTTTTCCCATCCTATGAAGATGAGGAATATGAAGCTGTTGGTGCGCAGATTGGTGATCGCTTCGCACCATTGCACGGCATCATCGACAAGCACGAGCGTGACGACAAGCTCAACGATGTAACAGAAGCTATCGTTTCTGAACTCGCTGAGCAGTTCCCAGAGCGTGAGCAGGCACTTACGCTTGCAGTCAATGCTCACTGGAAGAAAGAGATGCGTAATCGCGTGCTGACTGAGGGCATCCGCATGGACGGTCGTACCCCAGTCGAGATCCGCACCATCACTGCTGAAGCTGGAATTCTTCCTCGTGTTCATGGCTCGGCACTATTCCAGCGTGGCGAAACCCAAATTATGGGTGTGACTACGCTGAACATGCTCAAGATGGAGCAGCAGCTCGATAACCTTTCTCCAGTGACGGCTAAGCGTTACATCCACCACTACAACTTCCCGCCATATTCGACTGGTGAAGTTGGCCGCGTTGGCTCGCCAAAGCGCCGCGAAATCGGACATGGGATGCTCGCTGAGCGCGCACTCGTTCCAGTTCTTCCTGCTCGCGAAGATTTCCCATATGCAATCCGTCAAGTTTCAGAAGCGCTCGGATCAAATGGTTCGACGTCGATGGGCTCGGTATGTGCGTCTACGATTTCGTTGCTCAACGCTGGTGTGCCATTGATTGCTCCAGTGGCAGGAATCGCGATGGGTCTCATCTCAGGTGAGATTGACGGCGAACAGCGTTTCGTTGCACTGACCGACATCCTCGGTGCTGAAGATGCACTCGGCGATATGGACTTCAAGGTTGCAGGAACGCGCGAATTCGTGACGGCACTTCAGCTTGACACTAAGCTCGATGGAATCCCAGCTCAGGTGCTCGCTGCAGCACTGTCCCAAGCGCGTGACGCTCGTTTCGCAATTCTCGATCTTATTGAGGAAGCAGTTCCTGAGGTTGAAGAAATGGCAGAGACCGCTCCACGTATCATCACTGTGAAGATTCCAGTGGACAAGATCGGTGAGGTTATTGGGCCAAAAGGCAAGATGATCAACCAGATCCAAGAAGATACTGGTGCCGATATCTCAATTGAGGACGACGGTACAGTATTTATCGGTGCTACAAATGGTAGCGCTGCTGAAGCTGCACGCCAGACCATTAACTCAATCGCCAATCCGCAGATGCCTGAAGTGGGTGAACGCTTTGTAGGAACCGTTGTTAAGACGGCGACTTTTGGAGCTTTCATCTCGCTTTCACCAGGTAAGGATGGCTTGTTGCACATCTCGCAAATCCGCCGTCTCATCGGCGGAAAGCGCGTTGAAAATGTTGAAGACGTGCTCAACGTGGGCGATAAGGTTGAGGTCGAACTAGCTGAAATTGATCCGCGTGGCAAGCTTTCCTTGCACGCTGTTCTTACCGAAGAGCAGCTTGAGGCTGAGAAAGCCGCTGAGGAAGAGAACAAAGAGCGCCGTGGCAACCGTGAGCGTTCTGACCGTGGAGAACGCGGCGAGCGTCGGGAGCGCCGCCCACGCGAACGCCGTCGTACTCGCTCCACGGAGCAGGGCGAAGGCTCGGAATCCACTGCTGATTCAACAGAAGTGACTGCTTCTGACGATGAGTGAGCGCTAGTCCTGCACTAAGTGTGCAGGTTACAAGCCTACATTTCGCTCTCTCTGATTCTGCTCTCGGGCAGAATCAGAGAGAGCGATTTTTGCTTGCTATAGTTATCAGGTGTTAACGAGAGTAGCGTTTGCGCTCCGTGACATGCCAAGAATCCTGTAATGCTGAAAAGGATGTATTTAATGAGCTACACGCGAATTGAACTGCCGCTCGATAGGTGTTCTTCAGTTGTATTCGAAGAAGACGGGATTGTGGGGCAACGGTCGATTTTGCCGGGAGGGATTCGGGTTTTGACCGAAAAAATCCCTGGCCAAAGATCGGTGTCACTGTCTTTTTGGATCGGCGCAGGATCACGTGATGAATTGAGCGGGCGCGAAGGCTCAACCCATTTTCTCGAGCACATGCTTTTCAAAGGTACGTCAACACGCAGTTCCCTTGAGATCTCGCAAATGTCCGATTTTCTTGGTGGTGCTATAAACGCTGCGACTTCTCGCCAGTACACGTGTTACTACGGCCGTGTATTCGCTGCTGATATGCCGCAGATGCTCGAACTCCTAGTCGATATGGTTACCGATTCTGTGCTTGATCCTACGCAAATGGAAATTGAACGCGGCGTTATTCTCGAAGAGTTGGCAGCAGCCGAAGATGATGTTAGCGACGTGGCAGAAACAGCCATACTGCCCATGATTTTTGGCGATCATCCCTTGGCACGTCCGGTAGGTGGCACTCGTGAAACCGTGTCTGCGCTAGATCATTCCCACATGCTTGAGCATTACCGCGAATATTACAACTCCCGCGAACTCGTTGTTACTGCGGCTGGCGACGTCAACCATGAAGAACTGTGTGCCATGGTGCTTGCGCTGCTTGATTCGCGTGGTTGGAATCTTGGCTCGGATACGCTTCCTATGGCACGCCGGCGAGCTGGTGATATGACCTACGGCGTGGGAGGGTCTAGCTTTATCGCTCATCCAAGCCATCAAAGTGCGGTTGTGGTGGGCATGCCTGGATTATATGCCGGACACGATAGCGAAATAACGTTGATGGCACTCGACTCGATTCTGGGCGGCGGCACATCGTCGCGGTTGTTCCAAGAGGTGCGTGAACGCCGAGGTCTGGCCTATTCCACCTACTCGTGGTGTCTCAATTGGCTTGAAGGGGGAGTGTTCGCACTCGAAGCGGCATGTTCACCCGAGAATACCGGCACTGTTGCTCGCATTATGCAAGAGTGTTTGGAACAGATTGCCGAAGAAGGCGTATCTGAGCAGGAAGTGGACACCGCATACAATCAGCGCCGTGCTCAGCTGGTATTTTCTGCTGAAACGAATGGATTTCGAAAGAATCGACTCGGGCAGGCCGAGCTCATACGCGGTGACTTATGGTCGATTGAAGAATCGTTGCGGCGTTCCCGTGAAGTGACTGCGCAAGATATTCAAGCATTGGCGCAAAAATTATGTGCTGGTCCACGATCTGTCGTGATCTGCGGATCGGACTCCTAAGAGTTAGGCTCATTTCATGAAAGTTGCTGTAGTTGGAGCACACGGGCGCATGGGTGCTACCGTGGTGCAAGCCGTTAACAATGCGCCCGATCTTGAACTTGTGGCACAGCTCGACGCCGCAGATGCAATAAGTGCGCAGAGCTTAAATGGGGCGGAGGTAGCAGTAGAATTTACTGTTCCTTCCCAAACAGACGATAACGTGCATGCGCTTTTAGATGCTGGCGTACACGTTGTAGTGGGAACGACGGGCTGGACTCCTGAGCGCCTTGCTCGCGTTCACGAGCATGCGCGCCAGCTCGGAAAAGGCGTGCTCATCGCCCCGAATTTCTCAATTTCTGCCGTGCTTGTGATGCATTTTGCCAAACAGGCGGCAGCTCATTTTGAATCGGTAGAGATCATTGAACTACATCACCCGAACAAGGTTGATGCACCATCAGGCACAGCCGTTTCTACCGCCAAAGGTATCGCCGAAGTGAGAGCTGCGGCGGGAATGTCACCGTGCCCAGACGCAACGGAAAGCGATCCTCTGGGTGCACGCGGCGCCGTCATCGATGGAATCAATGTGCATGCCGTGCGGCTACGCGGTTTGAACGCGCATGAAGAAGTGGTATTCGGCAATCCGGGCGAGCAACTCATTTTGCGCCAGGATTCTTTCGACCGAGAGTCGTTTATGCCAGGCGTGCTGCTTGCGGTTCGTAAAGTTGGTGAGAGTTCGGGCCTCACGGTAGGACTTGAATCATATCTCGGACTAGACGGCTAACGTCTCAGACTAAACGGCTAACGGCAGAATTTTCTTATTTCTGATAGCCCGCTACCGCTGACAGCTCAATGCGTGTGAACGTTGGCGGCGCGTTGGCGTGTGAACGTTGACAGTGCACCGCCCGCAACCACTGAGGGCCCGTTAGAGGGTTGTCCACCACAGATGCTGGATTACGTCCTTGCCATCTACTTCGAAATTCCTCCGCAAGCCGCGCGGTGCGAAACCGGCGGCATCAAGCATACGGGTGAGCGCGTCGTCGGTGGGGAATACCCACACGTAAATCTCATTACCCTGGGCGTTTGCCACCATATCGGTTATGGCAGCGAGGAGACGCGCTCCATGGTCTGGATCTTGCGCGCCCGAATCGACATCAAAGTTGAGAATTTCGTAGGCGTGGGGTTCACGGTCAAAAAACTCGGCATCTGGAGCGAAACGCTGGTCATCAGGAAGATTGAGAGCTTCGGTGGGGGCGAATGAGGCAAATCCACAGACGCCCTCGCCGTCGGTTGCCACCACGATATGATGCTCCGCTGATGGCAAATTTTGGAGACTCTGCAGCCACGCCTGCGCAAAGGCAACAGAATCAAACTGCGCGGCGGTGGCAGGGGCAAGCGGAGCTTCAAGTGCGCGCACTAAAGACTCGTGCATTGACTGTGCTTGTATGCGCCCGATTTCCTCGACATCGCCCGCATGTGCAGGTCGAACAGATTTTAATGTCTCATTCACATATCTATTCTTGCAGAAGGCGTCCCACATATCGAAAGATCATCGCGATTGTGGTTTTTGCCAGATAGAGTGATGACATGGAACACATTTCTTTGCCCCAGCGTCCTTTTGGATCGGTTTCAGTCGCGATGGTAACGCCGTTTCACGACGACGGTTCGATTGATGTAGCCTCAGCGCAAAAGCTTGCCGTGAAGCTGGTAGACGACGGTTGTGATGGCTTGGTGCTCTCAGGTACCACTGGCGAATCTCCAACCACCCATCAGCCTGAGAAGGATGTTTTGGTGCGGGAAGTGAAGGACGCCGTTGGTGATCGCGCGATGATCATTTGCGGTGCTGGCTCCAACGATACAGCTCATGCCGTGCGCATTGCTGAGGGAGCCGCAAAATCAGGCGCAGATGGTCTGCTTGTGGTAGCGCCGTACTACAACCGCCCCTCTCAAGAAGGCGTTTATCAGCATATTTTGAGCGTCACACAGGCTACTGATCTTCCAGTGATGCTTTACGATATCCCTGGTCGCACTGGTGTGAAACTGGAGATGCCAACTCTCATGCGTTTGTCGCAGCACGAGCAAATTCTCGCCGTGAAAGATGCTACTGGAGATGTTGCTGCTGGATTCAAGAAAATGGTCGATACGGGCTTGGCGTATTATTCGGGAGATGACTCACTCAATTTCGCCTGGCTAGCACATGGAGCTTCTGGTGTTGTGTCGGTGGCAGGTCACGTCATTGCAGGTAGTTTGCGAGCACTGGTGAGTGAAGTTGATTCCGGTGATCTTCCGGCCGCGCGAGCAGAGTTCACGAAGCATATGCCGTTAGTTGATGCGATTATGGGCGCTGGTCAAGGAGCCGTGATGGCCAAAGAAGCGATGGCAATGCTCGGCGTCATTGAGAGCGCCACCTTGCGATTGCCCTTGGTACGTGCTGATATGAGTCAATATCAGGCTCTGCGCGAATCTCTGGTGAGTGCCGGTTTGCTTGAGCTATGAGCAGCACCTCCATTGTGAGATAATGGAAGAGTGAGTAAACAGAATACACCTCCAGAAATTCAGCCAGATACAGTTCGAATTGTGCCATTGGGCGGCTTGGGCGATATTGGTCGCAATATGACCGTATTTGAGTGCAATGGGCGCTTGCTCATTGTGGATTGTGGTGTGCTCTTCCCAGAGGAGAATCAGCCAGGTGTTGATCTGATTCTGCCGGACTTTGACTATATTAAAGATCGTATCGACGACGTCGACGGCATCATTTTGACGCATGGACACGAGGATCATATCGGTGCAGTGCCGTATCTGTTACGGCTACGCCAAGACATTCCGATTATTGGTTCTCAGCTCACAATTGCTTTGGTAGAAGCGAAATTGGCTGAACATCGGATTCAAGCCTATTCCTTGATTGTCAAGGAAGGCGATATTGAGCAAATTGGTGCTTTCGAATGCGAATTTATCGCAGTAAATCATTCCATTCCAGATGCCTTGGCTGTGTTCATGCGTTCTGCGGGTGGAAACATCTTGATCACCGGCGATTTCAAGATGGATCAGTTGCCGTTGGATGGCCGTATCACCGACTTGCGGGCTTTCGCGCGCGCTGGCGAAGAAGGCGTAGACCTTTTCATGGTGGATTCGACGAATGCTGAAGTGCCGGGGTTCGTTCGTTCAGAAGGCGAGATCGGCCCTGTGCTCGAATCTGTATTTGCGCAGGCAAATGGGCAAATTGTGGTAGCTTCTTTCGCCTCTCATGTGCACCGTGTACAGCAAGTTCTTGACGCTGCGGCGAAGTACAATCGCAAAGTGTGCTTCGTGGGTCGTTCCATGGTGCGAAATATGGGAATCGCTGCTGAACTCGGTTATCTCACTGTGCCGCCGCAAACCTTGATCGATATGAAAGATATTGAATCGATTCCGGATCATCAGCGCGTGTTCATGTCAACAGGTTCGCAGGGAGAGCCGATGGCGGTTTTGGCGCGTATCGCTTCTGGAACTCACAAGCGGATTGGCGTTGGACCAGGCGATACGGTGATTTTCGCGTCGTCGTTGATTCCTGGCAACGAAAATTCGGTATTTAGGCTGATTAATGGACTCACGAAGCTCGGTGCGCGCGTGGTACATCAAGGCAATGCCGCTGTCCACGTGTCTGGACACTCTGCGCAGGGAGAATTGCTCTATGCGTACAATATCGTTGAGCCGTTCAACGTTATGCCCATCCATGGCGAAGCGCGACATCTTGTGGCAAATGGCTCTTTGGCAGTGAAAACGGGAGTTCCAGCTGAGAACGTTCTCCTATGCGAGGACGGAAGCGTGGTTGATCTGCATGACGGTGTCGCACAAGTTGTCGGTAAGGTTCCGTGTGGCTACGTATTCGTTGATGGATCCTCAGTGGGAGAAATTGGTGAGGCAGAGCTAACGGATCGTAGAACACTGGGACAAGAAGGCTTCATCGCTATATTTGCAGTGGTCGACGCCCAAGAGCGTGTGGTTATTACGGGTCCTCATATTCAGGCTCGCGGTATGGCTGAGGATGATTCAGTCTTTGATGAAATCCTGCCAGACGTCCAAGATGCACTTGAGAAATCAGTTCAAAATGAAAGTGCTGATGCTTATCAGATGCAGCAGGCTATGCGCAGAGTGGTAGGACGCTGGGCTGCGCGGAAATTGCGTCGCTCGCCGATGATTATTCCAACAGTTATAGAAGCTTGATTCTGTTGATTTAGATTTTCAGTTCTTGGGCACCAATATTAGGTATGATCTGGTATTTTATATGCTACGACTGTATCGGTGGCACGCTTTAGGGCGCGGTTCGATTGGTGTGACATCATTTAAACTTGAGCTTTTCGGCGTGGTGATCGGGCAAGCTTTTTTGGCAGGACATAGGCTGTAGAGTAGTTATGCCCGTATAGGCATATGCAGCAACCTACCCAAGGAGTTGAATTGGCTCGGCAAAACAACAGGCAATCTCGCGATAACGACGGCGGACGCAAGCGTGGAAGCGCTGCTCCGGCTGTGTCGTCAAGCGCCTCGAAACAAGAGGAATTGGACTTTGACGCTCCGCGTTCCCATGATGGATTTGCCATTGTTTTGATTGGTCTTGCAATTGTTATTGCCTTGCGGGAATGGTTTACCCTCGACGGTCTGCTCCTAGATGTTTTACATCATGTAGTTGCAGGTCTGTTGGGAATCTTGGCGGTTTTCGTTCCAGTTATCCTCATTGGAATGGCCGTGAAGCTGTTTAGACGTGCGACATCGAGAAATAACCGTCGTTTTTCGCTTGCCCTGGGGCTTATTGTTGTCGCCATATCAGGGATTGTGCATATCGCCTTTGATCGGCCAGATCCGACGGTTTCTTTCGCAGCGATTGAAAGTGCTGGTGGTTTGCTCGGCTGGGTCATCGGAGGCGGATTAGCGATTCTGGTTTCGACGTGGGGAGCTGTACCAATACTTGTGTTGCTTGCGCTCTATTCGATGCTCTATGCAACCGAAACTTCGGTGCGAGATGTTATCGATTGGGCAAAGGCGAAGCGCACTGAGCGAGATGCTGAGATTGATGAAAAAAACTCGAATCACAACGAGGAAGAGTCTGAAGTTGTGCAATCTCCGCAGCTTCGTCGGCCGCGCCGTGGACGTCGGGCAGCTGCTGAAGCTGAGCCGGTTGATGTTCAAAGTCTAGACGACGCCGCAGAAGACGCTGATCCAACTGTGGTGCAAACGCCTGATCCTACCGTTGTTGCTACGGCGGTTCCGCAGGTTAATGCTGCTGCTACGGGACGTGTTTCACCGGCGCCTGTGAAAAAGGAGTTGCGTGCTCCAAAGCCTGAACCAGTTCCGGCACCGGCCGAGCAAATGGAGTTGGCGTCAAATATTACCTACACGCTTCCTTCGTTGGACATGCTGGTAGAAGGACCACCACATCTTGAGCGGTCAAAAGTCAATGATGATGTGGTAGAAGCATTAACGCGAGTCTTTTCAGAATTCAATGTTGATGCGCAGGTGGTCGGATTCTCACGTGGTCCAACGGTTACTCAATATGAGGTCGAACTCGGACCTGGCGTTAAAGTTGATCGCATCACGCAACTTTCGAAGAATATCGCCTACTCGGTGGCCTCTGCTGATGTGCGTATTTTGTCGCCAATTCCGGGAAAATCGGCAATCGGTATTGAAATTCCTAATTCAGACCGCGAAACTGTTATGATTGGCGACGTATTGCGCTCTGCTGCTGCGCGCAAACAGACGCACCCGCTCGTCGTCGGAATTGGCAAGAACGTTGGCGGTCAATACGTGGTGGCCAATCTTGCTAAGATGCCGCATTTGCTGGTTGCAGGTGCGACGGGCGCTGGAAAATCTTCCTTTATCAATTCCATGATTACTTCGATCATGATGCGCTCCACACCGGATCAGGTGCGCATGATTTTGGTCGATCCAAAACGCGTTGAGCTCACGATTTACGCTGGAATTCCGCACCTTATTACGCCAATTATCACGAACCCAAAGAAGGCTGCTGAAGCACTTGAATGGGTAGTTCGGGAGATGGATGCGCGCTACGACGATCTAGCGTCGTATGGCTATAAGAATATTAGCGATTTCAACCAGGCGATTCGTGACGGGAAAGTGACCTCTAAAGAGGGATCGGAGCGCAAGCTCACTCCGTATCCGTATTTGCTTGTGGTGATTGACGAGTTGGCCGATATGATGATGGTTGCGCCGCGCGATGTGGAATCATCGATTCAGCGGTTGACGCAGCTAGCACGTGCAGCGGGAATCCATCTGGTTATCGCTACGCAGCGACCTTCGGTGGACGTTGTGACAGGTTTGATCAAAGCTAATATTCCATCGCGTCTCGCTTTTATGACCTCCTCCTTGGCTGATTCACGAGTTATTTTGGATGCCTCGGGAGCTGAAAAATTGATCGGTATGGGCGATGCGCTCTTTATGCCGATGGGTACTTCGAAGCCAATTCGTGTGCAGGGTGCTTGGGTAAATGAGGACGAAATCGAAGCGGTGGTAAGCCATGTCAAAGCCCAAATGCAACCTGTTTATCGTGACGACGTGATTCCAAAGGCTCAAAAGAAAAAGATCGATGAAGAGATCGGCGACGATCTCGAAACACTCTTGCAAGCTGCGGAAATCGTGGTTAACACGCAATTTGGTTCTACGTCAATGTTGCAGCGCAAATTGCGCATTGGCTTTGCAAAAGCTGGGCGTATGATGGATCTGCTTGAGTCGCGAGAGATCGTGGGGCCATCGGAAGGATCGAAAGCGCGAGATGTTTTAGTCACGCCTGAGCAGCTTCCAGATGTTTTGGCGCTTATCAAGGGTGAAGACGTCCAGTTACATGACTCTGATGACGCGGGGGATTCGGAGGATCGCTATGCAGACGCTGATTTTGGTGACGTGGATGTAGCTCGAGAAGCGGATACAGAAGTGAAACCATTTAGTGCTGGTCATGCCGGTATCGATGTGGTTGAGGAAGCGCCTGCGGCGGACGACGAGTGGGATTCTGAAGCGTCACGTACGGTGGTGTACCAAACGGATAGTCGCTATGCTTCTGATCCTTTGGCTGAAAATGAGAAAACTATAGTAGCGAATTATTACGACGGCGACGATCCCGAAGGGGAATCCGGAGAGGATGCGTGGCAACTGACTGGGCGCAGATAATGTGGGTTCAGGTAGTACCCAAATCTGCGCGCAATTGAATGCGCTGCAATTATCTACCTGTTCCTATGTGACGTTAAGCGATAATTAGACTAACCTTGTAGATGTGGTAATGAAGCAAAACAATAATGTTCCGGTGGTGAATATTGCGAATGCACTGACCGTAGTGCGGCTGGTGCTCGTGCCTGTGTTCATTTTTGTGTTTTTGCAAGATTCTACTTACCATCGATGGCTTGCTTATATTGTTTTTGCCGTCGCCGCAATTACCGACAAACTTGATGGGTACTACGCTCGCTCTCGCAATCTAGTTACGGATTTTGGGAAGTTAGCTGATTCGATCGCGGATAAGGCTCTTATTATTTCAGCCTTGATTTTGCTGTCGTGGCATGGGTATTTGTGGTGGTGGGTCACCATAGTATTTATCGTCCGTGAACTTGGCATCACATTGATGCGTATGATGATGCGAAAAATTAAAGTGATGGCAGCAGGTCAAGGCGGAAAAATTAAGATGGTTGCGCAGTCCTTCGGCATTGCTGGTTTGCTCATCCCGTGGCAAAGCATTGCTTTCATAGAAGGACCAATCGCGCAAACACTGATCTATATTAGCTACGCATTGCTTGCTATTGCTTTAGTTTTTGCGGTCACTTCCGCAATCGAATACGTGCAGGAAGCGGTGCGGCTCTCGCGTAGTGGCAACGATGATGCACGCTAAACGTATTGTTTTGCCACAGCTGGATGCGCTACTGGGGCAATGCGACGACTCCGATCAGAGCAATTCCTCATTGCAGTGTGAAATCGAAAAGTCAGCTCAGCAGCTTTTGGGCGAGCTTCTGCGCAGTTCGACGACACTCGCGGTTGCCGAGTCACTCACAGGTGGACGGCTTGCAGACGCGTTTGTGTGTGTGCCCGGTGCTTCGGCAGTATTTTTGGGTTCTGCTGTTACCTATGCAAGTGCAGCAAAAGCTCGGATTCTGGGGGTCGATGCAGAACTGTTGGCTAGTAACGGTGCAGTGGATCCAGCTGTAGCGGTACAGATGGCTCGAGGTGCGAGCCGCATTTTCCGGTCAGATTTTGCAATAGCGACGACGGGGGTTGCTGGGCCGGGTGTAGCCGAGGGTAAGCCGGCGGGCACCGTATACGTAGGAGTAAAAACTCCTGTTAGGGAAATGTATTGGCAAGGGCAGCTTACAGGTGACCGTTCATATGTGAGGAACGTCACTGTACTGGTAGGACTTAGGGCTTTAATGGCGGAATTGCAAGGAAATAGTAAATTTTCGGAGTGAATCAAGTTCCATTCACAGGTTACTTTCAGCTTGATGTGGGAATATTGATTCTGTCAGCGCGTTACAGAAAGTGTGAAGCGAGATATTCTCGCGTAGCGAATCTAGGAAGAGTGAACGAAATGACAATGAATTCTGAAGTACGTAACGAGACGGCACTGCTTCGTCGCGAACTGGGTGATGTTTTGCGTGAGTACCGTCAGCGTCAAGGTCGCACCCTCCGTGAGGTTTCCTCGGATGCTCGTGTTTCTCTTGGTTATCTTTCGGAAGTAGAGCGTGGACAGAAGGAAGCTTCTTCGGAATTGTTGGATTCGATTTGTCATGCCCTCAACGTGCCATTGAGTCATGTATTGCGCCTAGTTGCTGACCGGGTTGATAGGATAGAAGGTCGTATTCCTCCGGTAATGCGTCGTGCGCAAGCTCCTATCCAGATTCCAGATTCGGTGCCAGAGTCGATGGTGGCTGCTGAGCTCGCTGCGATGCGCGGCTGATGAAACATACTGAATTTTGGGCAGTGCTTGATCGTGCATTTCCTGACGGTCGCGGACGTGCTCTTGCTCAAGACTTGGTGTTGGTGGATCTCGGAAATTTGACCGCTCAAGAGGCTTTGACTGCCGGAGTCGCGCCAATCGAGATTTGGAAAGCAATCGTTGCTGCGATGGATCTGCCTCAATCGCATGTCTATTTGCATAGGGTTGATCCTAAGGATCTGGCAAAGTGGCAAGTTAGCGTTACGCCGACTCGATAAATGTGAACTTTTGTGCGGAGAGTGTTACGACACTCTCCGCACTTTTGTGTTTAGCTCAGTGATTTATCGCGTTTCGGTTACTGTCTGTGAAACGCCAGTGTGGGGTGATTTGTGACGGAAGGCGTTGAACTTGTTGAGGATTTGAGCGTGTCGAATTTCTTTCGAACGAATGTTCGGATACGCTTTTCCTGTACTTCGGAAATCGTGCATGTTTTCCACAATTGGAAGCGGCAACGATTTTTGGCAGGAGGTCGGGCTTAACGTAGTACATGGAAAGTCGTTCGGAGAGAACGAACTCCATAAAGACCTGTTCTATCCGTTCGTAATGCCTAGTAAAAGGAAAATCATGGCTGCAAAGAAAACTGAAGATCGCTCGAAAGCTCTAGAAGTCGCTTTAGGGCAGATTGATCGCCAATTTGGAAAAGGCTCGGCAATGCGGTTGGGTGATACACCTCCGCAGCAAGTAAAAGTAATTCCTACTGGCTCTCTGGCACTTGATATTGCGCTAGGTATTGGCGGACTTCCACGTGGTCGCATCATCGAAATCTATGGTCCTGAATCCTCAGGAAAAACAACTGTTGCCCTTCACGCTGTGGCAAGCGCGCAACGTGAAGGAGGAATTGCGGCCTTTATCGACGCTGAACACGCACTTGACCCAGAGTATGCGAAAAAGCTTGGCGTAGATACCGATGCATTGGTGGTATCACAGCCGGATACAGGTGAACAAGCGCTAGAGATCGCCGATATGCTTATTCGCTCCGGTGCGCTCGACATTATTGTGATTGACTCTGTAGCTGCACTAGTTCCGAAAGCAGAAATCGAAGGTGAGATGGGAGATTCTCATGTTGGTCTGCAAGCTCGATTGATGTCTCAAGCCCTGCGTAAGATCACTGGTGCGCTCTCCGCTTCTGGCACCACTGCTATCTTCATTAACCAGCTTCGTGAAAAAATTGGCGTATTCTACGGCAACCCTGAAACCACAACTGGTGGTAAAGCGCTGAAATTCTATTCTTCTGTTCGTCTCGATGTGCGTCGAGTTGAAACACTCAAAGAAGGTTCTAATCCGGTCGGAAACCGCACCCGCGTCAAGGTTGTTAAAAATAAGATGGCTCCGCCTTTCAAGCAAGCAGAATTCGATATTCTATACGGTCAAGGAATCTCCATTGAAGGTGGAATTATCGATATGGCTGTTGACGCTGGCATTGTTCGCCGATCAGGAGCTTGGTACACCTATGAAGGAGATCAGCTCGGACAAGGTAAGGAAAAGGCGAGGCAGTTCCTCAAAGATAATCCTGAGATTGCTGAAGAAATTGAAATCAAGGTAAAGAGCCAGCTAGGGCTTGGCGCAGAAGCTGATTCACTTCCGGAAGCTGACGAATAAGATCATGGTGGATTATGCCGAAGAGGCAGATTTCGTGCGGGGAAAGCGCCGAAAGAAAAGGCTTTCCCCGCACGAAATAAATGAACGACGTCAAGCTCGAAATGCGGCTCGTACTGAGGACGAATGGTACGCGTTGGCGCGAGATGTGGTCTACCGGCAACTTGCGATGTCTGACCGGTCGGAAAAGCAACTTCGTGATGCATTAGCTCGGCGCGATGTGCCAGAGGCAATCAGTGAAGCTACCATCAAAAAATTTCGCGATTCTGGACTCATTGATGATTCGAAATATGCCTTAGCATTTGTGCGTCTGCGTGCAGTTGAAAAAAGCACATCGCGAAGAAAACTTCGAGAAGAACTGCGTAATCGTGGTATATCTGGACAGCTGGCTGAACAGGCATTGGCACAGGTTACAGATACAGATGAATACAATAGTGCAGTAGAACTTGTGCGCAAAAAGATGCGTGCGAGTGCGCGCCTTGAGCCAGATGTAGCCAGACGGCGCATTTACGGAGCCCTGGCACGGCGTGGATTTTCGTCCGAAACAATTCGAAAAGCGATGGAATGTGCACACACCGATGCAGAAAGCGACTATCTCTAAGTGAAGTAGTGCGCTGTATATCTCGTGCATGAAATCGCTATCTTTGTTATATCTGCATTAGAATTTACGGCGATGAGTGAACTGATGATCGAACAAGAACTTCCGAAAACTTATGCACTTCGCACTTTGGGTTGCCAAATGAATGTGCACGACTCCGAAAGGCTGGCTGGTCTTTTGGATCAAGCCGGCTATGTCCCGGTAGAACTAGTGCCGCAAAAGGCAGCTCGGGCTACCGAAGCCGGAGATCAAGGTGCTGACGTGTTGGTTATCAATACCTGTTCAGTGCGTGAAAACGCTGCTACAAAACTATTTGGAAACCTTGGACAATTGGCTGAGGTGAAACGTGACCGCCCACAGATGCAAATTGCAGTTGCAGGATGTCTTGCGCAACAATTGCGAGATGGCATCGTTGAGAAGGCTCCTTGGGTGGATGTAGTTCTTGGCACTCATAACCTTGATGTTCTACCTGTATTGCTTGAACGCGCCCGTCATAATAAAGAAGCTGCGGTTGAAATTGAAGAATCCTTGAAGGTTTTTCCTTCAACCTTGCCAACGCACCGTGAATCTGCGTCGGCTGCTTGGGTGTCTATTTCGGTTGGATGCAACAATACGTGCACTTTCTGCATTGTTCCACACCTGAGAGGAAAGGAAAACGACCGGCGACCAGGTGAAATCTTGGCGGAAATTGAAGCAGTTGTGGCGGAGGGTGCCATTGAGGTTACTCTCCTAGGACAAAATGTGAATTCCTACGGAGTGAGCTTTGGTGACCGCGGTGCATTTGCCAAACTCCTCAGGGCAACAGGTGATATTGATGGCCTACAACGCGTGCGTTTCACCTCACCGCATCCAGCTGCTTTCACTGATGACGTTATTGATGCTATGGCACAAACTCATAATGTGATGCCATCGCTGCATATGCCGCTACAATCGGGATCTGATCGAATCTTGCGACTCATGCGGCGCTCGTATCGATCAACGAAGTTCCTTGGCATTCTCGATCGTGTGCGGGAACAGATTCCGCATGCCGCAATTACCACCGATATTATTGTGGGCTTCCCAGGTGAAACAGAAGAAGACTTCCAAGCTACTTTAGATGTGGTTGAGGCATCGCGATTTAGTTCTGCTTTCACATTCTTGTATTCTCCACGCCCAGGCACACCGGCAGCGGAAATGGACGAACAAGTCCCTGCCGAAGTGGCCAATGAACGATTCCAGCGCCTGATCGAGCTGCAGAAACGTATTTCGACGGAGGAGAATCAGAAGCTTGAAGGTAGCACTGTCAATGTTCTGGTTTCGAGTGGAGAAGGTCGCAAAGACGAGGAAACATCACGTATCACTGGAAGAGCGGAAGACAATCGCCTCGTGCACGTAGCATTGCCGAAGAATCTAGCGGTTCCGCCGCGCCCAGGCGACATCGTATCTGCCACTGTTACCCACGGCGCACCATTCCATCTGGTTGCTGATTCAGCCTTGGACGGGGGACTATTCACGGTTACCAAGACACGCGCTGGCGATGCATGGGAAAAATCCGAACAGCGAAAAGAAGAGTTGCTACAAGAAGCTGCTGGTCAAGCTCCTGTGAAGCTTGGTATTCCCACTATTGGATTGCGCCCGCAGAAATGAGAGCTTGAGCAGATCGTGAGCTTAGAAGTTGAAACGCCGACCACACCAATTATCGCGGTAGTTGGTGCAACGTCCAGCGGAAAGACACTTCTGTCTATTGAAATTGCTCAAGCTCTTGGCGGAAGCGAATTTGCTGAGATAATTTCGGCCGATGCGATGCAGCTGTATCGCGGTATGGATGTTGGTACTGCCAAAATTTCGGTGCCCGAACGCTGCGGGATCGTGCACCATCAACTCGATGTACTCGATATTTGTGAGGAAGCGTCCGTAGCGGCGTATCAAAAATACGCTCGTATGGATTTGGAAAACGTACGACGACGGGGCAAGGTACCGATCGTCGTCGGCGGATCGGGACTCTACGTCTCTGGGCTATTAGACGAACTTAATTTCCCAGGAACCGATCCAAAGATACGTGCTGAACTTGAGGAACGTGCGAAGAATCAGGGTATGGATGCGCTGATTTCTGAACTTGCGAAGCTTGATCCGAAATCTGCGCAGATTATTGATCTAGCAAATCCACGGCGTGTGATACGTGCATTGGAAGTAGTGCTGCTTACCGGGAAGTCATATACGCCTGAGTTTCCTCGCCATACGCGCCATTTTTCGAATACTCATTTTGTGGGGATCGATGTTCCAAAAGAGATTCTCAATGAGCGCATCGAACGTCGCGTGCACGAAATGTTCGCAAATGGCTTGGTAGATGAGACGAAACAGTTGATGGAACAAGGCTTAGCTACCTCGCCGACGGCAGGGAAAGCGACTGGTTATGCGCAAACCATCGATTTTCTACTCGGTAAGATTTCACAAGAACAAGCAATCGCAGATATTGCCTTCGGTACTCGTCGTCTCGCGAAAAAGCAGCGGACGTGGTTTGGGGCAGATCCACGGATTGAGTGGCATAAAGTTGCTGGTGAATCGGTAAACGAAGCGAAATCGCAGCTCCGAGAACTTGGCAAAAAGATTGCAGAACAGATTGTGTGAATGATCCATTCTCCACTTGGCGTGTCGCAAAATAGTGCCACAAGAAGCAACGCTACAAGTAACACAGTATTGCGGAGGAAGTAGCCATATCCAGAGCGAATGTAGCAACAAAGAGAACACAGGCGCACCCGTAGTCGGAATATGCGGGCAAAGGATCCCAGAGGCTTGCGGCCAGAACACGCGCCTATTCAGCGTCGATGAAAGAACGTCGGATTTCGAATACGCGAAATCCCTTCGCTGAGCCCACTTTCTGAACTGTATAACCCTGTTCGGTGATCCAGCGCGCTAAGGAATCAGCACCGAGATTTTTCTGCACCACGATATAGGCGACTCCATCACTGCTGAGCAGAGCAAACCAATTAGATAGCAGCTGATGGAGTTCTGCCTTTCCTATCCGGATCGGGGGATTAGACCACAGCAGGTCAATTGTGCGACCTTCTTGGCGCAGTCTAGAAAGTGCTGCTGTGGATTCTTCAATAGTCACGTTACTGAGCTGCGCTTGATCTGCATTTTCACGTGCAAGATTCATGGATCGTTCATTAACATCGACGCCGAGCACGGTTGAGTGTGGCGCCTCGGAAGCCAAAGCCAAGGTGATTGGCCCCCAGCCACAACCGAGATCAACGGCAAGAGAATGGGGCCCCAAATCTGGCTGTGGCACTTTGGAAAGGAAGACAGCGCTACCTTTGTCTAAACCATGAGCGGAGAACACGCCGTCTTGCGTGCGAATTTGGTAATTCCTGCCACGGATTGCCAGATCAAACTGGTGATCGTTTCCAGCTGTGCTTGGCTGCGTCGAAAAATAATGATCGTTCACTCCATCAGGATACCGTGAGCTCAGGCGAAGCGACGGAAAAGATTGACATTAGACGTCTCACAACGAGAAAAACTGTGGGTCAATGTTAAAACTGCCATAAACATGAGAGAATAGAGAGGAGAGAATGGAGCTACATCATTAACACAAATCCGAGCGAAAACACTGGTCGTTCCTTAGAACTAGACTCGCACAAAGGTACAGCGCTACAAGCAGATCCGGCTTATAACGGCTCATGGGCAGGTGACGAATTTGAACGCGGCGTTCGAAGTTCATTAAAGCGAGTAGTAGATGTTGCTTCAGAGCGAGAAGAGCTCGTTGATATCGAATATCGGCAACTCCGCCTTGAGAAAGTTGTGCTCGCTGGTTTGTGGATGGACGGAACTCTCGAAGCCGCCGAAGATTCGTTACGAGAACTCGCAGCGTTAGCTGAAACTGCTGGTTCGGAAGTGATGGACGGTCTTATACAACATCGTCAGCTACCTGATCCTGCTACATTCTTAGGTTCCGGAAAAGCGAAAGAGCTTGGCGAAATTGTGGCAAATACCGGCGCAGACACCGTGATTGTAGATTCGGAGCTTGCCCCTTCTCAGCGCCGAGCTTTGGAAGATATTGTGAAAGTCAAAGTCATTGATCGTACCGCTTTGATTCTTGATATTTTTGCTCAGCATGCTAAGTCTCGAGAAGGAAAAGCCCAAGTTGAACTGGCGCAACTTGAATACCTCTTGCCGCGTCTGCGCGGTTGGGGTGAATCGATGTCGCGGCAGGCGGGTGGTCGAGTAGCTGGTGGTGCTGGAATTGGCTCGCGTGGACCAGGTGAAACAAAAATCGAGCTTGATCGACGTCGAATCCGCACTAGGATGGCAAAACTGCGCAAAGATATTGCGAATATGCGTCCGGGGCGAGAAACTCGACGCAGCACGCGGCGTCGTAATAAGGTTCCTGCAGTTGTGGTTGTGGGGTACACGAATGCTGGAAAATCCTCGCTGATGAACGTATTGACGGACGCTCGGGTGCTGGTAGAAAACGCATTGTTTGCCACTCTGGATCCAACTGTTCGCCGTACACAGACGAGCGATGGCCGGGAATTTACATTAACGGATACTGTCGGTTTTGTGCGTTCGCTTCCTACCCAGCTGGTGGAGGCATTTCGGTCTACTTTGGAGGAAGTGGCACAAGCTGATCTGATCTTGCACGTTGTGGATGCCTCGCATAGTGATCCGCGCGGACAAGTCCAAGCGGTCCATGACGTATTGCGTGACGTTGAGGGAGCCTTAGATTTGCCCGAATTGATCGTTTTGTCGAAGAGCGATCTTGCCGACGACGTAGCGATCGCAACTTTGCGCTCGCAGTTTCCGCAATCAGTTGCGATTAGTTCGGTGACTGGCGAAGGCATTGATGAACTCAAAGTGCGGATTGAAGAAATGCTCCCACGGCCTGCGATTCATATTGACGCAGTAATTCCTTATACGCGTGGCGATTTGGTCTCACAGATTCACGCCGATGGTGAGATTCTCAATGAAGAATTTACTGCCGATGGTACGCGGATTGTAGCGCGTATTACCGACGAAATAGCTGCTCATATTCAAGCAGCGGGAATTGAATTGAAGCGGGCGTAGTATAGCGGTGGCGAGGATAACGAGTTTGTCGCCTGTGGACGATGCAGGTGATGTTGGCGTTGAAGAGGTGTTGCACGCCGTCGTCGAAAAAATTGGTGGACATCCACGCACTGGGCAGATCACGATGGTGGAGGAAGTCTCCCAAGCGCTCAAGCAAAGCGAACACCTCATGGTGCAAGCAGGAACGGGGACCGGAAAGTCATTCGGGTATCTTATTCCTGCGTTTATGCAGGCAGTACAAGCTAACGAGAAAACTATTATTTCTACCGCAACCCTGGCTTTGCAACGCCAGATTATGCGCTACGACGCTCCGCTAATCTCTGATGTTGTGCATGAGCTCACCGGTGTTCGACCGCGTGTGGCGCTTCTTAAAGGGTGGAATAACTACGTGTGCTTGCGAAAGGCGGCGGGAGGATACCCCGAAGAAGGAGCACTTATCTCGCGCGCTGAAGGTGAATACGGTGCGAGTGCCACGGGCGAAGAGGTTGTGCGCGCTCGAGAGTGGGCGATGGTCACAGAATCTGGTGATCGTGACGATTTAGTACCCGGCGTCAGTGATCGGGCTTGGGCACAGGTTTCACTGCCGAAACGGGAGTGCATCGGGGAATCGTGTCCTGTTCGCGGGTCGTGTTTTGCGTATATCGCCCGCAATGATGCCGACGACGCCGACATCGTCGTCACCAATCACGCGATGTTGGGCGTGCAAGCGAGTCAAACGCCTGTGCTGCCCTCGGTAGATGCGTATATCATCGACGAAGCACACGATTTGGTGGAAAGGGTAACGTCGCAGCTCACTAGCACTTTGTCGCGATTTGACGTGAGTTCTATCGCGAGAATGATGCGCCAAAATGGCCTTGACGACGCCGATCTCGATAGTAGTGCCGAAGAATTCGACGAGGCCTTATCGGAGATTCCTGCGGGACGAATTCAGGAAATTCCCGAAGTGTTCTCTGATGCTATTGCCCGATTGCTAGGGAAAATACAGACTGCTGAGGAAAATCTGTCCGAGCTGAGCTCCAAAGATGAAGCTCAAGCCACCGCGAAACAGATTTTGCGCGCACGATTGCAAGAACTGTCTGAGGTCTCCCAAAATATTCTGGGCGACGGAGTCTTAGCGGGTACTTTGGTTGCTTGGAAATCGGAGTTTGGCGAGGCGAGAAGCGCCTTCCATTTGGCACCCTTGGATGTTTCTCGATCGATTGCTTCTTCGCTATTTGATGAAAATCCAGTGGTATTGACATCTGCTACTTTGAAATTGGGTACTTCCTTCGACGCCATGGCAAACCGCGTCGGTTTCTCTTTGGGAGGCAGCAGTTCGTGGCGAGGGGTCGACGTCGGAAGCCCTTTTTCTCCACAGACACAAGGCGTTCTTTACGTAGCGGCACATTTGCCTGTCCCTGGTAAACAGGGATACGGTGAGGAACAGTTGGCTGAGATAGTAGATCTGGTTGAAGCATCACACGGCGGTGCATTGGGGCTTTTCACGTCGCGTGCAGCTGCCGAACGTGCGGCACAGTATGTGCGTGAACGTACTGGACTTCCAATTTTGTGCCAAGGAGATGATCAGCTATCGACTTTGGTGGAGGCATTTTCAACTGACGATTCAGCCTCTTTGTTTGGCACTCTCTCGCTGTGGCAAGGGGTTGATGTTCCAGGCCATACCAGTCGTTTAGTGATAATCGACCGAATTCCGTTCCCGCGTCCAGATGATCCGCTTGCACAGGCGCGTTCGGAAGCTATTTCTCGGAGCGGGGGAAATGGTTTTATGTCGGTTGCTGCCACTCAAGCAGCATTGTTGCTTGCGCAAGGAGCAGGAAGACTTCTACGTCGGATCGATGATCGAGGCGTTGTTGCAGTGCTAGATCCTCGCCTGAAAACAGCACGTTATGCAGGATTCTTGCTTGAATCAATGCCAGGTATGTGGCGAACACTCGACAAAGACGTAGTGTGTGGAGTGTTAGAGCGAAACGCACACTCTGACGAATGACCTTGGCTGATCACAAAGCGCGCAAAACGCTTACAACCTTGCCAACGATTTGTGCGTCGTCTCCTGGAATTGGTGCGTAGTCAGCGTTTCGGGGGAGTAGCCACACGTGTCCATCTCGCTTTTGAAATACCTTGACTGTTGCTTCGCCGTCAATAACGGCGGCTACAATCTCACCGTTTTCAGCAACTGGCTGGCGTCGAACAACAACCCAATCGCCGTCACAGATTGCGGCATCAATCATGGAGTCGCCACTTACCAAGAGCATGAACAGATCTCCAGTGCCGGTGAGCTGTCGAGGTAACGGGAATACCTCCTCAACCTGCTGCTCGGCGAGGATTGGCGCGCCGGCGGCGATCCTACCAACAAGTGGAACATGGACGGCGGCATCAACGTCAACGTGAGATTCGGCGTCTGGAACGGCAACTATAGCGCCTTTAACCGCAGTATCGGACGTGATACCGGTGACTGAGGTGCTGGGTTCTGAATCATTCTCCGTGAGAGAACGTGCATTGCGCATATAAGAATCGCCAAGTTCGGTAATTTCGATTGTGCGTGAACGGCGTGGATCGCGTGCAATGAGCCCAAGTTTTTCAATCAAATCCAGTTGGTATTTCACTGACGATGTTGAGGCGAGACCGACGGCGTCGCACAGCTCACGAACTGTGGGAGGGTAGCCGTGGGCGTTTATCCCATCCCAAATATTTTCAAAAATATCGCGCTGGCGTTCTGTTAGGTAAATATGTGAAGAATTCATTTTCACTCCTGTTGTCAGCACTGCGAATTCTACTTTTGACAAGAAATTCTCCTGTAGAAGTGGAAAAGACGCATCGATTTTTGAGTATATTTCTGGGTTCGTATCCTTTGCCAACGAGCCGGCCACGAATTTTGGCGGGAGGCTCTTGTTAGCTTTCTAAGTACAAGGGTAATCGGAAATCAACGAGAGATCAAACATTTGTTCGGAATTTTCGAACGCGTGTTCTGGACATTGCATCAAAAGTGTATTAGTCTGTAGAACAGATGTTCGACGAACACTTGTTCGAGGAGGAAAAATGTCAGCAATAAAGGCGCATTCGGTTGTTAACGTGTCGGCGCAAATAGCTGTGCCAGAGCGCAGTGAGCGGTCGGCAACGGCAAATCGTCAGGCTCGTGCAACACGCACTGTACAGCGCGCTGCGGGTATGTCTGATCAACAGAGTTCTCGGCTTAAGTCTCGTCCACAATTGTCGGTGGTACGTTCGCCGCAGTCTCATGCAGTTTCAGCTAAAGGCTCGGCACTTCGTACGAATGCGAGCGTGGAAGAACATGGCGTGGTTCGCCCAGATCGTCCGCGCTCATCGGGTGGAGCTGTGGTCTATGCAGTTCCAAGTCCCTATTCGGCAGCCGAGCTAAGTGACGAGCAGGGCACGTGGACTGAAGTTCTTCCTCATAAACAACAAGCTGTGCGCTGTGCTCAAGTTGTTCGTACGTATAAAGCGCAACGTTCAGCAGGTCCTAGCTCGCGCCGTATGCGTGGTGTAACGTCATTGGATGGAGTGCGTCTTTCCGGTTCAACAATCGGCGCAAGCTCGGCAGGTATCCAGTTGAAATCAAGGCAGGAAACACCTGTGACAGGGGCTCGAACGCAGTTTGATGCTCAATCGGCAGTGTACGGAGAACAATATTTGAGAATCTTTGCTCTTTTCGTTTTGTTCCTCGGCATTTTTACTGCGGCAATAGTTGGAACCGGTGTAATAAACGGAAGTTTATTTGCACAAGGTGAAGGGCATGTGTCGGTTAGTCAGGTTTCGGTTCGTGGGGATACTGCTCATAGTAATGAGATGAAATTAGATCTCTAAGTAGCTATGTGACTTGCCTTTGATAGCGAATAGAACTATTTTAGGCGTATGCACTGCCCATTTTGTAGACATCCAGATTCCAGGGTTATTGATACTCGTACTAGCGACGATGGTTTCACCATTCGTCGTAGACGGGAATGCCTTGAGTGTAAGCGGCGATTTTCTACGACAGAGACGGCATCCTTAACGGTGATCAAGCGCTCGGGTGCAAGTGAACCTTTTAGTCGAGAAAAGATCATGTCGGGAGTGGGGAAAGCTTGTCAAGGGCGTCCAGTTACCGAGGATCAACTAGCGGTTCTAGCTCAACAGGTTGAAGAGACTGTGAGGCAAAACGGGGTTTCCCAAATAGAAGCACACGATATTGGGCTTGCTATTTTGGAGCCACTACGTGAGCTTGATCAAATTGCCTACCTGCGATTTGCTTCCGTCTACTCTAGTTTCGACACACTTGAAGATTTTGAGCGAGCAATTGGTGAATTGCGCCAAGAATCGGCTTCAAAATAGCTAAGATTTTATCTTCTCGTGCTCAATATCTACTTAGCGTCTTTCGCGTCGTTGATAGGATGCTCTTTCTCTGCCTTTGTGCTTTGCGTTGCATTGGACGTTGTAGCTTCAGCAGCGGGTTCATTTCCGTCTTCGGCAACAGGCTTATCGTCACCGCTCTCAGTTTCTTGATCTTCTGAAGGCTTGGACGTAGTGAGCTGAGCGATCCACGTCTTGAAATTCTCAACCGTAATCCCATTGCTCTCAGCAAATGATCGCATCTCCTCGGTAGTGGGAGTATGCTCATTTACCCATGTCTTTAAGCGGTCGAGCTGAGCGCTATTGGCTTCACTCCAAGCCTTAAGTTGTTCTTGAGTAGCTCCGCTTAGTGAGTGTATCGACTGAAGATATGAATCGAAGCGCGCGCTTGCTGCAGACGATGCGTCTGAGAGTTTTTGGCGCCACTGGCCAGAAGAAAGCTCAAAATGTTGGAGTTGCTCTTTTACATTTTTTCGCATGACCTTGCCAAGCTGGGAGCGGGGCAGATCATCAAAGATAGCGATTGATTTTGGCATAGCGTAGTGTGACAGCTTGCCTTCGGTCCAACGTCGCACTGCTTCTAGATCAACCTTAGCTCCTGGTTCTAGCACCAAAGCGGCAACTACCGATTCTCCAAATGAATCAGCTGGCATGCCTACTACCGCCACATCAACAACGCCAGGCATATCGCGAACTGCAGATTCAACTTCTGAGGGGTAAACATTGAAACCACCGTTGATAATCAGCTCTTTCTTTCGATCCGCCATAACTAGGAAGCCATCATCCCAGCGTGCAAGGTCGCCGGTGCGAAGCCAGCCATTCCACATGACGTTGGCGGTTTCTTCCGGATTATTGTGGTACCCAGCAAATACCTGTGGTCCGCGCACGAGGATTTCTCCAACTTCACCGTCTGCTACCTGTTTATCAGGGTCTTCAGGATCAACGATCATCACCTCTGTGGATGGGAATGGAAGCCCCAAGGTTGATGGACGGCGTTGCTCAGAATACGGCGATCCGGCAATAACTGGGCTGGCTTCACTCATGCCGTAACCTTCGATCATGAATCCACCAGTAGTATCTTCCCAGCGTTTAGCAAGCTCAGGGGCTAGTGGCATCGCACCGCTTACCGAAAATCGAATCGACCGCAAATCAACTTCTGGTCGCTTTTCGATAGCCTTGAGGATTTTGTCGAACATTGGGGGCACGCCACCAAAGAATGTGATCGGATGCCTCGAATGAGCTGCCAAGAGGATATCAACGTCAAAACTTGGTGTCATGACCTGCGTAGCTGCCATGCTTACGCACACTGACAGTGACAATTGCAGACCAAAAGCATGGAAGAATGGCAGTACAGCGGCTACGGTTTCTTCACCGCGCTTGAAATCGGTGAGCCAGTACTCGACTTGGCGGGCATTCGACACTATATTCCGGTGGCTCAGCTGCACCGCTTTAGGGCTTCCAGTGGTGCCTCCGGTCTGAATCAGCACAGCTATATCGTCTAATTCAGGACCTTTCAAAGATCCCAGATTCATCGGTGCTGCATGAGAAACCTGGTTGTCCCACGAATGGACACCAGGCGGGACTTTACCGCGCAATTTTGCTCGCTGCGTCTTGGCTGCTTTGAGTGGAAGCTTGAGAAGGAACTGGGATTTACGAGGCAAAGCTCTGGTAATGTCAACGGCCAAATAGGTAAACCCGTGAAGAGACGTGTTCTCAGTCAGTTTTTCAATTGTTTGTTCCCACGCGATCACGATTCGTGCGCCGTTAGATTTGAGCTGTTCAAGCAGTTGTGCTGGGGGAGCGAGTGGATTGTGCTCAGAAACAGTAGCGCCTAGGTACGTGGCTGCATAAAAGGCGATGTAATGCTGTGGGCAATTTGGCAAGATGAGGGAGACGACGTCGCCGCGTCTTACACCGCACATTGTGAGCACTGTGGCAGCTCGTTTTACCTGCTCAAGAATATCAACATAGGTAAATTCGCGACCAAGAAAGTCAATAGCTACCCGGTGTGGGAAATCCGCTACAGCAGCATCAAGTGCTTTCTCAAGAGTGTCGTTGACAGGGACGATATTTCGTTTCACGCCGTCGCTGTAATGCGAAAAAGCTTGTTCTTGAGCTGAGTTCACGATGGTATCTCCGTACTGATAAAACGAGAAGGTCCGTTATTGTATTCAAATATTATAGAGCCTCCACCGCATGTGTACAGCGAGGAGTGATCCCTTAGTTGGGACTAAACTTTAGCCCTTTCGTAACACTCGAAGGCGAACATGCATAGGTGATTGCTGAAGCTCTGCTAAGACTAATTCAGGAACGTCAGTTGCTGAGTCAGTAACCATATAACCATATTCTCCCTTTGTTGCGAGAGATTGATACGTGATATTCGCACCTGCGTCCGCGAATAGCTGATTTACGCGTGCCAGTGCACCCGGCGTGTTGCGGTGTACCCACGCGACGCGGTAAAGAGAGTCGTCTGACGGAGAAGAAGCCAAATTGGGCAGATTGACAGACATGTCCGTTTCGCCCTTGCGAATATAGCTCATCAATTTCGTGGAGACGAATTGTCCGATTGACTCCTGAGCTTCCAAGGTAGAACCACCGATATGTGGCGTGAGGATTACATTAGGGAATTGCGCCAAGCATGATTCGAAATGTTCGCCATTTGCGTTCGGCTCTTCTGGGAAGACGTCGATGCCGGCGCCCGCAATCGTACCGTCAAGGAGCTTTTCCCGCAAAGCTTCTAAGTCCACAATGTGCCCACGCGAAAGATTGATAAATACGGCACCGCGCTTCATTTTGTCGAACATCGCCCGCGAAAAAAAGTTGGTATTCGAGGCGCGACCGTCGATATGGAGGCTCACCACATCCGACTCTGCTAGCAGCGCATCTAGTGTTGGCGAACGTCGTGCGTTTCCGAGTGCGAGCTTTTCAGCAATGTCATAGAAGACGACGTTCATGCCAATCGCTTCTGCAACCACCGATAGCTGCGAACCGATTGAACCATATCCGATAATGCCCAGCGTTTTGCCGCGGACCTCATGCGAGCCAGCAGCAGATTTCTCCCATACGCCACGATGCAGGGCATTATTCTTCTGCGGAATTTGCCGAGTCAATGCGATGAGCTCACCGATAACCATCTCAACTACTGAACGAGTATTGGAATATGGTGCATTAAAAACCCCTATTCCACGTTCGCTTGCTGCGCGAAGATCAATTTGATTCGTGCCGATACAAAATGCGCCAATCGCCGTCAGCGACGGCGCAGCGTCAAGAACTCGCTTCGTAACAAAGGTTTTGGAACGCAAGCCAAGCACATCCACGCCGTCAAGCGCAGCAATGAGCTCATCTTCGTCAAGCGCACCTGATATTCTGCGAATCTCGCAGCCATGCTTGTGGAAGATTTCGTCGGCGGAGGTGTGTGGGTTCTCGAGTAGCAGTATTCTAGTCACCCTTCTACTGTGTGGTGTAAAAGGTCATTTTTCAAATACATACCATGATACGGAACAACATCGGCACAAATATTCCGATTGCCAAAAACCAATGTGTATCTGAGAATATTAATCCAGCTTATTCTGCACGCGCGATTGCATACACAAATAAAATGCACTCTCGAAACTGCCGCTGCGGCTGATAGAGCAAACTACTCTTCGGCGTCGTTCTCCGTTGAAAGGCAGAACAGGGCGGAGGTAGCGCGGGTCATTGCAACGTATAAGTCGCCTGGTCCATCAGCCAAAATCTCTTTCGGCTCAACGAGTATCACCACATCGTATTCCAGACCTTTTGCAATGCGTGCATCCACGATTTGAATGCGACGGTTCTGCCCAGCAGCATCAATATCAATCATTTCAGGTGGAATCTTCCCTGATTTGAGCAGAATCTCGCCCACATCCGCGCGCCGAGCGAGTGGAGTAATGACCGCAATCGTTCCTAAACCAGTGCCGAATTTTTCATCGAGCTTTCGAGATTCTTCTGCGATTGTGGAAACCAAAACAGATGAAAACTCCCGCTCTGGCGCTGAAATTTCAATATAAGAATTGGGAAGATCACGGGCTGCTCTGACCTGCCGAACCGGATGCCCTGCCGCCGCCATAGCTTTCGTGGCTTGATTCAAAATGGTAGCTGGCGTGCGGTAACTGATCGTCAGCATAGCGACCCGGTGGTTCTCTGCAAGTTTTCCAAGAGCAGCGGGCCAACCGCCGTCGGGAGCTCCTGCCGGACGCTGGTCGAGATCTCCCACGATAGTCATAGATCGGCTGGGGTTGCGGCGAGCAAGCATACGCCACTGCATGGGCGACAACTCTTGAGCTTCGTCCACCACGATATGTCCAAACGTCCAGGAGCGGTCGCGCGCAGCGCGCTCTGCGAGCGTGCCGAACGTGTCCGACGTACCCCAGCGCTGTGCCATATGCTCGGCATTTACAATGCCAGAGCCCAGATCTAGCGTAGACATCGTATGCTCAACATATTGGGAGAGATTGCGGTCTTGCAATTGGGCATCGTCGCGCTTTCTGCGCTGTTCGTCGGTTAAAAATTCGCCGAGATGTTCCGCAAATTCATCCAGAATCGGGATATCTGCAGGTGTAAAACCAGAGCCTGGCAGACGGCGTAGCAGCCCACGTTCACGCGTCGTAAGCTCGGGAGCGAGCTGTTCAAGGAGCTGTGGCCACTTGAGAATGTGTTCCAAGATCCACTGTGGAGACGCTGGCAGCCAGTGCAGATTGATTATGCGGCGCGCATCAGGATCAGAGGCGACGTCGGTCACGAGCCAGTCGCTGTCGGTCACCGTGGTGTGTTGTGCCGCGGCAAGTTGCTCGGCAAGTGTATTGACAAGATATTTAGCGTAGATATCGCGAGCTTCATTATGCGGTTTTCCGCTTCGATGAGCTTTTTGCTGGGCGGTGTGTACGTCCTTGGGCGTGATCTGGAGTTTCTTGCCCGAAATGACAACAGTTGTGGGGCGTTCCAATGGGCGTTGTAGAATCTGACGCACTGCGCGCTCAACAATTTTCGCCCAGATGAGCCGCCCTTTTATCTCCGCAATGTCTTCAGTTTCCTCCTCAGTTGCCCGCACGAATGGAAGGAGATCTTCAATGGTTGTGGACACGACGTCGGATTCGCCTAGGGATGGCAACACCTGATCGATATACCGCAAGAAGGAGTGCGAGGGCCCTACAATGAGCACACCCGAATGGCTCAAGCGCTCACGGTGGGTGTAAAGCAGGTATGCTGCGCGATGGAGCGCCACCGCCGTCTTTCCGGTACCTGGACCTCCCTGCACCACGAGCACACCTTTGGCCGAAGAACGGATGATCTGGTCTTGCTCGGCTTGGATGGTTGCCACAATATCGCCCATTTTGCCGTCGCGCGCTTTACTCATTGCGGCAAAAAGGGCACCTTCGCCGGTGAGATTAAGATCAGAATCGTGCGAAGAATCTGCGGATAAGAGTTCGTCTTCGACGTTCGTAACGTCTCGGAATCGCAACTGAATATGGCGACGCCGCACGACGTCGCCCGGTTGTGCAGCAGTGGCCTGATAGAACGGTTCGGACTGCGGAGCGCGCCAATCAGTGAGGATAATCTGCTGGTTTTCGTCGCGTAAGGTGAGGCGTCCGATATGAGTTACTTTTTCGGGCTTTGAATCGAGTCGGCCGAGCACGAGTCGATTCTCGACGTTGCGCAGTTTAGTGAGATTTTCTTCGTAATGTGCGGCGAAGGAATCGCGTTCACTGCGCGCGCCAGGGGTGCCAGTGCCTCCTTGGGAACGCACCTTTTTTAGCTGAGCAGTGTAGTATTCACGCTGCTCATCGAGAGCAATAAAGGCACGATCAACGAATCTTTGCTCCTCTGAAATTGCGCGGGTGAGCGCGCTATTTTCTGTACTATCAGAGTGTGATTCGTGTGTCATGCGTACTCCTTACACGAATTGCACGAAAAATGTAGCCAAACAATTATCCACCATTTAGATAAGTAATGCCATTTGGGGTGAAGCTTTTAATATGGTGTAGGTGAAATAAAGATAAACTTGCGATGGTTGGCTATGCTTTATTGGTATCGTGCTATTGGTGCGGTGTTTCGTTTGTGATTCTGAATGGGGGCGTGAGGAAGTAGATGTCGGATCTTATTGACTACAAGCAGACTCTTTCCAATCTTTCCACTCAGCGCGTGCCCTATTTGGTTATGAACTTGATTGACCCACTTGTTGATGCTGGAGATATTTCACAAGCTATCGATGCTACGATTGCTGACCTTGACGCAGTGAATATCGCTACCTTCAATTCTGATCTGCTCTACGATTATCGAGCTCAGCGCCCAATCGTGAGCTACCTTGATGGGAAACTCAATGAGCTTGCATATCCGCAGATGCGATTAAATCTGGTCACGGATATTGCTGGAAAGAATTTCCTCTACTTGTGCGGCCAAGAACCCGATTTTAGGTGGCAAACGCTCACCCAAGATATTCTCGATATCGTCAAGAAATATGGCGTCGAACAAGTCATTACCTATGCTTCGATGCCAGCTACGGTTCCGCATACCCGTCCAGCTGATATGCTCATTCGGACGACGAAGCCGGCGCAGGATGCGAAATATGTGCAGGGGCGAGCCGAACATTTCAGTGCGCTCGCGGATTTCTTCGAGTACTTCGCAGGAAAATCCGATATTAGTGTTACTAATCTGCGGGTGCGCGTTCCGTTCTACCTAGCACGTGGTCTGCATCCTTTCGTGCAGGGAGCTCTCGCTGCTGTGAAAATGACGGCAACTCTAGGCGGACCGAAATTGCCCCTTGGAGATCTTGAGCAGCTTGAGGACCAACAAAAGGAAGAAATCGCGAGTATCCAAGTTGAAGGTGCGGAATTTGAAGAGCTTTTGCAAAAGCTTGAGCTCGAATACGATGCAACTTCTGGCGAGGCAGGTTTCGTCAAGACCGATGAAGCATTACCAGAGATCCCCAGCTCTGAAGAGATTGGAAAAGCGGCCGAAGAATTTTTGGCTACTCAGAGTGCGCACTTGCGCCGAGCTGCGGGTGCGGGTCGTGATCGCGGTCCATCAAAGTCGAAGTCTGGTTCGAGCTCAGAGCAAGGTGTGGATCAAACCGGAAAGTCCTGGTGGGCATGGCGGCGCTGGGGACGCAATAATTCTCAAGGTAACACTCAAAGTGAGGGCTCACCGGACGATCGGGGATGACGTCGACGTCCAGCCTATCTCTGTATCGGAAAGTGCTTTGACGCTCTGTGCGCCACGTTCAAGGCTTGCTTTTGAGATCACCGAGGTTGGTAACGGTAGCCTGCGCACTTGGCGCGAGATTTCCTCAACGTCAATCTCTTGATTGCTTGCCACCAAGATGATGTTGCCAAATCTGCGATTTTTGAGTATTGCAGGATCAGAAATTGCGCACAGGTACGTGAAGCTCTCCTCAAGCGCACGGATTTCTTCGAAAAGCTGGGATAAACCCGCGCGCCCGGCAATATTCAAGCAGTACACGCCGTCGTCGCTGAGAAGCGAACGCGCCTTGCGGTGCGCTTCCACAGTGCGGAGTTGATCAGGAACCAGACCACAACGGAAGGCATCGCGGATGATGACGTCCCACTTGCCTTGATTGGTGTCGAGTGTGACTCGAGCATCTTGGCTTCTAATACGCAAGCCCGGAGAGCGGGGAAGATCGAACCAGTCTCGCGCAAATGTTGCGAGCTGTGGGTCGATTTCTATGGCGAGCTGACGCGATTGGGGTCGGTCAGCATCCAAAGCTCGGGCGAGCGCACAACCACCAGCACCAAGATGAAGAACTTTGAGTGGCTGCGCAGGTGCAAATCGAGAATTGATAGCAACTCGGATGTGCTCCATATACTCAAATTCGAGATAATGTGGATCGGAGAGTTTGATAGCAGAGGACTCAACGCCGTCTATCCACAGTGTAATGAGATCTGGCGTGCTGGGATGCGCTCGAAGCTCGAGTAGTGACATTTCGGTTTGAACTGATTGCGGAAAAACTAGTTTTTGGTGCTTAGGCGGCATAACAAAATTCTAGCCGACGTTCTGGGTACACTAAATATATATGAGGTTATGTAGGCGTAGTTGCTTTACTGAGCTCAGGATTTTGCCATAGGGGAGGTGATGATGTCTCGGGCACCACGAAATGCTTCGTTACGCCGCGATTGGGGCGACGACGATTCCCAAACGCCAATTTTGCATGTTGATATGGATGCATTTTTCGTGGCTGTGGAGTTACTTGATAAGCCGCAGCTGCGTGGTAAGCCGATTGCAGTGGGCGGTCGTGACCGAGGAGTTATTTCTGCTGCTTCCTATGAGGCGCGGCAGTTTGGCGTTAATTCTGCAATGCCGGTAGCGATGGCAAAGCGACGGTGTCCGGAGCTGATTATTCTTCCAGTAAATATGGAGCATTACCGGCGCGTATCTGCTGATATTATGCGGATTTTGAATGATATAACTCCACACGTTGAACAAATTTCGGTTGATGAAGCCTTCCTCGATGTACGTGGCGCACGAAGGCTTTTTGGTAGTCCGCGAGAGATAGGCGAATTAATTAGGCGGCGGATACACGGCGAAGTTGGTGTTGCTGCCTCAGTTGGAATCGCCTCTACCAAGCATCTGGCGAAGATCGCTTCCGCGCATGCCAAACCTGATGGTTTGCTCTTGATTCCGCACCATCGCTCCCTTGAGTTTTTACATTCATTACCAGTGGGAGCACTATGGGGAGTAGGCGAGAAAACGCGGGCAAAACTGGAGAGTCGCGGCGTTGAGAAAGTGATCGACGTCGTTCGCTTGGGCGAAAAGCGTATGGTCAACATGCTGGGGCAGGCAGCGGGAACACGTCTATATGCGCTCGCAATGAATAAGGACGCGCGCGAAGTGTCCGGTGAATCGGTAGATAAATCCATTAGCAAAGAACAGACCTTTTTTGAACAGTTGCACGATCAACATGAGGTTTTGCGCGTTATGCTTGAGCAATCCTATTCGGTGGCGCGCCGGCTACGCGCTCACCACCTGTTGGCACGCACGATTTCAATCAAAGTGCGTTCAGGGGATTTTGTTACGCTCAATCGCTCCCACAAGTTGGGCACTGCCACCGACGTTGGCGCTGAGATTTTTGATATCGCGAAGATGCTTTTCACAAAGTTGGATATGCCGGTATCCGGAGTGCGATTGGTTGGCGTGCGCGCTGAGCAATTCGTTCTGGCTAACGAGGGGATTCAGATTGCGTTGGACGACGACGGTAGGCGTGCGCAAGCCGAGGATGCAATGGACGCTGTACACGAAAAGTATGGCGACGCCGTGCTCGTTCCGGCTTCGTTGATCGATAATTTGCGCAGAAAAAACACAGAATCTTCGTGAGTTTTTGCATGACTACCCTTCGCGGGTTCATTCCGATAGGCTATGAGACAGGACGATCAACTGCTAGGAGAGTATAATGGCGCTTTCTGATTATGAACGGCGAATGTTGGAGGAGCTGGAAAATCAGCTCAGTGGGGACGACCCAAAATTCGCACAAACTTTGGCATCAGATGAGGGTAGTGTAAAGCGGCTGTCTGTTTCGCCAAAGAATTTGGTTGGCGGCTTGATTATTGCTGTACTCGGTCTATGTGTTGTTCTGCTCGGTGTGTCGATGGAGAACGTTGCTATCGGTGTTTTGGGTGTGGCGGTTGTATTTGGTGGGCTGTGGTATCTGTCGAACGGCTTCGCACAAAAGCAAGTGAGGGTTTCCTCCACTTCGCTCCACGGTTCAGATTCAAAACGCAGTGCTGCTAATTTCATGGAGAAACAAGCACAAGAATGGCTGCGCAGGCGCAATGGGGATCAACAGTAGATTTCTTATGTTATAGCAGCTCAATAGTGTTATTTTGAGTTGAGGCGACGCTAAGCGTCGCCTCAACTTTTTGTATCCAGAATGGATTCTTGGGGCGTTTGGCGCAACTTCTGCATATATATCGAGAAGTTGCACCAAACGCCCCAAATTTTTCCCGCTGTGGTGAAATATTGCTCGCTCCGGTGAGCTCAATCTCGAAAATTCCCTCCACCATATTTTTCGTTGATATCTCGAGAAAAAACTTTCACGAAATATCGAAATTGACTTGAATGTGGTTCGAAATGGAGTAAAGTGGAGTCGTGAACCTATAGAAGGGAGGTGCATGGTGTTTCTCGGTACGTACGAACCGCGTTTGGACGACAAGGGACGCCTGATCCTCCCTGCTAAATTTCGTGACCAGCTCGCTGGGGGTCTCGTCATAACCCGCGGTCAGGAACACTGTCTCTACGTGTTCCCGATGGCAAATTTTGAAGAGCACCTCGAAAAACTCCAGCAAGCACCGATCACCTCGAAAGAAGCACGAACCTATACACGCGTATTTCTTTCGGGCGCGAATGATCAGATTCCAGACAAACAGGGGCGTATTAATATCCCCGTCAATCTGCGTGAATATGCCAGCTTGAATCGCGAGCTTGCAGTGATTGGCTCTGGTAGCCACGTAGAAATTTGGGATCTTGAAGCGTGGAACTCCTATTTGGAGGGAAGCGAATCTGAATTCGCAGATCGGGAAGACGAACTAATTCCCGGAGTGTTCTGAGGTCACTCGGCTTCCTACCGCAGTCTTGAGGTAATTCCCCAACTTCAAGCCGGCGGTGGGGAACCAAGTGAACTCAGCTCACACTAAATAAATATTGCTCGAACAGGATAAGGAAAGGAGTCGGAGTGAATATGCCTGCGTCGCTGCCAAATTCATCATGCGAAATGGCATCTCATACACGCGAATTGCGTGCAGACGATAATGCGCTTCATCTTCCGGTTCTTTTGCGTACCTGTTTAGATCTAATGGCGCCTGCTATCAGAAATGATGGCAGCGTTGTTATTGACTGCACGCTGGGAATGGGTGGCCATACTGAAGGCATCCTTTCAGAGTTTCCGCACGTTACAGTAGTGGGAATAGATCGTGATCCCCAAGCAATTGAGCTTGCTTCTCAGCGTTTGCAAAGATTTGGCGAGCGCTTTCACGCTGTTCACACCACGTACGACGACGTCGACCGAGTTGCTGCCAAGTACGGGCAGGGCGGGAAAGTCGATGCGATTCTCATGGATCTTGGAGTGTCCTCCCTGCAACTTGATGCAGTTGAACGAGGGTTTTCCTACGCACACGAAGCTCCGCTCGATATGCGTATGAACCCGAGCCAAGGCATGAGCGCGAAAGAGCTACTCAATTCCGCAGATTCGAAAGAAATCGCGCGGATTTTGCGCGTCTATGGCGAAGAAAAATTCGCTGCCAAGATTGCGCAAGAGATCGTTCGGCGTCGAGAAATTGAAGCCTTGGAAACCACAACTCAACTGGTAGACATCGTGCGCGACTCGTTGCCAGCAGCTGCGAAACGCACCGGTGGAAATCCGGCAAAGCGTACCTTCCAAGCGATCCGTATTGCCGTGAACTCAGAGCTTTCAGTGCTCGAAGCGGCCGTTCCGCGGGCTATCGAATCCTTACGGGTTGGGGGTCGCCTTGTGGTGGAGTCCTATCAATCACTTGAAGATCGTATTGTCAAGGATGCCTTTAAGCAGGGGCTACAAGCCACAACGCCTCCAGGTCTACCGATGGAACTCGAAGACCACAAACCCTATCTCAAAGCTGTGGTGCGTGGGGCGTTGAAAGCGGACGACGACGAACTCGCTCGCAATTCGCGCGCTGCATCAGTTCGGCTCCGGGCTGTTGAGCGACTGCGAGCCACACCAAGTCATGTATTTAACAAAGAACACTATCGAGGGGACTCCTTATGAGCGCTGCTAACTACGCGGTATCTCGCCGCGCTGTATCGCCACAATCTCGTCCAGTAATCGCAGCTCCTGGGCTTAAAGTAGTCCCTAGTCCGGCTCCGGCGCGCGGAATGTTCACCACCGTTATCGCCTGCCTGCTGATCTTTGTTGCTTCAATCACGCTCGCTTTTTACCTCAACACGCGCATGGTTCAAGGCGCATACGAACTAAAGACGATTAAAGTTGAACTAAGTAAAGTTGAAGCGCGTATGGACACCCTGCAAGGGGATGTGGTTGGGCTTTCTACTCCGGATCGTTTGCGGGAAAACGCAGCGAAGCTGGGGATGGTGCCAGCAACAGACTTACGCCATATAGACGTTGCTTCGGGAGCAATCACGGGTAACAACAAAAAGTAGGGAATGGTATGACGGAACGTGAGAATCTTCGTTCGCGCCTCTCACACTCCGGCGTAAAATCTCGGCAGAGCAATGGCTCTGCGGCAGCTGAACGTGATTCCATGCGCTTTGCGCGCACTACAACGAACCGGCGTTTGCGTGCCATCATCGCCATTATCTTGGCGATGGCAGTTTTGCTTGTGGGGCGTCTTGTTGTATTGCAAGTAATCCAAGCAGATCAGCTATCCTCCCTTGCCCGTGATTTTCGTAGTCGTTCGTACACCCAAGAAGCGCTGCGCGGCGATATCCTCGATTCCAATGGTGACGTACTTGCTACGTCGGTGCCACGGTATAACGTGCGTGTAGATCAAGTCGCGATCAAGGATTACAAGCGTTATAACGAGAACGGCGATGTGATCGGCACTGGAGCCACCGCGGCTGCCGCTGAACTTGCGCCCGTTCTTAAAGAGGACCAAGCTACGCTCGGCGGTCGGCTCTTGGGTGGGGACAAGAAAACCCATTGGGGACTTATCAAATCTGGACTCACACCCGATGAATGGCGCAAAATTAGCGAACTTAATATCCATGGGATATTTCCGGAACGTTATATGCAACGGGTTTACCCAAACGGCAGTGTAGCGGGCTCGGTGCTCGGCTACGTTGGGCAAACCAAAGAAGATCCTCATTCGCAAGGTCGGGCAGGAATTGAACAGTCGCTAAACGACGTGCTTAAAGGCACTGATGGAAAGCTCACCGTTGAAGTGGGTCCCGACGGAACAATCTTCCCACAAGGAGAGATTGTTGATACCCCTGCAAAAGATGGTCGCGACGTCAAGCTAACAATCAATCGTGACCTGCAAAAAGTTGCTCAAGATGCGGTGGATAAATCGGTCTCACGCTTCGGGGCTAAATGGGGCAGCGCCGTCGTCGTAGAAATCGGTACCGGGCGCGTGCTGGCACTGGCGGACAGCGCCAGCCCAAATCCCGGAAAATTGAACGAAACTGATCCAAAGAACTGGGGTTCTCGTGCTGTGAGCAGTATTGTTGAACCAGGTTCGACTGGAAAAATCATCACCTATTCTGCGGCAATCAATGAGGGGAAGATTTCACCGCTGAGCGTGTTTACGGTGCCAGCTGCGTACAAAACCTCTACCGGTGAAGTGATTAACGACGTCGAAAATCACGCCACTGCCCGCATGACCGCTGCGGGAATTATCGCGCTTTCCTACAACACAGGCTTGGTACAGATCGGCCAGCTTGTGGACGATAAGAAGCGCTTTGAGTACATGAAAGCCTTTGGCATTGGCGAAAAGACAGGAATCGAATTGCCGGCCGAAGAGGCAGGACTCTTCGATGACTACACCAAATGGGATAGGCGATCACGCTTCACTACGATGTTCGGTCAGGCGTATGCAGTCACACCTGTTCAGCTTGTGCAAATTGCCGCCATTGTGGGCAGTAAAGGCGTGAAGAATCCAATCCACATCGTTGATGGAACATTTGACGAAAATGGAACTTACCAGCCAACAGTGGTTAAAGAAGCCCAGCGAGTAATTTCTGAACAGACATCAGACACCATCTTGAAAATGATGCAAGGCGTGACGCAAAAGGGATCAACGGGTCAGCTTGCCGCTGTTGCAGGTTATAACGTGGCTGGTAAAACTGGTACTGCCCAGGTCATTAACGGTGCTGGAAAGACCACCGCGCTCGTGGGTACGTTTACTGGTCTCATTCCGGCTGAAAACCCGAAGATTGCGGTGGCTGTGGTAATTTATACAGGTCACGAACCAGGATTCGGTGGCGTTATTGCTGCTCCAGTATTCGCTGATATCGGTGAGTTTGCGATGAGACAGATGAAGGTTCCACCATCAACAGTGCCGTTATACAAGTATCCTTGGTATGAATCCGAGATGGGAAAGTGATGATACGGCCAACGGTAAATCCGCAGCACACACTCACCAGTGTGGTCGATTTTCTGCTCACACATGATGCTCTTGCAGCTCTGATCGTGGGAAATCGCTCGTGTGACCTGCGAAAGTGGCGTGATGAACACGACGATCTAGCTGCGCAATTCGAACGAATTGGCGTTACAGGTGCGGCGATTGGTAGCCGTGAGATAGAAGCTGGCGATATCTTTATCGCAGTGCCTGGCGAGCGGGTTCATGGTGCAAAATTTGCTAGTGCTGCCCAGAGTGCGGGCGCAGTGGCCATTCTTACCGATCGCGCCGGATACGAGATTATTAGTAGCGATCAGCCGCTTGAGGTGCCAGTCCTTATCGCCAACGATATCGCAGGATGCCAAGGCGCCGTGGCCACTTTCGTGTATAACACCCCTTGTGACGGCGTTAGCTCGTTTGGAATCACCGGCACGAACGGCAAAACCACCACCAGCTATATTCTCGATTTCCTCCTCAGCGCGCTTGGGCGCACGGTAGGTCTCGTGGGAACTGTCGTTGTGCGAGTAGGGAACGAAGAAATTCCCGCGATGATGACGACGCCGCAGGCAGTTGAATTGCAGGCGATGCTGGCAAATATGCGTGAGCACGGCATGGATACTTTGGTGATGGAGGTTTCTTCGCATGCTTTGGCGCAAAAACGCACCAAACCAATCTGCTTTGACGTGGCTGGTTTCACGAATTTAACCCAAGATCATCTCGATTTTCACAAGACATTTGACGAGTATTACGCGGCCAAAAAGGAGCTTTTTTCACCTGATAACTCGCGCTTTTGTGTGATTTCGGTAGACGATGATTTTGGGCGTCGGCTCTATGAGGAAACGGTGCAGGCACGCCCTGATTCTTGCCTCGCTTTGGCCGTGAAGTCTGAGCTCGGTAGCGCAACTGGTTGGCAGGTGCGCAATATTGCTACGAATCTAGCTGGATCAACTTTTGATTTGCACTCCCCAGCAGGAGAAAGGATTTCCGTAAATCTCGGCTTGCCGGGCGAATTTAACGTGCAAAACGCGGCTTTAGCCATCGCGATGCTCGTGCAAGCGGGAGTTGGAATCCAAGAAATCTCGCAGGTGTTGGCGATGCATGGGGGACTTTTCCCTGAGGTTCCGGGGCGAATGGAGCTTATTGCCGACGAGCCGCGTGTGATTGTTGATTTTGCGCACAATCCTGATGCTCTTGCAAAAGCGATTGAGGCTTTGCGCCCAACAACCGCGGGAAAACTAGTTGTTCTTACTGGCTCAGCGGGTGACCGAGATCGTGCCAAGCGGCCGTTGATGGGGGAGATCGTTTCGTCGCTTGCCGATTTTACAATCATCACCGACGACGATCCTCATTCAGAAGATCCTGCGCAGATTCGGCAGGAGATCATTGCTGGGATTGGTACAGGCGCTGATTTTGTTGAGATCGCAGATCGCGCAGAAGCGATTTCCACCGCAATCGCTCAAGCTGCGCTTCAAGATACAATTTTTATTGCTGGTCGTGGACATGAACTGTGGCAAGATTGCGACGGTGTGCTGGTTGAGCTCGACGACAGAGCCATCGCGCGTACTGCGCTCGCTAAGCGCAACGTCGTCGTCACCGATAATTCGTCCGAAACTGAAGCTAGCTCCGAGAAGGATTGGGCAAAGGAAAACTGACACATGTTTGATGCTACGTTTGCAAAGGTTGTACACGCCTGTGCCGGTAAGTTGCTCGTAGATGAGCTCGATCCGCAGATTGCCCAAACCGCGATTTCAGCGGTCGTGACCGATAACCGCGCGGTGTCGGGCGGAGAACTATTTGTTGCCATCAAAGGTGAGCGTTCGAATGGAAATGACTATGGCGCAGACGCGCTTGCACGCGGAGCGGTGGCGATTCTTACGGACGATCCACACCAAGCTCTTGCGGCGGCAGTTGCTCCTGAGCGCTTGATTTGTGTGGATGACGTCGTCTGCGCACTGGGAATGCTCGCACGCGAATCTTTGCGAGAATTGCGAAACACCGGCAATAATGCTCTGAAAGTTGTTGGAATCACTGGTTCAGTGGGCAAGACCACCACCAAGGATCTGCTGGCGCAAATATTGGCTTATCGGGGTGCCATTGTGGCCCCGCCTAATTCTTTCAATAACGAAATTGGAGTGCCGCTTACCGTGCTCCGGGCAGACGCCCAAACGGCAACGCTCGTATTGGAAATGGGGGCTGATCATGTGGGGAATATTGAGTACTTGACCTCTATTGCTCCACCTGATGTGTCGGTTGTGCTGGCTGTTGCTCGTGCGCATCTGGGGGAGTTCGGCGGTATCGAGAATGTTGCGCGAGCTAAGTCCGAATTGGTGCAAGGTACGCAAGAAAATGGGCACGTGGTATTGAATGCCGACGACGTTCGCGTAGCAGCGATGCAAGGGTTAAGTGCCGTTCCGGTTACCTTATTTACGGCGCATGAGTCGGCAGCTGAGCTACATCACGTGAGTGCATCGGATATCGTCAATAGTTCAGGGCATGCGCAATTCACGTTGCACATTGGTAGCGAAGAGCGGCGGGTGCGGCTTGCCCTTGCTGGTATGCACCATATTTATAACGCGCTCGCTGCCAGCGCAGTTGCTGACGTACTCGATATTCCCATCAACCATATCGCCGAAGTATTGGAGCGTTCACGAGCCGCGAGCCCGCATCGCATGGATGTGCGTACAGTGGCAGGTGCCACGGTTATCGACGATTCGTACAATGCCAATCCAGATTCGATGCGGGCGGGGTTGCGCGCATTAGCAGATTTAGGTGAAGAAAAACGAAAGATTGCCGTGCTCGGAACGATGCTCGAATTAGGTGGGGAATCTGACGTTGAGCATCAACAAATCGGTATATACCTTGCGGATTTGGGAATTGACGTAGCGATTTGCGTTGGCGAGGGCACTGAACAACTCGCTCAATCGGCACGGTCAGGTGGAGTCAATGTACACCAATTCAGTACTGTTGAATCTGCACAAGAGTTTCTTCGCTCAGAAATGGGCTATGGTGACGTAGTCTTGTTGAAGGGCTCGAATGGTTCGGGGATTTGGAAGATTGCCGATGAACTCGTAAAAGAAGAAGGGGAGTAAATGCTTTCGATTTTGGTCGCGGGTGCGGTAGCGCTTGCTATTTCCCTGTTTTGCACTCCTTTTCTTATCAAAGTGCTTGAGAAGCGTTCCTATGGTCAGTTCATTCGTGAAGATGGCCCCACGACGCACCTGACCAAACGTGGTACTCCTACGATGGGTGGCTTGATCATTATTCTGGCTACGGTGCTGGGATATTTGATCAGTAACTTAGTCACCTCACGTGTTCCCAATGTCTCTGGAGTGCTGCTCGTCTTTCTCATGGTAGGGCTCGGCTTCATCGGCTTTATGGACGATTTCATCAAGGTACGCAAAGAGCGATCCTTGGGTTTGACGCCGATGGCGAAGATCATTGGACAAGGCGCTGTAGGTATTATTTTTTCTGTTCTTGCGCTGCAATTTCGTAATGATCTCAACAGGACGCCAGGTTCAACCCATATTTCGATAGTTCGGGACACCAAACTGGATTTAGCCTTTGGTGGCATCGTGCTTGGAACGATTCTGTTCGTGCTTTGGGCGAATTTTCTGATTACGGCATGGTCTAACGCAGTGAATCTCACCGACGGTCTGGACGGCTTGGCCGCAGGTGCATCTGCCGTGGGATTTGGTGCTTACGTAGTAGTTACGCTGTGGCAGTCGTATCAACCGTGCTTGTCGGTGGTGAATCCTGAACAAGGTTGCTACGACGTTCGTGATCCACGCGATCTAGCGATGATTGCAGCTGCAATTGTGGGAGCCTGCTTGGGCTTCTTGTGGCACAATACCTCACCAGCACGGATCTTCATGGGAGACACCGGTTCACTTGCACTTGGTGGAGCATTCGCGGGAATTTCCATTCTCACTCAGACCGAATTTTTGGCACTCTTCTTGGGCGGTCTCTTCCTCATCATTATTATTTCGGACATTATCCAGATTGGTTTCTTCAAAGCCACTGGTAAACGCGTATTTAGAATGGCACCGCTTCATCACCATTTTGAGCTGAAAGGTTGGAAGGAAGTAACAATCGTCGTGCGCTTCTGGCTCATCCAATTCCTGCTCGCAGCCGTGGGCATCGGTCTATTTTATGCGGAATGGTTATCCCAGCAATGAATTATTCGATCCCTACTCTCAAGGACTTCATCGCTCGGAGAATTGCGATACTTGGATTAGGTATATCTGGTCGCGCTTGCGTTGACGTTCTTGTGTCCAAAACCGAAGCAATTGTTGGGGTTTGGGATTCTCAAACTCAGGCAGTTGAAGCATACCGAGACGACAGCCGAGTTTCCTATGCATATAGCGATACCGATCCAGAACGATTGTTGCATTCGCTCGTAACGTGGCAGCCCGACGTCGTCGTTATTTCGCCTGGCTTCCCAGAAACTGGTTTCGAGTGGGCAACGCTTCGTAAGCACAAGATTCCGGTGTGGTCTGAAATCGAACTGGCGTGGCGTTTGCGTGCCTGTGATGACGACGGCGTATTCGCGCCGTGGTTGTGCGTGACGGGTACCAACGGGAAAACGACGACGGTTTCCATGCTCGCCTCGATTTTGCAGAGCTCTCCATACGCTGGCGTTGCGGTGGGCAATATCGGCACGCCAGCTGTGCAAGAGGTAAGTCGTACTGACGACGCCGCCCCGCGGGCATTTGCGGTTGAACTTTCGTCGTTTCAGCTGGCAGCAACTCATTCGATGGAGCCGACGGCAGCGCTGTGTTTGAATATCGACGACGATCACCTCGAGTGGCATGGGAGTCGGCAAGCCTATTGGCAGGCGAAAGCTTCCATTTATGAGCGCACACAGATCGCCTGTGTCTATCCTGTAGGCGATACAGACGTACAAAGTATGGTTGATGAGGCCGATGTGTGTGAAGGAGCGCGCGCTATTGGCATATCGCTGGGAATTCCTGCTTTGGGTCAGCTTGGCATGGTGGAAGATATAGCAATTGATCGGGCGTTTGGTGATAAATACCGCCGTGAAGCTAGCGAACTTTTTGAGCTTGCTGATGTGAAAGCCTTAGGTGATCAGGGTATTATTCCTGCGCATCTTGTGAAAGACGCTTTGGCTGCTGCAGCTCTTGCTAGGTCCATTGGTATTGAGCCTGCGCAGGTACGAGCAGGTCTTGCGGCTTTTCGGCAGGGTGCTCACCGAATCGAGACTGTGGCGTGCGTCGACGGCGTCGAATGGATAGATGATTCCAAAGCGACGAATGCGCATGCTGCTAGAGCCTCATTGCTGGGGCGCGCAGAAAAATCGGTAGTGTGGATCGTCGGTGGCTTGGCGAAGGGCGCACGCTTCGAACAATTAGTGCGAGATGTTGAGCATGTGCTCGGCGCGGTGATTGTTATTGGCCGTGATCAGGAACCGTGGCGCGAGGCTTTGAAAGCGCTTACCGTGCCTGTTTATTACGTTGATGTGAATGCAGAGAGCCCGATGGACACAGCAGTGGAAGCAGCACAACGGCATATTTGCGAAAACATTAGCAGTGTTGTACTTGCGCCGGCGTGTGCCTCGATGGATCAGTTCGCATCGTATGCGCAGCGAGGTGATGCCTTTGCGGCGGCGGTGCATACTCGTGTTGCTGAATCTAAGGACGGTGTTCAACAGTGAATACGCTCAGGTCTGATGCCGCTGCGGTTCCGACTTTGAAACTGATTGCTGAACCGATTGATCCGCAGGTGGACGAGCACCGCGAATTGACCGAGAATGAGCGAAAGCGGCGCGATGCAGTGCAGAAATCTGTGATAACTGTGATTGTAACGTCGCTAATTTTGCTCGTGATTGGCATTCTCATGGTGTTTTCAGCAACATCGGCATCGTCGATTCGGGCAATTGATCGTTATGGCAACGATATTGTGCTCTTTTCGGTAGCTATCAAGCAGGTAATTTGGGCTGTAGCTGGCGTTGGGGGAGCTGTTTTGCTTGCATTCCTTCCGTATCGGTTCATTGAGCGCTTGTGCCATGTGATATTTGCTGGTGCGTGCGTATTGCAGCTTGCGGTGATTTTTTTCGGAAAAGAAGTGGCTGGTAACACCAACTGGCTGCGAATTGGTGGATTCCAGTTGCAGCCATCGGAATTTTTGAAGCTGGCAGTGATTGTGTGGCTGGCTCATATGGTTGGTCGCCTGCGTGTTCCACAGATGGAAGACTTACACGCGCTGGCGTGGCCCGCCGGAGGAATCGGCATTGCTACTGGTTTGGTGCTTTTGCCAGGCGATATGGGCACATCAATTATTTACGTACTGATCGGATTAGGCATACTGTGGCTGGGCGGTTTGCCGGTGAAATATCTTGGCATGGTGTTCGGAGCTGGTGTCATTGGCGCAGCGGGATTGATTGCGATACAGCCTTCGCGCCTCAGCCGAGTTTCGGATTACTTTAATAATTTGTTTTCTATGCCCGATATTTCTAACCCAACTCAGGTTGAGTTTGCGCAGTTCGCTTTTGGCACTGGGGGCTGGTCTGGTTTAGGAATTGGCGCTGGCAAAGAAAAATGGCGTGATCTGAAAGAAGCACATACCGACTTCATTTTCGCTGTTATTGGTGAAGAGCTCGGCTTGTTCGGATCTATCATTATTGTGGTGCTTTTCTTGATGCTGGCTTGGGCATTTTTGCGATTGATCGTCAACCATCCATTTAGATACGGACAACTTGTATGCGCAGGAGCCGGTTTGTGGATCTGTGGTCAGGCACTTCTTAATATGTGTGTGGTTACTGGCTTGCTGCCGGTATTCGGCGTTCCTTTGCCGTTCTTGTCACAGGGTGGCTCGGCATTGATGGCGACTTTGTTTATGATTGGTGTAGTAATTTCGTGCGCGTTGGGTGTGCCTGGCGTAAAAGAGAGTTTGCGGGTACGCCCTGTATTGGTGCATCGTGCGCGCGCTGTGTTGAGGAGGAAAGATGCGTGATCGTCAAATATCGGTGGTACTGGCCGGTGGAGGAACTGCTGGACACGTCAATCCTTTGCTCTCAACAGCCGATGCGCTCAAAGAAATCAATCCACAGGTAGAAATCACAGTAGTTGGGACCGATCAAGGACTCGAAGCAGAACTTGTTCCGGCCGCTGGATATCGGCTCGCCACCATTGATCGGGTGCCGTTTCCACGTCGTCTCAATAAAAATGCGATCACTTTCTTGCCGCGTTTTAGAAAATCTATCGAGGTAGCTAAGCAGATTCTTCGCCAAGCGAATGCCAATGTTGTTGTTGGTTTTGGAGGTTATGTTTCTACGCCAGTGTATCTGGCGGCGAAAGCGCTCAGTATTCCAGTGATTGTGCATGAAGGCAATGCCCGTCCCGGTATGGCCAATAAGCTCGGTGCGCGTTTTGCTTCTCTTGTTGCGCTCACTTTTGCCTCCACTGATTTGAAAGCGCGCAAGGGCTACACGCAAACGATAGGATTGCCTATGCGCGCAAGCATTTCAAATCTGGCGAACGATGAAAAATTGCGCCAAGATTTGCGATCTCAGATGCTCGCTTCTTACGGTTTCGATGCAAATAAGCCGGTGATTGTAGTAACTGGTGGTTCTTTGGGCGCTGTGCACCTCAACGATGTTATTACCCAGTGCGCTCACGACATTATCGACGCCGGTATCCAAGTTCTCCATATCACTGGCAAAGGAAAAGACGACGACGTGCGCGAACGTACGCAGGAATTGCGTAGTCGCGGCTACCAAGTGATTGATTACTTGCTCGGAATGGAAAAGGCTTACGCCCTTGCTGATTTGGTGATCACTCGCGCTGGCGCTGGAATGGTTGCCGAAGTGTCTGGTTTGGGGATTCCGGCGATTTTTGTGCCTCTGCCGATCGGAAACGGTGAACAGGCACTCAATGCCACAGATGTTGTTAATGCCGGTGGTGCGCTGATGGTGCCGGATAGTGATTTCACCCCGCAGTGGTTGTGTACGAACGTGTTGCCATTGTTCAAAGAAGACCGCTTGAACGAGATGGCGAAAAACGCCCGCGCAGCGTCTGCGCTTGATGGTGCACACGTATTGGCGCAGAAAACACTGGAGATTGCCTCGTGAAATTTCATCTTATTGGAATCGGCGGTGCCGGCATGTCTGTGGTTGCAGATTTGCTTATGGCACAAGGCCATGAAGTGCATGGATCAGACCGTGAGGACTCGCAAAACGTGCAACGGTTACGGCAAGCGGGCGCCGTCGTCGCCGTGGGACACGCAGCGAAAAATGTTGATGCCGATGCTATCGTGGTGACCTCTTCTGCTATCAAGCCTGAAAATCCCGAATTGACTATCGCGCGCGAACGAGGGCAGCACATTATGCATCGTTCGCAAGCACTGGCGCTGGCCGCGCAAAACAAGGAGTTTATTGCGGTTGCTGGTGCCCACGGGAAAACATCTACCACTGGAATGCTGGCAGTCGCCTTGGGGGAGCTGGGACTTGATCCTTCCCGTGCCATAGGCGGTTCCTTGGCCGGTGGTGCATCCGGTGGTTATTTGGGCAGCGGCAATATTATCGTTGCTGAGGCTGATGAATCGGATCAATCGTTCTTGAACTATGAACCACGCATCGCTCTCGTGCTCAATGTTGAGGCCGATCACCTTGATCACTATGGTTCACTGGAAAAATTCGAGCAGGCATTTGTTGATTTCGCAGCTCGTATCGTGCCAGGTGGATTGCTGATTTGCTGTACCGATAATGACGGATCGCGCAAACTAGCGCAGTCAGCTGTGCAGGCGGGAGTGCGCGTATGGACTTACGGTCGAACTGAGTGCAATATTGGCGAGCAACATGCTAAGCTTTGCGAGGATAAGAGCGATTCGACGGCAACATCTAGCGCCAAGATTATTTTTGGTGGCGTTAGCTACGATGTCGATATGTCGGTGCCCGGCGATCACATGATGCTCAATGCGGTGGGTGCTTGGCTGGTTGGAATTGAGCTGGGTATTTCTGGCACCGACATGGCACGAGCGCTGCAGGCTTTCCAAGGAACTGGTAGACGTTTCGAACGGCGCGGTGAGTGTGGCGGCGTCGTCGTTATTGACGACTATGCGCACCACCCAACCGAGGTTGAAGTGACCTTGCGGACCGCGCGTTCGTTGTTCACTGGCAACGTGCGTGTGCTTTTTCAGCCGCATTTGTATTCGCGTACGAAGAATTTCGCGCAGCGTTTCGCCCAGGCGCTATCGCTTGCCGACGACGTCGTCGTCACCAGTGTATACGCAGCGCGCGAGGTGCCGTCCGACGGTGTTGAGGGTGATGCAATCACGGCATTTATGCCACAATCGCGCTATGTCGCCGACCGTTGGCAAGCCGCGCGCGAGATCGCACGCTATGCTCAACCTAGCGACGTCATTCTGACCGTTGGCGCAGGTGACGTTACAGAATTGGCCGATGTGATCGTGGAGGAACTGGAGAAGAATTCATGAGAGCACCTCGCCAGCCTCGTAAACCGCGTAGTATTACGCCGGCTGATAACGCGCAAATAAAGCCAGAAAAATTCTCGAATCGAGAATTAGAAGACTCACAGGGGAAGCCAACAACAGCTGATTTTGTTGAAACTGCTGCCTATGCGCATAGTGCTCCTGCCGCTGAAACCGCTCCCATTGCTGCGTATGAGCACCAAGATTTTATTGACGACGATCAGTGGACAAGCGGTGACGATAGCTCGCCAAGTAGCAATGCCGGTTCTCGTCAAGGCGGCTTGGCAGCCAAACTCTCGCGGGTGAAAGGGCGTTTTGCCAATAGGTCAAACGGTGACGATAGGGAAGCCGAACTCGAACAACATTCGGAGTACCAAGAATGGCGAAGGAAGCTAGCTGCCGCTATGCCCACCAAGCCAGTAGCTGAAAAAGCAGGTAACTCAGAGGGTACGAAAACTAAAAAGAAAAACGCTTCGGTGCTGTCGTTAACTGATCGTCTCACTGAGCAGCGCCACGAAGTGCGTAAGGCGCGTATAAAAAGGCTCGCTGGTGTGCTCGCACTTGCGGGGGTCTTTGCGTTCATGACCTGGCTATTGCTGTTTTCTCCACTATTGCGTATTAGTGAATCGAATACCACGGTGAGCTATGACGGACCGAGTAATGCAACGAGTGAAGCACAGGTTAATGCGGTGCTCAAGCAATACGAAGGCGACCAATTATTACGTATAGATCGAAGCGCTCTGGAAAGTGATCTTGAGGCTATCCCTGAAGTCGCATCGGCAACTGTAAGTGCTTCACCTTTTTCTGGGCTCTCGGTGGAGATAAAGCCGCAATATCCCGTAGTGTGCATCTATAAAAATAATGTTTGCGCTCCATTCTCAGCCAAAGGGGACGAATTGAAACTCCCTGCGGAGATGACCCAACACCTGCCGGTATTGGAAACAATTCCAGATGGAATTGACGCCAAACGTGCTTTGAAAGACATCAATCAGCTGTTCGGATATCTCAATACTGATTTGACTGCGCAGGTTGCAAAACTAAAAGTTTCTTCTGGATACCAATTAGCTTTTACGTTCAAGGACGGGCGTGAAGTGTTCTGGGGAATTTCGAAAGACGGCGATGCGAAAGCTCGCGTTTTGCGTTCGATTTTGGCTGAGCCAAAGTCGAAGATTGACGTTTCTGTGCCGAGTGCTGCGGTGGCAAAATAGGGGATTTGTGAAACCGTGAGGGCAATTGCGCAACACGCCTGTTATGTCGTTGCTTAATTGATTCATTGACATTATTTTTTCCGCGAGGTTGAAGTCGTAAAACTTCAAGTAATACTTGAGGTTTCGGAAGGAATAGGCAATGTTATCAATGAATAATGCAGCCGACATCAAGGTTGTTGGTGTTGGTGGCGGTGGCGTAAACGCTATTGACCGAATGATTCAAGACGGACTAGCGGGCGTCGATTTTATCGCTGTTAATACGGACGCGCAGTCCTTGGCAAAATCAGAAGCAGAAACCAAGCTCGATATCGGCATGAATGTTTCCCAAGGACTCGGCGCTGGCGCTGATCCTACTGTAGGAAAGCGTGCAGCTGAAGAGAATATCGAGACGGTTCGCAATGCTCTCGAAGGTGCAGACATGGTCTTCGTTACCGCCGGTGAAGGCGGCGGTACTGGAACAGGAGCAGCTCCGATCGTCGCTTCAGTTGCTCGTGAACTTGGAGCTCTCACCGTTGGTGTAGTTACGCGTCCATTTGGTTTCGAGGGGCAACAGCGCACTCGCAATGCTAATGCTGGTATTGCAGCGCTCCGCGAAGCTGTAGATACACTCATCGTGATTCCTAATGATCGCCTTCTCGAAATCTCTGAAAAGAATGTGGGGATTATCGAGGCCTTCCGCATGGCTGATGAAGTGCTCAACTCGGGAGTCAAAGGTATTTCCGATCTCATCACCAAGGCAGGCGAGATCAACCTCGACTTTGCTGATGTGAAAGCTATTATGAAGGACGCCGGTACTGCTCTGATGGGTATTGGTAGTGCTTCTGGTGCAGATCGTGCGTTGCGAGCAACAGAAAATGCTATCTCTTCGCCACTTCTCGAAGCTCGTATCGATGGCGCGCATGGTGTGCTCTTGGCATTTACTGCTTCCACCGATTTGGGCTTGACCGAATACTCGGAGGCTTCGAACCTGGTTAAGGAAGCTGTTGATCCAAATGCAAATATTATTATCGGTCTGATGATTGATGAGTCGCTCGGTGACGAACTGCGCGTAACTGTTATTGCTGCTGGCTTCGACGAAACTGAGGATTACCTTGCACCTGTTGAAGCAAATCTTGCGCAGCCTGCAATTCCTGCAGCGCCTGTTGCAGCAGAGCAGGGAGCAAAGCACCGCGAAATCCCAACCTCCAACGAGCGCGTGGCACAGCGTCCAGCTGTTAGCGGCAATATTGCTTCTCCTGCAGCTCCGCACGCGAACCAGGATGCGGAGCTTCCGCCACTTGCAACGCAAGCTCCGGCACCGACGTCACTTGACGTGCCGCCAATCCTCGACGACGAATCGACTCGCCGTCGTCCTGATCTTGACATCCCACCTTTCCTCTTTGGCGAAGAGTAGGATCTCGATCAACTAACGCGACTTCAACCTTGCGGCCTTTGGTGATTGCCTATCAAAGGCCGCAATTTCTTCATTAGCGCGAGATTCATCGGGGCAGTTTTCAGACACGCCCGTCGAGGTCTTCCTTTTCATAACCATCTTTAATAGTTTTATATCAGCATGCTTTATAAAGGAGAGAACATGGGTTTTCTAGATCGGATCAACCAAAAAGCCGCCGTGGGTGATGATGAATTCGCCTACGAAGAAGGCGATTTCGTTGACTACGCAGACGAAGAATACTACGAGTCTGAGGACGCGCAGGTAACGCCTATCCGTTCTGTTTCGAACGTCGACATTGCGCGAATTGTTACGGTTTGGGTTTCCTCATACAAAGACATCAAGGATTTCGCTGTGGAGTTCCGCAACGGTTTGCCTGTGATCTTGAATCTCAGCGAAGCTGCAGATAGCGAGCGTGCCCGAATTGTGGATTTTGCGCTCGGTTTGTGCTTTGGTCTCGAAGGTGCATTCTCACGTATTTCCGACGACGTTTTCCTGCTCACCCCACATTCGGTCAGTATCGATTCGCGTGGTTCCGAGGCAGAGCACGACTTCTCTCATTGAGGATAGTGACCATTGATTATCACAATCTTCAATTTTCTATACTGGGCGTGTGAACTCTACATTCTGATTTTAATCGGGCGTGTGATTTTCGATTTCGCACAGATTTTTGCACGTGATTGGCAGCCGCGCGGCGCTGTGCTTGTGGCCGCAAACTGGATCTATCGACTCACAGATCCACCTCTACGACTGATTGGACGTTATATCCAACCGGTGCGATTTGGTGCAGTTGCGATAGATATTGGGTTCATCGTTCTCTATTTCTCAATCAAATTTCTTATGTTTCTTATCACGAGGATCGCAGTTCTTTTGATCTGAGAAATGGCGCAAATTCAACTGTTTGTGCCATATGTGGTGATTTAGGATTAAATCAATATGCTGTTTTATGGCGGCGAACTGTTGGAATGTGATAAAAAATACCTGTAACTTGAAAGAGAGCAATTAATTGTTTCGGGCGATTTTTCGCATTCGTGAAATTGTCGAGATAAAATATTTGCTATTAGACACATAACTTAGACACGAGGTACAAACATGGCAATGCTGACGGAAAACGATGTCGTCAACATGCGCTTCAAAGCACCAAAGAGCGTTGAGGACGGCTACGATCAGGACGAAGTCGATTTTTTCCTAGACGAAGTCGCTGAGACCATTGCTCAGCTGACCAAAGAAAAGGCTGAACTTGAAGCACAATTGAAGTCGGCACAGGCTCGTGTTACCGAGCTTGAAAATGCTGCTGGTGTAGCAACGCCACAACAGGTTGAATCACAGCCAACTCAAGCAGATTCCACAGCTTCATTCGCACAGCCTGTTACCGACGAGGCTGCTTCGGCAACTGGCGTTCTCTCGCTGGCTCAGCGTCTCCACGACGAGTATGTAGCCAATGGAAAAGCCGAATCTGAGCGTATCATCACCGAGGCAGAAGCTGAGCGCACCCGCATCATCGCCGACGCTGAGGACAACTACAACCGCACACTCACCAAGCTCGAAGAGGAGCGTTCCTTACTCGAACGTAAGATTTCTGAATTGCGTGAGTTTGAGCGCGATTACCGCACACGTCTCAAGAGCTACCTCGAGTCCTTGCTTAGCAATGTAGAAAGCAATGGACAAGGTCAGACTGGTCAAATCTGACGAAACTTAAAAAGGAGGAGGGCATCGTGAGATGCCCTCCTTTTTGTTGATAGGCTAAGAGCGTGAAGAAACGTATAAGTTTTTGGGTACTACCGTTGCTCGTATTTGCGGTTATCGTTTTGATCGACCAAGTCTCGAAGATTTGGGCGGTCGAACAGCTTGCTGACGGGCATGATGTTGAGATTTTGGGATCGTGGCTCTCATTGAAGCTCACGTATAACTCTGGTGCGGCGTTTTCGCTAGGAAATAGCGCTACCTGGATCTTTACGGTGTTTTCTGCCTTGGTGGCAATTGCCATGCCGTTCATCCTGCTGAAATTTCCACGGCGTAGCCAAGTAATTATCTTGAGTGCCATTTGGGCAGGTGCGGTGGGGAATCTTATTGATCGCCTCACCCGCGAACCAGGTTTTGGTCGTGGACACGTTGTGGATTTCATCAACTACAACAATTGGTTCATTGGAAATATTGCTGATATCGCGCTGGTGATCGGCGTGATCGCTTTTGTGGCAATTGAAGCACTTGATCCAACGCAAGCTCCTGTAGAACCAGCTGACGGACACCTATCTGCTGAACAAGCGCCCATAGAACCAGCAGCTGCCGACAACGAAGAAAACCCAACCGTAGAAGCGACCTCGGAACGAAACTGAATCCGGCGTCATCGCAATATGAGGAAATGTAGTGAGCCTAAGTACTTACCCAGTATTCCCCGAATTTAGTGGAGAGCGTCTCGATGCGGCACTTTCGCGCTTCACGGGAATTTCACGAGCTAAATGTCTCGATCTGATTCTTGACGGAAAAGTGTGGGTTGATGGGATACCTGCCAGCAAAGGTTCATTCAAGATAGCTGAAGGCATGGTGATCGAGGTCGATATTCCAGCTCCGCCTTCGCTTGAGCCAGTGCCCACGCCGGTGCCGGGGATGAATATTTTGTTTGAAGACGACGATATCATCGTGGTCGATAAGCCCGTTGGGGTAGCGGCACACGCGTCGTTGAATTTCGAAGGTCCAGACGTACTTGGCGCTCTGCTGGCGATGGGTGTGCGTTTAACGACGTCGGGTCCGCCTGAGCGCAAGGGAATCGTACACCGCCTCGATGTCGGCACGACTGGTGCGATGGTGGTGGCGAAGTCAGAGATTGCTTATACCCTGCTGAAACGTGCATTTCGTGACCGCACGGTAACGAAGATCTACCATGCTTTGGTACAAGGACACCCCGAACCGACAGTGGGTACGATTGAAGCGCCCATCGGTCGCGATTTCAGGCATCAGTGGAAGATGGGAGTACGCGACGACGGAAAATTCGCAGTAACCCATTACGACACGCTTGAGGCGATGTCTGGTGGTACTTTGCTCGAAGTACACCTGGAAACGGGACGTACCCACCAAATACGCGTGCATATGGCGGCAACGCGCCACCCGTGCGTCGGCGATGAAATGTACGGTGCAGATCCGGTGCTATCGGCGAAACTCGGGCTGGAGCGCCAATGGTTGCACGCCGTCACACTTGGATTTGATCACCCACGCACTAATGAATACGTGGAGTTCAGCTCGCCCTATCCTGCTGACTTACACCATGCTTTGGAGCTTATGCGTCAGGGCGTGATGTGATGATTGAGGTGCATGAAGTTCATGCCGAAGAAGAGCTACAACGTTGCTTTACAATTCGCAAAGAGGTGTTTGTCCAGGAGCAAAAAGTTCCATTGGCTGAGGAAATTGATGCATTAGATCGTGATCCGAACACTGTGCACGTGCTGTTGCGTGATGGCGATGCAGATCTGGGCACTGCGCGGATTTTGCCAGATGGGGCAGGGGAGGTACATATCGGACGGGTAGCAGTTCGCGCTAATGCTCGCGGCTATGGATACGGAAGAGCTCTTATGGAAGCAGCTCACCGCATCGCGGCGCAGAAGTTTTCTGAGGACGACGGCCGCCTGCGTTGTGTGTTGTCGGCGCAGTTGCAAGCAGTCCCATTTTATGAAAGCCTCGGATATCGTAGCATTGACGAGCGCATCTATCTCGACGCACAAATCGAACACCGCGATATGGCTTGTGAAATCAATTTGTGCAACCGTGACGTAATTCATTGAGGAAGTTTTTCGCGTGAATTGGTGTTTGCGCTGATTTGAACGCCCGCAAGTGGCACTCGCTCTGTAAACTAGTAACATGGCTCAACAGGATTTCGCTCATCTGCACGTTCATACCGATTACTCGATGCTTGACGGTGCTGCCAAAATCAGCAAATTGGTTGCTGAGGTGGCTGAGCAAGGGCAGTCTGCAGTTGCGATCACCGATCACGGATACCTGTTTGGGGCCTTTGAATTTTGGAAAACTGCCACACAAGCTGGTGTGAAGCCGATTATCGGTATCGAGGCGTATATGACGCCGGGTACCTCGCGATTCGATAATACGCGTGTGAAGTGGGGTACTCCTGCGCAATCTGCCGACGACGTCTCGGCGCGTGGCGCTTATACCCACATGACGCTGCTATCGGAAAATAACACCGGTATGCACAATCTTTTTCGGATGGGATCGTTAGCCTCACTGGAAGGGCAGATGGGCAAGTGGCCGCGCATGGATCGTGAGCTACTGGAGACCTACCATGAAGGGCTGATTGGCACCGCCGGCTGCCCATCTGGGGAAGTTCAGACCCGATTGCGTCTTGGACAGTACGACGAAGCAGTGCGTGCGGCTGGGGAGCTCCAAGATATTTTCGGCAAAGATAATTTCTTTGTTGAAGTTATGGATCACGGCATTGAAATTGAGCGAAAAGTACAAAAAGAGCTGCTTGCGCTAGCGCGTGAAATTGATGCACCAATTATTGCCACGAACGATTCACACTATGTGAAAAAATCTGATGCCAAGATTCAAGATGCGATGTTGTGTATCAACTCGGGTTCAACTCTGATGGATCCAGACCGTTTCCGTTTCGACGGCGAAGGCTACTATTTGCGTTCAACCCGCGAAATGCAGGAGCTATTTAGCGATATTCCTGAGGCCTGTTCCAATACTTTGCTCATTGCGGAACGTTGTGACGTCAAATTTCAAACTACCGCTGATGGCGCCAACTATATGCCACAGTTTCCCGTTCCACCGGGCGAGGACGAAACCTCGTGGTTTATTCGTGAAGTTGAAAATGGCCTGCATGAGCGCTTTGGCGAAAAGATCCCTGATCACGTTCGCCAACGTGCCAATTACGAAGTAGAAGTAATCGTCAATATGGGCTTCCCGGGCTACTTCTTGGTGGTTTCGGACTATATTAAATGGGCGCGCAATGAAGGAATCCGAGTTGGGCCTGGACGTGGCTCTGGAGCTGGCTCGATGGTTGCATATGCGCTCGGTATCACTCAGCTTGATCCGATTCGCCACGATCTGCTCTTTGAGAGATTCTTGAATCCAGAGCGCGTTTCGATGCCCGACCTTGATATTGACTTCGACGACCGTCGTCGTGGGGAAGTTATCGAATACGTTGAAAAGAAATATGGTAAAGATAAAGTCTCTCAAGTAGTTACCTTCGGCACGATTAAATCCAAGCAAGCGCTCAAGGACTCTGCGCGTGTACTTGGCTATCCCTTTGAAATGGGCGACAGGCTCACCAAAGCGATGCCGCCGTCGGTCATGGGCAAAGACATTCCAGTGAATCAGATATACAACAAGGCGCATCCGCGCTTTGCGGAAGCGAGTGAGTTCCGCGCCACTGTTGATAATGATCCCGATGCGAAAAAAGTATTTGACTTGGCTTTGGGGCTTGAAGGCTTGGTGCGCCAAACGGGCATGCATGCCTGTGCGGTGATTATGTCGTCTGCACCGCTCACCGATGTTATCCCAATCATGAAGAACGCGAAAGACGGCGCTATTCTCACTCAGTTCGAATATCCGCAATGCGAGGAACTGGGCCTGATCAAGATGGATTTCTTGGGTCTGTCGAACCTCACCGTCATCAACGACGCATTGCGAAACGCGGCGGAAAACAGTAAAAATCCACCCAATATTGATGAAATTGGCCTCGACGATAAGAAGACGTACGAGCTACTGGCACGAGCGGAAACGCTCGGAATTTTCCAGCTTGATGGTGGCGGTATGCGCAGCCTTCTCAAGCAGATGAAAATGGACAATTTTGCCGATATTTCTGCTGTTTCTGCACTGTATCGACCAGGTCCAATGGGTGCTAATTCCCATATCAACTACGCACTGCGAAAAAACGGCCTGCAAGAAAAAACTCCTATTCACCCTGAGCTTGAAGAATCGCTTGAGGAAATCCTTGGACAAACTCATGGCTTGATCGTTTACCAAGAGCAAGTTATGCGTATTGCCCAGAAACTTGCGGGCTTTACACTTGGGCAAGCAGATATTTTGCGCAAAGCAATGGGTAAGAAGAAAGCTGAGGTGCTTCAACAACAGTTTGAAGGATTCTCTGCAGGTATGCGGGCGAATGGTTATTCGCAGAACTCTATTGATACGCTGTGGGAGATTCTCGTTCCATTCTCGTCCTACGCTTTCAATAAATCGCATTCGGAAGCATACGCATTAGTTTCCTATCAAACTGCTTTCTTAAAGGCTCATTTCCCAGCAGAGTTTATGGCTGCTCTGCTCACGTCAAATACCGGCAAAAAAGACAAAGTTGCTACGTATTTGGCTGAGTGTCGGAGAATGGGAATTGCGGTATTGGTTCCTGATGTGAATGAATCACGAGCTGATTACTGGGCTGTTGGCGAGGAAATTCGCGTGGGACTTTCAGCTGTGCGAAACGTGGGCTCGAACGTCGTCGATGGCATTATCAATGCGCGAGAGGAAAAAGGGGTATTTACATCCTTCCAAGACTTCCTTGACAAAGTGCCACTTCAAGTTTGCAATAAGCGGGCGCTCGAATGTCTCATCAAGGCGGGTGCTTTCGATAGTATGGGTTATTCGCGGCGTTCGCTGCTAGGGATTGTTGAAGAAGCAGTCGATTCGGTTGTCTCGCTCAAACGTAATGAGGCTGCGGGACAGTTTGATTTATTTGGCGATTTAGGTGGGGACACATCGGGAGGATTTGAAGTTTCAGTTCCTGATATCCCGGAGTGGGACAAGAAACAAAAACTCAATTTTGAGCGCGATATGCTTGGTCTTTACGTTTCGGATCATCCACTCTCTGGCCTAGAACCATTCCTGAACCGAAATTCAGATACGACCATCGTTGAACTGCTCGATAATGAATCCCTCAGCGATGGCGCATCTGTGGTGGTAGCGGGCATTATTAGCTCGGTTCAGACCCGTATTTCCAAGAAGAATGGCAAGGCGTGGGCAACGGCAATTGTTGAGGATCTGACTGGATCTGTGGAAGTCAATTTCTTCCCGGCAACCTACCAAACAGTGTCGTCGATGCTCTTGCAAGATTCGGTGGTCTCGGTTACTGCTCGTGTGTCGATTCGCGACGGTGCTGTGTCCCTCAACGCCCGTGAGATGAGTATGCCGCCAACCGATATTGATGCCGATTTACCGATTGATATTCATATCGCTGAGCGCATGTGCACCTCGGAACTCATGGAGCGTTTCAAGCAGCTATTGAGTCAGTATCCAGGCACAGCACCAGTGCGAATGCATATTAAGCAGGCGAAGAAGACGACGGTGGTGCAGCTTGATACGCGCTTTAGCGTTACGGCAAGCCCGAGTCTGTATGGCGATCTAAAAGTCTTGCTTGGGCGCGATTGTATATTGGGGCATTGAGGGTCGTAGAACACGTCTACTAGTAGTGAGTGGGAGTGCTTGTGCGGCTTCAGGCTTTAACAGTGCTTAAAGAGGCTTAAAGAACAAAAGAGTGTGGGAAGCATTAAATGCTTCCCACACCAGTATCATGCCCAGCTTTACGCTTGACGGCTAATGCTACTCGCTCACCACTTTGAGGCTCACGCTATTGCCATAACCGTCGTCAACGCGAACTTCGTCGCCGTCCGAGAGCTGATGTGTGCGGCGAAGTTCCAACTCACCGTTTACGTAAACGTACCCCTCAGTAATCAAACTACGAGCATCTGCGCCGTTTTCGGCAAGAGACGCTAGTTTGAGTAGCTGCCCTAATTTAATGGGGAGACGTACCGGAAATTCTTCCATCACACATTCACCTTATGAATCTACTTTTGCTTTTTATCGCAGGACGTGCACTGACCATACAGCTCGACAGAATGCGTCACATCGCTAAAATCGTGCTCGTTGGCAATGGCTGCAGCCCATTTTTCAACTGCGTCGCCTTGGATGTCAACCGTTTTTCCGCAGCTACGGCACACGAGATGATGATGGTGCGTGTCTTCTGCACAGTAGCGGAAAAGCTGGACATCGGATCCTTCTTGACGCACAACATCAACGGAACGAATTTGTGCAAGCGCTTGCAGATTGCGGTACACGGTGGCAAGTCCGATATTCTGACCATTCTGTCGCAACAAATCATGAAGATCTTGTGCCGACAAAAAATTATTTTGCGAACGCAATAGCTGCATAATCGCAGCACGCTGCTTTGTCATTCTCTGCATATTATCCTCCTATGAAGAACTGATAACGCCTAATGTTCTTCAATAAGAAGGATATTAGCGCAAAATTGTTCAACAGTGGTTAGTATTTCCGCTTTTGTACTCATCGGAGGAGTACTCGCCGTGTTTTTGGGCGATGACGACGTCGGAATCGAGAAGCTGGTGAGGCTCGACGAAATTGTTCCGATGGAATACAGCAATGATTGTAGGCCTGATAATAGCCACTATCAAGTATAATCCGACGGCGATAAGTACAATGGTTGCACCGGGGGACCATGGCTTCACATAAGTGATTGTGAGTCCACTCACGCTGACCGTAATTCCTAACGCCATCGCGATAAACATTGTTGCGCGGAACGAACGCGTGACCATTTGTGAGATCGCTACTGGAACGATCATCAGCGCCGATACCAACAACGCGCCCACCACACGCATTGCCACAGAAACAGTCAAAGCCGCCGTTACCGAAATCAGTACGGATAACAGTCCAACAGGAAGTCCTGACGCACGCGCGTACTCGGCGTCGTGACATAAGGTAAAAAGCGCTGGTTTTAAGCCAATTCCAACTGCCAAAATAAAAATAGTCAGTCCTACAGTGAGCCACATATCGGTTTGAGTCACGGTAGAAATTGAGCCGAATAGGTAACCGTTCAGGTTTGTGGTCGTGCCTCCGGCAATGCCGATGAGTAGCACGCCACCTGCAATTCCGCCGTAAAATAGTAGCGCCAGTGCCACGTCGCCAGACGAATGTGCGCGGTTGCGCATCCATTCAATGGCAAGGGCGCCGATGACAGAAGCGATGATGGCTCCCGGTACGGCCCAAGCATCGCGATTAGTCGCTTGAGCTGCGCCCGCGCCGATCCAGCCGAGGGCGACGCCGGTGAGTGCTACGTGGCCGATACCGTCACCGAGTAGTGTGAGCTTGCGCTGCACCAAATAAGTTCCGACCACTGGTGCCGCAAGTCCAACGAGGACGGCGACGACGAGTGCGCGTTGCATCAGTGTTGATGAAAGCATATCGATAATCATGGCAATTGCCCTCCTAATTCGGGAGCGCGGAAGGATGGGGTAGTAGATTGATGAGGATGCTGATGGTCGTGGTGGGGATGCGCGTGTTCAGCGCGTCCAACAAAAGAACTAGGGGAGCCGGTGGCAACAATCCGTCCGTGTTCAAGCATGATGGATTCGTCGATCAGCTCTTCGAGTCCATAGAGCTCATGGAGAACGAGGACGAGTGTAACTCCATCGGCTTTGAGCTGGTGAAGCGTCGAAATGATGCTATTGCGTGATTCTTTGTCAATTCCGGCAAAAGGCTCATCAAGAAAGAGAATCTTGGGCTTCTTCACCAAAGCTCGCGCGATAAGCACTCGTTGTTGTTGGCCACCGGAAAAAGTTTGCACCGATTCCTTCGCGCGTTCAGCAAGGCCGACGAGCTCAAGTGCCGCGATTGCACGTGCTTTAGAATCTTTTGGCAGACGAAGCGAGCCGCCGTAGACTAATCCGCTCTCAACTGTTTCGAGTGCGGTAGCAGGGACGCCGGCGCTGGCGGTGATGCGCTGTGGTGCGTAGCCAATATCTTTCCATGCCACTTTGTGCGTGTGGTTCAGATCCTCACCGAGGAGTTTGATATAGCCGTCAGAATGAGGAATCGCATTAACAAGTGCACGAACGAGCGTTGATTTTCCAGAGCCGTTTGGTCCAAGGATAGCGAGTGTGGTGCCTGCACAAATGTCGAGGTCTATTCCACGCAGAATATGGGCTGCTCCTAGGGTGACGTGCAATCCTTGCACCTCAATGATTGAGTTCGTCATGAATCTCCTTAGACTTGCTGTTCGCGCTATACCGGCGAGGCAATGCTGTAAGCGTCCCAACGCTTGATACCTGAGAACGGCGAGTGTGTTCGGCTGTACTGGTATCTCAGTTTCGCTATATCAGTGATGCGCTGGTTACTGATAAATCGTATCAGTAACCAGCGCATCTCAATCAGTCGTGATTGATTATGAACTTTACTTGCAGTTCATGGAGTCAGCGAGCATCTTGAAATTCTCTTTCATGACGTCCATATAGTCTTTGCTCTTGTCGCGCTTGGTGGCGGCAGGATCAAGAACCTGAACTTTTGCACCTGTTTCATTTGCAACCGAGTTCGCAACCTTCATCTCCTGATCGGAAGTGGTGAAGATGGTGTTGACGTGATCGCGAGAAACGATTTCTTTGATCTGTGCGATGCGAGCTGGTGATGGCTCAAGGTCTGGATCAAAGGAAGCAATGCCAATTTGCTTGAGGTTGTTCTCTTTTGCCAAGTAACCGTAAGCGAGGTGAGTTACTACGAAGGAGTGCGTCGTACACTGTTCTTTCGATAGCGTAGCTTTGAAGTCGCTGGCGAGCTTAGTGAGGTCATCGGCAATCTTCTTGGCGTTCTCCTTGAACTTCTCAGCGTTCTTCGAGTCGAGTTTTGCAAGTTCATCAGCGATCACCGGAGCAGCTTTTGCAAGGCGGTTCGGATCGGTCCAGAAGTGAGGATCGTTTACACCGTGATTGTGGCCGTGCTCGTCATGGCCTTCGCCTTCGTGGTCATGACCTTCAGCTTCATGATCGTGCCCCTCAGCCTTGTGATCGTCGTCGTGCTCGTCGTGACCTTTGGTGTCGTCTTTGTGGTCATCTTTGTGCTCGGCATCGTGGTCATCGTGACCCTTAGCCTCATCTTTGTGATCGTCTGCCTTGGCCTTAGGATCAACGTTTGGAAGTTCTTCAGAAACCGCAGCAATTTCGGTGCGCGGAAGAAGCGAAACCGACTGCCCGATCTCTAATGACTTCTTGATTTTTGCTGTTTTGATTGCTTCGTCAATTGATGGAGCCATCGTGGCAAGGTAGATAACGAGGTCAGACTTCTCCATCTTTGCGATCTCTGCAGGTGAGAGCTCTGCGCCGTGTGCATCAGAGCCAGGGGGTGTGAGGTCATTGACGGCAACGGCGTCACCACCGATCTTCTCAACGAGATAGGTGATCGGGTAGAACGACGTGCTCACATTGAGCTTGGATGAATCTTTGGAGCTGTCGTTTGATCCAGAGCATCCTGCTAGGGCAAGAGCCGCGGCACCAACGAGCGCCGCGAATTTCAGTGATAGTTTTTCCTTCATGCAAACTATTCTCATTAGTTTTCATTAAGGAGTCAAGTGTAGAGTGTGTGATATTGCACTATTCTTTGGGAAATGTGTGAGCGCGTTTCGTAGCCGCAACAATACTTACGTACAATCAAACGCAGGAGCGCACGATCGTTGAAGCGATAATTTGGCGATTTAACTGCGTTAATACGTTCAGCTGCCGGATTCGGTGCTTGGACACTGCCACAGCCAGTGGTAGAAAATCACCACATCATCCAGATGTGGACTCAACAAGGAGTGTATTTCATGGCAAAACCAGCGCCATCACGGTTGGATAACGTAATTTCGCTTGCAAAGCGTCGTGGCTTCGTATTTCCTGCGGGCGAGATTTACGGCGGAACTCGATCCGCATGGGACTATGGCCCACTCGGCGTCGAACTCAAAGAAAACATTAAGCGCCAATGGTGGAAAGCAAACGTTACTGCTCGCGAGGACGTCGTCGGCCTCGATTCCTCGATCATTTTACCGCGTGAGGTATGGGTTGCTTCTGGCCACGTGGCCACATTCTCAGATCCTTTGGTTGAATGTACCAGTTGCCACAAGCGCTTGCGTGAAGATCAGTTGATCGAAGAATACGCAGCAAAGAAGGGCATTTCGGAAGAAGAAGTGTCGATGGCGGACGTCCCATGCCCAAACTGTGGCAATCGCGGAACGTGGACTGAGTCTAAGCCATTCTCCGGCTTGCTCAAGACCTTCCTCGGCCCGGTAGACGACGAGTCTGGCCTGCATTACCTGCGTCCAGAAACGGCACAGGGTATTTTCGTCAACTTCAATAACGTGCTTACCACCGCCCGTCGTAAGCCACCATTTGGCATTGGTCAGGTTGGAAAGTCCTTCCGTAACGAGATCACGCCCGGAAACTTCATCTTCCGTACCCGCGAATTTGAGCAGATGGAGCTGGAGTTCTTCGTCAAGCCAGGGGAGGATGAGCAGTGGCATCAGTCTTGGATCGACGCTCGTCTTGACTGGTACAAGGACTTGGGTGTGAATCCAGACAATCTGCGCCTTTACGAGCACCCACAGGCAAAGCTCTCCCATTACTCGAAGCGCACGGTAGATATCGAGTACCGCTTCGGTTTCCAGGGTAGTGAGTGGGGAGAACTCGAGGGCATCGCCAACCGCACCGATTTTGATCTTTCCTCCCACTCTGAGGCTTCCGGTAAGAAGCTCGAATACTTCGATCAAGCCACGGGCGAGCGTTACACTCCGTATGTGATTGAGCCGTCGGCAGGTTTGACCCGCTCAATGATGGCGTTCTTGGTCGAGGCTTACACCGAAGATGAGGCACCAAATACCAAGGGTGGCGTGGACAAGCGCATCGTATTGAAGCTGGATCCACGTTTGGCACCGGTTAAGGCTGCCGTCTTGCCACTCTCGCGTTCGGAACAGCTCTCACCGTTGGCACGTGAAATTGCAGCTAAGTTGCGTCGTAACTGGAATATCGATTTCGACGACGCCGGTGCGGTTGGCCGCCGTTACCGCCGTCAGGACGAAATCGGAACTCCGTACTGCATTACGGTTGATTTCGACTCGCTTGAGGACGACGCCGTTACCGTGCGTGATCGCGATACGATGGCACAGATTCGTATTCCGATTGCCGAAGTTGAGCAGTTCCTCGCAGGAAAGCTTATCGGCGCCTAAGGCAAGGATAATTTGTGAAGTTCTTCAAGAATGCGGAGGGTGCGGACGGCAACGAACGCGCCCTCCCGCGCTCTGTTGACCAGATTCCTTACGGAGCCGATAGTGCTCACGAGTTGCCGATGGCAGAGCATACGCATGCCCATTCGCATTCCCATTCTCACTCGGCACCGCTTAATCTTGATCCTGAGAAGCGAAAAAAAGTTGTGCGCATCCTCAGTGTCATCATCGTGCCGCTCGCGATACTCACGGTTATCGCGATGATCATTTTGTGGCCTTCAGCTAAGGAATCTCGAGTTGGCACCCACCCGCTCAACGCGCCTGGTACATCGAAGGTCGTGGGCGAAATTTCGGTTATAGGTGCCAGTGACGTAAACGGTCAAACACCGGTGAAAATGAAAGTTGATGGGGTAGAAGTGCCTATCAGCGTGCCATTTGAAATCGTCAAGAACGGATTGCGAGTGGGGGATGAAGTCGAAGCACTTTTTACTCCTCAGTCGATCGACACCGGCATCGCTTATATTTTCGTAGACTTCCATCGCAGCACTCCTTTGTTGCTTATTGCCGTTGTATATGTGCTGGTAGTAGCACTTGTTGCGCGTGGCAAGGGTCTTGCTGCTCTCGTCGGTTTGGCCGCCTCCCTCGCTGTGGTGGTTTTGTTTTTGCTACCCGCCCTTATGGCTGGCAAGCCAGCATTTTTGGTGGTGGCGGTGGGTTCAGCTGCAATGATGTTTGCGTCGATATATTTCGCACATGGTATTTCGATTAGAACGACGACGGCGGTGCTGGGCACTTTTGCTGGCCTTATGATCACGGCCTTTGCTGCGGTGCTTTCAATTGGCACAACGAAACTGACTGGCACATACAGTGACGCAGCTATTTCGCTAACTGGCTACCTGCCAGATGTTTCTATGCAGCAGATATTGTTGGCAGGAATGGTGCTTGCCGGTTTGGGTGCTCTGAACGACGTTACAATCACCCAGGTATCTACGGTGTGGGAGTTGCACGCCGCCAATCCGACGGCGAGCCGCCAACAGTTAGTGCGGCAAGGGATGATCGTCGGCCGTGACCATATCGCCTCAACGGTATATACCTTGGCATTTGCCTATGTTGGTACTGCGTTGCCATTGCTCATGGCTGCTGCATTGATTGATCGCGGATTTCTTGACTTCTTCGTGATTGGTGAGGTGGCAGAAGAAATCATTCGCACGCTCGTCGCCTCAATTGGACTCGTTCTCGCCATTCCAATGACCACCGCGATTGCGGCGGTGCTCGCTCCCGTGTCGCCAAGTAAGGAAAAACATTCGTCTGTTACTGCGAAGGCAACGGGCAAGTCCAAAGGTAAACATGTGTCCACAAAGGAAGGCTCCTAGTGATAAATATTGGAGCAGTCTCGCTCGGAACCCCCATGATGCTTTCGCCGATGGCAGGAGTTACTAATCCGCCTTTTCGCCAGATCTGCCGTGAATTTGGGCAGCAGGGCGCCGAAATTGCTGGTTATGAAGCCCGCAGTGGCCGAACCGTTGGAAACCTTGCCCCTGCTGGGCTCTATATATGCGAGATGATCACCACTCGCGCATTGGTAGAACGAATCCCTGAAACGCTCAATATGGTCAAGCCTGATGAGGGGGATCCAGTTCGCTCCGTGCAACTTTATGGAGTTCAACCAGCAACGACTGCCGCAGCTGTCAAGATACTGGTTGAAGAAGAACTTGCCGATCATATTGACCTCAATTTCGGTTGCCCCGTTCCGAAAGTGACTCGCAAGGGTGGCGGATCAGCCTTGCCGTGGAAACACGACCTCTATGAAGACGTGGTGAAATCAGCTGTGCGAGCTGCACAAACGGCATCGCGTGGACGAACGCATGAGGTTCCAGTAACGGCTAAATTCCGTATCGGTATCGACGCCGATCACGAGACTTTCCGTGATGTGGCGCGTATTTCGCGCAGCGCGGGAATTAGTGGGCTTACCTTGCATGCGAGAACCACAGAGCAGCATTATGCGGGGCAAGCTGATTGGGAGAAAATTGCAATTCTCAAAGAGATTTCCGATTTGCCGGTTTTTGGCAACGGTGATGTTTTTGAAGCAGAGGACGCAAACCGGATGATGGCACAAACGGGTTGCGACGGCGTCGTCATCGGGCGTGGGTGTCAGGGCAGGCCGTGGATTTTCTACGATCTTGCTGCCCATTTGCACGGCAGTGAGGCGCGATACCGACCCACTTTGCGTGAAGTCGCCCAAGTTATCCTGCGTCATGCCCAGTTATCAGTCGAGCATTTTAACGATGAACACCGCGCTTTGCGCGAGATGCGAAAGCATATGAGCTGGTACATGCGAGGCTTCGCAGTGGGCGGGGAAATACGCCATCAGCTCGGCCTTGTATCTACGCTTGCTGAGTTGGAAGAACGGCTCAATTCCTTGGATCTTGATCAGGAGTATCCACAGGCAGCGAGCGGGCAACGGGGGCGTGCTGGCAATCCAAAGCGGCCGCATTTGCCCGAGTTTTGGCTCGAAAGCCACCTGCTTAATAGTGCCCAGCAAGCCAAGATTCATGAAGCCGAAATTGGGATTTCTGGCGGTTAATACAGCTCCAAAACTGTGACTTTGGCGCATTCTTCGTATATGTATGTGCGTTGAGTGCCACTTCGAGCACAAAATCGCTATCGTTGATACTGTGCAGACGCAGTATGAATCCCAAGATATTGAGCGGTGGGTACCTGAGCCACCCAAGAACAATACCCGTACCGATTTCGAACGGGATCGGGCGCGCGTCTTGCACTCCTCTGCTTTGCGGCGTCTCGGCGCAAAAACCCAGGTGCTAGGGCCAGAGTCAGATGATTTTATCCGCACTCGACTCACACATTCGCTCGAAGTCGCACAAGTAGGCCGTTCGCTGGCGAAGATTCTCGGCTGCGATCCAGATATTGTGGAAACCGCTTGCCTGTGCCACGATATCGGACACCCACCATTTGGTCACAACGGAGAACGCGCACTCAACGAGCTGCTATCAGATATTGGCGGATTCGAAGGCAACGCCCAAACGCTACGGGTACTTAGCCGTCTCGAGCCGAAACGTTTTCATTCTGACGGGCGCTCAGCTGGTCTTAACCTCACCCGCGCTACTGTGGACGCTACAATCAAATACCCATGGGCGCAAGGTGAGGGACCGGCGTCGAAAGCGAATAAATTCGGCGCGTACGACGACGATCTCGATGTCTTCCATTGGGCGCACGGCGAACACGGTTGGGAGCGTTGCGTAGAAGCACAGATCATGGATCTCTCGGACGATATCGCCTATTCCGTACACGATCTGGAAGACGCCGTTGTACACAGTACCGCCAATACCTCGCGTTTTGTGCGTCGTCCTTTGGCAATGGCAAATATGATGGCAGAACGCGAAGCAATCTTCGAATCGACTATGGAATGGTATCGTCCCAGCTTGTCGGTTGATGATTTGGCACAAGCATTTGAGCGAATTACAAAAATGGACTCGTGGCCGCGCGAGTTCTGTGGTTCTTTGCGCGATTTGGCAATGCTCAAGGATCTTACGTCTGATTTGATCGGGCGGTTTGTGCGCGATGTTGCTCAAGCCACCTTGGCTGAGCACGGTACCGAGCCGCTTCTTCGCTATAACGCACACGTGGTTGTTCCTGAAGAGACCAAGGCTGAGATTTTGCTGCTCAAAGGCATTGCGGTGTACTACGTGATGCAACCGCGCGAGCATGAGCCGGTTTATTATGAGCAGCGCACTGTGCTCTTTGACCTTATGGACGCGATTAGCGAATCTCCTCGCGAGCGGCTCGAATCGGTATTTTTAGGATTTTGGGATTCTGCCTCCACCGACGCTGAACGTCGGCGCGTTATCGCAGATCAGATCGCTTCATTGACCGATCAATCGGCCCGCCAATGGCATGCGCAATTATGTGGAATGCTGCGCAATTAAGCGGAGCGGTTTCGGTAGAATACAGCTATGGCAGGACTCATTAAGCGCGAGATCATCGACGAAGTGCGCGAACGCACGCGCATTGAAGATGTGATTTCAGAGTACATCACGCTCAAATCTGCTGGTACTGGTTCGCTTAAAGGTCTGTGCCCTTTTCATGATGAAAAGACTCCATCGTTCAATGTGCGCCCGCATGTGGGGCGTTGGCATTGCTTCGGCTGCGGTGAAGGCGGCGATGCCATTTCTTTTGTTGAGAAGATAGAGCATATCTCCTTCGTTGAATCGGTGGAAATGCTCGCGCGTAAGGCTGGAATCCACGTTGAGTATGAAGAGGACTCTTCGCAGCGAGATCGCCATCGTGGTGAGCCAACGCGCTCGCGATTAGTAGACGCGCATCGAGTAGCGCAGGAGTTTTATTCGCGTCAGCTGTTGACGCCGGAGGGCAAGGCAGCGAAAGAAATGCTCTACGAGCGTGGTTTCGACGACGCCGTAATTGCGTCCTATCGCATTGGCTATTCTCCCAATAGCTGGGATTCGCTGTTGAAAGAGCTGCGCAAGCGCGGCTTCACTGAGAAGGAGATTCTCGCTTCTGGCCTTGCCACCCAAGGTACACGCGGCGTTTATGATCGTTTTCGTGGCAGAGTGATGTGGCCGATTCACTCAATTACTGGTGATCCGATCGGTTTCGGAGCTCGCAAAATGAATAATGACGACGACGGTCCTAAGTACCTGAACACGCCTGAGACGAGCATTTACAAGAAATCGCAGGTGCTTTATGGCCTTGATCGCGCGAAAAAGGCGATTTCTACCGATCGAAAAATTGTGGTGGTTGAGGGGTACACCGATGTGATGGCAGCGCATCTGGCTGGTATTCCGCATGCCGTGGCGACGTGCGGTACTGCGTTCGGACATGAACATGTGAAGATCGCGCGGCGTTTGTTACGCGATACTCAAGGCCCGAGTGCTGGAGTAATGCTCCATACTGGGCAAAGTTATGGCGGCGAAGTTATCTTCACGTTTGACGGTGATGCGGCGGGACAAAAAGCTGCTATTCGCGCATTTCAAGAAGATCAAAACTTTGGCGCACAGACTTTCGTGGCGATTTCTCCAGGTGGCTTAGACCCATGTGATGTACGGATGAAATATGGCGATGCGGCTGTGCGTGAAATCGTGGCATCGCGCGAGCCACTGTTCGCATTTGTGATTCGTTCCTTGCTTAAGGATATTTCCTTGCATACTGCCGAAGGACGCGCCGCGGGATTGCGCAGTGCTGCGCCAATTGTGGCATCGATCAAAGACCGCGTATTGCGTAGTGAATACACTCGTGAGCTAGCTGGCTGGCTAGGCATGGACGAAAACTCCGTTCGCTTGTCGGTTGACGAAGCACAAAAGCTTCTTCGGGGTGTAACGCCTGCGATTTCCCAGTTTGCTTCTTCTGATGTACGAGATGTGCAAGAAACTTCACCAGATTCCGAAAAGAATACGCCGATATTGAAAGATAAAGAGCTTATCAAAGATCCGGTAGAAAAAGTCGAACGCGCTGCTCTCGAAATCGCTGTACAGCTACCGCGGATGGCAATGGAAGCAAATATTCAAAGTTTGCCGAGTCAGTCGTTTGTTTTTCCGTTGCACCGAGCTATTTTTGAACGCATTAGTGAAATTGGTGGCGTGCAGCGGTATCACGATTATGTTGAGCAACTGCTGGCGCAAGGAATCGGGCAAGTTGATGCAGAAGCCCGCGGATGCGCGTGGTATGTGAATACACTTATGGACGGTGCTGATCCCCAAGTATATCGGGCAATAGCGCAACTTTCCGTTGAGCCTATCGCTGAAGAACGTGCATCGGATATGTGGCGCTATGTGCGCGGCGTGATGATGTCGCTGGTGCGGCACGGTTTCATGCGCCAAATTGCAGACGTACGTAGCGAGATGCAGCGATGTGATGATTCCACCCAGCAGGCTGCATTATTTCAACGCCTCATTGAACTCGAGAATCAGCGCCGTCTTTTCGACGAAACCGATACCTGAGATTTATTGGCTCTCGTATTTTTCAGCTAGCTTCTGAATCGACTCGATAATATCGAGCGGATCTTTGCTTGGCTGCGATCCTGCCAAGTAACCCAGCAAATATGCTGTGAGCGGTGCGCCTGGGCGGGATGGGCCGTGAGCCACAGTGGAGATTAGCTTGAGCAGATCTTTCTGAACTGGGGCAAGGGTACCTTTAAGTCCAAGTTCATTTTCAACTTCGGCAATCCAGAGGCGAAGTTTTTCCATCTTTTGCGGATCGTCATGATGTGCCATGAGAGCGTGTCCTTTCAATAGTTTGATTAGTTGCGCTACGTTTAGCAATACTACGTTCATGCAGAGCCGAGATACCGATGGCGAGAAGATAAAGCACGATCAGCACAGCCGCTTGAATGGTCATTGGCCACGGCGAGGGGAGTGGATTAGCAATCGCAGCGAAAGTAAAAGCAATCACCACTGCCCACCGCCATGCTTTGAGCATATTTCGCGAGCTGAGCAGCCCAAGGAAGTTGAGAACCACGAGAATCTCTGGAATGAGGAATGAGAGTCCAAAGGCGAGCACAAGCCGAGTATAGAAGGAGATATATGAATCTGCACGTAGCAGTGTTAAGGCCTCGGGTGGGGTAAAAGATGCAAGTATTTCCACTGCTCGTGGAATCATTAAGATTGCACTTGCGGCGCCCGCCGCAAACAAAATCACTCCAATAAAACCAAAGGCGAGTAGATTACGGCGTTCTTTTTTACGCAGACCAGGTGAGATAAACGCAAACATTTGGTACACCCACCACGGGCTGGCCAAAATTGTGCCGATCCAAAACGACATCCGCAGTTTGAGGTCGAAAGCTGCACCGATCGTCTGGAAATTGAGGCGAGCGCTTTCGGCGTCGATCTCCTTTAGCGGAGCTTGGATCCACACTAAAACTGGATCATACAAATACCACCCTGCGATTGCTGCGAGACAAATCCCAGCGATAGAAAGCAGGAGGCGTTTGCGTAACTCCTGAAAATGTTCGCGAATTGGCATAACACCTTCAGGATTTGAACGTTTGCGCACGGTCACCATAGAAAACGCGCTGAACGAACCTAGTTGTTGTTCTCGGTCGAGTTCTGGCTAGGTGGGTTTGGCTTATCGTCCTCGGTGAGTTCTTTCATCTCTTTTTTGAGGATCTTCGCCGATTGCCCAATTGAGCGGGCAATATCAGGTAGCTTAGCTGCGCCGAAGACAACGATAATCACGACGAGCAAGATAATAATGTGTGCAGGCTTCATTTCTTTATCCTTTGGATAGTGGTAGGGAATGGACTTTGAAAATCTTTAGCTTGAGGCTTGGTCGGGTTAGTTGGCTTTCCAGGGTGGAGTAATTGCGCGGTCGGCGTTACCAGCTGGTGGTGTGGTGCGCGAACTTGATTGCGAACCCGACTGAGAACTCTGTTGATTCATTGTATTTGATTGCTTCATCCACGCCCGCATTTCTTCTTGAACAGCATCGCGAATGATTTGCCGTGGATCAAGACCACGCATATCAAACTCCGATAAATCAATCGATGGAACATAATTCTCCGCCCGTGATTCTTCGCGCAGACGAGCAGAAAACTGTTTCGCTTTGGTTACTCCATTTTTGAAAACATGGAGAAATTGAGCGATAGACTTCGGCCCAAGTACAAGCAGTGCCACAAGTAGGATCACCACAAATTCTGTGCCTGATATGCCGAAAAACTCCATAATTCGATTCTAGCCTAGGTGCCAGTTGTTGAGTAAAACTGGGGACATTTATGTGACGTTTATGTTCGCATTTGAGCAACGTGGACTCTAGGATACATACTCAGAATACGGCACTTCTTGAATAAATATGATTGGTGCCGTTCGAGTGATAATGCACGTGAGAGTCGGGAGCTTAGTGAGCGATTCAGATCAGATTCGCCCTCTGTTGAGGTGGTTATTTGCGCATGACCTGCCAAAAGCTGTGGTGATTACGTGTGCACATTCAGAACTTAAACGTAGCCCACGAGGTGTGCAGATTATTTCCTGGAGTGACTGTCTTTCCACAGCTCCGATAGGTTTACCAGCGCAGTTGCTCGCCTTGGGGATTGAGCACGTTAGCGTAGAGTCGTGTGCGCTAGAATCGGTTGATTCTACCGAAAAAATCCAACAGTGGATTGAACTCACGCCAAGCTTAGTGTCCCAATTTGAGGGGTTTGACCGTTTTCTGCGCAGTGGAGATGCTGTGCTCACATGTGGAGCGATTGCATTGCCTCGTCGAGTTTTGTTAGGGCTTTCAGTTGCGGAAAAGCCACCTTATTCTTTTGTGGGTGACGACGTCGATCGCACGGTTCGCGCCCTAGAACTGTTGCGTGAACAAGGGAGGTTGTCGGCGTCGTCGGCCCTCAACCGATCTCTAGGCGGGCACCGACTTGGCATTACTACCTGCACAGCGTGTGGAGTATGTGTGCGAGCTTGCCCACATGATGCTTTGGAAATTATCGATGCGGGAACTTCGAGCACCGTGGTTCACCACCGAGGTAGATGCAGAGGTGAGGAAAGATGCGTGAGCTTGTGTCCGGAGAAAGGCATTTGGATTCAAGGCGACATTGAACTGCGTGATTTGCTTGAGCATGAGGTTGCTGAGCTGCGAGTGGTGAACACTACCGCTTGTGAAAAATGCGGAGCGAGACATCCGGTTGATGAGGGACAATATTGTAAGGTGTGTCAATTCAAAGCGCGTTCACCTTTTGGTTCAATCACACTTGGTCATAATTGACGTAGCCAGTTGGAAATCGAGATTAATTTCGATATAACCTAGGGGAGATGCCCCTGTAGCTCAGACGGTTAGAGCAGGGAACTCATAATTCCAGGGTCGCGGGTTCAAGTCCTGCCGGGGGCACACGAGGTCGGGCTTGCAGTTTTGCAAGTCCGACTTTGCATATCCGTGTGAGAGAAGATCACGTTGCAGATACGCCGGTGGTGAGGCTTTGTATCGCTATAAAAGCTGGCGTTGTGCCGAATTTTAGGCTTTTAATCCATAGTTTTGACGTCTTGAACTGGTTTATAAATTCGCAAATTTATACTCATGTAAATATTAAATAAAAATAAAGAAAGTCAAATGTTGTGGTGCTAATGTTACCAATAACGGAACGCATTGAAATGGGATCTTGAAACGGTGGATGACCGACCACAGTTTCTTGTTCTTTGAGTCGTGGCGAAGGAACTCAAGATTTATCCCGTCGGGATGCGTTCCGTCTTTTTGTGCTCGCATAAGTGCTGAGCGGTACGGATATCTAAGCTGAGTGATTCGGGTACCTAAAGGTTTCGCGGTTTGGCTGTGGCGTAGTCGCTTTCGAGCCACTAGGCTGTGGGTAGATTTGTTTTGACTGAAAGAGCGGTATAAATGAGCGAAACGAATAATCCTTTAGAGCCTGGGATGGGGTCGCATATTGATGCGGCTGGCACCACTTCGCAGAGCCAACGTGGTGGTTTGGCTCCAGAAGACCTTGCGAAACTCAAGAAAGCCCAGCGGAGGAATATTGTTATTGCCCTGATATTGGGCCTAATACTCGCTGTCAGTGGATACTTTGCGGGTCAAAAATTGCGTGAGAGTCGATCACAGTCGTCGGCAGCAAACGTAAGTGTGGTTATTGCTGATGGTGAGGAGAGGGCAGTAAATGGTGTTCGGATTTAATAAAAGTGTTGACCGCCAGGTGTTGGACCTGTGTAGGGAAGTGGGGGTTAAACCTACCGCAAGCAGCGAAGTAGTTTACGACGGCGGAAAACGTTGGCTTGCGACGTCGTCCACAATGCTCGTAGTGCTTACGCAAGACGACGGTGTGCGTCCGGGGGAAACGCAACTTATTGAGTGGGCAGATTTTGCTCAAGCTGGATGGGATGAACAAGAACGGCTTTTGACATTAAAGTTTATCGATCCGGCATTGCCTGCCCTGCAGTTTGAGTTGTTCGAAGACTATAGCGAGAATTTCGTGACGGCGATTCGGGAGCGCGTCGACCGTTCGATTGTGTATCAACAGTTTGTGGAGTTGAGCTCGGGTGTGATTGCTCGCGGGCAAGTGCGGAGAAATGCCGATGAAACGCTCTTCACCCAGATTCTTGTTGATGGGGATGTTGAAGCACGAGATCGAGAAATTCTGGCAAATTTGGACATTGAATTGCGAGAAGCTGTGGGGCTTTGAGCTGTGAGTATTGTCTAGACCACAGAACATTTATGAGTGACGCCAGTCACATTGGCGAAAATAAGCCAAAAAATGGCAGTCTTGGAATTCGCTTTCGTTCGAAAATTTGCTAAAGTATTTCAAGTCGCAATCCCGCGTAGCTCAATGGCAGAGCATTCGACTGTTAATCGAACGGTTGTTGGTTCGAGTCCAACCGCGGGAGCTCGAGGGCCTCTGATAGTAATATTGGAGGCCTTTGTTATTGCTTGTGCCGCTCAATTTTACCTGTGACAATAGACTTGTGACAATTGAAGGTGCAAGAGACGTTTCAATCTGGTGTGAGGACTATTTGCAATGACGTACCGTGATATTCGAATTGTTGGCGATCCAGTATTGCGCACGGTATGCGCTCCGATCACCGATATAACACCCGGTATTCGCCAGCTTGTGGACGATCTGATGGAAAATGTTAATGAGCCAGGACGCGCTGGATTAGCTGCAAATCAGATCGGGCAGTCTTTCCGGGCATTCTCGTGGAATATTGATGGCAAGCGCGGTTATATTCTCAACCCGGTGATTGTGGAACTATCTGAGGACGAGTACCAAGACGGCGACGAGGGTTGCTTGTCGGTTCCGGAACTGTGGTATCCCTGCAAACGCGCATGGTATGCAAAAGCAGAGGGCACTGATTTAGACGGCAATAAAGTTGTGGTCGAAGGTGAGGAAATTTGGGGTCGGCTCATTCAACATGAGGTAGACCATCTTGACGGTCACCTCTACATTGATCGTCTTGAACGCGCCGAGCGTAAGAAAGCACTGCGCGAAATACGCGAAAAGGGCATGTGATGGCAAATAGCGGTGTTCTTCTGATAGCGGGAGCCTCTGGCTTTATTGGTTCTGCGTTTCGGGAGAGCGTCCTGCCTCGGTATGCTCAGGTGCGTTGTTTGACTCGTTCCGACAACGAAGCGCGTGATGGATTGCGCGATAAGTCGCGTGATGGATCGCATAGCGGTCAGCGCGAGGTTTTCCAGTGGGATCCAGCGCGGCGGATCATTGACGATCAAGCAATTGCAGGTGCTGATGCGGTTGTGTGTCTTAATGGAGCGCCGATAAACCGAATGTGGACCAAAAAATACCGCAAAACGCTGTGGGAATCGCGTATTGGTTCAGTTCGTACTCTAGTTGATGCAATCTCACGCACTCCGCAAGACTTACGTCCGCGCGTATTATTGTCTGGTTCTGCGGTGGGATATTACGGTTATGACGCCGATCAGCCCGTTTCTGAAGACACCCCAGCAGGCAAAGGTTTCTTAGCTCAGTTATGCCGAGCATGGGAACATGAAGCTAATCGGGCCGAGCAGTATGGTGTGCGAGTAGTCAATATCCGCACTGGTCTAGTTATGCATCCAAGTGGTGGCTTGATGAAAGCAATGCTTCCTTTGTTTAGGTCCGGCTTGGGCGGTCGTATTGGTGATGGATCGGCGTGGATGCCGATAATCTCTCGCCGAGATTACGTTAATGCTCTCCACCATTGCATTGAACATGAGGAGATCTCTGGGCGAGTAAACTTCACTGCGCCACACCCAGCTCGTAACGCACAATGGACTCAAGACTTTGCTGAGTTTGTGCATAGGCCTGCAGTTTTTGTGGCTCCCAAGTCGGTGCTTCAATTGGTGCTTGGCAATATGGCAAAAGAGACGATTTTGGCCTCGCAACAAGTAGTTCCAGACGTTTTGCTCAAGAGTGGTTTTGTTTTTGAAGCAGCCACGTCAACGGAGATATTTTCATCGTTTCGTTCGAAACACTCCGAGGCATGACAATGCATTCAACAAACAGCTAGACTATAAATAACGCACAAGATCCTCGAGGTGGGTGTCACGGGGAATTTCACCCAATATGAGGAGGATCGCGGTGAGTTCAAAATACACCACACGAGGTGTCATATTTATTCATTCGGTAACTCCGGCTGTTCAACCGCACGTTGAATGGGCGGTTACAAGTGTGCTTGGATATCCAGTGCATATTGAATGGACTAAGCAACCAGCTCAGCCACAGATGAACCGTGGTGAACTAGCTTGGACGGGTGAGATCGGAACTGGTGCAATGCTTGCTTCCGCGCTCGGTGGTTGGGAACATTTGCGCTTTGAAATCACTGAGGAAAATACGCCGGTATCAGAAGGCGGGCGATGGTCATGTACTCCTGGTTTGGGTATTTTCTACGCTCAAACGGACTTGGTGGGCAACGTCGTCATTCCTGAAAACCGAATCCGGGCCGCTCTCGAGCAATCTGCCGGAGATCCCGACGAATTGCGCCGACTGATGGATGTGGCGCTCGGTCAGGCCTGGGACGACGAACTTGAGGTGTTCCGTTACGCGGGAGCAGGCGCTCCTGTGCGTTGGCTGCACCGCGTGGGCTGATTTCTGGAACTGCAATTACTGCTCAATGTGAAGCTGATCAGAAACCAGCAATACACAGACTTGCCTAAGAAAAGGCTTCTATTAGGCATCGAATAGAGCGCGCAGATCGGCTGCACTGGCGAGTTGGCTATCCTCCTCAAGCTGACTCGGGTGGGCGGGTTGCACTTCTGATGTCGAAGCTTTCGCCTGCTTTGCAGTATTCGCGGACGGATCTAAATCTGATGGCACGGGAGTTTTTATTGCTTCACATAGCTGTGATACATGTGTAGCTTGGCAGATGAGATCGTCGTTAAGATCCACTTTGGCTAAGCGTTCTAATTGAGTAGCAATTGCCCAGATCGACACAGTATCTAAGCCGAGTTCCTCGCGCAGAGCAGTGGGATAATTGGCCTCAGTTTCAGGAATCTCTGGAGCTATATCAGCCAAGGCAACTCTAAAGCGGGCGAGGGCGAGCTGCTGTTCGTCGTCTAAAGAAATACCCATATGCACTGCTCCTGCTACCTGTTTTGCACAAAGAAAATTTTACCTTGTGCCGCTACACGTCCATCTTAAAGGGTTTGCTGACCCTAACGATAGTAGGCGCAAATGAGATACTGCGAAGCTAATTGACTATAATTGGAAAAGAACAAGGAGATCTCATGGCACACTACGTTGATTTACATCCAGACAATCCACAGCAGCGTATCGTTGATCGAGTTGTGGAACGGTTACGCCAAGGTGATATTGCTGCAATTCCCACCGATTCGGGCTATGCGATTGTTTGCCGCTTGGGCAATAAAGAAGGTTTAGAGCGGATCCGGACTATTCGCCGCGTGGATTCCAAGCATCATTTCACCTTGCTGTGCCATGATTTTGGGCAATTAGGCAAGCTCGTCATTATTGACAACGCCAATTTTCGGTTGATTAAGAGCAAGACGCCCGGTCCATTTACGTTCATATTGAAAGCCACCAAAGACGTTCCACGGATGATGCTTAACCCGAAAAAATCTACGGTGGGCGTGCGCATTCCCGATCACAAGATTACGCAAGCGATTCTTGAGAATATGGGTGAACCTCTCTTATGCTCAACACTGATTCTACCAGGGGAGTCTGAGCCGCAGCGAGAGGGGTGGATGATTAACGATGAACTCGGTCATGTGCTCGATATCGTGGTGGAAGGCCCGATTGGGAGCGAAGGGCCCACAACCGTCGTCGATCTTTCTTCCGGGGATATCGAGGTGCTGCGTGAGGGCGCAGGCGATCTTGGCACTTTGGTCTGATGCCAGTTTGCCCGCAACACCGCACAAAGCTTCGCATCACAGTCACACACCATCGCGCAAAATTCAATTATTGAGCCATATTCACTAACACAACAAAAGGTAAGTTCGAACTCCATGACTAATCTCAAAGCAGTACTCTTTGATCTTGACGGCACTCTCACCGATTCGGCTCCACTGATCTGCAATGCCTTGCACGCGACAATGCTTGAGAAAGCGGGATTGGATATGCCGCCTCAGTCGTTTATGCCCTGTGTAGGGCCGCCATTGCATCAGTCATTTGCGCGTATGGGAGTGGCTGAAGAACAGATTGAGGATTACATCGGCGATTACCGCACTCGCTACTTGCAGGTGATGGATCAGACGCCGCTATTTGCCGGCATTGATCGAACGCTTAAAGTGTTAAAGGAAAAGCTGGATGTGCCCTTGCTTGTAGCTACTTCGAAGCTGACGCATCTGGCACAAGAAGTGTGCGATAACTTAGGAATTTCGCCGATTTTTGACCGTGTGTGCGGCGCAAATACCGACACGATGCACAGCTCGAAGGCTCTCGTTGTGGCTGATGCTTTGCAATATTTGTACGACGCCGGTGTGCTCGCGCAAGCTCCGAACGCTCACGCAACCCCACAAGCGCCCGATAAAGAAGCCGATTTCCGCGATGACGTGGTGATGGTGGGTGATCGCATTTTCGACATCGAAGGCGCGGGCGCACACAATATTCGCACTGTTTTAGTTCAATGGGGTGGCGCGCCAAAGAGTGAACACGACTTGGCCTGGGCAACTGTAGCTTCACAAGAAGAACTAGTTGGGGTGCTTTGTTCTCTCAAGGGATGAGAGAACAAAGCACCCCACGCTAACCATTACAGATTTAACAGTATTGCTCAGTCGGATGTGTTGAACTGTGACTGGTAGAGATCGTAATAGTACCCACGCCGATCCATGAGAGATTGATGGGTTCCTTGCTCTACCACATCACCTTCAACCATCACAATAATAACGTCCGCTTCTCTAATCGTGGAGAGTCGATGAGCGATGACGAACGAGGTTCTTCCGGTCCGCAAATGGTTCATTGCTCGCTGTACCAGCATTTCGGTACGGGTATCGACTGATGAAGTGGCTTCGTCGAGAATCAAGATTTCCGGATCGGAAATGTACGCACGTGCGATAGTGATGAGCTGTTTCTCGCCAACCGATAGACCGCCGTCTTCGTCGTCTACCGCAGTATCGTACCCCTCGGGAAGTTGCCGGATAAGTCTATCAACGCCAGTGGCCTTAGCAGCTTCGACTATCTCTTCTCGAGTAGCACCCGCGCGACCATAGCCGATATTTTCGGCAATTGTGCCTTCAAATAACCAAGTGTCTTGCAAAACCATTCCGATTTTCGAACGCAGGGAATCTTTGGAGAAATTGGTGATGGGCACGCCGTCAATCTTGATACTTCCAGAGCTCACGTCATAGAAGCGCATGAGTAGATTGACGAGAGTTGTCTTTCCCGCTCCAGTTGGACCCACAATTGCCACTTGCTGCCCGCGTTGAACCTCGAGGTTGAGATGAGTGATAACTGTTCGATCAGGAGTGTACCCAAACGACACATTTTCAAAGCTCAATGTACCTGCGCTACCTTCGGCACTAGGCGGAATCTCGGCAGTGGTATCCGGAGCCATCTCCTCAGAATCGAGAAAATCGAATACTCGCTCTGCGCTCGCAGCACCAGATTGAATGAGATTTGCCGTGGAGGCCAGTGTGCCGATCGGATGATTGAGTTGGCGCGAATATTGAATAAATGCCTGAATTGCCCCAATGGTCAATGCGCCGCTCAGTACTTGGAGAGCGCCAGCAACCGCCACAACCACGAAAGAAATATTGGCAACAAACGACATGATCGGTTGCATCATTTGCGAATAGAACTGCCCTTTGAAACCTGCTGTGAAAAGCTCTTGATTTGCGCGATCAAAAGAACTTGTGCGCATGGCTTGCATATTGTACAAAGCAACAATTTCGTGGCCAGTAAATGACTCCTCGACGATTGACGATACCTCACCCGTCTTTTGCCACTGTGCTTTGAACTGCGGTTTCGAGGCTTTAAGTACCTTGACCATTGCCAGCATGCCGAAGGGGAATGCCAGCACCGACAGTAGCGCGAGCCACCACGAAATCCACACCATCATGCCAACGATCCCAATAACCATGTAAAGGGAAGAAATAACTTGGCTGAAAGTCTGCATCAAGGTCTGGTTGATATTGTCGATGTCATTGGTAACGCGCGAGAGAAGATCGCCACGCTGATGCTGATCCACATACGACAATGGGAGCTTGTCGATCTTTTGTTGAGCTGTTTTACGCAGGTTAAAGCCCAAATCTTGCACGACGATCCGGATGATAAATCCGGCTACGAACGAGGCGAGGGCATAGATAACATACAAGGCGACGACGAAGAGTAACACCCGTGCTAAATGCCTAAAATCGACGCCGGAGCTCGCCATACCTTCGACGATAACGTTGGTGGCATCACCAAGGAACTTTGGCGCTGCTACCGAAGCGGCCGTGGCGAGGAGCGTCAAAAGCATGATAAGTACGATCTGCCCGCGAGCAGGTTTCAAAAGACGAGCAAGCCGCTTCAATGAGCCTTTAGTATCGCGAGAAGTAGCAGTGGGATCTACACCTGGACCGTTCATTTTGCCTCCTCGTCTGTGAGCTGTGATTGGACAATTTCTTGGTATGTTGCGCAGTGTTCTAAAAGCTCGGCATGAGTGCCACGGCCAACGATTTTTCCATTATCGAGAACGCAAATTTCATCGGCATTGCGAATAGTGGCAACACGCTGAGCCACAATCAAAACTGCCACATCTGTTAATGTGTGCCGCAGCGCCGCACGCAAGCGGGCATCAGTAGCGTAATCTAGCGCCGAGAAAGAATCGTCGAAAATCAACAAATCGGCGTCGTGATGCCCAGCAGAATCAGGCAAACACCGATACAGCGCTCGGGCAATTGTGAGGCGTTGGCGTTGCCCACCCGAAAAATTCTTTCCGCCAGATTCGACCTTTGCCTCGATCTGACCATCGAGATCTGATACGAATTCCCAAGCTTGGGCGAGCTCCAAGGCTCGCTGAACGCGGTCGACGTCGTACGAAACCTCACTTCCCACGGTACCTGCAACGTTTTCTCCCACGGTGCCAGAAAAAAGAAAAGCTCGTTGGGCCACAATAGCGATCTTCGAGCGAAGACTGTGTAAGTCGACCTCGCTCACTGGCACACCACTGGCCGTAACGCTTCCGGTGCTCACGTCGATCAAACGAGGGAATAGGCGAATCAAAGACGTCTTACCAGAGCCAGTGGAACCGATCAAAGCTACGGTTTTGCCCTGCTCTAGCGTCATATTGATACCGCTGAGCACCGGCTCTTCGGCACCAGGGAAGCGCAATGAGGCATCATTTAGCTCGAATACTAGGGGAGAAGCCGGAAGCTCGCGGGGATTGTCTGGATTGACGATAGTTGATTTTTGCGTGCGGACTTGCGCGATACGCTTCGCAGAGATTTCTCCACGCGGATAGAACATTGCCATCATGCCCGACATCATCACCGACATTAGAATCATCATGAGATAGTTGATGTAAGCCGTGAGCGCACCGATATTGAGATCGCCTACGCTCACGCGCTGCCCGCCGAACCAGATCACGGCGCATGAGGATAGGCCAACGATTAAGAATGCTGTTGGGAGCATAAAAGCCCAGAGCCAGCCGATTTGGAGCCAGACGGCCCGCAATTCTTCGTTCGCGACGTCGAACTTCTCAGCTTCAGTTTTTTGACGCACAAAAGCGCGGATAACGCGTACGCCTGCCAATTGCTCACGTAGGAGCGTGTTGATGCGGTCCACTCGTGTCTGTTGCGTTTGGTATCGCGGTGTGAGCAGAGCCATCGTTACCCCAATGAGTAGGGCGAGTGTGGGCACAATAATGAGGAGCAGTTTGGACAAACCGGCGTCTTGCTCCAGTGCCATGATGATGCCGCCGATTCCCATAATTGGAGCCGTGATCATGATGGTGAAAGTCAAAAGCACCACCATTTGCATCTGAGTGATGTCGTTGGTAACGCGCGTGATGAGTGTGGGCGCACCGAACTTATGCTGGTCTACTGCCGAAAAATTTTGTACGTGTCGGAAGGTAGTGGCGCGCAGATCTCGTCCAAACTCCATTGCTAGCTTCGAGCCGAAGTAGATCGCCAGAACCATAAAAGATATTTGTACAAGGGAGATGCCGAGCATCAACAATCCACGCGAGTAAATAATATTGCGATCGTTGGCCAAAATGCCATGATCAATGATTTGCGCGTTGAGGGAGGGGAGCCACAACGAGAGGATCACTTGACCCAGCTGAAATACGATCAGAGCAAGAATGTAGAGCTTCTTTGAGCGTAAAAACTCCCATGCAGTTCGAAATAGTTCCATATTGCCTCAGATTTTCTCACGGTAGTTCATTACTTAATTAACTAATAACTAATGACTCAGCCTACGCCAGTTCTCGATAAGCCATATTTGCCAGCTCTACTTTGTAATAAAGACAATAGAAAACTGGTGTGGGGTGGGATTCTCATTATCCCAACCCACACCAGTTCAGTATGAGCATCATGTGTGCAGTATGTTTCTGCACCCAGATCTAATCACGAAGCTTAGGCAACTTCGTTCGGATCAGATACGCCAGATTCGCCAGCGTTCGGATTGAACAGATCATACTTGTCGATTGCTTGCTTCACGAGCGAGCGGTCAATCTTGCCTTGATCTGCCAATGCTTGCAAAGCACGAACAACCATCGAAGCTGCATCAATCTTGAAGTGCCGGCGTGCCGCTGCGCGGGTATCCGAAACGCCGAAGCCATTGGCGCCAAGCACGTAGTAATCGCCTGGAATCCATGGACGGATTGCGTCTTGGTTCTGCTTTTCGAAATCAGAGGTCGCGATGAATGGTCCCTCTTCATTCTTCAAACGGCTGGTGAGCCATGCTTCGCGTGGCTCTTCCTCTGGATGCAAGAAGTTGTGCTCATCGGTAGCAAGACCCTCTTTACGAAGCTCGTACCACGAAGTAACCGACCATACTGCTGCCGAGATACCCCAGTCGTTGCGGAGCATATCGCGAGCTTCGCGAGCCCATGGAACGCCCACACCTGAAGCGAGCAGTTGAACCTTGTGTCCGTCGCCTTCAGCGGCATCAACCTGGTAAATACCCTTGATGATGCCCTCAACGTCGACGTTCTCTGGCTCGGCCGGCTGCTGGATTGGCTCGTTGTAAACGGTCAGGTAGTACATAACGTCCTGATCGCGGCCATCCGACCCATCTCCGTACATGCGCACGATGCCATCGCGCACAATGTGGCGGATTTCGTATGCGTAAGCGGGATCGTATTGCACGATGGCTGGGTTCGTTGAGGCGAGCACGTGGGAGTGTCCGTCGAGGTGCTGTAAGCCTTCGCCCGTAAGGGTGGTGCGGCCAGCGGTTGCACCCATAATGAATCCGCGTGCCATTTGATCGGCTGCGTGCCAGAACTGATCACCCGTGCGCTGGAAACCGAACATCGAATAGAAGATGTAAATTGGCACCATTGGCACGCCGTGTGTGGCATAAGAGGTTCCCACTGCGGTGAAGGCGGCATTGGAGCCAGCTTCGGTAATACCGGTGTGGAGAATCTGACCCTTTTCCGATTCCTTGTACGAAAGCAAGAGATCCGAATCAACAGCCGTGTAATGCTGACCGTGCACATTGAAGATCTTCGCGGTAGGGAAGAGTGCGTCCAAACCGAAGGTACGTGCTTCGTCTGGGATGATCGGCACGATACGGTGACCAAATTCCTTGTCACGGATGAGATCCTTCATCAAGCGCACAAAGCCCATCGTGGAAGCGACCTTCTGCTTGCCTGATCCGCCCTTGAGTACGTCGTAGACTTTGTCGTTTGGAAGTGCGATGCCCTGTTCGACGACGCGGCGCTCTGGCAAGTATCCGCCGAGCTCACGACGACGATCGAGCATGTACTCAAGCGCGGGCGCGTTTGGCTCAGGCTTGTAGTACGGCGCGCTGTAAGGATCTTCGAGCTGCTCATCGGTGAAATCAAGATGAAGCGTATCGCGCAACAGCTTGAGATCGTCAGAGTTTAGCTTCTTCATCTGGTGGGTGGAGTTACGGCCTGCGAAATTAGATCCGAGCGAGTAACCCTTCACCGTATGAGCCAAGATCACCGTTGGCTGATCCTTGTGATCAACAGCCGCCTTGTAAGCAGCGTAGACCTTGCGGTAATCGTGACCTCCGCGCTTCATTGCGAAGATCTTCTCATCGGACCAATCAGCCACCATAGCCTTGGTGCGTGGATCGCGGCCGAAGAAGTGCTCGCGGATGTAACCGCCGTCGTTGGCCTTGAACGTCTGGTAATCGCCGTCCAAGGTGTTGTTCATAATATTGACGAGCGCACGGTCTTTGTCAGCGTGTAGGAGTTCGTCCCATTCACGACCCCAGATGACCTTGATAACGTTCCAGCCGGCGCCGCGGAAGGAGGCTTCAAGCTCCTGAATGATCTGGCCATTGCCGCGTACCGGACCGTCAAGGCGCTGGAGGTTACAGTTAATGACGAAGGTTAGGTTGTCAAGATTTTGTCCTGCCGCAAGATGGAGAAGGCCGCGCGACTCGACTTCGTCCATTTCGCCGTCGCCCATAAACGCCCAGACATGCTGCTGGGAGGTGTCCTTCAAACCGCGATCGTGGAGGTAGCGGTTGTACCATGCCTGATAGATTGCCGAGATTGGACCCAGACCGAGCGATACGGTTGGGAACTCCCAGAAATCAGGAAGTTGGCGTGGATGCGGATAAGAAGGCAGACCTTTGCCACCAGATTTACGTGACACCTGCTGGCGGAAAGAATCAAGATCAGCTTCGGTGAGACGACCTTCAAGGAATGCGCGGGCGTAGTTTCCCGGCGAGGAATGACCTTGGAAGAATACTTGGTCGCCACCGCCAGGGGAGTTCTTGCCACGGAAGAACCAGTTGTGTCCTACTTCGTACAGGGTCGCTTGTGCAGCGAACGAGGAAATATGCCCACCTACGGCAATTCCTGAGCGCTGTGCGCGGGTCACTTGAACTGCGGCATTCCAACGAACCCAGCGGCGGAATTCGCGTTCGAGTTTTTCGTCGCCTGGATAGAACGGCTCATCATCGATGCCAATGGTGTTCACGTATGGCGTTACGAGGTTACCTGGCAATCGAACGCCCCGTTCGCGGGCGCGTCGTTCCATTGCCATCAACAAGTAACGAGCACGAGCGTCTCCCTGAGCGTCAATAAGTCCGTCGATGGACTCAAGCCACTCTTGCGTTTCTTCTCGATCGACGTCCGGAACCTGACTGAGCAGACCATTGATCAACGGACGAATAGGAACTTGACTCACGTTGTCTCCCTTAAAATTGCTAATTATTGGGAGGTTGATGGAAGTCCCAGTGTATTTGTAGGCACGTCCTAACCTCTCCTTGTATATAAATGTACCGGATTTGGGTCAAAAGCCCTACATTCTTTGGGTATTTTTCAATGGGAGACGACTCACGTTTTTATAGCCGAGAAATTTCCTCTTATAAAGTGCTGTGAAAACAACGAGACTTTACAATATTTCGTGATGTAACTTATAAGAGTTGCATAGAGCGTCTTGAAAGGACGGTTACGAGTGTCCGGCACAACTACCGGTGAAAAATTAGGTTTTAAGTTAGGCGACGTTGTACAGGAATTTGGTTACGACGACGACGTCGATTTCGATTTGCGCGAATCTATCGAAACTATGACCGGACAACAGCTTGAAGATGAGGACTATCGCGGAGCCGCTGACGCGGTTGTTGCATGGTGGCGTTCTGATGATGGGAATGTTGATGATCTCACCGACTACCTTGTGGATTGTGCGGCGTCGCTCGACTCTGGTTCGGGAGCGATTTGGTGTCTTGTTCCGGTAGTATCCTCTGCGTTTCATGTGGCGACGGCGGACGTGGCAGAAGCTGCTAAGACGGCGGGTTTGTCTGTGCCAAGCTCTGTAGCCCTCGGTGGAGACTGGACGGCGTATCGAATCGTTTCGCGCGGTCACTGAGTCTTATATTTATTCCGCTATTTGGCGCTGCGGCGTGTTTCGGCTGGTTGTCGAAATGCGCCGCTCGTCACGTTTTGGGAATGAATTTGGAATCTGACGCGATTTCTGGATATGCTTCTAACGGACTCTTAGCTCAGTTGGTAGAGCACCTGGTTTACACCCAGGTTGTCATCGGTTCGAGTCCGGTAGGGTCCACCGGGAAAGATTCCCTCTCGAAAGAATATAATTCGAGAGGGAATCTTCGTTTTATTCCCACATTCGGTCGGGTCTTGGTTCCGAGACGTAAAAGATTTTTGCCAAACCTTACTTTTTCTTTGTAAAATCTTTGAGGAGTCACAAAACATCTCAGGTGAATTACTTAAATTTTGAAGATCTGAGATATGTCGATGGGAAATATTTATGGCTGACGCAATTGCTGCGTATTTTGGTTCGATTTCGGACTTTCTATACACGTACATCATTATTGCTTTGCTTCTGTGCGCAGGCGTCTACTTCACAGTTCGAACCCGCGCTGTGCAATTCAGTAATTTTGGAAAGATGGTCAAAACCATCTTTTCTTCGCGTGAATCGCGTGATGGCGGTATTTCCTCTTTCCAGGCCTTCGCGATTGGTCTAGCATCTCGCGTTGGAACTGGAAATATTGCTGGTGTTGCAATTGCGCTTGTACTGGGAGGTCCAGGTGCAGTTTTCTGGATGTGGGTTGTGGCGCTACTTGGCATGGCGACTGCTTTCGTCGAGGCCACGATGGCGCAACTTTTCAAAGTACGCTGGCATGATGGAACCTTCCGTGGAGGACCGGCATTCTATATTCAGCGCGGCCTTGGATCTCGTAAATGGGGCGTACTCTTCGCCGTCTTCCTCGTTTTTTCCTTCGGTATTTCTTATGAAATGGTGCAGGCTAATACAATTGCTGCAACCCTCAAAGATCATTACAGTGTGAGCCCTTGGATCACCGCTATCGTATTGCTGGTGCTCACCGGAGCAGTGGTATTTGGCGGACTCAAGCGAGTGGCAAAAGTTACTGAGTGGATGGCACCTATTATGGCAATTGTCTACATCGCTATCGCACTGGCAGTTATTGTGATGAACCTCGAGAATATTGTTCCGATTATGAAGTTGATCTTTGCCTCAGCTTTTGGCCTCGAGCAAGGTTTGGCAGGAACTGCCGGCGGTGTGGTGGCAGCGATGCTCAATGGTACACGCCGCGGTCTGTTCTCGAATGAAGCAGGTGAAGGCTCTGCTCCAAACGCTGCATCAACCGCGCAAGTGTCCCATCCGGTAAAACAGGGCTTCATCCAAGCAATGGGTGTTTTTGTTGACACGATTTTGGTGTGTTCTGCCACGGCATTCATCATTCTCAACTCCCTGGGAACGGTGTACAAACCAGGTGAAGAAACCTCACTTGATGGAGCGTCGCTGACTATTGCGGCAGCCACGTATGAGCTGGGCGAGTGGATCGTACCGATTATGGTGGTACTCATCCTCGTGTTCTGCTATTCCTCGATTATCGGTAACTTTGCCTATGCAGAAATCAATATTGATTTCATGACGAATGGCAAGGCTTGGGGATCGAAAGTGCTCGGCGGCGTCGTCGTACTTTCAGTGGCGATTGGTTCGCTTTCCTCGCTCAACGCTGTATGGAACTTTGCCGATATCACAATGGCAGGAATGGCGGTCATCAACTTGGTGGCGATTGTGCTTCTTGGTAAATGGGTATTTGGAGCTTTGCGCGATTTCCAAGCCGACCCTGAGAAACCCTTTGTGGCGACGAACAATCCACATATGCCTGGCGAACTGCCGTCGGATATTTGGGTTGAGCGTGAGAATGCCCAAGCATAGGAGAGTTCCGGTAGCTATTTTGCAAGCGTAAATCCGAGCAAAAGCGATACATAAGCGATAACCAGGCAAAGTAAAAGCATACTTGCTGCGTACAAATATGCTTTCTTTGCCTGGTTATTTTTAAGCATTGTATAAGTTTCCAGCGACGCCGTGCTGAAGGTCGTGAAGCCGCCTGCGAACCCAGTGCCCAAGATAAGCAAGAGCGTAGCCGATATCGCCCCGCCTAGTTGCAAACCGGTACACAAACCGAGCAACGCTGAGCCGACGAAATTCACGGTGAAAGTTCCGGTGGGGAATAGTTTTTTGGGCAGTTTTGAATCGATGAAATAGCGCAGCGCAGCGCCAAAACCGCCGGCAATTGCCATGAGGACGAGCGTCATTGGGCACCGCCGTCTCCCGAAACGCGATGTTTCGTAACAGGTATTTCACGACGACGCCGGGCAGAACCTTTCGCTGTTGCGCGGGCTGCGATAACTCCAAGCCCTGCGCACACAATTCCTAGCCCTACCGACGTAATCGGGTATGTGAGAGCCAGCAAAGGGTGCTTGTTTGCCAGAAGGAGATTGGTGTCGACGATTAACGCGCTATACGTGGTAAAACCACCGAGCACGCCGGTGCCGAGAAATAGTCGAATGTGCTGCTGGGTAGCGGGATTTATCGCGCTCACTGCGAGTCTTTGGCTGAGAAATCCGAGCGTGAAACAACCGCTGAGATTTATGAAAAATATTCCGAGCGGGAATGGGGTGGAGGTGGTGTGGAGCGCTAGATTGACGCCATAACGAGCAAGAACTCCGCACACTCCACCGCAAAATACTTCGATGAGAGATAACAGCACACTCACATTCTAGGACGGCGACTCGGCATCGGCTTGCTAGACTTGAGTTATGTCTGTAACGGTTGAACATATTGTGCGTGCGATGAATAAGCACTATCCGGCATCATTTGCTGAGGACTGGGATCGAGTTGGCTTAGTAGTGGGGGATCTGGCGGCCCCTGTGAAACTCATTGGTTTTGCAGTAGACCCGTGTGAAGCAACGGTGAATGAAGCAATTGAGCGGGGAGCCGATATGCTGATCACTCATCATCCGCTATTTTTGCGAGGTACGTCGAGCGTGGCAACCGACAGTGCTAAAGGTTCTTGGGTGCACAAACTTATTAAGAACGACTGCGCATTGTTCGCAGCTCATACTAATGCTGATGCCGCAGCAGATGGATCGGCCGTAGCACTTGCTGATTTGCTAGGGGTAGAAGATCAGCGGCCGCTCCAACCGCATAGCGACTTTCCGCAAATCGGAATTGGTAGGGTGGGAACTTTGCCAATGACGATGAGTGTGCTCGAATTGGCCGAGCGTGTGAAGGCAAAAATTCCCGATGTTCCTGCCGGTATCACGATTGGCGGAGATCCTGCGCGGATTGTCAAGACGGTAGCTGTTTCGCCCGGATCGGGAGATTCGTTCCTTAAACGTGTTGGGGAAGTTGGTGCAGATGTATATATCACTGCTGACCTGCGCCATCATCCGGCCACCGATCATTTGTGGTCTGGGGGATGTGCGCTGATTGGAACCACCCACTTTGCCTCGGAGTGGCCAGTTTTGCCAAATTTGCAACGCAGGATTGAGCAAGAGTGTGATGTGCAAACATACGTCTCAACGATAATTACCGATCCATGGGAGATTCGGCTTTGAGTTGTTAATGAATCAGACTTAATTTCTGTTTCAGAATAATAAATACCAAATTAGCACCGGGTGTTAAGTAGTCACTTAACACCCGGTGCTAATTCGTATCCGCAGCTAGTGGCTTTATTTCGAGAAATTAGGTTCGCCTATCACTAAAGTCGAGCGTGAATAGTTGAGAACTTAACATTGCTTAACTCACATCTGGGTTGAGAGTCTAATCACAAGTCGAAGCGGGCACATGAATATGTGAGTGCTCTCGGTACACAAGGGAGTGAATCGTTTTGGATCGCGATAATCGGATTTCTAAACCTTCGCAAGAAGGAAATGCTGCAGACATTGCTCGGACGCTGGGCGTCTCTCGAGCGGCAGTTTCCTATGCCCTCAACGGCAAACCGGGCGTATCAGCTCGCACGCGCCAAATGATCTTGTCCTTAGCTGAAAAGAAGGGCATGGAAATTCCACAAAAAGCCCTGAACTGGAAAACTACCAAACCGCTCGTCGGCCTGATCTTGGCAGACCTCAGCAATCCTTTCTATCAAGAACTCGGTGTGGCGGTATCAAATCGTGCACGTTGGCACGGTTACGATGCCTACCTTTCGCACACCGGCGATGATCCACTTGAATTGCTCACCACAGTTCGAGCAATGGCGAGTCACCACGTGGACGGAATCATCTTGACCGCCACCCAAGATGGTGACGCTGCCGTCGTCCAAGAACTGCGTAAATGGAATATTCCTTATGTGCAAGTTTCGCGCAAAATCCCCACTGTGCAAGGAGCATTTGTGGGAATCGACAACAAGGCTGCTTCGAAAGATATTGCTTTGCACATGGCCTCGCACGGCTATGAAAAAATCGCCCTTGTGGTTGGGCCGCGTCGTTCCTCGGCGTCAAACGACCGCTATGCCGGCTACCTCGATGGTTTGGTGGAAAGCGGAATATTTGTGCCCCAACAGTGGATCGTGCGCACGTCGCTGGGTATCGACGGAGGCCTGAAAGCCGCGCAATATCTACGCAGCCTCGACCGCGGGCTGCCTGAAGCAATTATTTGCGGTTCGGACGCGATTGCTTTGGGAATCATTCAAGACTTCACTGCGCAAGGTATCAACATTCCTGCCGATGTGGCTATCTGTGGTTTTGACGGGGTAATGAGCCAAAGATCAGCTGATTTTTCTCTCACCACAGTCGTGCAGCCGGTTGATGATATGGCCGAAAACGCTGTTATGTACCTTGACGACCTCATTAGGAACAAGGCAATTACTCCACATGAAGTGATCTGCCAATACTCACTACGCATCGGCAATTCGTGCCGGTGCCAACTATGAAAGGAGCACGTCTCATGACATGCACCCCACTGGAGAATAAAGTCGCAATTGTTACCGGCGCTTCCCAAGGCATCGGACGCGGAATCGCGCTCAAACTGGCACAGCGTGGTGCCACCGTCGTCGTCATTGACATCAACGGCGACGCGGCTCGCGCTACTGCAGAACTCTGTGGCGGAAAATCTGTTGGTATCGCCTTGGACGTGTCCAATCGTGAAGCTGTCGATGCCACAGTTGATCAGGTTATCGCCGATTTTGGCAAGGTAGATATCCTCGTCAATAACGCTGGCATCAACCGCGACGGAATGCTGCACAAAATGACCGACGAGATGTGGGACTCGGTGATCGCCGTCGATCTTTCGGCAGTGTTCTACTTCTGCCGCAAGGTAGGAACTCATATGCGCGAAAACGGGTACGGACGTATTTGCAACGTGGCATCTGCCTCGTGGATGGGCAATATCGGCCAGACAAATTACGCGGCCGCAAAGGGTGGCGTTGTATCGCTGACCCGTTCCATTTCAAAAGAACTCGCATTCAAGGGCATCACGGCCAATGCCATCTGCCCTGGTTTCATTGAGACCTCGATGACGACGGCGCTGCGTGACGTTCCTTCGCGCGTAGGATTCGACAACCTCTATGACGAGCAGGTTGCGAAAGTGCCGCTCAAGCGCGCTGGTCAGCCTGAGGATGTGGCTAACTTGGTGGCGTTCTTGGTGTCTGATGACGCTTCCTACCTGACCGGCGAGGTCATCAACATTGGCGGAGGCTACAAGCTATGAGTTTCAAGCAAGTCCAGCCACATGAAGTGGCGGCGCTGATTCCAAATGGCGCCACCGTCGTCGGCAATGGCTTTACGATGATGGGCGTAGCCGACGAAATCTACCTCGAGATTGAAAAATCCTTTCTCAGCAAAGGCGTGCCAAACGGACTGACGTTCGTGCACGCCGCGGGGCAGTCGAACCGCATTGATGGCTTGGCTCGGCTCGCGCATCCGGGTCTGCTCAAACGAGTGGTTGGCCCACACTGGGGATTGAATCCACCAATGGCGAATGTGCTCGGAGCCGACGAGGTTGAGGCAATTTGCCTGCCACAAGGGCAGATTTCGACCCTCTACCGCACAATCGCAGCTCACCGGCCAGGTCAGCTTTCCACTGTGGGCTTGGGAACCTTCGTTGATCCACGCCATGATGGTGGACGTATTAATGATTCTGCTAAGGCAGCCACTGCGTCTGACGAGTACGTCTCGTTGATGGAACTTGACGGGAAAGAGTACTTGTTCTACAAGTCATTCCCGCTGGATGTGGCTATTATTCGTGGCTCGCGAATTGACCCCGATGGGAATATGTCACAAGAAGACGACGTGACGATCCTCGACAACCTGGCGATTGCGCAGGCTGTGCACAATAACGGCGGAATTGTGATCGCGCAGGTCAAAGAGATCGTAGAACGTGGAGATATTCCAGCGCGTGAAGTTGAAGTTCCAGGCGTGCTCGTGGATTACGTGATGGTGACTTCCGATCCGGCTAAATACCACCGGCAGACGAATGCTTCCATCGAAGTGAACTGGGATCTTATCACCGGATATGCCTCTCCTGAAGAACTTGGGCAGGCGTTGCTCTCTCACGAACTAGAGCCAACTCGCGTGGCGATCGGTGAAAGAGGAGCCAAGCTGGTGCGCGATGGCGACATTATCAACCTCGGTACTGGTCTGCCTGGTGATTCAATTGGTCGGGCTCTGGCAGTAAGCGGGCAAATCGCCAATATTACCCTCACTGTGGAATCGGGAACCTATGGCGGCGTGCCACTTGGAGTAGTTGATTTTGGGTGTGCTTTGCACCCAGCAGCAATTATCGGACATCCGCAGCAATTTGACTTCTACAACGGTGGGGGCGTGGACATCACGTTCATGGGTGTGGGACAAGTTGATGGCGAGGGCAATATCAACGTCTCTGCTTTTGCTGGTAAAGCGATCGGTTGCGGTGGCTTTATGGACATCGTTGATGGGGCCAAGCGTATCTGCTTCTTGATGGTGGCTGATTCTAAGCATCCCAAGTGGGTACCTGCGGTTGACCAGCTCACCTTCTACGGGAAAGCTGCCCTCGACAAGGGCCAGGAAGTGTATCTGGCAACCGAGCACTATTTGGTGCAACTCACCGACGAAGGCTGGGTTGTGCTGGAAGTAGACGACAACGATGCCGCGCGAGCTACGGCGTCTCAAGTAATTACGAAGAAGTAAAAGAAAGAGGAGAACAATGGAAAAGATCGTAGTAGTTGAAGGCGCTCGTACGGCTATTGGCGGATATGCAGGATCGCTATCAAATACGCCTAACCATGTGCTCGGTGCAATGGCAATGACAGCTGCCATTGAGCGAGCTGGAGTTTCGGCTGAGGCTATCGACGAAGTCGTGGTCGGTTGTGTTGGGCAGGTTGGCCCTGATGCGTTCCTAGCCCGCCGTATCGCATTGGCAGCGGGCGTACGTGAAGACTCCAATGCTTTTACCGTCAACCGCCTATGTGGATCGGGATTGCAAGCAGTGCAATCGGCAGCCTTTGAACTGCGCGCGGGCGATGCCAAATTCGCAGTAGCAGGTGGCTCGGAGAATATGTCGCGTCAGCCTTTCATGGACTTCGATGCGCGCAACGGTTGGAAGATGGGCAATCACACTTTGGTTGATGGCACGCTTTCGCTGGTTACAGATCCGTTCGGAAACTACCCGATGGGTGTAACTGCAGAAAATGTTGCCGAGAAATACGCCATCTCTCGCGAAGATCAAGACGAATTTGCGGCACTCTCGCAAGAACGTGCAGCAGCAGCTCAAGAAGCTGGACTTTTTGCACCGGAGATCGTTGGAGTGACGGTCAAGGAGAAGAAGACTGAGCGCGTATTCGACGCTGATGAGCACTTGCGTCCAGGTACCACAGTCGAAAAGCTGGCAAAGTTGCGTCCGGCTTTCCGCGACGGCGGTTCAGTGACGGCAGGAAACTCCTCGGGAATCAACGACGCCGCAGCGATGCTGGTGCTTACCACTGAATCAGTTGCAAAAGCTGAGGGCTTGAAGCCGATTGGTGAATTTGTGAGCTTTGCAAAAGCTGGCGTGGCACCAGAGGTTATGGGCTTCGCTCCAGCGCTCGCGATTCCACGTGCATTGGAAAAGGCTGGTTTGACGCTTGCAGACATCGACTGGATCGAACTTAATGAAGCATTTGCAGCTCAAGCACTGTCGGTGATCCGCGATCAGAATCTCGATATGGACAAGACGAATCCGCTCGGTGGTGCCATTGCGTTGGGCCATCCGGTTGGTGCAACTGGCGCAATTCTTTCTCTGCGCACCCTATACAACCTGCGCCGAACAGGTAAAGAATTCGGTTTGGTATCCATGTGCATCGGCGGCGGCCAAGGCGTTGCTGCTGTGTACAAGGCATTGTGAGTGAGGAGGCTGACAATGAAAATTAGTAAGATCATTGACCTGAAACCCAATTTGGGTGAAGGGCCAATATGGGATAGTGAATCAAACACGTTGTGGTGGATTGACTCTCAGGATGGACGCGTTTTCAATCATGAGCAGGACGGCTCAAACCTCAAGGTATGGGACGTGCGCGAAAAGATTGGTTCGATGGCGCTCTATGCTGATGGAAAATCTGCACTAGTTGCACTGCAAACTGGTTTGTACAAGTACAATCTTGAAACTGATCAGGCAACGTTGCTGGTAGATCCAGAGCCCGAGTTTGAACATAATCGCCTCAACGACGGCAAAGTTGATCAGCGTGGACGCTTCGTATTCGGTTCGATGGACACCCTCGAAGAAACCCCATCCGGCAGACTCTATTCCTATGAAGAAGGTAAAGGTCTGACCGTACTTGACGAGGGCATCATTTGTTCGAATGGTCCATGCTGGAGCCCCGATGGTTCCATCTTCTACTTTGCAGATACGTGGACTGGTGATATTTGGGCATACGACTATGACCTCGAAACTGGCCAAGTATCGAACCGTCGTGTTTTCGCTACGGTGGACCAGTCCGACGGCGGCGCTTGCGATGGCATGACCGTCGATGCCGATGGTTTCGTCTGGCAGGCACACGTTTACGGTGGCAAGATCAACCGTTACGATCCCGATGGCAAGCTCGAGCGTCAGATTGAGATGCCAGTTCTTAAGGTCACCTGCCCAGTATTTGGTGGACCTGATTACGACCGTATGTTTGTAACCTCAATGGCCCGTCCGCCGTTGCCACGATTCCCCGAAGACGGGCACGAGCGTGGCGCACTCTTCGTCATTGATGACTTGGGTGTTCAGGGTTTCGAAACTCCACGTTTTGGTAAGGAGATTTAATAATGGCTCATGAAAAATTACAGCGCGGTGCCGCGCCACTGTCGCGCGTTCCACGCGCATCTTGGGTAGCTCTGGCAGTTACCTGGGGAATTTGGGCAATTAATGCTTTCGACCGCGAAGTTATTCTTCGTCTCGGCCCAGCTATCACTGATCACTTCAAGCTTTCGCCTGAAGCATGGGGTGGAATCATTTCTATCGTCATGCTCTCGCTGGCAGTCCTTCCTATCTATGTTTCGCGTATGAGCGATAACCATGGAACTGGCTGGAAGCGGGCAATCTTCCAGGTTCCACTGGTCATCGGCTACAACTTGATCTCAGCTATCACAGGTATCAAGGCTGTTGCTCATAACTTGGTTCTCTTCATCGCATTGCGCATTGGTGTGAATCTCGGTGCTGGCGCAGGCGAGCCAATTGGTATTTCCAATACCACCGAGTGGTGGCCGAAGGAGCGCCGTGGTTTCGCGCTCGGTGTGCATCACACTGGTTATCCAGTAGGTGCTCTCCTCTCGGGCCTCGTTGTAGCAGCGATCTTGAGCATTTTCGGTGATGAAAACTGGATGTTGGTGTTCGTCGTCGGACTCATCGTGGCGATTCCGCTCATGCTTTTCTGGTGGAAGTACTCAACGAAGGAACGCCAAGAGCGCACCTATGAGCAGATTGCTGCTGCTGGCATGACCGTTCCACTCGACGAGGGTGCAGATGGTCAAGCCGATACTGCTGGTGCTGTTGGAAAGTGCTTGCGTAATAAGGTAGTTATGATCACCTCCGGCACGACTTTGCTCACGCAAATCGTGTACATGGGCATCAACTACGTGCTTCCGCTCTACCTTGCAAATATCGTGGGTTTGGATTACTCCGAAGCTGCCGCATACTCCGTGGTATTCACAATCACCGGTATCATTGGTCAGATTTTCTGGCCAACTCTCTCCGACTACCTCGGACGCCGCACCACCATCGTGGTCTGCGGTATTTGGATGGCAGTTGGCGTGGCAGCGTTCTACTTTGCTACCTCGGTGCCAATCTACATCGCGCTACAGCTCTTCTTCGGTCTCGTTGCCAATGCTGTATGGCCGGTGTACTACGCAGCTGCAACCGATAACGCTCCCGATGGTGCACATGGTACGGCAAATGGCTTTGTGACCACCGCAATGTTCATTGGTGGCGGTCTTGCTCCTGTGCTCATGGGTTGGCTCATCGGCCTCGGCGGCGGTTGGAAGTCCGGTGCAGGTTACACCTACACCTTCTTCTTTATGGCACTGTGTGCACTGCTTGGCGTTGCCATTCAGTTCTTCGTGAAGAAGAGCGAGATTGAGGCACACGCCGAGTAATTTCTCAGCTGTGTTTCGATGCGTAGCTAAACGATAGTCTTGTGAGGTGATACTTCATATCACCTCACAAGACTGATCCATCCGGAGTCAAGATGAAAATTGTAATTGCACCAGATTCTTTCAAAGAGACTATGTCTGCAAAGACGGTCGCAAAAACGATGGCAAGTGCTGTCAAAGAGGTATGGCCCGAGGCTCAGTGTGTTGAAGTTCCCATGGCTGACGGCGGTGAAGGCACAACCGAGTCACTGGTAGATGCGCTTGGTGGAGAACGGCGCGACGTTGCTGTTCTCGATGCACTTGGCCGTAATCGCACAGCTCAGTTCGGGTGGATCCCGCAGCAGGGGTTGGCTGTGATGGAAGTGGCACAGGCTATCGGCATCGAACACATTTGCCCTGATGAGCGTGATCCAAAGCGTTCTGGAACTGCGGGCGTGGGCATGATGCTCAACCATATTCTCGATCTGTCTCCGCGCAAAATTATTATTGGTCTTGGTGGCTCGGCTACGAATGACGGTGGCTGGGGCATGTGTCACGAACTTGGAGTGCGTCTCAAGACGGTCGAGGGCTGCGAGATTGATCCTTTTGATCCACTCCAATTGCGCAATGCGAGCGTGCTCGACGCATCTGCGCTTGATCCACGGTGGCGCGATGTTGAAATTATATTGGCTTGCGATGTGAACAATCCTTTGACGGGTGATACCGGAGCTACGCGGGTATTTGGCCCACAAAAAGGTGTTCTTGAGGTTGACCTTGCAAGCTTTGATGCTGCGCTTTCCCAGTGGGGTAGCCTCATTGACGAACATAGTGGGGAAGTCATCTCTCAGAGAGCGGGAGCCGGAGCCGCTGGTGGCCTCGGAGCGGCCTTCATGGCATTCCTCGGAGCCGATAACCGTTCGGGAATTGACGTGGTGATTGAAACGGTTGGCCTGCGCCAAGTAGTAGCAGATGCCGATTTGGTATTCACAGGTGAAGGCGGAATCGACTTCCAGACCAAGTTCGGCAAGACTCCGTGGGGAGTCATGCTGGTAGCCCGCGAGCACAATATTCCCACCATCGCCTTTGCAGGCAAGTTGGGCAAAGGCTTGGATTCTCTGTACGACGGCGGATTCGCGGCTATCGTTCCAACCGTTCGGGAAGTTACAGACCTCAAAACGGCTTTGGCGCAGGCACAGCCAAGCTTGTTTGAAGCAGTAAAAATGACGTGCCAAATATTGAACGCGAAAATGCATGGCTGGAGTGACAATGCTAGTCGGTGAAGAATTATGGGACGACGCCGTCGTCGAAGGCCTCGTTGATCGTGAAGTTTACGGGCGTAAGGTACGCAGCTATCGCAACGCGGCGGCCTCGCTCTACGAAACTCTGTGCCGCACCGCGCACAGACTCCCTGATAAGGTGGCAATCTACACCGAAGACGGAAAAACTTTCACGTTTGCCGAGGTGAAAAAGTACGTCGATGATTTTGCTTTCTACCTTTCGCATGAGCGAGGTATAGGACACCACGATCGTGTGGGGGTCTTGCTCGATAACGGCATCGATTTCATTACTACTTTTTATGCGTTGAACCGGCTCGGTGCAATAATCGTGCCGCTACCCGGCAAATTTAGAAGAGCCGAGATTATGGCTTTGGTTGAGCGTGCAGATTTGAAAATTGTGGTGTGCCAAGATGAGCAAGCTCCGTGGTTCACTGAGACTCCAACGGTGGTTACTAGCTCGCAGACCTGCGCCTTTGGCCTTCCGCTCTCAACTATTGCTAACGCCGAAAACGAACGCGCTTACGCCGAGTTTTGTGCTCAAATGCCGCAACTTTCTGTGGAAGACGACGCAATTTTGCTCTATACCTCGGGTACCACGTCCCAGAGCAAAGGCGTGCTATTGACGAATATGAACGCAGTTCATGCGGTGTGTTCATACCAGCGAGTTCTCGATTTGAACGAGGACGATTCAACGATCATTGCCGTGCCGATTTACCACGTCACAGGAATGATTGCGATCATTGCGCTGTTCATCTATTTGGGTGGTCCGATCCACGTGCAAAAGCGAATGTCGGGTAGGCCGTTTGTGCGCGAAATTTTCGCTTCAAACATCAGTTTTATCCATGCTTCGCCAACCGTATTTGCCCTCATGCTTGAGGAACAAGAAAGATTCCCGCAGTTGCCCAGCGTGCGCAAAATTGGCTGCGGAGCTGCGCATATGCCGGTGTCGCGAATTGAGGCGTTGCACGCCTGGATGCCGCAGATGGAGTTTCGGACGATTTACGGACTTACCGAATCGTGTTCACCTGGTTTCGTTTTTCCCGACGACGCCGCAACCTCGCCTCATCTTGGCAGTTCCGGTAAACCAATTCCTGGTTTGGACGTCAAAATTTGTGACGATAATGGTGAGGACCTTGGATTTGATGAGATCGGAGAAATCACGATCCGCGGCGCCAATATTGCGCGTCGTTACGATAAAATCGCCAGCGAGAGTTTTTCACCTGACGGTTGGTTGTCCACCGGTGACCTCGGGCGGATAACACCAGACGGTTACGTCTATGTGCTTGATCGGAAGAAAGATTTGATCAACCGCGGCGGAGAGAAAATCTGGTGTATTGATATTGAGGAAGAGCTGAGGCTCTTGCCAGAAATCGACGATGCTGCGCTGGTGGGAGTGCCGGATTCGATTTACGGCGAAGTGCCGGCGGCTGCAGTAGTTTTAGCTCAGAACGTGGTGTTTGATGAAGTCGCGATCCGAGAACAACTCAATAAGCGAGTGGCGCGATATCGAGTGCCGGTATATTTCGCCGTAGTCGATGCGCTTCCTTTAACTGCGGGATCGAAGATTGACAAGAAAGCAATCCGGGCGTTATTCACCGGACCGGATATTTCGGTATCCTGACTCGATTTTCCCGTATAGTAGGAACAAGTACTCCTACTAAAAGTGAGGCAACCATGGCTCAGGCTCCTAGGGAACACCAGCTCCAATTGCTCGAAGTTGCACGGCTCGATGCACAGTTGGCTAAGATTCGTTCGCAGATGCGAAACCACCACTTGCGGGCTGAAATTTCAGCTGTTGAAGCAAAGTTGCTAGAGCTGAATAATGATGCGCAACGCAAGCGAAGCGAACTGTCCAAGACGGAAGACGACGCCGCGGTAGCTCAGGAGCGCCTCGCGTCCCTAGAGGAAAAAGTACGTGCCAAGGATGAACGGCTCAATGCCGGTGTTGGGATGGACTCGCGCGAATTGCTAGCGTTACAGGCAGAAATCGAGACGGGACGCGCCCAGATTTCAGAGCTTGAAGATACCCAATTTGATCTTTTAGAGACGAGCGAATTGCTGGAAAAACAGCTTGCTCACATCGATTCTGATATCAATGAGTGTGCCAAAAACAAAGCAGACTTAGAGAGCGAACTGGCACAGGACTTGGCCGAGTTAGAATCTGAATCTACCCGTATCAGCGAGCAAAGATTGGAGATTTTCACTCCTTTAGCATCTGCTCTGCAGGAGGCTTATGAGCGAGCCCGAACCAGTGGCGGCATAGCTGTGATCGCGCTGCACCACAATGGAGAATCAACGGGTGGGGTTGCGCTTTCGCCGATTGAAGTGGCGGCGGTAAAAGCCCATGATCCCGATGATATTTATATCTCCGAAGATTACGACTGTGTGGTAGTTTTACTCGACGCTTAGCATATACGGCTTAGCGTGCGGCTTACCTCGCGTCGTCGTGCTCAACGAGGGTAATTTTGTACTTATTGTGCGATTCGGCGGTGAGCTCAATGGCGTCGACGATACCGTCAGTGACCAAAACCTGCGCGTATTCTTCCAGTTCGTGAGCCGTGCGTAACGTCGTCTTTGACGAGAGCAAATACTTACCGAGCATCCCGCGGAAACGCTTGGCATCGTGAGAAATCACTTGCCGGCGCTCGCCACTTTGCCGAACTGCGTGAATCGTGACGTAATCGGCGTCGTGCTGAGGATTCCACACCTGATAGTTCCCCGAACGGCAGTCGATTACTAGCTTGTGCGCACCTGGCTCAAAATCTTTCAGCTCCTTGCGCCATGCCGTTTTCGTATTTCCGATTTTTGGCAAGGTAGTGCCCATAGATAGCCGGTAGTGCGGAATGGGATCGTCTGGGCGGAGAACTCCGAAGAGCGCAGAAAAGATGAGCACGTGGTTTTGTGCAAAACGACGGCGGTCTGCTGGCATATCGAGCCAGTCGAGGGCGTGATATAAGACGCCGGTATAAACGTTGCGTGCCGGAGCGCAGGGAAGTTGGGTGAGTTTTTCTTGGGCACGCACAATTTCTTCCACCGAGGCGCCGACTTTCAAGACGTCAAGCGCATCAGCTCGTTGGGAAACTTCGGCAAGTACAATCGCTATTTTCTGGCGTAAGGGATTGAGCTGCGGATAACTGAGTTCGTCCCAATTGAGCGGCTTGCCAGAATTAGGAGCTGTTTTTCCTTCAGAAGGGGGAAGTAGTAGGAGCACAACCTCAATTCTAGCAAAGTATTGTTTTGCAAAGCTTGTAGCAGGTGAGAGCGCGATCTTGGTGTTCGTTGGAGATCGTAGGTAGACTTGAGCACGCGAATGAGTCAGCTAGGCAGTCGCGAGCGCTCTTGCGTTCGAGGAACGTCCGGGCTCCACAGGGAGCAGTGGTGGGTAACGCCCACTCGGGGTGACCCGCAGGAAAGTGCCACAGAAAAGAAACCGCCAGCAATGGTAAGGGTGAAAAGGCGAGGTAAGAGCTCACCGCATGTCTGGTGACAGATATGGCATGGTAAACCCCACTGGGAGCAAGACCAAGCAGTGCGCGTCGAGGCGTCCCGCTGAGTGCACGGGTAGGTTGCTTGAGCTCAACGGTAACGTTGAGTCTAGATGGATGGCTGCCGCTGACCACTTGGCCAGCACAGAACCCGGCGTATCGGCTGACTCATTCGCCCAGTTGAGGCGGGCACATTTGATCGAGTACGAACAGTGATGCCTATCTAACTGGGCGAACTGAGCAAGCCTGATTGCTTACTTCTTTTTACCAGCCTTTTTATCGTCTTGGTAGGCCATGAGTGCAGCTCCCACGATCCCTGCTCCGTTTCGTAGCTCTGCTGGAATTATTGGAGCGTTGGTATCGATCATCGGCACATATTTTTTGTACTTTTTCGAGATTCCGCCACCGATAATAAATAAATTAGGAGAGAAGAGCTTTTCAAGATAGGTAAAGACTTCCTGAAGGCGTTGTGCCCATTCTTCAAAACTGAGGTCTTCACGTTCAAAAACGCCCGATGACGCGTATTTCTCTGCTTCAATTCCCCGTGGCAGGATAATATGGCCGAGCTCGGTATTGGGCACGAGCACACCAGCGGAGACGAGCGCCGAGCCGATTCCCGTTCCAAGCGTGAGTACCAAAATGGTTCCTGGATTTGCGTGCGCAGCACCGTAATGGACTTCGGCATAACCTGCGGCATCGGCGTCGTTCAAAACGGTAACCGGGCGCTTGAGCTTCTTGAAGAAAAGCTCATTAGCGTGAACTCCAGCCCACTGCTGAGACAGGTTCGCAATTGTTGGGACGGTGCCACGCAAGATCGGTGCGGGGAAAGAGATCCCCACTGGAACGTCGTCGGGAAGATCAAAAGAATCTACGATTTCTTTGACGATATCGGCGATAGCATCTGGGGAGGCGTCCGGTGGCGTCGCAATTCGGATACGGTCGTCGATGAACATTCCTGTTTTCAGATCAACAGGTGCGCCTTTGATTCCAGAACCACCAATATCGATGCCTATTGCGATCCGACGAAACTTCTTTTTCATGGATTTCTCCTCGTGTATTGTGCTACGCCTGTGGCATTGCAGCTGAAGTCTGACCTTGCGATGGCAATGTGAGAATATCGAAGCCGTCCTCAGTCACCACAATTGTATGCTCCCATTGCGCGCTTCGCCCACGGTCTTTGGTGACGACGGTCCAATCGTCGTCCCATTGCTCCCACGCGATCTCGCCCATCGTGAGCATTGGTTCAACAGTAAAGACCATTCCCGGCACGATGAGTTCGTTGTGCAGGGGAGCGGTGTCGTAATGCGGCACAATCAGACCAGAGTGGAAGGCTTCTCCAACACCATGACCAGTGAAATCTTCCACTACTCCGTAGTCGAAGCGTTTGGCATAGGATTCGATAACGCGCCCGATAATATTGATTTCGCGGCCAGGCTTGGCAGCTTTAATGCCTCGCATCATAGCAGTATAAGTGCGTTCGCACAGCAATCGAGATTCCTCATCAACCTCGCCCACGTAGAACATTGCATTCGTATCGCCATGCACGCCATCGAAGTATGCGGTCACATCAAGATTGACGATATCGCCCTCGGCAAGTGGGCGGCTATCGGGAATACCATGGCAAATGACCTCATTGACGGACGTGCAAATCGACTTTTTGAATCCCATATAGCCCAAACAGGATGGGTAAGCTCCATGATCGCACATGTATTCGTGCGCAATTCGGTCTAACTCATCAGTTGTGACGCCCGGTGCTATCGCCTCCGCTGCGGTATATAGCGCATCGGCTGCGATTGTTCCGGCATGGCGGATTTTTTCGATAATCTCCGGGGTTTTAACATCCGACGTTGTTACAACTTCCGGTCCGTCGTGGAACATATACTCAGGGCGCTCAATGTGCTGAGGCACAGCACGAAGCGGACCAATTTTTCCTGGCGTGAGAGTCCCCAATGGGGCGCGGTTAGGATCCAACATCTTCTACGTTCTTTTCTATGATTGTTGACTTAGACGGCGATAAGCCTAAGCGAAATACTTAAAGGCTAGGCGCTTTACTCAAGGAAGGTGTGCTTTTCTTCTGGGAATGCACGTGATCGCACTGCTTCGTTGTAAGTAAGTACGGCATCGGTAAGAGCAGCGCCAATTTCGCCAAAAACTTTGACAAATTTCGGTTGCCAGTCGCTCATACCAGCCATATCCGTCCACACTAATACTTGACCATCACAATCAACACCGGCGCCAATTCCGATCGTTGGAATCTCCAGTTCGGCAGTGATGTCTTTGGCAACTGGTGCGGGCACCATTTCGAGCACTACCGCAATCGCACCGGCGTCTTGGACAGCGAGCGCATCTGCCTTGACCTGCTCAGCAGCACTGCCACGACCCTGAACACGCGGCCCACCCAGACTGTTTTCAGCTTGCGGCGTGAAGCCCACGTGCCCAACTACTGGAATACCGGCATCAGTGATAGCGCGAATCGCGTCAGCTCGCCGTTCGCCGCCCTCAAGTTTTACCGCAGCAGCTCCTGCCTTAATCAACTTAATTGCAGATTGAACTGCCTGAGACGTGCTCTCCTCGTAGGAGCCAAAGGGTAGATCGGCAACTACGAATGTGCGGGTGACCGCCCGGGCAACAGCGCGAGTGGCAACAAGCATCTCATCGAGACTCACTGGAATAGTTGAATCATAGCCCAGCATTGTGTTGCCGTAGCTATCGCCGACTAGGAGCATATCGGTACCGGCAGCGTCAAAAATACGTGCGGTGACGGCGTCGTAGGCAGTGAGCATCGTGATAGGTGTACGCTCCTTTTTGAACTGTTGCAGATGGTGAGCGCGCACTCGCTTAATCATTATTGCCTCCAAGGTGTACGAATACAGTATGTGAACATTCTACTCATTAGTTCCCCAAAGTTCGCCTTGCTCAGGCACAATAGAGATAAGAAATACGAGGAGGGTCTATGGATCGCCAACAAGAACACGTGCTGCGCGTTATCGAGGAAAAAGAAGTTCGGTTTATTCGACTGTGGTTTACTGATGTTTCTGGCACCTTGAAATCAGTGGCTATTGCCCCAGCAGAGCTCGAGAATGCTTTTAGCGAGGGGATTGGTTTTGATGGCTCGGCGGTGCAAGGTTTGACGCGCGTGCACGAAGCCGATATGGTGATGCGCCCAGATGCCTCAACCTTCCAGATCCTTCCGTGGTACGACGACGGCGAAGTGGTTGGGCGAATGTTCTGCGATATTTACACGCCCGACGGCGAACCAGCGCGTTCCGATCCGCGTGCCGTTCTCAAGCGCGCACTCGCAAGAGCCGCTGAGCTCGGTTTTACTTTTCATGTGCATCCAGAGATTGAGTTTTATCTCATGCATCCAGAAACGGATCCGAATGTAGAACCGAAGCCCATTGATAACGGCTCGTACTTTGACAATGTTTCGCGATCATTGGCGCGCCACTTCCGTTCCGATGCAGTCAAGACGCTAGAAGATCTCGGCATTTCGGTGGAGTTTTCACATCACGAAGCTGGACCAGGGCAGAACGAAATAGATCTGCGAGTTGCTGATGCCCTCACAATGGCCGACGATATTATGACTTTCCGGGTAGTCATTGATCAGATTGCGCTTCAACAGCACGTGCAGGCTTCTTTTATGCCAAAGCCGCTGATTGAACAGCCAGGAAATGGCATGCACACGCATTTTTCACTTTTCGAAGGGGAGCGGAACGCTTTCTTCGATCCAACGGGTGAATTCCAACTGTCCAAGACCGCTCGGAAGTTCATCGCTGGACTTTTGCACCACGCACGAGAGATCACAGCTATTACCAACCAGCACGTCAACTCCTATAAGCGGCTATGGGAAGGCTTTGAAGCTCCGGCTCATATCGCTTGGGGAAAGAACAATCAATCTGCGCTCATCCGAATCCCCGCTCTGCGCTCTGATAAACCCAAGTCGGCACGTATTGAATATCGTGCTTTGGATTCTGCCGTGAATCCTTATTTGGCTTTCGCTGTGATTCTCAATGCGGGACTTGCCGGAATCGAAAATAATTACGAGTTACCGGAAGCAGTTGATACAGACGTTTCGGTACTGTCTGCGCGCGAACGGCGAGCTTTAGGGATCGAGGAGCTACCGACGTCGCTCTCGGAAGCTTTGCGCGAAATGGAACTTTCCGAACTCGTGGCGTGGACGCTCGGTGAAGACGCTTTTGACTATTTCTTGCGAAACAAGCGCAAGGAATGGGAGAAGTATCGCCGTCAGGTAACACCTTTCGAACGGTCGGCCTTCCTTCCTGGGCTCTAAATCTTATTAGTAATGGAGACCGGTGATGAACCGTATTGAATCCCAGCATGCTCAGCTTATTCGCGCCGGTTTTATGGACACTGATAAAGCTCAACGCCTTTTGGCAGATCCGAATTTGAGTGACGTGGATCAGTCGTGGCTCATTAAGCATGCTGGTGACAGTGCTGATCCCGATCTGGCGCTTTTGGCGTACCTGCGTTTGCTCGAATCTGCGCGCATTCATGGCAAGGCTGCAATGGACGCACTTTACGTTACTTGCGAGGAGGAAACTGCTTGCCGGCGTCTCTTTGCAATCTTGGGTATGTCGAGTGCGCTGGGAGATTATCTCATCGCCCATCCCGCAAATGTGCATATCTTGCAAGATTATAAAATCGGCTCGTACCCCCTCGAGACGACGCTTGTCAGCGAGCAAGAAGCGGCAGTAGCTGCGGTGCATGGGGTGGTCAATAATAATGGCGATGCCGTTTCCACGCTTTCCTGCGACGACGCCATTGCTGCGGTACGTGCGCATTACTGGTATCGAATGATTCAGTTGGCAGCTGTAGACCTTACTGAGCCTCATGCGGGAGAAACGATGCCACAGGTGGCTAGGTGTGTTTCTGATGTTATCGGGGGAGTGTTCCAAGCTGGTCTAGCTGTGGCGCGCGCCCATATTTCACGAGCTCAAGATGTTGGATTCACGGTGATTGCCATGGGGAAAACTGGCGCTCGCGAAGTGAACTATATTTCCGATGTGGATGTTATCTACGTGGCGCGGGCTATCGATCCAGAATTAGACGATGCCAGCATGCTCAATATTGCCACCCAGATTGCAAATTTCTTGCAAAAACTTGTGTCAATGCCGGCTAGTGAGCCTGCGCTGTGGGAAATCGATCCAAATCTTCGGCCCGAAGGCAAAGATGGACCGTTGGTGCGCACACTTGATTCGCATATTGCATATTACAAGCGCTGGGCCCAAGATTGGGAGTTTCAAGCTCTGCTCAAAGCGCGGCCAATTGCCGGTGATTGTGAACTCGGAGCGAATTATATTTGCGCATTACAACCCATGGTATGGCAGGCCTCGGAGCGGCCGAATTTTGTTGAAGACTCGCGGGCAATGCGTCGCCGAGTTGAAGATTTGGTGCCAAAGAAAGACGCCGATAACGAGCTCAAGCTAGGGCGCGGCGGGTTGCGTGATGTGGAATTCACCGTACAGCTCCTTCAATTGGTACACGGTAGACTCGACGAAAACTTGAGGGTTCGTCCTACTCTTGATGGCCTGCGTGCATTGAGCGAGGGCGGATATGTTTCGCGCAATTCGGCGCAGGAGCTTTCGCAATCCTATAAGTTCCTTCGCGCACTTGAACACCGAATTCAGCTGTATCGATTCCGGCGTAGCCACCTCGTGCCGAACTCTGAGCAGGAATTGCGGCGAATAGCGCGCGCTTTGCAGGGCTACGATCTGGCAACAGCTGAAGATCTGAAGCATTATTTTCACAAAGTCCAACGCCGCGTGCGCGAATTACATCTCGAGATCTACTATCGTCCCCTTCTTCCAGAGGTAGCGAAGTTATCTACTGAGGATATTTCCCTCAATTCTCAAGCCGCTCAGGCGCGACTTGCTGCTATTGGCTACCGCGATCCAGTTGGGGCGCTCAATCATATTCGGGCACTAACGAGCGGAATTTCGCGTACGGTGATGATCCAGCGCCAATTGTTACCTGTGATGATCGGCTGGTTTGCTGAGGGAGCCGAACCTGACCAAGGTCTGCGCTCATTTCGGATAATTTCTGAACAAATGGGTTCTACCTCGTGGTATATGCGGACTTTGCGTGACTCAGCGCTGTGTGCAGAACGTCTAGCGCGTCTCTTGGCTTCTTCGCGTTATATCACCCAAGCTTTGCCTTCGCTTCCGGAGTCAATCACTTGGTTGGATGGCGAGTCCCAACTGGTAGCGCGAAGTTTTTCGGAGCTTGAACGAGAGCTAGAATCCTTGCTCTCGCGTCGAGAAGGTTCCCAGGAGATTGCCTTGGCAGGCCGCTATCTGCGCCGAAAAGAATTGCTGAGAATTGCGATGGCACAAGTCTTGGGTCTAGCAGATGGCTCTACCACTCAGCGTGCAATTTCTTACGCTGCAGATATTGCGATTGAAGCTGCGCTGCGCGCCGCACGAGCCAAGACATCCGATGAACTTGGCGAGGTGCCAATTCATTTCGCTGTGATAGCGATGGGGCGTTTTGGTGGACAGGAACTCAGTTATGCTTCGGACGCCGATGTGATATTTATTCACGAAGCCTTGCCTGGCGTGGAACAAGAAACTGCTGATGTCTTTGCCAATTCTTTGGCGCGAAACCTCATTGCACTTCTCAATTTCACGGCTCAAGAACCAGTACTTCCAGTCGATGCTGATCTGCGGCCGGAGGGGAAAAATGGGCCGCTCTCGCGCAGCATTTCTAGTTGCCGAGCCTATTATGACCGCTGGGTCGATACCTGGGAGAAGCAGGCGCTTTTGCGGGCGCGCTACTGCGTGGGATCGCATGAGTTGGCGCAAAAGTTCTTTGCCATGATTGATCCTTTGCGGTATCCAGAAGATGGTCTCGACGCCGCACAATTGCGAGAAATTCGCATGCTCAAGGCGCGTATGGAACGCGAACGTATGCCGCGCGGCGTCGATCCGACTCGCCAGGTGAAACTCGGCCGTGGGGGACTTTCTGATGTGGAGTGGTGTGCCCAGCTGCTACAACTCAACCATGCACACCAATTCCCGCAGTTGCGCAGCACAGACACGATCAGCGTCTTGAAAGAGGCTGCGTCGCAGCAGCTTTTGGATCACGACGACGCTCGAAAGCTCATCTGCGCATGGGAACTTGCTTCGCAATTGCGTGACCTCAACGTGCTCGGAACTGGCCGTACGCAAGGTGCCAAAATCGACGTCGTCCCTCATGAAAGCACCGAACTTGGCATCATAGCCGCGCTTTTGGGCTATCCGCTCGACAAACGCCACGATGTGGCAGAGGACTATTTGCGTGCGGCGCGGCAGGCGCGAAAAGTGTGTGAGCGGGTCTTCTACGGGGAGGATTGAGCTCGCACTCCGGCGTCGTGCTAAAACGCGAGATAGGCGAGGCCGGAAGCATACCGACGTCGCCCATCCTCAACGTAAATTGTGGTCATTGTGACTAAACTTCACAGAACCTTAGAGAGGAAGTCTTTGGTGCGTGGATTTTGGGGATTTTCAAAGAGCTGAGCGGGAGTGCCTGCTTCTACGATATATCCTTCGTCCATCAGGATTACCTGGTCAGAAACTTCTTTGGCGAATCCGATTTCGTGAGTCACCACGATCATCGTCATGCCGCGTTGTGCCAAATCTTTCATGACGCTCAGCACTTCGCCCACAAGTTCGGGATCGAGTGCCGAGGTAGGCTCATCAAAGAGCATCAAATCGGGTTTCATAGCCAGTGCACGGGCAATGGCAACGCGTTGTTGCTGGCCGCCAGAGAGCTCAGAAGGGTAGTAGTTAACGCGATCCCTCAAACCCACCTGATCAAGCAGCTCGAGCGCGGTCGCTTTTGCCGTGTCTTTGCTCTCCTTGAGCACATGAATAGGAGCTTCCATCACGTTTTCGAGAGCTGTCATATGCGGAAAGAGATTGAATCGCTGAAACACCATTCCGATACTCGCTCGCTGTTTGGCGACTTGCTTATGGTTGAGTTCGTGGAGCACGCCGTTCTTCTCGGCATAGCCCATGAGCTCGCCATCTACGAAAATACGTCCAGCTTGAATTGATTCAAGTTGATTGATGCACCGCAAAATGGTGGATTTTCCCGAGCCGGACGGGCCGAGGATCGTGCATACGCTACCAGCGGGAACTTCAAAGGATACGCCTTTAAGTACGTGCAAATCCGAGAAGAATTTATGCACATTCTGTACCGAAACCATATCTTGTGTGGCGGTAAATTGATTTGCCATGATTTCTTCCTAAGGGGTGTACTCGATAAAAGGATCATCGGTGGTGGTGGCAGCAGCATTTATTGCCTGCTGCCGCGATGAGCGCTGCTTTTTCTTCGCTCGGCGTGACTGTGGGGAAGTCGAGGCACTTTGACTACCGCGTCCGAAATATTGCTCGAGATAATGCTGACCCACCATCAATATTGATGTAATAACTAGGTACCAAATTGCCGAAACAAGGAGGTAGGGGATCGGCTTGAAGCTCGATTGCCCGATAGCGTTCGTCACGTATGTGAGCTCGAGTGTGAAGGGGACGGCGGTGACGAGCGACGTCGTCTTGAGCATGGAAATCGTCTCGTTGCCGGTTGGTGGAACGATCACGCGCATAGCCTGAGGGAGTACAATTCGCCACAGGATTTGGGAGTTAGACATACCCAGTGCTTTGGCGGCTTCCTCTTGTCCGCGATCAACGGAGTTGAGTCCAGAGCGCACGATTTCCGAGAGGTAGGCGCCTTCGTTGAGGCCAAGTCCGAGCAAGGCACAGACAAACATTGTGGTGTCCATCGAGCTAAAGACTTCGTAAGGCTTGAAGCTAAAGAAGTTTATGCTTGTGAATGGGATGCCAACTGAAATCTGTTCGTATAGCACGCCGATGAGACCCCAGAATATGAGCTGTGTGTAGATTGGAGTGCCGCGGAAGAACCAGATATAAACGGTGGCAACCCAGCGCAGCACGGGATTTGCGGAGCGGCGCATGATCGCCATGGTCACTGCCATGATGATTCCCAATGCCATTGAGCCTACCGTGAGGAGCAAAGTCCAGCCAATGGCTCTGAATATTTCAGGTTTGAATAGGGTAGCGAAAACTACGTTCCATTCGTATTTGGGGTTAGTGATCAGTGTGTTGAGGATAAGAGCAGCAATAACGGCAACTATGACCGCTGAGATCCAGCGGCCATAGTGTCGCACCGGTATTGCGCTGATAACTTCAGGCTTATCGGTGACTTTATTCATTTGAAATTCCTGAATCTACTCAGTTTGCAGGGTTTAGCTCAGCTTTTTGTGCTACGCCCTCAGAGATACCCCAGGTCTTGAAAATTGACTTGAGGTGTCCCTTATCGATGAGATATTGTAGCGCGGCTTGGAGAGCTTTGGTCAGTTCTGCATCTTGTTTGCCGACGATGATGCCCACGCCAGCTACGTTCTCCGGCTCGCCTGCGACTGCGGTTGCGCCATCGGTGATCTTGGCTGCGTACTCAGCAACTGAGGAATCGGTGTACATTGCCACAAGCTTTCCGCCAGCGAGGGCTGTTGTTACAGCGGATTGCTCGTTGTAACGCTGGATTTGGATCTTCTTATCGGCTGGGCAGGTTGCGTTGAGCTTGTCGATATCTTCGTCTTGCACAGTGCCAGTTTGTACACCGACAATCGCGCCGCAGGGGCTCTTGGGATCAAATTTCTTCGGATTTCCCTTGGCGGTGGACCATGATGAACCGACCTTAAAGTATTCGATCATGTTCACTGTAGCGATACGCTCTGGATTAATCGAGAAATTCGCGATTCCAGCTTCGTATTTAGACCCAATTGCTGGAATAATAGCAGCAAATTCGGCCTGTTGGATGTCTGCTTTCAGTCCGAGTACTTTGGCCAGCGCATTGGTGAGGTCAATATCGTAGCCTTGGGCAGTTTTTCCATCAGCTGCGTAGAATTCTGCGGGCGCGTAGTAGATATTGTTACCCACAGTAAGAGTGCCGTCTTTCTTGACTGCTTCTGGCACCATTGCGGCAATTTCTTCTACCTTTTCAATTTTGCTCAGATCGGTTGCGGTGACGTCACTTCGGGATTCGCCGGAACCGGCCTTTGAATCCGCTGATCCGCAAGCGGACAATGCGAGTGCAATGGATACACACAGGACTGCAAATGGTTTCCGACGCATGATAACTCCTAAGTTGGTTGTGATCGTACTAAATAATATACACACCTATGTATAGATATGTAAAGTTGAATTCTTGTGTGTTGAATCTCGTCTCAAAATATAGAACGGTGGTGGGGGGTTTGCGCGGTTTCACGCAACCCCCCCACCACCGTGAGCAACTGTATAAAGTTGTGTTACAGATCGTAGTAGAGCGCGAACTCATATGGGTGAGGGCGCTGGCGAAGTGGATCGATTTCCTTCTCGCGCTTGTAGGCGATCCAGGTTTCGATCAAATCTTCGGTGAACACGTCCCCCTCAGTGAGGTAATCGTGATCGGCCTCAAGTGCACGCAGAGCGTCCTCAAGTGACTCAGGGAGCTGAGCAATCTGAGCATGTTCCTCAGGTGGCAACTCGTAAAGATCCTTGTCGATTGGATCGGCTGGCTCAATTCGATTCTTAATTCCGTCAAGGCCCGCCATAATCTGAGCTGAGAATGCCAAGTAAGGGTTGGCCGAAGGATCCGGAACGCGGTATTCAACGCGCTTCGCCTTAGGGGAGCTGCCGGTTACTGGGATACGGATACATGCCGAACGGTTACGAGCGGAGTAAACGAGGTTGACTGGAGCTTCGAAACCAGGCACGAGACGGTGGAACGAGTTGATCGACGGGTTGGTAAACGCCAACAGCGACGGTGCGTGGTGAAGCAAGCCTCCCACGAACCAGCGAGCTAGATCAGAGAGTCCGCCATAGCCTTTCTCATCGTAGAAGAGTGGCTCGCCGTCTTTCCACAGTGAGAGGTGGCAGTGCATACCAGAGCCGTTATCTCCAAAGAGTGGCTTCGGCATGAACGTCACTGTCTTGCCATTTTGGAAAGCAACATTCTTGATAACGTACTTAAACTTCATCATATCGTCGGCCGCAGCGAGCAGAGTGTCAAAGGTATAGTTGATTTCTTGCTGTCCACCGGTGCCCACTTCGTGATGTGCACGTTCAATGCGCAAACCAACCTGCTGGCACACTGAAGTCATTTCATCGCGAAGATCGGCCATCTGGTCGTTCGGAGAAACTGGGAAGTAGCCACCCTTGATGCGGGTCTTGTAACCCAAGTTTCCGCCGTCTTCCTCGCGACCGGTATTCCACCAAGCCTCTTTTGAATCGAGGCGGTAGAAGGATCCGCGTGGCTCGTCCCCGAAACGAATCTCATCGAAAATATAGAACTCAGCTTCGGCACCGATGTATGCGGTGTCGGCAATTCCGGTCGAGCGCAGATACTCCTCAGCGCGGCGTGCAATATTTCGTGGATCGCGGCGATATGTTTCGCCAGTAAAAGGATCGATTACGGAGAAATTCATAACCAGCGTCTTGTGCTCACGGAAGGGATCAATGAACGCTGTGCCAAGATCCGGGATGAGCTTCATATCAGACTCATGAATTTGGGTAAATCCGCGGATAGACGAACCGTCAAACATCAGTCCGTCGGTGAGATTGTCCTTGCTGAACGCATCAATTGGGATGGTGAAATGCTGCATGACGCCAGGAAGGTCGCAGAACCGAACATCAACAAATTCAATGTTTTCATCTGAAATGAATTTGATTGCTTCTTCAACGCTAGAAAACACGTTTACTCCTCACTGAAAGGGATCCGAAGATCCACATAAAAACCACAATGAGTGGTCATGCGAATAAGTTTAGGAAACTCTGGGCTGAAAATGCGAATGTGGCGAGTCGATTTTGGATTTCGACCCGCCACATCTCATCATGTAAGAAAGATACCTCTGAAATGGGTTAAAAATATGATGCGCATCATATAGTATGCGTATCCTATTGTTGTTTCATTAGCCGCGCATGGCACGACGATTTGCACGCACCTTCGTTGGATCAATTCCCTTTGGAATTGGGAGTGCGGACGGCTTAACAGCGTCGAGGCGCACTGCCAAAGCTGAAATTTCTTGGTTGGTAATAGCTTTTGGTAGACGCCGCATCGCTGCCTGTAATTTCTCCAGCGATACTTGACCCTCGTCGTTGCCAACCTTGATGACATGCACCGGAGCACCAGGAGCTACTCGTTTGATCCACTGGCGTTCTTCGGAAAGCAGTTTCTGCACGCGGTGGCTTGGGCCTTCGGAGATAAGTACGACGCCGGGGCGTCCGATGGCGCGGAAGATCATGTCCTGAGTGCGTGGGTTAAAACGCACTGGCTCGCTCGACACAGTCCAACCACGCTTAACCTGATCCAGCACCGCAGCAACGGCACCTGGAACGCCGTCGATCTGCATATAGGAGGCTTTTTTCACGAGCTGGGTAAGAATTAAAAGCGCTACGGTGGCACCCAAAAGCACGCCCATAATCGACCACAAAATAAGTCGATCAGTCAAAATGCCAACCAATACGGACACAGCGATAATGCCAAAAAGTGAGCCGAAAACTGCGTATGGAGTCCAAGAGAAAGTCTTGGCCGAAATCTTATAAGCGTCTGCTAGGTATGAATACCAGCGCTTTTTCTTGACTTTCTTAGGCTTTGCTGTGGTGTCTTCGCGTTTGGTCATGGATCTTCCTTCACTAAAGTTCTTGTGTTCAAATTCTAATTGATTTGAATAATGCCGCCAAATAGAGGGTTCATGCAGATCAGCTGCGGATTTCCGCTCGTGCCGTCAATAGGGTAACAAAGGTCATGAGAAGTGCCGAACCTGCAGCAACGTAGAATCCATACGGCAGATAGATTTCGAGCAGGGTGCCAGCCAAAGTTGAAGAGAGCGACACTCCAATCACATTCATCGATCCTAATGCAGTTACTGCAACAGCGCCGCCACCCGGGGGAGCAAGTCTGCCGGCGAGGGTGAAAATCGCCACCGAAGCTGGACCAATAGCAAGTCCGTTGACAAACATCAACATGGCGAGATTCCAGTCAGATGTTGCCAAGGAACAGGAGAATGCGCCTAGTGCAATGGCAATTCCAGCAATAATGATGCGCTTTTCTTGGGAAATTCTTTCTGGAATGACGACGGCGCCGAGCGCAGTAATCGCCGAACTGAGGCCAAGAGCGGCGTAAATAATGCCGGCCTTGCCGGGTTGCCCTACCGCATTTGCGTAGCCAGTCACCGAGGTTTGCATGGCTCCAAAGAACATGCCTAGTGTTGCCATTGCGCCGAGTGAAACGGCCACGCGTCGCATCACGAAAACCATTTTGGGCGAGTTAGCTATCTCATCAGTGCTCGATGCGCCCACGCTGTACTTCGATAACGCGAATGGTACAACGCAGGTGACGACGATACACGCGGTGACGATGAGTGGGATAGCGGGATGAATGAGCGCAGCTAGTAGGCCTACTGCAGCTGGCCCTAGTACGAATGACATCTCGTCTATCGTAGATTCCCATGATAAAGCAGCAGCTAACTGGGGAGGGGTCTTTGATAACTCATACCAGCGAATGCGGGCAAGTGCGCCGATTGGCGAAGTGGTTAAGCCGATAAGTGCGCAGAGTAAGGCGAGAACCCATAGGGGTGCGCCGTAAACAGCTGCCGTCACAAATGAAAGCAGTGAGATAACACTTACTGGTGCTATGTAGAGCAAAGGACGGCGTTGACCGTATTTATCGGTCAGGCGGCCGATGATTGGATTTCCAATTCCAGTTGCAATGGCTTGTGCTGCGGATACAACCGCCCCGCTGGCTACTGAACCGGTAGTCACTGTAACAAGAGTTAGCACGCCTATCACGTTCATGGACGTTGGGAGGCGTCCAATGAAAGAGATAAGCAAATACAAAGCGCTTGTTAGGCGGGGGAGGTCGCGATATCCACCCAGCTTGGAACCAAGATCAATCTTTCGTTTCACAATGTCCTTATTCTTTTATTCGTCAAACTATCTCACCATAGCGAATAAAATGGGCTTGGTGTTGAAAGGAGAACCTTGCAACACCAAGCCCATGAGAAACTAGCTAGATCAGAGTCCGATCTCTGCGCCGAAATCGCCCTCTTCGAGGCGATCCTTCACATCACGCAAGAAGCGCGACGCATCTGCGCCGTCCACAATACGGTGATCGTAAGAGATGGAGAGGTAGCACTTAGAACGGATTGCAATGACTTCATTGCCGTCCTGATCCTTGACAACGCCAGGCGCCTTGAAGATCGCACCTGTACCCATAATGGCAACGTTGGGCTGGTTAATAATTGGAGTGTCGAAGATAGCTCCAATTGAGCCGGTGTTGGTGATGGTGAAGGTCGAGCCTGCCATCTCATCGGCGCCAATCTTTCCATCACGAGTACGTGCAGCGAGATCGCCCACGGCCTTCGAAATACCAGCAATGTTGAGATCGCCTGCATTCTTAATAACCGGCACAAAGAGTCCCTTTTCGGTATCAACCGCAATGCCAACGTGCTCAACATTGTGGTAGACGATTTCGCTACCTTCTACTGAGCTATTGATGATTGGGTGAGCCTTGAGAGCTTCTGTTGCTGCCTTAATGAAGAACGGCAGGTAGGTGAGCTTGACGCCTTCACGAGCAGTGAAAGCATCCTTTGCCTTTGCACGCAGTGCCACGATGCGAGTCACATCAACTTCCATCACCGTGGTGAGCTGTGCTGAGGTTTCGAGCGATTCAACCATGCGCTTGGCAATCGTCTTACGCAAACCACTCATCTTCTGGCGCGTGCCACGCTTGCTGGATGCTTGAGCGGCCTTCTGTGCAACCTGAGCCTTGACAGATCCCGTAGCTGCACTTGCAGGAGCGCTGGCTGCTACAGGGGCTGAAGCAACTGGAGCAGCTTCATTTGCGGCCGCCTTAGCAGCTTCGGCAGCTGCTTCAATATCTTGACGGCGTACGCGTCCACCCACGCCGGTACCCTTGACCGAGTTCAGGTCGACGCCGAGTTCTTTCGCGAGCTTGCGAACGATCGGCGTGACGTATGCCGATTCGGACGAAACGGTGTCGGCTGGAGCTTCTTGAGCAGCGCTGACTGCTGGAGGGCTTGCAGGCGATGCCTGCGCTGCTGGCTCAGACTTTGGCTCGGATTTCTCTTCTGAGCTGGATTCGGCTGGGGCCTCAGCAGCTTTTGGAGCTTCTTCAGCTGGAGCGGAATCCTCAGATTCTCCGCCGATGATCGCCAATACCGTGCCAACTTCAACCGTCTCATCTTCATTCACGATGATCTTGGTAATCACGCCGGCGGCAGGAGCTGGAACTTCGGTGTCTACCTTATCGGTTGAGACTTCGAGGATCGGCTCGTCTTCTTCAACGGTATCGCCAACTTCTTTCAACCAAGTAGTGACGGTGCCTTCGGTCACGGATTCGCCGAGTGCCGGCATCTTAACTTCAACGGCGTCTGCGGAGTTGCCCGAGTTGCTTTCTGCCTTTGGAGCTTCCTCTTCAGCGCCCTTATCGGAGTCTTGCGCGGATTCTTCGCTTGGCTGAGATTCTTCATCAGAGCCCGAATCGTTCGAATCTGCTGCACCAGAACCATCCCCAATGTAACCGAGAACGGTACCGACTTCAACGGTCTCATCCTCGTTCACGGTGATCTTCTCGAGCACGCCGGCAGCTGGAGCTGGAACTTCGGTGTCTACCTTATCGGTTGAGACTTCGAGAATAGGTTCGTCAGCTTCAACGGTATCGCCAACTTCTTTCAGCCAGGTTGTGACTGTACCTTCGGTCACGGATTCGCCCAGAGCGGGCATCTTAATGGGTTCAGACATGATACTGATTTCTCCCTAATTTCTATTCTCAGTTGTGGGTGTGAAGTGGCTTGCCGGCAAGAGCCAGAATAGCTTCGCCAACCGATTCGTTCTGGGTTGGGTGGGCGTGGATCATGCCTTCGAAGTCCTCAGGGAACGCTTCCCACGTTACCATGAGCTGGCCTTCTCCGACCTGTTCACCCATGCGTGCACCAATGGCGCTGAAACCGACGATCGGGCCGTCCTTTTCCCTAATGAGCTTGACGAAACCGGAGGTTTTGAGCATCTGCGACTTTCCGTTGCCGGCCAAGTTAAACTCAACAGTTTCGACGTTCTCTTTGCCGTATTTCTCTTCGGCTTTCTTCTGGGAAAGTCCAACAGAGGCAATTTCAGGGTTGCAGAAGGTTACCTTCGGGATGTTGTTTTCGTCGATTACCTTTGGATTGAGTCCCGCAATCTCCTCAGCGACGAAAATACCTTGCAAGAATCCACGGTGTGCGAGCTGTACGCCCGGTACGATGTCGCCAACTGCGTAGATATTTCCGACGCCGGTGTGCAGGCGCTCGTTTGTGATCACGAAACCGCGATCGAGAGTAATACCTTGTTCTTCGTATCCAAGGTTTGCCGTGGATGGACCGCGGCCAATGGCGATCAGCAAGTATTCGGCGTCGTACTGCTTTCCATCTTGGGTAAAGACGTGTACGCCGTTCTCGTCCTCCTCAACCCGATCAAACATCGTCTTGGTCTTGAAAGCGATCTTGCGCTTGCGGAATGCGCGCTCAAGGTGCTTGGAGATAGCTTCGTCTTCATTAGGTACGAGGTGATCAAGACCTTCAATAATGGTCACGTCGGCGCCGTAGGATGCCCACACAGATGCGAACTCCACGCCAATCACGCCGCCGCCGAGCACGATCACAGAATTTGGAACTGTTGTCATTTCAAGTGCTTGTTCCGAAGTGATCACGCGGTTTGTAATCTTCTGGCCGATGGTCTTTGAGTAGGAACCCGAAGCCAAAATAATGTTTTTTCCTTTGAGGAGCTGTCCGTTTACTTCTACCGTGTCTTGAGATACGAGGCGTCCCCAGCCGTTGATTGTTTCAATGCCACGTGAGCCAATGAGTCCTGTGAGTCCCTTGTATAGGCCTTCAATTACTCCGGCTTTGTAGCTGTTGAGTGCTTCCATGTCGATGCCGTCGAATGAACCTTTGACACCGATGCTTGCACCTTCGCGCATCTCATCGGCCACCTCAGCTGCGTGCAACAGCGCTTTAGTTGGGATACATCCACGGTGGAGACAGGTGCCACCCACCTTGTCACCCTCAACTAGAGCGACGCTCAAACCAAGCTGCCCTGCGCGCATTGCTGCCGCATAGCCGCCCGACCCGGCGCCGAGGATCACTACATCGTATTCTTTCGTGTCTGCCACGTACCTCTCCCTCGAGTATCGGATCCGCGATTGGATCAACAAGTACCTTCGTCCTAATTCAACCACTTTTAGAAGGATTTTTCGCCCTAAATCACCCACCAGAAAGGTAAGAAAGCTAACTACTTTTCGAATTTCCTGTATTTAGAAGAAAATCGGAATGTGATTTATCGCATTTCTATGTCTAAAATGAACGCACGTATATAGCCCGAGCAGTGAAAAGGAATTGATATGGGCCTGTTTTCTCGTTGGACGCGGTCCAAATTGGATGTGGTTGATCTTGGTGCCTCTCCAACTCGATCCCAAATTCACAGTGCTCAAGAGTACTTTGCCGATTTTGTAGCTACCAGAAGTTCTGTAGAAGCCTATTTTGAGGAAGCAACGCCGCGCGAAAGTGCTGCGTTAGTTTTAGTGGCAGCGGACGGCGAATGGACGCGGCGAAAAGTGACCGACGCGGCATCGGCTCGAAAGATTGCGCAAAAACTGGAAATTCCGCTGTTTGACGTGGCCGAACGTGGCTATCCGCCCCAGATGCGCGAATGGAATAAGAAAAATCCGGGCTCGACCCGTCGCTAAAGCGAATAGCTAAAGCAAATAGATCGTCCCGGACTTTTCTGTGAAGCTTAACCACTTAACATGGTGCTAACTCACGCTACCATTTCCCTCAGATTGTTGTGAACGTCTGAGGAAAACGGCACGCTTGCAGCACACTGGGTGTGCCGATGCATTTTCTGGTTGAACGTTCAGTTCTCGAGAGCCTTTTCTTCGAGGTAGTGCACGAGCGTGCGCATCATAGTGCCCGTAGCACCCTTGGGGGTGTAGCCGTAGGCGCCCTCCCGGTTGAACGATGGACCAGCAATATCGATATGAGCCCAAGGAATATCGCCCACGAATCGCTGCAAGAAGAGTCCTGCTGTAAGCATGCCTCCGTAACGCGAGCCGGTGTTCTTCATATCGGCGATATCGGACTTCAGGCTCGACTTAAGATGCTCTGGAAGTGGCATTCCCCAAGCGAGCTCGCCAGCATTTTGTGCCGCTGAGAGCACTTCTTCGCGAGTCTCATCAGTACCCATGATTCCCGTGTAGCGTTCACCCAGGGCTACCATCTGTGCACCGGTCAAGGTGGCAACGTCAATGACCGCATCTGGCTCCTCATCGGTTGCCATGATGAGGCCGTCTGCCAGAACGAGACGTCCTTCGGCGTCGGTATTGTTGATTTCAACCGAAACGCCATTGCGATAGACGATGACGTCGTCTGGGCGCGTTGCCTTTCCTGAAATCATATTCTCAGCCAGGCACATCCAGCCCACGACTTTCGTTGGGAGCTTGAGGCGGGCGGCGGTAATGACGGCGTGCAAGATAGTTGCGGCGCCGCCCATGTCCGTTTTCATTTCCGTAATAGCTGACGACGGCTTCAAGGAATAACCGCCGGTGTCGAACATGATGCCTTTGCCAACGAGTGCAGTGAATCCGTTTGCCTCACTGGGATTCCATTCGATGCGGACCAGCTTTGGTTCGTTGGCAGAGCCTTGTCCCACTGCGATGAGGCCAGCGAGTTTTTCCTTGTGGAGCTGTGCCAAGTCATATACATGCACGCTACAACCCGCAGCCTGAGCTTCGGTGAGTGCGTACTGGGCAAATGATTCCGTGTTGAGGTCATTAGCTGGTGTATTGACCAAATCGCGCACCGAATTGACGTTTTGGGCAATGATGCTCGAACGCTCAATAATGCTTTCTACATCAGAGAGGGTGGAGTGAATATTGATCGTGCTAACAGGCTTATCGGCATCTGAACGATAACGGGTGAAATCGTATGCGCCGAGCAATGCTCCTTCGGAAATTGCTTCAAGTTCGGCATTGGTTGAATGGGGAAGCGCTACGGTCACTTCTTCAAGACCTGCAGCTGCACGTATACCTACGCCGGCAATCTGGCGAAGCTCGTCAAGGTCAGGCTCAGTTCCTAGCCCCACCGCAAATACCAAGAGATCCTGATATGAGGGAGCCGTTAGTGTGGTCACTGCTGCCGTTTTATCGCTGGCACGCAGAGTTTTTAGCGCGCTTTCGCACTCAGCCACAAACTCCGGCGCGGTTATCGACGACGCAAGTTTGACGGCGGCGTCGTTCTTGGAAAAACCGATGATAACGCCTGAGGCCATTGCCGCTGCGTCAATTTCTGATTCTTTGAAAAGCTTAATGTTAGTCATTTATATTCCTTTGATGAAGAGCACAAACATCCTAAGAGCTCAGTGAGCGTGCATGAAGTGGATTGAGTGCGAGAGCGAGTTGTGGCTAAGCTTTGGTAGCTTTCTTGGCTTCCTTGAGATCTTCTTTGCTTGATCCTGGTGGGAATTCACCACGTTTCACCTGGGCAGCGGGCAGGCGCCAGCGTCGGATGTAGAACGCACGGCCGAGCATTTGCATAGTGAAACCGCGCGGAATCTGGTCGAATCCATAGCGGTGACCTGCGAGAAGCTTCGCGCGGCGCACAATAATTACCGCGTGGATCAACATTGCGAAGAACACCACGTAAAGCGCGATGGCAACGAAATTGACAATCTGAGGAAAGCGCATTTGCACAACCATCAACGGGATTAGCGCGATAGCGATTGGCATGAACCATCCAGAAATGGGCCCAGATGCATCTACGTAATCACGTGCCCATTTGCGGAGCTTTCCACGATGTTGAGCAGGCATATTTGCTTCGTCTCCGGTACGCATAGCCTGCTGTTGCTTGTAGTAAAGTTCATTCGAACGTCGGCGGTTCTCGGCGCGCTGCGCTTTCTTAGCTTCCCGTGAGAGCTTGGTGCGGTCAGCGACGATGGGGCGGCGATTTGCTGCCTCAACCTCTTTACGCTTGGGCGTTGGCGTGCCCTTCTTAGGAGTGTAGCCCTTAGGCATTACTTCACGGTCGGTGTCCGACTGGAAAGTTTTGTCGTTTGCCGAAGTTTCTTTTTTCGAACCAAACACGTGTAATCGTCCTTGTCATGCAGAGATATTTTCAACCTGTCCAAGTCTATCTGAAAATTGCGCTACTTTATGCACGCACATTGCTTTCAGAGCGATGGGCGATAGGATTGGAGTATGAATACTGAATCAATTGTTTCGCGTGTGAACACTATTTTCGATAAAACCAAGGCTGATTTGATTGATCTGGTGGCGATTCCATCGGTTTCTGCCGCTTCTTTCGATCAGGCTGAACTAGATCGCTCCGCTGAGTGGATTGCCGGTAAAGCACGAGCTTTGGGGCTTGATACGCAAGTAATTAAAATCGAGACAGAGAGCGGATTAGTGGGGCGTCCTGCGATTTTGGCAACTCGCCCCGCTGAGCCAGGCAAGCCGACCGTCTTGCTCTACGCTCATCACGACGTACAGCCACCAGGAAAGAGCGAGCTGTGGGATTCAGAGCCATTCCTTGCACAAGAGCGCGATGGACGTCTCTATGGGCGCGGAGCTGCGGACGACAAAGCTGGTGTATTGCTCCATCTAGCTGCCATCGAAGCGGCTGATCCTGGCGTTGGAATCACACTGTTCATTGAAGGTGAAGAGGAAGTAGGTTCGCCAACCTTCGTAGATTTCCTCAATACCTATAAAGATACGCTGAAATCAGATGTCATTGTGGTGGCTGATTCAAACAACTGGAAAGTAGGCGTGCCATCGCTGACCACATCCTTGCGTGGAGTGTGCCAGCTCGATGTGAACATTTCTGTATTGGATCACGCGCTACATTCGGGAATGTATTCTGGCCCGACGCTTGATGCCGTAACGATTGCTGCACGTTTGATCTCGACCTTGCATAACGACGCCGGTGAAGTCGTGGTGGAAGGTCTTGAGCAGCGCGATGATACCTCAGTTGATTACCCAGAGGCTGATCTGCGTAAAGATATGGGGTTGCTCGACGGTATTGAGCTAGCTGGCACGGGTTCACTCACCTCGCGTCTGTGGACTAAACCGACCATCACGGTGATCGGCATGGACGTGACGCCAACTGATATTGCTTCGAATACCTTGATTCCTGCCGTGAAAATGACTTTGTCGATGCGCGTTGCACCTGGGCAAGATTCGCGTGAAGCGGCTGAGGCTCTCGAGAAGCACTTGTTGAGCCACGTTCCGTTTAATGCACATATTAATGTGCAATTGAACGAAGCAGGCCCTTCATTCCAAGCTAAAACTGCTTCTGCCGCCACTGATTTGGCGAAGTGGGCACTGCGCACCGCTTGGGATGTTGAACCGGTGGATATCGGCGTCGGCGGATCAATCCCGTTCATTTCCGACTTGGCTGAAGTGTTCCCAGACGCAGAGATTCTGGTTACCGGCGTTGAAGATCCTGATACGCGTGCTCATTCTGAGAACGAATCACTTCACCTCGATGATTGGAAGAAAGCGATTATTGCTGAATCGCTTATGCTCTCGCGTTTAGGTGAGTAATTTTTGCGCGTATTAAGTATTAGCTCAGGAATGAGCGGTCTCGAGCCCAGCTGCGTGTCCGATGCGTTTCGACGTGGCTGGGCTCGCGTGCGCCCCGCTGACGATCATCTCCATCTGCTGTCTTGCGAGGGAAATCGCATTGCCAAGGCCACTACTGGTCTCGTCGATTGGTATGCGAACACGTGGGATACCGTAGTCTCACGTTCGACGGATGAGGCTGTGGCCTTTATCGCTGAGCGCAAGGCAAGTTCTTCGGCGCGAGCTGTGCGCCGCGGCGTCGTCGATATTGCGGCATCGCATTCATGGGTAGGCTCTGCGCTACCGTATGCTTCCTCGGACTTTTTGGCGCAGTTGGTGCGCGATCTGCTCGCAGAAAGTATCGATGAGCTGCATGTTCACCTACCACGTTTTTGCGCTACGAGTGATCTTGGAATTGGTTTTCTCGGCGCATTCACTGGCCGTGGTGTGAGTTTTTATGACGACGTCGACCCGCAGTGGTTTGTCGCTGCGGTTGAGGAAGTGCGTGCTGCGCTCAAAGGAGTGAACATCGTTGTCACCTATGGAGCCGAGCAAGAATTATTAGGCGTTTCAGGCATGGCAAAAGCTTGGACCGATCGTGGCGTTGCCGGTCAAGAGGGTCAAGATTTTGGACGTCATGCCGGAACATGGATTCACGAGATTAAAAGAAATCTCCCGGATTTGGGCTCGCCAGCAGGTGTATTGCACGTGAGGAGTGGATCGGCGGTAGGGCGTTCTGATGCTATTTTGGCTGCTGCCAAGCCTTTTGCTGGTGTGGGTGGGGGATTAGGCTTCGTTTTTGATCTTTGTGGTGCGCAGATATGGCCAATGTCAGAATTTGCGGTGCGTTCCGGTGGCGGTGATGGCGTTGATTTATCTGCTGAACTGGCTGAATATGATCTCGTTTGCTACGTTACTGGCGTGATTGGAGAGTCAATTCCGCGCGGATTAACGCTTGTTTCTGACTACGCTCAAGAACACGGCGTGCCGGTGATACTCGTTGCTCAATCGGCGGGATTACGACGTGGTGATCTGCCACGATTTGGTTTGGCAGGAGCCTACGAAGTTCTAGAAGGTAATAGCTGGAGCTCGCCGGAAGACCACAATATGTGCGCAATAGTTGATGGGGAAGAGCTTGCAAATCTTGCAGGTAGAATCGCCCGTACATGGGGTTGGGAATAGGTGAGTAAAACGGCTAAGTGGCGAGTTTGCCCACGTGGTTAGTAGCACAATTCGCATTCTCAATTCGTCATGATTATTGGCAGTACGTGGTTTTACAGTGCAAGCTTGAGGAATTGTTATTCGCTGGTTGAATAATTAGTGCACTGTGCATTGGAGAGCTGTACCGATTCAGATTAGGCTGTACCTACGACAGATAATGACTGCGATGGAGGTCAAAATAATGAGCGAAAAGCTCGACGCTGCAACACATGGTGTGACTCTCACTGAAGTTGCTGCCCAAAAAGTAAAGTCACTGCTAGAGCAGGAAGGTCGAGACGATCTTCGCTTGCGCGTTGCAGTGCAGCCAGGCGGTTGCTCTGGCTTGATGTACCAGCTGTACTTTGATGAGCGTTTTCTCGATGGCGATGCCATTGCAGAGTTTGATGGCGTTGAAGTGATTGTTGATCGCATGTCAGTTCCTTATTTGGACGGAGCTACAATCGATTTTGCTGATTCGATTGAACGTCAAGGATTTACGATTGACAATCCTTCGGCAAAAGGCACCTGCGCTTGTGGAGAGTCTTTCCACTGAGTTGTAAAATTCCCCGATAAAATATCGGGGGATTTTGCTTTAACAGCCATGGGACAACCGGTGGCTATATCTCAGTATTGAGTAGGAGTGAACGTGAAACGTCAACTAATCGCAGGTATTGCAGCTGCAGCACTTGTTTTCGGTCTTGCTGCCTGTGGAAATAGCGAATCGAAGTCGAGCAACTCTTCGGCGTCGTCGTCCCAAAAAGAATGGGATGGAAAAATGCCGACGGTGGAGCAAAAAGGTGCGGACACGAAGCTTGTCTTCCCAGACTCAGGAGCTCCAAAGGAACTCAAGGTTCAAGTTGTTGAGGAAGGCAAAGGCGCCCCAGTCCAAAAGACCGATACCGTGATAGCTCACTATGTAGGGCAAGTGTGGGGTAAAGACACAGCTTTTGACTCGTCGTTTAAGCGTGGAGCGCCAACAGGTTTCCTCCTTGAAAAGGTAATCGCTGGTTGGACCGAAGGCTTGGCTGGACAAAAAGTTGGATCCAAAGTGATTTTGGTGGTTCCATCGGACAAGGGCTATGGTTCGTCGGGTGGAAATGCGGCAGCGGGAATTGGTGCCGACGACGTGATCGCATTTTACGTGGAAATCAAGGACGCTTTGGGCAAAGACAAGGGTGGCGATCCGCAGGCCAAGCCTGAAGCTGCGCTTGACCAGCTTCCAGTGGAAATCCAAGGAAACTTGGGTGCGCCAGTGACTGTGAAAGTAAAAAACGGCGCTCCGCAACCGACCGAGCGTAAGCTAACTGTGATTGCACGCGGCTCTGGAGAGCCAGTTAAAGATTCTGGCACCACGGTCTATCTACAGTATGCGATGTCTTTGTGGGATAATTCCACAGGTGAAACGACCTATGGCGTTACTGGACCGCAGGCTGTTCCAGTAACGGCAAGCTCTCCATTTGCCTTGCTTAAAGATGTGCCCGTGGGCTCGCGAGTTCTCATTACCCAGCCAGGCTCAGAGGGAACTTCCTCGCCGAAGAGTCCTGCTTTTGCTGTGGTAGTAGATATCGTTGGGCAACTTCCATCAGGTAAGTAAAACCACTAATAGACAATGATTGTGGGGAGAGTTCCGGGTTTCGGAGCTCTCCCCACAGTCATGTGCTGGAGCTACATCCAGCGAGGATCGTTCGCTAAGATTCGACGATTACAACACGCAGATTGCGCGGTCCATGCACACCATCAACTCGAACGAGTTCGATATCAGAAGTAGCCGAAGGACCTGCAATCCATGTGAATGGACGCGTTGGATTCTCACCAAGAATTTCAACAGCTTGTGGCACTGTTGGGTAGACATCTTTGGCATTAAGCACGATAACGTGAGTGTCCGGGATCAGCGTAATCGCACGTCGTCCCTGATTTGGTTCTCCATCGAGGATAATCGTTCCAGACATCGAAATTGCCACCGCTGATGCAGTAACTACTGCATCGATCTGATTGAGTTCGTCATTGCTCAGCGGTGCGTCCACACTATCTTCGTGAAGCTTGCGTCCGCTGCGGGCAGCGGCGTCTTTCCAATCTTGAGTTAGCCCTTTGGGCACTACAACAGAACTGGAGTCTGCAAGGAACGAGTCAATTGCATCAGCAATTCCTTCGGCTTTACACCGAACTACCTGAGCCGTGTAATCTTCAAGTTTCTCGATCAAATCAACAATGACGGCTTCAGAACCCGGAGCGTCTTGCGAAGTGCGGCGGTAATTACGCATAGGTTCAGGAGCTGGCACTGTCTGAGTTGAAAGTGCCTGGCGGACTGCCTGGAGAATATCGTCGCGTGCGCTCATCGTGCTTCGCCTTTCTGCTGTTCGTCGTTGTACCAGTCACGGAAGGACTGCGCCGGAGGTGCTGGGATATCCTTATTGCGCGTCCAAGCACTCACTGGCCATGGCAAGCTGGAAATCTTTTCATCTTTTCCGGCAACAGGGCGTCCAAGTTTGGCCATGCGTGCCGCTTTGCCAAAGCGTTTTCCATCGGACATAACCTTGGATGAGGCTTTCATAGCCACATCCCAACCATTAGGTAGGCCACCTCGGTTAGCCTCGGTGTAGCGATGGCGCAAATGGACCAGCGCACCCGGAATATCGATTTTTACTGGGCAAACGTCGCCACATGCCCCGCAGAGCGTGGAAGCGAAGGGCAGGCTCGCAGCCGGATCGTGGTGATCGGTTGCTTCGAGCAGCTGTGGAGTAAGAATTGCTCCGATCGGACCAGGGTAAATCGAGTTGTAGGCGTGTCCACCAACGTGCTCGTAAACTGGGCACACGTTCAAACAGGCTGCACAGCGAATGCAGTGCAGAGCTTCGCGGCCGACTTCGTCCGCCAGCGCCTTAGAACGGCCGTTATCCAAGAGGATGAGATGGAACTCTTGTGGCCCATCACCTGGGGTGACACCGGTCCAGAAAGAGGTGTAAGGATTCATGCGCTCACCGGTAGCAGAGCGTGGCAAGAGCTGTGAGAACACCTCAGCGTCCTGGAAGCGTGGCACCATCTTTTCGATTCCGACGACGGAGATAAGCGTTTCCGGAAGCGTCAGGCACATACGTCCATTGCCTTCAGATTCATAAACTGAGAGCGTACCCGTCTCGGCGATCATCATATTTGAGCCCGAGATTGCTACTTTGGACTTGAGGAATAGAGTACGAAGATGCGCACGAGCTGCCATGGCGAGTTCACGTGGGTCTGCCGTGAGTCCCTCTGGAGCATCAGCCATTTCGCGTTGGAAAATTTCGCGAATCTCAGAACGATTTCGGTGAATAGCTGGAACCACGAGATGGGAAGGCATATCCTTGCCGAGCTGCACAATCATTTCGGCGAGATCGGTTTCCCACGCTTTGATGCCATGTGAATCGAGGAACTCGTTGAGATTGATCTCTTGAGTGACCATCGATTTTACTTTTACCACTTCTTCTACCTGCTTTTCGCGCAGGATCGAGAGGATGACTTCGTTGGCTTCGGCGGCGTCGCGTGCCCAATGAACGATGCCCCCGCGTTTGGTGACGTTTTCTTCCATCTGAACGAGCAGTTCGGGAAGATTAGACATCGTTTCGTGTTTGATTGCCGAAGCTGACTCGCGTAGATCTTCCCAATCTGGCATTTCAGCTACGCGAAGGTTACGTTTGTTGCGGATGGTGCGGGTAGCATGGCCCAAGTTCTTGCGCATCTGACTGTTACGCAAGGTAGTGGCGGCGCCCTTGGGGAATGTTGATCCCCAACGGAGTGTGTCTTCCGGAAGTGGCTGACCGACCTCCCATTGCGTGGAATGTTCAGGCTTGAGACCTGCGATAAATTTTGGAATTCCCAAGAAAGTAGCCATATCTTATACGCCTGCCTTTACGGTGGTTGATGGAGCAACCCATGGTTGATCTTGCGTACCAGCGAGCACCTCAGCCAGGTGCATAGCACGTACACCTGCTCGGTTGCGGGCAAGTCCGCCAGCAATGTGCATGAGGCACGAGTAATCGCCAGCTACGAGCACTTCTGCTCCTGTGGACTTAATATTCGTCATTTTATCTGCCAGCATCGAAGCTGAGGTTTCTGCATTCTTCAAGGAGAAAGTTCCACCAAAGCCGCAGCAAGACTCAGCTTCGGGAAGGTCAACAAGGTCGATACCTTGCACTTCGCGCAACAATTGGTATGGACGATCGCCAACGCGCGCAACTCGTAGCGAATGGCAGGTGGGATGATAGGTTACTCGATGTGGGAAATACGCCCCTACATCGGTTTTTCCAAGCACATCTACGAGGAACTCTGAGAGCTCATAGGTTTTCGATGCGATCTCCGCTGCGGTGCGGGCAAGCCCATCAAATCCTTCAGCCTTGGCAACCATTTCTTGCTGGTGGCGGATCGAACCAGTACATGAACCAGAGGGGACGACGATCGCGTCCCATTCGCCGTCGAGCACGGGGGAGAAGGTATCAACATGGTTTTTGATAAGCGGCATTGCTTCTGGGTAGTAACCAGTGTTGATATGCATCTGGCCGCAGCAGGCCTGCGATTGTGGGAAATCGACTGTAATCCCTAAGCGCTCTAGCAGACGCATGGTTGCCTGTGGCGCTTGTGGGAACATTGAGTCGGCTATGCAAGTTGCAAAAAGTGCGACTTTCATAAAACCTCTTTCTGGTAGTGGATTGGTAAATCGACGTAATTGGGATTAAAGGGTTGGGATAATTCCTTGAGTGGCCAGGAATACGATTGTGCACAGGTAAATGAGTAGCCCGATTGACCACGGTGCCACTTTGCGCAGGATTTCTGGCTCGGCCCCCACTTTGCCAACTGCTGTTGAAGCAATTGCCAAGTTCTGTGGCGAGACAATCTTTCCGATGCCACCGCCAATGGAGTTGGCAGAAAGCAAAATTCCTGGATCCAAGGATGCGCCATGAGCAGCAGTTGATTGGAGATTGGCAAAGAGCGCATTCGACGAGGTTGCTGAGCCAGTCACGGCAGTGCCGATCCATCCGAGAATTGGCGAGAGGAAGGCGAAAGCGGAACCAGTTGCGGCAAGAGCGGCTCCGATTGCTACGGTTTGCCCCGAGAAGTTCATGACGTATGCCAGCGACATCACCAGCGCAATGGTCAAAAGAGAAAGCTTGAGCGTAACGACAGTGTCAACAAGAGTACGCAATCCGCGGCTAAAGGAGTAGTCAAAGCGGTTTCCTGAGGAGTTCTTCCCGTACACAAAGGCGACGATCAAAGCCGTAAGTACGATCATTGTTCCCGGAGAAGACAGCGTTTGGAGATTATAAATAGGTGAGGCGGAAACTTCGCCGGCCGGCGTCATGAGTTGTCCATACAGACCAGGCCATTCAATCTTTTCGTCGGTTGAAGCCAAAAGTTGTGGAATGTCGATCCCGAAGCGCCAGAGTTTTGCAATAGCGAAGATGATTACCACGAGCCAGTATGGCATGAGAGCCAAGGTGATGCGGCCTGCGTCAAGTTTGCCCGTATCCTTGGAGTTATCAAGTCCTTGTGAGCGGAACTCAGCAGGTGTTTGTGGCTTGATCTTGGTGAGAATTGCGGCGGTGACGGCAAATCCAAGCAAGGATGCGAACACGGCGGTGAGTTCATAGGAAATAAACTTGGCGGCGATGATTTGCCCGAATGAGGTCACTACTCCTTGCACGATAGCAACGAGCCAAAGTTCTTTGAGTCCACGTTTTCCATCGATAATTGCCAAGAGCAATATTGGAACGAAAGTTGCGATCCAAGGAGTGATGGACGACGCCGTGGCGGCAACTTCCGCTCCTGGCACGCCTCCGAGACGCCCCGCCGTCGTCATCGGAATTGCCATTGCTCCGAAACCTACGTTGATGGCATTGCCGACCATTGTTGCAACTGCTGCTTTGAGAGGGGATAAGCCGAGCGTGACGAGCATGGCCGCAACGATTGCTACCGGTGCGCCAAAGCCTGCCAGGCCTTCAAGAAGTCCACAGAAAGAGAATGCTACCAAAAGGGCTTGGATGCGAATATCGCCTTTTCCGACGGCAGAAAACACAGCGCGCACGTCGTCGGCACGGCCCGAAGTGACGGTGAGATTGTAAAGCCATACTGCGGCAATGACGATATAAATGATTGGGGCGATGCCAAATGCTGCGCCTTGCAAGGCCGACAGGCCAGCGAGCGACACTGGCATGCCAAAGCCAATAACAGCTGATGCGAATGCGACTGCCAGTGATCCTAGCGCACACCAGTGTGTAGCAAGCTTGAATACACCGAGCATAACGAAGAATACAATGAGCGGGAAAATTCCAAGCAGCGCAGACAGTACAACTGAGTCGCCGATGGCGCTGGTAGACGGGGTGAATGATGTGAAAAGCATCTGAACTAATAGACCTCGTTGAAAATAGCTAAATGAAATGCACTCATAAACATATTTCAAGGTGAGGGCATATATAGGCATCAGATTGAGAGATATTCTCTTAATTACCGCATGCGTTGTTTTCGTAAATTGAAAATCGGGACGAACGTCCCGTATTGAGATGTTTGGAGCGGTGAGATTTTTTCGCTGTTAGATATGGACAAGGCGTAGATGCTGACGTGAAAAGGCTTGCGTGCGCGGACGAAAGTCCGCACTCGCAAGCCTTTTGTGTTGGTGTTCTGATCTGTTTGTGCCTTCCGCTAGCGGAGTTGGAAGCTAGCCAACGTGGAAGGCTGTGATTGCTTATCGATCAGAAATTAAGAGCCGAGCAAATCAGCTAAATATCAACGAACGATCAGGGAGTTAGCCTTTTCGACTGCATTGACAAGACGCTCGTTGACATCTGCCCAATTGACGATATTCCAAATTGCCTTGACGTAATCTGCCTTAACGTTGAGGTAATCAAGGTAGAAGGCGTGCTCCCACATGTCAAGCATGAATACTGGAATCGTGCCAACTGGAACATTTGCCTGCTGATCGAAGAGTTGGAAGATATTGAGCTTTCCGCTGATCGAATCGTATGCGAGCACTGCCCAACCGGATCCCTGAATGCCGGTAGCTGCTGCGGTGAAATGCTTTTGGAAGTTTTCGAAGCTACCGAAGGAATCCTTAATTGCTTCTGCGATTTCACCTTCTGGTTCGCCGCCGCCCTGAGGGGAGAGGTTCTTCCAGAAAATTGAGTGGTTGGTGTGTCCACCCAGGTTGAACGCAAGATCCTTTGAGAACTGATTGACCTTGGAAAGATCGCCAGCTTCACGAGCCTTGGCAAGATTTTCGAGCGCAGAGTTTGCACCCGTCACGTATGCGGCATGGTGCTTTGAGTGATGAAGCTCCATGATCTTGGCTGAGATATGTGGCTCAAGTGCGGCGTAATCGTAGTCAAGCTCGGGAAGGGTGTATACGGTCATTTTTCCTCCATTAAAACGTAGAACATCGCAATCGGTTATCACACTGACTGTGGGTACAGGCTTCGTGGATATCCAGCGGTGTAATTGCGACCTCATATATAATGATAGGGGCTAAAGACCTACGATCTTTGAAATTTCACTATGTGCGCAATAATTCTTCATAACGATGTACGATTACTGTGTATTCGCACAAAGATCGAGAAAATCGGTACACTATGTTGTGCTTGAGCCTTGATCTGAATCGAGCAAGAGAACAAAAATTGGAAGGAATTTCCTATGTCGGTTAACGAATCTGCAACTGTACCTGCTGAAAACGATGCTATTAACATTCTCGTTTATTCGGATAACAGGGAAGTCCGTGCAGATGTTATGAATGCGGTAGGAAATCGCCTTGGAAAAGATCTTCCAGCTATCAACTGGACGGAGTCTGCAACCTGGCAAGCAGCAGAAATGAAAATCCAGGAGGGGAATTTTTCACTTCTCATTCTCGATGCAGAAACCCCGAAGCTGGGCGGCATTGGGCTCGGTAAGAAAGTTCGTGACGAAATCGATCCCGATATGGACTACATTGTTTTGATTGCTCGTCCACAAGATGAATGGCTGGCGCGAGTATCAAAGCCAAATGCTATCGTGCCGTATCCGATTGATCCACGCGAGCTCTCGACGGTAGTAGCGCGCGTTTTGAGGGAGAAAGCCGTTCGCTAATGGAGAGTTTCACCTGGCCAGACCTTATCTCTACAGTGATTCGTGGTGTGGATTTAACAACACAGCAGACTCATTGGGCGATGGGCAGCGTGATGGCCGGTGAAACATCGCCTGTAGTTTTAGCAGGTTTCCTTACTGCACTTGCCACAAAAGGGGAAACTACCGACGAACTGCTTGGATTCGCTGACGCAATGCAGGCTCGCGCCACGCAAATTAATCTTCCCTCCCGTGCGGTAGATATCGTGGGCACGGGAGGTGATCGCTTCCGGACTGTCAATATCTCGACGATGGCGGCTATCGTCATTGCCGCAGCTGGAGTGCCGGTTATTAAACACGGAAATCGCGCATCGTCGTCGAAATCGGGATCGGCTGACTGCCTCGAGGCGCTCGGCGTCAATCTCGACTTATCAGCGCGCGGCGTCGAAAAAGTATTCGAACAAGTTGGAATTGCATTCCTCTTTGCAAATAAGTTCCACCCTTCAATGCGCTTCGCCGCTCAGGCGCGTAAAGAGTTGGCTGTTCCTACCGCTTTTAACGTTCTTGGCCCTTTAACAAATCCGGCACGTGTGCATGCGAGTGCCATCGGCGTGGCGCGAGAGGAACATGCACCGCTCGTAGCTGGTGTTCTCGCTAAGCGTGGTAATAGTGCCTTAGTTTTCCGTGGGCTCACCGGCCTTGATGAGCTCTCTACTGTAACGCCTAACCAAGTGTGGGAAGTGCGCAACGGGGACGTGAGCTATAGCGTGATCGACGCTGTTGCTGATTTAGGCCTTGACGCAGCAACGATTGATGATCTTTTGGGCGACGACGCTCAGTACAATGCTGCAAAAGCAACTGCGGTTCTACGCGGTGAACCAAATGCGATTAGACAGGCTGTGGTGTTGAATGCGGCAGCTGCGATTGTGGCAGACGCACGTTTAGACGGCGTCGATCCTAGTCACGGATCGCTTGTAGAACGCTTACGCAACGGGATTTCGATCGCTGAAAATGCTATCGATAGTGGAAAAGCACAGGAACTGGCACGGCGCTGGATAGACCTCTCTCAAAGTATGGCCTAAGTGGCGTTCGTACCACATCGCGTTGATTGAGGATTGTGTTAATTTAGACCAAGATCGAAAGCTGCGTCGAGATCCGCGGTGGAGAATTCTTGGAAAGCCAAATACGTTTTCACTGCGCGAACACCTGGAGCTTTGGCAATTTGACCAGGAATAATATCGGCAAGTTCCTCGTGGTGTGCCGTGCGCACAATCGCGATGAGATCGACGTCGCCAGTCACCGAAAATACTTGGTCAACAGCTGTAATTGATGCAACATGACGAGCAACTTCGGGAATCTGATCAACCTGTGCATCGATAAGTACGATAGCGGTAGCCATTGTGAGAACGTCCTTTGCAATTGAAACCAATAACTACGACAAGTCTACCGGCAAACATTGTCGATTAAGGTGCCTTGATCCAATATTTCTCACCAACGCAGAGGCAGAGGAATAAAAGTGGGATTTTTGGACTATAAAATATTTTCAGAGCCGGTAGAATCATACTAGTGCCGTACACGGCCGGTGAATGTAAGGTTCATTGAAGATTCTAAGGAAGGATACGGATGACTATCCGTCGCGTTGCCCTGCTTACCGCAGGCGGTTTTGCACCTTGTTTGTCCACTGCTGTTGGCGAGCTTATTGAGCGCTATAACGCAGTAGACCCCAACATTGAAATTATTGGCTACCAGTATGGCTACCATGGTCTGCTCACTGGTAACTATGTGGTATTTGACGAAGAAGCTCGCAAGAATGCTGCCACATTGAAGAAATTCGGCGGATCCCCGATTGGAAACTCGCGCGTAAAGCTCACCAATAATCAAAACCTTATTGATCGTGGTCTGATCAAGGAAGGGCAGAATGCCCTCGAAGTTGCGGCAGAAAATCTGCGTCGTGACGGCGTTGACGTGCTACATACCATTGGCGGAGACGATACCAATACCACCGCAGCCGATCTTGCTGCATACTTGCACGAAAACGATTACGAGCTGACCGTCGTCGGCCTTCCTAAGACGATTGACAACGATATCGTTCCTATTCGCCAATCGCTCGGTGCCTGGACAGCCGCGGAGCAGGCGTCAATTTTTGCGCAGAACATCATCGGTGAGCACCGCTCAAATCCGCGTATGCTCATCATCCACGAAGTGATGGGGCGCAACTGTGGATATCTCACCGCACAGTCTGCTCATGACTATCATCAGTGGGTTAAGGAACAAGAGTATGTTCCTTCGGCTGGTCTTTCCCAAGAGCGTTGGGATATTCATGCTGTTTATATTCCAGAGATTTCTTTCGATCTAGATGTTGAAGCATCGCGTTTGCGCAAGATCATGGATGAGCATGGCAATGTGAATATCTTCCTTTCCGAAGGCGCAGGCGTACAAGAGATCATCGCTGAGCTGCTCGAAGATGGTATCGAAGTGGAACGCGATCCATTTGGACACGTTAAGCTCGACACGATTAACCCTGGTCAGTGGTTTGCTAAGCAGTTTGCACATGCGATTGGTGCTGAAAAGGTGATGGTGCAGAAGTCAGGTTACTTCTCGCGCTCGGCGCGTTCGAATGAGCGCGATTTGGAGCTCATTGCTAAGATGGCGGAATTCGCCGTGGACTGTGCATTGCAGGCGAAACCGGGCGTAGTTGGCCACGATGAAGAACACAACGACGAATTGCGTGCGATTGAGTTCTCCCGCATCGCAGGCGCAAAGCCATTTGACGTACATCAAGAGTGGTTTGCTCAGCTTCTCGCTGAAATTGGCCAGAAATGGGAAGCAAAAGCCTGAAAGTCGTTCCTTGGTTTTCGCTGGTAAACAAGGCATATTAGTTCAATCTCAAGTGCTCCGCTCACAAAGTGGTATCACCACACATAAAGTGAGCGGGGCACTTTAGAATTGTTTATGTGAACATGGATGTAAATAATCAATTAGAAGAACTCTACACTGCGTGGTCATCTCGGCGGGCTCTGCACCAGCCGGTATATCCGGATGCAGTGGCGCTCAACAGGGCAGTTGATTATTTGCGTTTAATGCCACCACTTGTTTTCGCGGGTGAGGCAGATAAACTCACTGCTCTCATGGCACGTGCTTCGGAAGGCAAAGCATTTGTTTTGCAAGGTGGTGATTGCGCAGAGACTTTCGAGAGTTCAAGCGCAGATCAGATTCGTGCCAAGATTCGAACGATTCTCCAAATGGCGGTAGTTCTTACTTATGGCGCATCGGTTCCAGTGATTAAACTAGGTAGGATGGCTGGGCAATATGCCAAGCCGCGTTCGAATGCAACGGAAGTACGCGATGGGATTGAGCTTCCCTCCTACATGGGCGATGCCGTCAACGGCTTTGAATTTACCCCCGAATCTCGCGTGCCAGATCCGCGTCGTCTGATTGAAACCTACCAGCGTTCGGCAGCCACGCTGAACTTGATTCGCGCGTTTACAGCCGGCGGTTTTGCCGATCTTTCCAAAGTTCATGAGTGGAATAAGGGTTTTGCCTCGAACCCAGCATACAAACGGTACAATCAGCTGGCTGGTGAAATCGACAAAGCCATGAAGTTTATGGAGGCGGCGGGAGCTAACTCTGAATCTTTGCGCACGGTTGATTTCTATGCCTCGCACGAAGCTTTGCTCCTCGATTACGAGCATGCTATGACGCGCGTGGACTCCCGAACTGAAAAGTTGTACAACACCGGCGCTCACTTCTTGTGGATTGGAGAGCGCACCCGTGGAATTGATGATGCGCACGTGGAAATGCTATCGCGTATCGAGAATCCCATTGGGGTGAAGCTCGGGCCAAACGTGGCCTCTGATGAGGTTGAAGCGCTTATTGACAAGCTTAATCCAGCCGGCACACCTGGGCGGTTAACACTTATTACTCGCATGGGTGCGGACGTGATCACTGATAAACTCCCGCCGATAATTGAGGCAGTCCAGCGCGATGGGCGACCAGTTACTTGGATAACGGATCCGATGCACGGCAATACCATTGCTGCATCTAATGGGTACAAAACGCGGCGAATGACCGATGTAGTCAAAGAGATTAGTCGCTTTTTCTCAGTGCATTCGGCGATGGGGAGTTGTCCAGGTGGAGTGCATATCGAATTGACGGGCGACGACGTAACGGAAGTTCTTGGTGGTGCAGAGGAGATCTTTGAAGATACGCTCGCCACCCGCTACGAGACGCTGGTTGACCCGCGCCTCAATCACCAGCAGTCACTCGAAACTGCTTTTTTGGTATCTGAAATTCTACGCGAAAATTCTTAGACTACTTTTAGCTTGATCGTTGATCCTGGGAGCACCATTTCTCCAGCTCCTGGATTCTGTGCTCGCACAGTTCCGAATACGCCGAACAAAATTCGTTCAACTTCAACCTGGAATCCGGCATTCTTCAAAATCGTGATAGCTTCTTTTTCTTGCTTGCCAAAGACATCTGGAACTTGGACGAGTTGCGGACCTTTTGAAACAACGAGATTCACCGTGTCGTTACGGTATAGAGTGGTGCCATTTCCCGGGTCTTGGCTCATCACTTGGCCTTTCGGTACTGTTGGAGAATTATCTTCTGAGATATTGGCTTTTAACCCTGCCTTGGTTAGCATATCTTGCGCCTGGGCAGTGTCTTTACCGGTAACATTAGGGACCTTGACCGGCTCACGACCTTGAGAAATTGCAATTTTCACTTCAGAATCGTGTGGAACTGAACTGCCAGCGGCAGGCTCTTGTGAGACTACCTTTCCTTTTTCCACTGTGTCAGACCACGTCTGCGTGATGGTAGGAGAGAAGCGCGCACTGCGTAGCGTTGCTTCAGCCTGATTCTGGGGCTGTGACACGACATTCGGCACAGTGAGCATTTCAACGCCGTCGGAAATAATGACGGTTACCGTTGTGGACGGATGTATCTTGGCACCGCTTTGTGGATCAGTCGCAATGGCGTAGCCTTTGGCAACCGTATCGGAGAAAGCGTGACTCGTTTTCGGTGAGAATCCAGCTTTTTTGAGGTTTGCAACGGCATCTTGCTCAGGTTGCCCTGCCACATTAATGACTTGGACGCGAAGCCCTGGGCCGGCAGTGAACCACCAATGGACGCCAAAACCTGCGGCGCAAGCAATGAGCGCAAGGAGACCAAGGATCAGTGGCCAGCGGTGGCGCTTCTTCACAGGAGGCTTGGTACCTGTATCGGAATCTGCGCCGTTTGTGCTGCTATTAGCTGTAAGTTCAGGCTTAAATTCCTCGGGAAGTAATCCAGTTGCCGCAAGTGGCGCATGAGTTTCTTCGGGTGCGTCATCGTCAGAGCTGGTGAAGATTTCGGTTGCTGCAAACGCGCGGGTGGGGGACGACGTCGGCGCTTGGACTTCCTGGGGAGCTTCAGTTTCTTTTTGGACCGGAAATACAGGTATGCGGCGAATCAATAATTCTTCCGGTATTGCCTCGTAGACGTCGGTAAGTGCATCGAGGGCAGCAGCACCAGTTTGCGGACGTCGATGTGGGTCTTTTGCCGTAAACAAGGAAATGAGAGAATCGACCGCTACTGGAATCCACTCCGCTTGTTCGTGTAGCCGTGGCACTGGGTCGTTTACATGCGAATAGGCGATGGCTAGCGGGGAATTGCCTGTGAAAGGCTGGCGGCCAGCCAGTAGTTCGTAAAGCATAATTCCGGCCGAATATATGTCTGAAGCTGGGCCAATTTTTCCGTGTGAGACGATTTCGGGTGCGATGTAACCCACTGTTCCAAGCATGGAGGTAGTGTGTGCACTGGAGGAGTCGGTTACCGCTTTTGCCAAGCCAAAATCGCCGACTTTGGCGGTGATACCGCTGGTATTGAGATGGTGGGTGTGGTCGAACGAGTCGCTGAGCAGGATATTTTCAGGTTTCACGTCGCGGTGTACGATGCCTTTTTCATGGGCGACGCAAAGAGCCACAAGAATTTGCTTGATGATGTCGAATGCTTGACCAAGCGTGAAAGATCCTAGCTCACTGAACTGCTTGCGCAGATTCGGGCCTGGTACGAGTTCCATAACGAGGTAGGCGCGCGCTCCATCGGCAAGGTGTGCTACACCCTGATCGTAGACTGCCACAATATGCGGCGAATAGAGGCTTGCTGCGGCGCGAGCTTCTTTGATGAATCTTTGTGTGAGGGCGTCTTGTTCTGCCAAGTGAGGGTGAATGAATTTGATTGCAACATCGCGACCTAGGCGCGAATCAGTGGCGCGATAGACGCTCGCCATGCCCCCGCGGGCGAGGCGAGCTTGGATCACGTAGCGGTTTTCTATAACCGTGCCAAGTATTGGATCAGAAACATTCACAAGATAAAGCCTATCTAACGAAGCCGGCCGCGATTAAGCGACCGGCTCGTGTGTCGAAATTGCTAGTGTCAAGTCTAGCAATGATTCGCGGGAGAATTTAGCCGCATACTCCTAGAAGCGTGCCATCGCTGATTTAATTTTTGCTACATAGCGCACGGTATCTGAGCGCATGCCGTATTTGCGTACGCCGCCAAGACCTTGGTAGTAACCAGCGATTCCTTGATCCATCGAGCTTGCGTTGCGCTGTAGCCAACGAATAATGGCGACGCCGGCAACTATATTATCGCGCGGGTCGAGCAAGTTGAGTTGGCGCCCCACGAGCTGTGATGCCCATTGACCTGCGCTTGGAATCACCTGCATTGTGCCAACCGCATTGGCTGGAGATACGGCGCGGGCGTCGAATCCAGATTCTACATATGCGTGCGCGAGAGCCAAACGTGGGTCGACTCCCATGTCGCGGGCGGTTTGAATAATCATCTGCTGAACTTGCGCCTTACTTGGCACGCTTGAGTTCACCAGCGCGTTCTTATTGGCATTTGCGGCAGCTACCGTGGCATCGGAATATGTGTAACCAGGGAAGTTGTTTTTAACTAATTGCTTTTGTGCTGGCGCAGGGCTTGGCGAAGCAGGGCGTGGAGCTGGAGCGCTCGGCGCAGGGGCTGCTACTTGCGTAACCACAGCTCCAGAAGCTCCAGAAATACGAAGCGTTTGGCCCACGTAGATTCTCGATGGATTGGCGATTCGGTTGAGCGAAGCTAGCGCGTTCACGCTTGTGCCATGGCGTTTAGCGATGGACGAGAGCGTATCGCCACGTTTGACGGTGTATGTGGCGCCCGTTTCAGACGCAGTCTGTGCTGCAGATGCTACTGGCGCTGGTGTTTGACCAGGTGCCGGGGTCTGAAGCTGGGTTTGCGTTGATGGAATAATCAGGCGTTGTCCGGGGTAGATTCGACCATTGGCGCTCAATCCATTGGCAGTAATAATCGCCTGCATTGAGGTATTAAATTTCTTAGCGATCTTCCATACCGAGTCGCCACGTTGAACCTGATAAGTGGCTACCTGTGGAGCCGACGGCGCCTGCGCAAGTGTCGCTGTAGGGCGCAGTGCCAAGTTGCCGTGTACAAGCAGGGAATTCTCAAATGGTGCTGCTTGAGCAGTGGCAGCTGACGCGGTTGGTAGCACGAGACCCATGACGGTGGCAGCTGCCAGCGCGGTTCCAGTAGCTTTGGTGGATTTTGCCATTACCGATTACCTCCGAGGAAATCACTCAAGAGCATTGATTTGGTACTGATGTTACAAATGAGCAATTTGTAGATTGATGTTACAGATGTGATGATAGTTGAAAGTTGTGCGTGTCTTCAACTTTTCGCATCAAATCGGCGGTACAATAGTGGTGATGAATAGTATTCAAGAACCGCAATGGCTTTCGATTCCTGAGGTTGCTGACCTCCTCTCACTGCGCCAACGGGACGTTCGTTCACTTTTGGCGGAGAAGAAATTGGTGGCTGTGCGTCGTGGCTCAAACAAGGCTTTGTCGATTCACCCTGATCAGATTGTTGTCAATGAGGGTGTGGCACAACCACTTAAATCGCTGCGGGGTACATTAATTGCCTTGTCCGATGCAGGATTTTCAGACGACGAAGCGATGGACTGGTTGTTGCGTGACGAACCAGAATTGGGCAAGACTCCGCTTGAATGCCTGCGCACAGGAAATGTTCATGCTGTGCGTCGCGTGATCACCGGGCTCATCTTCTGATTTTTGTGCTCACGCTACGCAGTTCGGTTTGCTAATTCTTCCAGCAGAGCAAATAGGAGCGGACTGTCTAAATTCTTGCGCTCTAGTTCCTGATAGGCGAGTTCTTCGCGTTCTTGAATGAGACGATCATGTTCAGCATAGGCGCCTGAATCGGAAATAATTTCTCGCACAGTATCGATCTGTGTAGCGTCCATCTGTGTACCTAATACAGACTGCAAAAGCTGTATTTGGGCTGGAGTTGCGCGTTGTAAGGCCAATCCGATCAGGACGGTGCGTTTTCCCTCGATTAAATCTCCTCCGGAAGGTTTTCCGGTAACACGCGGGTCGCCAAAAACTCCCAATACGTCATCGCGCAACTGGAAAGCTTCTCCGAGCGGACATCCAACAGTCGATAAAACCTGGCGGTGATCGTCGTCGCAACCTGCCAGCGTGGCGCCGATGAGCAGCGGTACTTCAACGGAATAGCGAGCTGATTTATGAAGTAAGACGGCGAAAGCGTTGCGCACGAGCGCTGTAGGATCAGCATCTAGGGGAGTGTACTGAGCTCGGTTGTCGAGGAATTGTCCAAATGCCACTTCCGCCGTCATTGAATGGAATAACGAGCGCGCCTGCGCGTGTGCTTCGAGCGATATGGCTTCGGCTTTTTCAAATATGTGAGAACTTATAGATACTAGGAAATCGCCGAGCAAAATGGCTGAGCTCAACCCGTAATGAGCTGAACTACCACCGAGATTTTGGGCTTGGTGGCGTTTGGCAAAATTTACGTGAACAGAGTCGAATCCACGCCGTGATGAGGCATTATCGATGATGTCATCGTGAACTAAAGCTGCTGCTTGAAAAAACTCCACCGCACTACCAGCTTTAATTGGAAGTGACGCTGAACCTTGTAGACGCTGTGGCGCTGCCGTTTGCCAACCGGCGGCGAGAAATAGCGCGCGGGTGCGCTTCCCGGATGCGATAAAGGATTCGAGTGGTGCAGTGAACTGAGCGTACTGCTCGGATGCGGAATCCGTCGTCGGCCACGGTACCGTAGCGAGTTTGCCTTGCATAAATTGCGTCACTTCATGACGAAAACCGTTGAGATCAAAACGCATAATCTCAGTATATCCGATTGGCTTAGTTGTCCACATTCTCGCCAAAGGGAAGTATTTTCCACAAGGAGATCTTGAGCGGCCAAATATTTTGACTATGTGGCGCACTCTTAGGGGCATGGAAACAACATTACATATGCAGACCTTGGCGGAATCTTTACTTCTCATTCCGCACGCACTTGGTTTCAAACCAGTCAATGCTCTCGTGGTTAGTTGCTTATTAGTCGAACAATCCAACGAGGAACAGAATTCTGGTATGCGATATGTCCCTCATGGGCGTGCGTTGACCGGAGTCGAAGGTGATACGGATAATGACGACGCTTTTGGAGCGATCGGTCCGATGATTGTACTGGATATTCAACGTGCGAGCTCAAACCCTCTTGCGGTCGCGTCGGTTCTTGAAACGATAGCCGAATACAAAGCTAAGGCAGTGGCAGTATGCTGGTTTGGAGCTAATCTCAATGCGATGGCTGCGGATAGGCGTGCTGTGGAATGTGTCTTAAATTTGGCGATGAATATTCACGAGTATCTTGCTTGCCAGTCGATTGAGGACGCTATGCTGGGCGTCTTTGCCACAGATTATATTTCGTGGATTGATTTTGACGATGTGAACACCGAGTATCTGATGGGAAACCATGGCGAGTTTGACACGCTTATAAGCCAATATGGGCATTCTTATTCGCAACTTGAGAACACTGAATTGAGCGCTGAACTTATTTATGCCGGGAGCGCGTTGCACTTTAAGGATGAACGGGCGGGATGTGAAGCCGAAGGAGAGTGTAGCGACTGTGATATCGAAGTGCGGAGAAAGGCAGTGCTGAGAGCTCTGCAGGAGGAAGAACAATATGCCGCGTACGAAGGGCGCGGCAGTAGTGCGAACAAAAATGACAGCACTTTCGATGATCACAGCGACACATGTGACGAGCATGGCGCTCACCTGTTTGGAGAAGAAAACGCTCATCGCGAGGTTGATACATTATGGGAAACTGTGCTTGGCGATTTATTTCGTGATGGGCGCGGTGTTGGTGAATATTTCGCCCAACTTTCAGCGCCAACACTGGCAAAGCTCATTGTATCCTTACGAGAAATCCATACGCGCGATCGCCTCATAGTTTTTGCAGTTGACGGCACAATATCCGCATTTTCTGCCACTGATAGTGCGCCACTATCCGATTTGTTGAGTCAAGCAACCACAAGTACGCCAATAGCATCGCGAATGGATCGAATAATCGAGTTACTTATGTTCATAGATGCGCTGACGCCGGTACAGGACGTCACTGCTATGGCTACGATTTCGTACTTATACTGGTGGCTTGGAAAAGGGAGTATGGCTTTCCACACTTCACGGCTTGCGCTGGCACGGAAGCCAGACTATTCCTTAGCGCAGCTTGTTTCCTACGCAGTCGAAGCGAGGCTTGCACCACCTTGGATGTGAGTGGGTCTAAAGTCTCACCATGACTATCGGGAACGGCAGTGATAGCCTTGTGAGTACGTCGATATTTATGTGTATGGCGTTATCTACACAGAGAGGCTGACAATGACTGTACTAATACCCGTTCGTGCTTCAGATCTGGAATGTGAAGCTATTAATTTCGGGATCGAGTACGTTCAAACTCACAATGAACAGCTTCGCGTATTTTTGGATTTTGCGTCGATGCCGCAAGATTTCGCTAATCTGGCGGAATATATTCAAGAACAGATTGGGAATTTAACGCAGAAATTGGCAGATGCAGGCGTCGATTTTCGGGTCGATCCTGTTCTTAATGGTGAGGATCTTGTTGAAAAGATAGCGGCGGTTGTCGATCCGCATGGAACCGATACGGTGATTGTGACCTTGAAGTCGAAAACATCACAAGTAAAAGTGCAATTGGGTTCCCAGATTCAACGGATCTTGTTAGACGTGCCATGTTCAGTGCTGGTGAGGCGGCCTAGTGTGCCCGATCTGAGCGCGAAATAAGCGAGCAAGACTTTCAAAACCCCGGAATAAAAACACCTGTTTCATTGTTATATTGGCGTGGCTCAGTTAGGATGCCGCACAATTTGCACGTTATAATGGTGCAGCTGGATTCTCAGCAATACATCAAGTTCGAAAGGTCACACGTGGCTGCTTCCACTTCAAAGTCCAAGGCAAAAACTACTGCAAAATCAGTGAAATCTGAACAGGTCGAGATGCCACCGGAGTCGGCTCTCAAATCTGCCTGGGTGGAGTACCGCGTAAGTCGCGGCGAACTCAGCGAAAAAGACGCCAAGGCGCTGACCAAAAAAGAACTCATCGCTTTCGTGGGAACCGAATCCGCTGCTCCCGCAACGCCGGCGAATCCTGCTACCAAAAAGACTAGTGCGAAGTCGAAGAAGAAGGCGGCAGATCTTGAGGCTGAAGAGCTGGTTGAATCTGGTGCTGATGATTCCGAGACTACCGACGAACTAGATGATCCAGATTTGGACTCGGCATCCACGCCGGAAGAACCAGATACTCTCGACGATGCCGATATCGATGTTGACGTAGACGTAGATGAGATTGACGACGAAGATCTTGATGATGACGACGAACAAGACGACGATCTCGATACAGATACCAGCGCGTCGTCGGCTGATGAGATTGACGACGACGTTGAAGTAGAGAAGAAAGCAAAGACTGCCACGTCAGGCGCCTTCGTTATGAAGGATTCTGACGACACTGATGAACCGCAGCAGCGAGTACATGTTGCCGGTGCAACCGCAGATTCGGTGAAGGATTACCTCAAACAAATTGGTAAAGTCGCTCTTCTTAATGCTGAACAAGAAGTTGAACTGGCGAAACGTATTGAAGCCGGGCTCTACGCCCGTCATATTCTCGATAGTACCGAGATCGAAGATCCACGCGAGCGCCGCGAACTCGTGTTGATTTCGCGTGATGGACAAAACGCGAAGAATCACCTCCTAGAAGCGAACTTGCGCCTCGTCGTCTCTTTGGCAAAACGTTATACCGGCCGCGGAATGCTGTTCTTGGATCTTATCCAAGAAGGAAATCTTGGTCTGGTGCGTGCAGTAGAGAAATTTGATTATGCCAAGGGATACAAGTTTTCTACGTATGCTACGTGGTGGATTCGTCAGGCGATCACCCGTGCGATGGCGGATCAGGCGCGTACAATCCGTATCCCTGTTCACATGGTTGAAGTTATCAACAAATTGGCTCGTGTGCAGCGGCAGATGCTTCAGGATCTGGGACGTGAACCTACGGTCGAAGAGCTCGCTAAAGAACTCGATATGAGTGAAGACAAAGTTGTTGAAGTGCAAAAGTATGGTCGTGAGCCCATTTCATTGCACACCCCGCTGGGTGAAGACGGCGATTCGGAGTTTGGCGATCTCATTGAGGATTCTGAAGCCGTTGTGCCTGCTGATGCGGTTGGATTCACGCTTTTGCAAGAGCAACTTCACCAAGTACTCGATACTCTCTCGGAGCGAGAAGCAGGTGTTGTTGCGATGCGCTTCGGTTTGACCGATGGGCAGCCAAAGACGCTTGATGAGATCGGTAAAGTCTATGGTGTTACTCGTGAACGTATTAGGCAGATTGAGTCTAAGACGATGTCGAAGCTGCGTCACCCTTCGCGTTCGCAGGTACTTCGAGATTACCTCGACTGAGAATAATGCCAAGCTGAAAATATCTGACTAGCTGTTAGTTACGATATTTCGACGTTAGATTTTGCCCACGCGGTGGCATTGTGCCATTGCGCGGGCAAAACTGTATTTCCATGACGATCAGTGGCTTGATCGCGCAAACGATCTCCGCACGCCTCGGCGTTCACGAACAATCTGAAAAGTGCAAAGCATGTTTGAGCATCGGGCATGGCACGGTGAGCGGTGGGTGTATCAATATTGTGGAATGTTGCCAAGTGAAATAACGAATGGCGCTCGGAGTTTGAATAAATTCGCGATTGATTCATCGTGCATACCAGTGCTGTAGCTGGTATTTGCGCAACCTGCACTGAAGTTGACGTATCTTTTGAACTTCTGTTTTGGATGCCACGAGTATCGCTACCAGCGCATCTACGAAACTCGGCGTTGAGAAAAGCACAATCAAATGCTGCGTTGTGGCACACGATGATTCGGTTGTGGAGCAGTTCGATGATTTTGTTTCGTAGCTCGTTGAAAGTTGGCGCAGTAGCAACGTCGGCTTGTGAAATATGGTGGATTTGCGTGCTTGTAATTTCTTGTTGGGGATTGACGAGCGAACTCCAACGGTATTCTTCGGTGAGTGCGTGATCCGCGTGAATAATCGCAATTTCGATTATTCGATCATTAAGCGGATCAAGACCAGTTGTTTCAAGATCAACGATGGCATATTGGGCATCATTCATTTGCGCTTCATTCACGTGCGTACTCACATGCCCAGCTTAGTAGGGTGGAGGATTGATGTGAACGGTATTATTCGAGCGAGTTTCGGTATTGATTTTTCGCCATCTGGGCACGAGTTTGTCTTCTTGGACCACGAGTTGGTACCAACGCAACACGAGTTAGCACCAGCAGACCACGAGCTTTCAGCAACAACAAACGACTCAGTGCCGATAAAATCTGGCTTAGTTTTCGTCCACCGTGAAATGTGGGGTGGCTACCTTGAGTTTCAGAATATAAGCATGCGATTATCAAGATGTGAACGCAGTACTAGAAGATGAAAAGCAATTAACAGCACTTGACCGTTGCGATGCTTGTGGAGCTCAAGCATACGTGGTGGTAACTATGCCGTTTGGGGAGCTCATGTTCTGTGCGCATCACGCACGCCAGCATCGCACCAAAATCGACGAAGTTGCAATTCATATCGTGGATCAAACTGATCAAATCAAGAAGTAACTGATCCTTGCTACCGCCACGCGAGCTAGGAACTCTATTCCATACTTTCTAAGAACGTCATTCCATGACTTTTGCTACTTTATTCTGTTTGGTGCGTGGTGATAAGCAAAGATATACAAAATCTCGATAAAATCTGCCTGTGCCAAATACTGTGAAATCGCAAGAATATACTGCTCGTCACCTGTCAGTCCTTGAAGGACTCGAGGCGGTGCGCAAACGACCAGGTATGTATATCGGATCCACTGATTCGCGTGGATTGATGCACTGTGCGTGGGAAATTATCGACAACGCGGTAGACGAAGCGTTGGAAGGCCACGCCAAGAACATTAGCGTTGTTATTTACGACGACGGTTCGATTGAGGTCGCAGACGACGGTCGCGGTATTCCAGTTGACGAAGTGCCAGGTACAGGTGCTTCCGGTGTGGAAGTTGTGTACACAAAGTTGCATGCGGGCGGAAAATTTGGTGGCGGTTCGTACTCATCCTCGGGTGGATTGCACGGTGTGGGTGCCTCCGTCGTCAACGCCTTATCAGAGCGCCTTGACGTACAAGTAAATCGCGATGGTAAAACGTGGGCGATGTCGTTCCGACGTGGAGAACCAGGAATTTTCAAAGATCGCGGCGGAGTTGCGCGCCCTGATTCTCAATTTGAAGCCTTTGTAGATTCCTCAGAATTGCGTGTTATTGGCAAGGTTGCCAAGAAGGTGACAGGCACACGGGTGCGCTATTGGGCTGACCCGGAGATTTTTCCAAAGTCTGCGCACTTCAAATTTGACGAGCTCATTGAACGAGTGCGTGAAAAAGCTTTTCTTGTGCCAGGATTGCGGATTTCGGTTCGTGACGAACGCATTTTGGACGAAGAAAACACTGCTCCGCGCACCGAAGAATTTTTCTTTGAAGGGGGAGTGGTCGATTTTGTCGACTACCTCGCTATCGATCCTCCGGTAACCGATATCTTGCATATCCAAGGATCGGGTCACTTTACTGAGAGCGTGCAAATGCTCGATAAAGCATCAGGACACTTGCGCGCTCAGGATGTTCAGCGTGAATGCAAAGTCGATATTGCAATGCGGTGGGGAACTGGCTATGAAACGGTTGAAGAATCTTTCGTCAATATCATTGCTACCCCCAAGGGCGGTACCCATATCCAAGGGTATGAAGCAGGCCTGCTTAAGGCGGTGCGCGCCCAAATTGAGTCCAAGGCACGGCAGCTCAAGGTCACTGCGCGTGATCCAAAAATTGAGAAAGACGACGTTCTAGCAGGGCTTACAGCTGTGGTTACGGTGAGCTTTCCCGAACCGCAATTTGAGGGGCAAACGAAAGAAATTCTGGGAACTGGTCCGATTCGTGCCATCGTGTCGAAAATCGTGGAAAAAGAGATGCTCAAGATTCTTAATTCCACCAAGCGTGATCAGAAGACGGAAAATCAACGTTTGCTGGAAAAAATTATTGCCGAAATGCGCGCGCGAGTGGCAGCACGTACACAAAAGGAGATCTCGCGGCGCAAAAATGCTCTCGAAACTTCCACCTTGCCAGCGAAATTGGCTGATTGCCGTGCGGAAGATATTGCACGAACTGAGCTGTTTATTGTTGAGGGTGACTCTGCATTAGGTACAGCCAAGCTGGCGCGTTCGTCGGATTTCCAGGCATTGCTCCCGATCCGTGGCAAGATTTTGAATGTGCAAAAGGCTTCACCGGCCGATATTTTGAAGAACCAAGAAGTGTCGTCGATTATTCAAGTGGTAGGTGCTGGATCTGGCCGCACCTTTGATGTAGAGGCAGCGCGATACGGCAAGGTTATTTTCATGACCGATGCGGACGTGGACGGCGCACATATTCGCACGCTATTGTTGACGCTGTTCTTTAGATATATGCGCCCCTTAGTTGAAGCCGGCAGAGTATTTGCTGCTGTTCCACCTTTACATCGCGTTGAAGTCGTTCACGCGGGTAGTAAGAAAAACGAATATATCTACACCTATTCTGATGCAGAGCTACACGCAGTTTTGCAAAAGCTCGAGCGCGAGGGAAAGCGTTACAAAGAGCCGATCCAACGTTATAAAGGACTTGGCGAAATGGATGCGGATCAACTTGCTGAAACCACCATGGATCCCGCGCGCAGAACTTTGCGACGAATCTCAATGGAGGACGAACTGGCGCTGAAAGATGCAGAGCAAACATTCGAGCTGCTGATGGGAAGCGAAGTAGCTCCGCGCAAAGATTTTATCGTGGATAGTGCGCATGCTATTTCACGTGATCAAATTGATGCGTAAAATTCTGTATGCCTTTTAGTATGCATGAATGCAGAGCTTTGTAACTTTTTCCTCATGCCCGTATTGTTTTGTTGGCTACGTGGCGTCAATATTCGATAAGATAGGACTATGATCACCACTTCACACACAACTGTTGAGGATGCGTCTGGTGCGCAATCCCTAGTGCGGAGGCTAAATCCTCCGCAAGTAGCTACTCACCCAGGTGCTCATTTGGGACTTTCGTGGAGATCAATTTCGACTCAGGACATCCCAGACGTTGTGAATCTTATGAAGGAATCAGCAGGTGAATCGCTCACTGGTGATCGCGTGAGTTCACGCACTGCACAAATTGAATTGGATTTTGCTGTTGAGCATCCGCACAGTGCCGATACCTTAGGCGGCTGGAACTCCAAAGGCGAATTAAAAGCTTTCGCCATGGTGGAGGTCAATTCTGATGCTTTAACAGAAATCCAAGCTGATACTTTCGCTGTTGTTAGCGGTGAATGGCGTGGGCGCGGTATTGGCCGCCAATTACTTGAATGGCAAGACGCGCGGGCTCGGCAGCTTATCGCGCTGGACGGGCGTGACCTTCCGGTTTCAATTCGTTCGTTAGTGAATTCGGGAAATCTTGACCGTCGTCGTCTGCTAGCAGCTGGTGGATTTTCTCCCTACATTCGAAAGAACTTGCTGTGTAAAGAGGTTTGTGCCCATGATCTTGCACAGGGAGACGAAGCGGTGGCTCGCCTCGTCGCCCAAGGCTTCGATCTCGTCGGATTTACGCCAGAATATAGCGAAGAGCTACGCAGACTACACAACCGTTTGAGTATTTCGAAAGAGCGCTTGCAGCCCTATTCGGAAGAAAACTGGTCACGGTTATCGCAGAGTTTTGACTACGAAAAATCTTTCCTGTGGTTGCAAGATTCGAATATCGTCGGTTACACAGTTGCAGTTGCAACTGATGATGCTTCAGAACGGCTTATCCGCCATTATGGCGTTGAACGTGGCCTGCGCAATCGAGGAATCGGAACCGATATTATTGTGGCGTATATGCGCTCAGATCTCGCTGATATTGGCGACAAAATCGTTGTGCCCGTGATCGCGGACGCTGATCCGCATAAGCGCTTCTTAGCCGAATATGATTTCTCCGAGCGCGCAGCGCAAATACTCTACACGATTGACCTATGACCACTTCAATGAACGCTTCTTGGACTTGGAAAGATCTGACAGTTTCTGATGTAGCAGCCGTCGGAAATCTCATCACTTTGATTGAAGAAGCAGATCATGCTGCTATTCGCACTACTCGCCAAGAAGTTGAATCCTATTTTAGTGAGAATCAAATTTGGCTTGCCGAAGGTGCATGGGTGGATTCGGAGCTCGTGGCCTTCAGTTTCATTCGCGCTTCGCGGGTCGACGACGGCCTATCACTTACTGTATCGGGCGGAGTACATACTCAGTGGCGCGCGCTTGGTTTAGGCGCTGAATTGCTTGAGCGCCAGCAAAATGCGGCACGTGAATTGATGTCAAGTTTAGGTTATTCTCAGGCCCGGTTGAGTATGTATATGGATTCAGACCAAGCAGATTTGGCGAATCTTGCAACTCTCTATGATTTCAAGGAAACTGAGCGTTATTGGCAGTACCGGCGCTCATTAACGCCACTTCCTGATGTCCCGCCGCTTGGGAGGTACTTGGAAATTGTGCCGCTCACCAAAGAATTTGAGCCTATGGTGTGGAACGCCCATCAAGAGTTCATGACCGAACACGCCTTTGGTACGGTGGAAAATTTTGAGCAGTGGCAAGAACTGCGCGGATCAATGGTTGATCGGTGGTGCTTCGTAGCCCTCGATACCTTCGGTGACCGTCCTGAGCTTGCCGGATACGTGCTGTGCTCAAAATTCCGCTCGTTTACTACAGACGATCGTGAAGATGAAGGTTATGTAGAGGAAATAGCCGTTCTGCCCAAGTGGAATGATCGGAATTTGGTGGAAAATCTTGTTTCCACCTGTATGCAGGCATTTGCGCAAGATTCGATGGATTACATTGGTATCGACCTTGAGAGTGATGCCCAGAACGATGCCAACCCAACAGCCCATATGTTATGCGACTTCAACTTTGAACTCGTTGCACAGATGATCGTGGTTGAGCGTGAGCTCAACCTAAACTGAGCTCGGTTTCTTTGCACAAGCTCAGATTGAGCTGAAACCCATCATCCTAGGCAGAAGCGAAGCCAAGCTCGTCGGGAAAAGTCAATGCTACCCTCGTATCAGCCGATGGCAGCGATAATGCCCGACGCCGGAGTGCCGGATCCGTCTCGACGCTCGTCTATCTCTGGAAGTTCTACTGCCTGACCTGTCTTGGTATTTGCGCGAGCTGGCAATTCACCCACCCACGCAAAGGACAGCTGATCCTCACCGCGCAAGAAGCGATGCGTGCGCACACCGCCTGTAGCACGGCCTTTTGCTGGATAGCGATCAAGCGGCGTCATCTTAATGCTGCCTGGCTCAGTGCCCGGAAGCGCTGTTGACGAACAAGCGATGGTAACAACGCCTTGCGCGCCGATGTCGTCTGCAGGTGCCACTCCCATGGCGAGGACGCGCGCGCCGTCGTTCAACCGGATACCGGCAACACCTTGACCACTGCGTCCCTGCGGACGAACAGCCTGAGCGTCGAAACGAAGCAACTGCGCGTCGTCGGTAACCAAAACGATAACATCAGTATCTTGGGCAGGCTGAGCTGCAACCACATAATCGCCGTCGGCTAGAGCAATCGCTTCAAACGGAGCTTTCTGTGGGAAACTCGGATTCAAACGTTTGATCTTTCCTTGCGCGGTGGCAATAGCAAGTGGAGTAGAATCCTCAGCCAAGGAGAATACCGCGATTGGGTGTTCATCTTTGCCGAGCATCGCGAGCTCAGCGAGTGGAGAGCCCGCTCCCAAGCCTGGTGCGCTATCGGTTACTGGAATAGCTGGAACGTCAAGCACCGAGAGCTTGTGAACCATACCGGTATTGGTCAAGACGCCGATATGGGAGTGGTTGGAAGTCTTTACGAGCGAAGTTATTGCGTCGTGGGAAGCGCGGGCGCCAGAGCGCGACGGCGGGGCATCGTCAACGATACGAGCGGCAAGTCCGGTGCCGCTGAGAGCCACCCAGCAAGGATCGTCTTCAATCTTGAGATTCATCTTCTTGCTGGCGGCGGCACTGGCGAGATTATCGCTTTCAAGCAAAACGGTACGGCGTTCAGTGCCGTATTCGCGCGCAATTTCTTCCATTTCTGCCGCTACGAGATCTTTAAGCGCTTCGTCTGATGCCAAAATCGCTTCGAGCTGTGCGATCTGCTTGAGCAATTCATCGCGCTCTGCTTCGAGCTCGATCTGCGAGAACTTGGTAAGCCGCCGCAGACGCAATTCCAGAATGTACTCAGCCTGCTGTTCAGAGAGGTCAAAAACAGCCATGAGTCTGTTCAAAGCCGCTTGAGAATCGTCGGAGGAGCGAATTACCGCGATCACTTCGTCGATATCGAGTATCGCGATGAGCAGGCCTTCAACCAAATGAAGTCGGTTTTGAGCTTTGGTCAGGCGGAACTGTGAGCGGCGGCGGGTAACTGAGATTCGGTGGTCAATATATACCTTGAGCAGGTCAATCAACCCAAGTGTGCGGGGTTGGCCGTCTACAAGCGCCACATTATTGATGCCAAAGGATTCTTCCAAGGGGGTGTGTTGATACAGCGATGCCAACACTGCCTCGGGGTTGAAAGAATTCTTGACCTCCACAACTAGCCGCATGCCATGGTGGCGATCGGTGAGGTTCTGAACACCAGAGATACCCTGAAGTTTCTTCGACTGCACGCCATCTTTGATCTTTTCAATCACTTTTTCAGCGCCGGTCAGATAAGGAAGCTCGGTGAAAACGATGCCCTTCTTTCGAGCGGAAATACTTTCGATATGAGCAGTAGCGCGGGTCTTAAAGATTCCCCGACCAGTTTCATAAGCTTGGCGGATACCGTCAAGTCCAACGATTTTTCCGCCCTCAGGCAGATCCGGCCCAGGGATGAAACGCATAATTTCATCCAAGCTTGCGTCTGGATGGCGAAGCAAATGACGAGCGCCAGCAATGACCTCCACGAGGTTGTGGGGAGCCATATTTGTTGCCATGCCGACGGCGATTCCCGAGGAGCCATTGACAAGCAAATAGGGAATGGCGGCGGGAAGCACCTCTGGTTGCAGCAGAGTGTTGTCGTAGTTTGGAACCATGTCGACGACGTCTTCATGTAGCGACGCCGTCATAGCTTGCGCTGCGCTCGCCATGCGTACCTCGGTATAACGCGGGGCAGCGGGACCGTCGTCAAGCGAACCGAAATTGCCGTGACCATCAACCATCGGCAAGCGCAAAGTAAAAGGTTGGGCAAGGCGCACCATAGCGTCATAAATAGCTGCATCACCGTGGGGGTGCAGGCGTCCCATGACGTCTCCAACGACGCGGGAAGACTTAACATGCCCCTTATCGGGACGCAAGCCCATCTGATCCATTTGGAAGAGAATTCGGCGTTGCACTGGTTTTAAGCCGTCGCGAGCATCGGGCAAAGCACGTGCATAGATGACCGAATATGAATACTCCAAAAATGAGTTCCGCATTTCTTCCGATACGTTGATATCGACAATATGCTCAGTCACAGTTGCTTGAGAAGGTACTTTTGCCATTCTTCAATTATCCGTGAAATCTTGCGATCCTTACAGATTGGCGCGCCTATTTCGGCGTGATATTTACGACGTGGAGTTCGTTGTGTCTGTGTTGGTGACGCTATCATGGAAGAATAGAAGTGCCACGACGGCGTAGGCCGAATGACCACATGTAGAATGAGACAAAAGTGTTTGATTATCTTCAAGGCGCAGTGTTTCCTGCCGAGCAGGGGCTGCCTGCAGTACTTTCGGCTGCGATGGACGCTGTGGGTTTGTCGATTGACCAAGACGGAATAGATTCCGCTCGTGACCGTGCTCTACTGGGATTGCCCCAAGCACAGCGAGTATGTGTGATCTTGGTGGACGGTTTGGGTTCACAACAGCTTGTGATGCGCCGTGGACATGCAAAAAACCTGCGTACACTCGATATTGAGCGCTATATTACGACAGTCGTTCCAGCAACGACGGCAGCAGGTATTACTAGTTTTGGAACTGGAAAACTGCCAGGAAAAACAGCAATGGCCGGATATGCGCTTAAATCACCGCTCGATGATCGAGTGTTTAGCCTAATAAGCTGGAACGACACCGTGCATGACCCACAAGAATGGCAGCGTGAGCCAAGTCTTTTTGAGTTATTGGAACAGCGTGCCCAAGACACTGTATTAGTGCAACCATCGAAGTTTATTGGTTCTGGCCTCACTCTGGCTGCGCTGCGAGGAGCACAAGCGCTGAGTGCCGAAACGCTACCGCAGCGCGTGGATGCTACGCTTGATGCGTTCCGCAGTGGCAAGAAACTGTGCTACCTCTATTGGGGTGATCTGGATTCAGTTGGGCACAAACACGGCTGGCAATCTGAATTGTGGATCAACGAATTAGAGTTGTTTGATGCAGAGTTTGGTCGCTTGCTTCGGAAGCTTCCGTCCGACACTTTGGTAGTGTTGACGGCCGATCATGGCATGATTGATGCAAACGACAAAATCGATATCTCCACGCGAACTGCACTTAGGCAGGGGATTGACGTGGTTGCTGGTGAAGAACGCGCCTTCCAGATCTACACTACTGAGCCTGACGACGTCGTCGTTCGGTGGCGCGAGGAGGTGGGAGAACACGCATGGATTTTGCGTAAGGAAGAAGTGATTGACTCCGGCCTGCTAGGGCCTGTTTGTGACTTGACCGAACGAGCGATAGGTGATGTGATTGCCTTTTCGAAAGACGGTACCGGATTCGTCGACTCGCGTGTGCACTCAGCAAGCGCTATCAGCATGGTTGGAGTTCACGGTTCGCTCACCGAGGCGGAAATGTATGTGCCGTTAGTTGTGGAGGTTGTTTAGTGGCTGAGTTGGTGTTCTTCTCAGGAACAATGGATTGTGGAAAATCAACGTTGGCGCTGCAAACTGCCTATAACTATCGGCAACGTGGTTTGAACGGAATCATTTTCTCGATGAAAGATCGTGCAGGAGACGGCAAGCTATCCTCGCGCCTTGGCTTGATTACCGATGCGGTTGAAGTCCGCTCTGACACTAATTTTTGGGTTGAGGTAAGCGCACAACGAATGCGCGGCAGAGTAGACTATATTATCTGTGACGAAGTGCAATTTTACTCCCGTGAGCAGGTAGACCAGCTCGCTCGGATCGTCGATGAAATTGAGATAAACGTGTATGGTTTCGGCATTACGTCTGATTTCTTGACGAATCTGTTTCCTGGCTCAGCGCGCATGCTTGAACTGGCAGATCGGGTGGAGCGCCTACAAGTTGAAGCTCTGTGCTGGTGTGGGGCGCGGGCAACGCACAATGCGCGCACTGTTAACGGAGTAATGGTTCGCGAAGGCGAACAGGTAGTTGTGGGCGATACGGATGGCAACGCCGTCGTCGCTTATGAAGTGCTGTGCAGAAAGCATCATATGCAGGGGATGACGGCGCAACATTCCGATGCGGCAGAGTTGTCACCGCACACATTGCTTGAGAGTGGAGAATAAGGGCTTCACATCTACAGGCTAGTCGTCTTTAGAATAGCCGAATACGATTTCATCCCACGACGGCATCGCTGGGCGATCGCGCCGCGCCTTTTTCTTTGTTGAGCTGCTGCTATCCTTCGTTGAGTCATTCGAACCAGAGGCAAGAGAATCAGCAGAAGCTGGCGGGTTAGCGTTATGGTTGGCAGGGAAATCGTCAACATCAACGGGAAGTACTAACTCGTCATCGGTGCTGTCTGATCGAGTTGGAAGTTGCAATATAGTAGCGTCCTGAGCCATATGCGGCTCGGAATCTGCAGGATGAGCACCGGTGAAACCGTCGTCGTCAAAATCGCTATCAATAGGCATCGGACGCGAGATACCGCGCTGTGAATCGAGCGAGGCGAGAACGTCGTCAATGTTGATTGACGTGCTCGGTGTTTCTTCGATTTCCTCGTTGCCAGCGGCGTTCGGAAGCGCAGAGATGCTACGCACATTCGAGATATCGGTGAGATCCGAGTTCGATCCATTCATGCCGTTAGCGTTGGCAGCATCTGCAGAGGCATCAGATACTGCGGCCGGTGAATCAGTAGTGGCAGGATCTTGTGCAATCTTGGGCATATTGAGCGGACGCCACGGTGCATGCGGAGCTGGAATCTGGGTTTCGGTAAGCCATGCTGCTTCATCGTTGAGTGCGACTACAGTCTGGGACTTCATATTGAGCGTCCAGCGAGCTTCGTAGTTATTTGAAGCGATGGTGTATCGCGCAATCAAAACCCACGGTTCGCCGGATTCGCGCACAGCGTCCCACTCAATCGCGGAACCATTGAGACCACGTTCAACAAGCCGCGAGATCACCAGTTCTTCGAGAGTCATGCCGCCGTTGTCTTGGCTGAGCCGGAACGCTCGGGCAAGACTTGCGTTATATTGCCGTTCAACCTTAATGGGATGCTCAAGGCTGGCCAGCTGTGATGGCGGTACGGAGGTGAGATCAGAAACTTCAGTGATAGTTTTGCCAGCGCGGAAACAAGCTTGAATTTCGCGGGGCGAGAGTTGTTTGAGCTCAGCTTGTGCAGGTTGAGCAACATCGCGCCTCAATGCAGCACGAAGTTCATCTGAAATGGGTAGGGAATAACGGTTACCGTCAGCATCATTCAACGATAGATGTGCGCCGTCGGCATCCAATCCCAACAATTCAAGCTCAATCATTCTTCCTCCTAGAGTAATAGACTGCCATTTTCAGCCCGCTAATTGTTAATATGCGACAGGTGTGTTCAAAGATTGCATAATTTCGGATGAAAAATCTGCACTTAGATGGGAAATTATTTTTCTTCTTGCTTATTTTGCCAACCTTTGATACAAAGACTGGGACAAGTGCACAGAATCAATCGAGATTCTTCGCCTGAATTTTGGCGGCGAACCTTTGATGACTTAATGAAATGGAACGGTAATGGCAACAGATTACGATGCCCCACGCAAGCAAGATGAGGAGCTCAAAGCCGATTCTTTGGATGAGCTGAAGGCTCGTCGCTCGGATCATCAGTCGAATTCCGTTGATGTTGACGAAGCAGAAGCTGCTGATGGTTTTGAATTGCCAGGAGCTGATCTGTCTAATGTTGAGCTTTCGGTAGCTGTTATTCCTGCGCAGGAAGACGAATTTACGTGTTCTTCGTGCTTCCTCGTGCATCATCGCTCGCAGTTGGCTTACGAAGAAAATGGACAGCCTGTGTGTGCAGAGTGTGCATCCTGAGGCGCGTTCTTTATAATCACAGCTAGAGAATACGAAAAACTGAGGAGTGGCGATGGGACTCTTTTCGCGTGCGAAAAATCCAGACAACAACGATGTGAGTGTGGAAGTTGACGAGTCAGCCTCGGTTGATACGCCTAGTGCGTCTGATACGAGCCGGGAATCGGGTCCGTTTGATATCTCTGAGTACGGCTCTGTTGATGAGCTTATTGATGCAGGAGCTCTTAAGATACCCGCAGTTTCTGGTGCAACGATTCAGTTCACAACTGATCCAAGCGAACAGCATGTGCTTGGTGTAGTGTATGTAAAAGACGATTCTGTGCTTCAATTGCAAGTCTTTGCTGCACCGAAAACTAAAGGGCTGTGGGATGAGATCCGTCTCGATATGCGCACCTCGATCGCCTCGCAAGGAGGTTCTTCGCAGGAAATTGATTCGCCACTTGGCAAGGGCTTAGCTGCTCAAATGCCAGTTGGGAACTCGAAAGACTTTGCTCCTCACCTCTTTCTCGGCGTGGATGGTCCGCGTTGGTTCATGCGCGTAACGCTCTACGGGCGTGCCGGCGCAGATTCCAATGCTGCAGCTCAAATGCTTAGTATTTTGGAGCACGTGGTTGTTGACCGCGGAACTGAACCGCATCCACCACGTGAGTTGCTAGCCCTGAAAATTCCACACATGGATCACCGTGGTGAATAAGAACTCAACCTTTTCGCCCGAAAATAATGGTGCTTCGCTCCCTGTTGCTGCGGGCGGGATTTCTGCGATAGCCCGCGAGGAATTCGATCTGCTGACGGCGGTGGGTGGCGTGCGCGGCATCGTCGAGTCAGTTCTTCCCACAGCGGTGTTCTTGATACTGTTCGTGGTTCTTGGTGACTTCAAGATTCCAGCGCTCGTGGCGCTCGTCGTGTGCGTGTTATTTGTTGCCGTTCGACTTGTGCAGAAGATTGCTGTTGCACCCGCGCTGAGCGGCCTTGCTACCATGCTTATCTCAGTGCTTCTTGCTTGGAAAACTGGTCAAGCATCTAATATTTTCGTGTGGGGGATTGTTACTAACGCGGCATATTTCCTGGTATTACTCGTATCCTTGCTCGTACGATGGCCACTATTTGGAGTAATTATTTCGGTGGTGCTCGGTCACGATCAAGGCTGGAGAAAAGACCCGACGCGCACGTCTTTGCGCAGAGCCTATTTCGCTGTAACGTGGATTTGGCTCGCGCTGTTTGCGCTACGTTTGCTCGTAACTGTGCCGCTATTTTTCATGGACTACACCGAGGCACTAGGCATTGCAAAGATTGTGCTTGGTTTGCCTCTCTTTGCATTATTCGCATGGTATTCGTGGGCGTATCTCAAACCTTTTCTTGACCGCGAAAAGCTCAGAAGGGAACAGATGTGACCGTTAGGCAAAGCGATGCCCTGTACACGGTGCGAATCACTGATATCGCTCATGGCGGTTTAGGCGTGGGACGGATCGACGATCGCGTGGTATTTGTACGCGGAGCGATTCCTGAAGAACTTGTACAAGTGGAACTTACGGATCAGCGCGCGAGGTTTTTGCGCGGCGTCGTCGTTGATGCGATTGAACCTTCTGGCAAACGCGTTGAGCATCCGTGGACAGCGGGCGCGGCGGGAGTCACTGGTGCAGCTGACTTTGGGCATATTGATTTGGCGTGGCAACGAGAGCTGAAGAAGCAGGTGTTGCTTGGGCAGATTCGCCGCATCGGGGGAGAGAGTTTCGCTGAACATCTAGCCGAGCTTTCGGTAGGGATTTCGCAGGTAGACGACGGCGATGGGTGGCATTGGCGTACGCGTCTTGACCTCGTGAAGATGTCGACTGGCTTTGGTATGTATCACGAGCGCAGCCACGATCTCGTGCCAATTGATGCTATGCCGTTAGGAGTGTGGGATTTTGATGATCTCGATCTTTTTGGAGCGCGTTGGGATGGTGCAATAAAAACGGGCGATAAGGTGCGGGCAGTGTCGCCAAGTACCGGTGAGAACGTGTTGTGCGTAGGCAATGCCGTATTTTGTGCGCCAGGTGTGCGCACTGCAGTTACCGTAGAACAGATTGTTGGTGACGATTCGACTATGCATCATTATGGGGTGCATGCGAACGGATTTTGGCAAATGCATATGCGCGCACCCAAGGTGCTATTGAGTTCCGTTCTGGAGGGATTAGATATCCAAGCAGGCATGAAAGTTGTCGATCTTTTTGCAGGTGCGGGTCTATTTTCCGTTCCTATCGCCAAGCGTGTGGGCGAACGCGGTCGAGTTCTTGCAGTTGAAGGGGCGAAGACGGCGTGTGTAGATGCTGCTGGAAATCTCGAGGGCATGGACTGGGCACAGGTGCGCAATCGACGGATCGATTCGGAATTTATCGCCGCTTGTGTTGCTGGTGCTGACTGTGTGGTTGCCGATCCGCCCCGTGCCGGTTTGGGTATTGAGAGTGCTCAAGTGCTCGCGGAGAGTAACGCCAAGCGCATTGTGTTGGTGTCATGTGATCCGGCTGCGATGGCACGCGACGCCGCTGCCATGGTTCGGGCAGGACGCCAAGTGAGGTCAATTCAAGGATTTGATATTTTCCCCAACACTCATCATTTCGAGGTCGTAACTGTTTTCGAATAACACCGCGCAAATTGTATCTTGACATCGAGATAAGTGGTATTGTTGATAGTGGTACGAACACGACGTTGAAGGAGTGCCATGAGCATCAACACTTTTCAAGCGAAATCAGATCTCACAGTTGGTAACAAGCAGTACCAAATCTATCGGTTGGATGCTGTTCCAGGGCTGGAAAAGCTCCCGTATAGTTTGAAAATACTTGCAGAAAATCTTCTGCGCACCGAAGACGGTGCAAATGTGACTGCCAAGCATATTGAGGCACTGGCACATTGGGATGCCGACGCCGTGCCCAGCGAAGAGATTCAATTTACGCCTGCTCGTGTGGTTATGCAGGATTTCACCGGAGTTCCGTGCGTGGTAGATCTTGCCACGATGCGTGAAGCTGTGGCTGATCTCGGTGGTAATCCAGATAAGATCAACCCCTTGAATCCTGCTGAGATGGTTATTGATCATTCGGTACAAATCGACGTCTTCGGTACCAACGACGCCTTAGAGCGCAATATGGACATCGAATACGAGCGCAATGGCGAGCGTTACCAGTTCCTTTGCTGGGGACAAACAGCTTTCGACAATTTCAAAGTAGTTCCGCCAGGCACAGGCATCGTTCACCAAGTCAATATCGAATACCTCGCTCGCGTCACGATGACGCGCGAGTGCGACGGCGTCGTCGAAGCTTATCCTGATACGTGCGTGGGTACTGACTCGCACACCACGATGGTTAATGGTCTGGGCGTACTGGGTTGGGGAGTCGGCGGTATCGAGGCAGAGGCAGCAATGCTTGGTCAACCGGTATCGATGCTTATTCCGCGGGTCGTAGGTTTCAAGCTCACTGGCGAGATTCCGACTGGCGCTACTGCAACCGACGTCGTCCTTACGATCACCCAGAAGCTGCGCGAACACGGCGTGGTTGGAAAATTCGTGGAATTCTACGGTGAGGGTGTGTCACAAGTGCCATTGGCGAATCGCGCCACCATTGGCAATATGAGCCCGGAATTTGGTTCCACCGCCGCTATCTTCCCGATCGACGACGTCACGCTTGATTACTTGCGTTTGACGGGCCGGAGCGAGGATCAAATCGCGCTGGTGGAAGCATACGCCAAAGAGCAGGGTCTGTGGCTCGATCCAAATGCGCAGATTCAATACTCTGAGTATCTTGAGCTTGATCTTTCTACGGTAGTGCCGTCAATCGCTGGTCCGAAGCGTCCGCAAGATCGTATTGAGCTCAGCAACTCCAAAGCCTCCTTCGAAGAAGTTTTGCCTTCGTACCTTGGGGAAAATGCAGCTCGTGAGGCCGTAGATATTACCCTCGGCGACGGCGCACAAACGCGCGTTACGCACGGCGACGTCGTCATTGCTTCAATTACCTCGTGTACAAATACCTCGAACCCTTCGGTTATGCTCGCTGCGGCTTTGCTGGCGAAGAAAGCTGTTGCGAAAGGTTTGAAGTCTAAGCCTTGGGTCAAGACCTCCATGGCACCAGGTTCAAAGGTTGTCACTGATTACTACGAGAAAGCTGGGCTTTGGCCGAGTCTTGAGGCGCTCGGTTTTAACTTGGTGGGATATGGATGTGCAACGTGCATTGGTAACTCAGGTCCTTTGCCCGAAGAAGTCTCGCGCGCTGTGAATGAAAACGATCTCACCGTCGTCTCTGTACTGTCTGGAAATCGTAACTTTGAGGGGCGCATCAATCCGGATGTGAAGATGAATTATCTCGCTTCGCCTCCGCTAGTGATTGCGTATGCGCTGGCAGGAACGATGGATTTCGATTTTGATAAGGAGCCGCTTGGCACAGATCTTGAGGGAAATGAAGTTTTCCTTGCCGATATCTGGCCAACTCCTCAGGAAGTGCAAGAGACAATTGAGCACACTATCGATTCGGATATGTTTGCTCGAAATTACGCCTCGGTATTTGATGGTGATGCACGGTGGAAGTCGATTAGCACTCCAGAAGGCGAAGTTTTCGCGTGGGATCCGCAATCAACGTATGTGCGCAAGGCGCCGTATTTTGATGGTTTGACGATGGAGCTCAGCCCGGTTTCGGACATCTCAGGTGCACGAGTGCTTGCTAAGCTAGGAGATTCGGTAACCACCGATCATATCTCGCCGGCGGGTGCCATTAAGCCCGATTCGCCAGCAGGGCGCTACCTTGCGGAGCATGGGGTAGAACGCCGCGATTTTAACTCATACGGATCTCGCCGTGGTAACCACGAGGTGATGATTCGCGGTACCTTTGCCAATATTCGCCTGCGCAATCAGCTTCTCGGCGGCGTTGAGGGAGGCTACACAAAGAATTTCCTCACCGGTACCCAAGAAGCGATCTACGATGCTGCACAGGATTACGCTAAGCACGATATTCCGTTGGTAGTGCTCGGCGGTAAGGAATATGGTTCCGGCTCGTCGCGCGATTGGGCGGCAAAGGGAACTTCCTTGCTCGGCGTGAAGGCTGTGATTGCGCAATCCTTCGAGCGTATTCACCGTTCGAATTTGATCGGAATGGGAGTGCTTCCTTTGCAGTTCCCTGCAGGTGAAAGCGCTGATTCCTTAGGGCTGAGCGGAGAAGAAGTTTTCGATATTATTGGCATCGAAGAGCTTAATTCTGGTACGACGCCGCAAACCGTCCGCGTTCGAGCTACTTCAGACGATGGGCGAGTTGTGGAGTTCGATGCAATTGTGCGAATTGACACACCTGGAGAAGCTGATTATTTCCGCCACGGTGGAATTCTCCAATATGTGCTCCGACAGCTTGCTCAGTGAGGGAGTATTTCTTCCAATATATGCCCCTGAGCAGTACAAAGAGTGTATGTAATGAGGGGGTTATTAGCTAGATAAAGATGCGTAAAGGACGGGCGCTGTGCGGTGAGGACGACGAATTTGGTCCTCACCGCACAGCGCTTTTCCGAGTAAAATGTCTGTTGCCATACTCGCTGCTAACATAGATTCGTGTTGCGCATAAGATTCTTGTTGCGGCCAAAACGAAAGGAAATGCGATGAGCCTACTGGATAATATCCACGAACCGAGCGATTTGCGTAGGCTCAGCGATGCTCAACTGAATGAATTAGCTACGGAAATTCGGCAGTTTTTGGTAGAGAATGTGGCGCGCACTGGCGGGCATCTAGGCCCGAATCTTGGCGTAGTGGAATTGACTATCGCGATTCACAAAGTTTTCTCGTCGCCGGCAGATGCAATTATTTTTGACACCGGTCACCAAGCGTATGTGCATAAGCTGCTCACTGGCCGCAAAGATTTCACCTTGCTACGTCACGAAGGTGGCCTTTCTGGATATCCGTCACGTGCAGAATCTGCGCATGACGTGGTAGAAAATTCTCATGCCACCACGGCACTGTCGTGGGCAGACGGAATTGCTCGCGGATTCCAACTTTCGGGTAAAAAGAACCACGCGGTTGCCGTGATCGGCGACGGTGCAATGACCGGCGGTATGGCTTGGGAAGCCTTGAATAATATTGCCGAAGATCCACAGCGGCCGGTGGTGATTGTGCTCAACGATAACGGCCGCTCATATGCGCCAACAGTTGGTGGCATCGTGCGTCGCCTAGAACCGGTTCGGCGGCTTGACGCAGTGCGAGTGCATCGCAACTATGAAAAGTTTTTGGGTTGGGGAAAGCGCACATTGCAACGTGCCGGCACACCTGGACATCTCGCTTATGAAACCCTCCACGGAATTAAACGCGGAATGAAGGATGTTCTTTTCGACTCGGGAATTTTCGATTCGCTTGGGCTCAAATATATTGGTCCAGTTAACGGGCACGATATCCACGACTTGAACGAAGCAATGCAGATGGCGAAAAACTTCGGTGGTCCCGTCGTCGTGCATGTTATTACGGAAAAAGGACGAGGTTACCGGCCGGCGGAGCAAAATAAGGACGATCATTTCCATGCGGTGGGTAAGATTCACCCAGAAACGGGGCTTCCCATTGAACCATCCCGATTCGGTTGGACTTCGGTGTTTGCCGAGGAAATCACCGAAATCGCACGGGAAGATTCGCGCATCGTTGGTGTGACGGCAGCAATGCTCTTGCCGGTTGGTCTCGGTCCGCTGCAAAAAGAGTTTCCGCAGCGTGTGATTGATGTGGGTATTGCTGAGCAGCACGCGATGACGATGTGTGCAGGGCTAGCGCACGCTGGTTTCCATCCAGTGCTTGCGCTCTACGCCACGTTTATGAATCGCGCTTTTGACCAGCTGATCATGGACGTTGCCCTGCACGGTGAGCCAGTGACTATTTGCCTTGATCGTGCTGGTATCACGGGCGACGACGGCGCTTCACACAATGGTATGTGGGATCTTGCCATCAGCGCCATGGTGCCGGGTCTCACGGTAGGTATTCCGCGCGACGGTGATCGCTTGCGTGAGCTTTTACGCCAGTCAGTTCTCCTTGACGGGCCAAGTCTGATTCGTTACCCGAAAGGTTCGCTCCCGCCAGCTTTACCTGCGGTGCGCCAGGAGGGCGACGTCGACGTCCTTTTCGAACGCAATGAGAGTGGCAAGCCGATCCTAGCGATTGGTTTCGGGCCTTTCGCCCACGAACTGGTGGCGGCTGCACGAGAATTTGAGGGCGACGTCGTTGTGCTTGATCCGCGTTGGGCGCTTCCGGTATCACAGACGGTGGTAGCGATGGCGCGTCAGGCACGCGCAGTCTTAGTGGTTGAGGACGGCCTTGTACACGGGGGAATCGGGACTGAGATTCGAACAGCACTCGATCATGAGGGAATTGATATTCCGTTCGTGTCGCACGGGATCGGCAAGCACTTTATCAGCCATGCTGCGCGCAATAAGATCGTGCAATCTGAGCATGCGGATGCGAAGAGCTTGCTGGAGAGCTTGAAGGCAATCGATTAAATCGACTAAGCACGATATTTCTATCGCGTGGCAGCAAAAATGACCGGTGCTACTTGGTCAATTTGCCACGGGCGTGCGCCTTGTTCAGCAAGCAGATCGTGTAGAGCACTAGCCGAATCCCAGCCCTGCCAAGCAACGAGCTTTTGCGTTGCAGGCTTAAGAAGCATATCTTGGCGAATCCCAAGTTCATCTGCGTGTGTAAGGACTGCTGAGCGGAGTCGATTCCAGCGCTGAGCAGCTTCAGGGTCGAGATTTTCCCAACGCTTAATAGGTGGGAAAGGATCTTTGTTTTCTTGAAAATACCGTTCGGGAAGCTGATCATCTGGTAGATGCCACGAGCGTTCAATAGCTTCCCACCAGTGCTTGGCATCTTTGCTGCGGATACGTGAGCGCAACAAGGGAGAGTTAAAGACGTCGGAGCGCGAGCGTGGTTTGCGCGAGGCTAACTCAGCCAGCACTTTCGAAGGCAATACTTTGCTTGGCGAAACATCTCTACCTTGCCCGAGCTTATCGCGAGTGATCCAAAGCTGTTCTACCATAGCTAGCGCGCGCCGATCACGGATTCCGGCCTGACGAGCAGCTTTGCGCCATGGTTGCTGTTTTGGGGGAGCAGGTGGGCGGTTACGGATCGCCTCACACTCTTGTTCATGCCATTCAAGCCGTCCAGAGTTTGCCAAAAGTGGGATTAATTGGGCTTTGAGCTCGTGGAGTACGTCCACATCCAATGCGGCATAGGCTCGCATCTCTTTCGATAACGGGCGTTGAGACCAATCGGCGCTCGAATGCTCCTTGGCCAGGGCAAAGTTCAGCATTTCTGCCACCATAGCTTGCAGCGACACTCGTTCAAATCCCAATAAAAGACCAGCTACTTCGGTGTCAAATACTTTGGCGGGTCGCAAATCGAGTTCGGCGAGGCAAGGCAAATCCTGATCAGCGGCGTGCAAGATCCATTCATCGTTAAAAACGTCAGCCATCTCGCTAAGCTGATTTTCGATGCCCACCGGATCAATTAGGACTATCGGAGTATCTTCCCGCTTAACCTGCACTAAATAAGCCCTATTTGAGTACCGAATTCCCATAGCACGTTCGGTATCAATTGCAAAGGCGCCGTGTCCGCTGCGAAGAGCAGCGGCTGCAATGTTAATGGAGTCATGAGTGATGTCAGGAGTGCCGTCACGTGGTTCTAACAGGGCAACAGCTTCTCGGTTATCAGAGGGGGTCAAATCAGATCAACTTTTCTTGGAAGAGCTTGCACATTATCAAATTCTGGTGGCAGACCGGATAGCTGCGCACCAAAATTCGCCCAAGCTAATAAATGCTCGGTCAAGTAGGGAGTTTGTGGAGTCCACGAAGCGCGCACTTCGAGTTCAATACGAGAGCTGTTGAGATGAAGACCTCCAAAAGTCTCGTTGAATACGCGCGTAACAGTACCATTGAGATTGTGGAACGAGGCACGAGAATCACGTATGGCATCGTGTAGCCACGACCATGCTACCTCGCCCAACAACGGATCATCACCAATCTCAGAATCCATCGGAGCTTGAGCGTGCACGACTATCCGGAATTGACCGTCCCAAGCAGCTTGCCCTGCTGGATCGTAAAGCACAACAAATTTGGTTGAACCGCGGTAGAACTCGGGATCTTGATCTGGAGAATCGTTCATCTCAGCTTGCAAAGCCACTGCCCACGGAGCAATCTTCGTGGGGGCAGGAATCTGTGTGACATGAAATTCGGGTCGAAAATGCTGACCCTTGAGGCTCTCAAGCGCCGTAATAAAATCGTTGGGGGGCAAGGATGAACCGGTCACGGTAAAACTGTAACTATGTGAAGGCAGGAAAACGGCATAGGCGCGCCGGATAAGAAAGAGTTTTCGGCTCTGAATCACATTCAGAGCCGAAAACAGCGCAATAGTTAGACATATTGAACGTTGCCGTTTTGCAAAGAGTTAGGATTTTCTGGCATCCGCATTCTCGCGCTGTTTAGGCGCATTCTTCGGACGGTTCGATCCTTTTGGGTTTGGTGTTGCACTTCCATTCTGAGCTTTGTGCTCAGTCGCTTCGTCCATTTGGAAAGACACGGTTTGTGGAGTGCGTAGCTCGGCTACGTATTCGCGGCAACACTGTGTTTCGTGGCTTTCTACGTACTTTGCTGGCCGGTTGATTACCTCAAGCAAGGCAAGCAATGCGGACGGCAAGGAACGGTTAGAGGAGTACACCAAGTAGCGCGAGTCCCAGCGTGGCTTGAACTTCTCTTTATAGGCACGCAAACCGTGGAAGTTGTAAACACGAGAGCCGAAATCGTGCACGTAGCGCATGAGTTTCTCGGCACCGTGGGAATGAATCTTTCGTCCAACGTTCGAAAGAGGTGCCATGCCCAAGTTGATTTCCTTGAAGCCCTTTTCTTTGGCCCATTCGATAAGCGAAACCATGATGCCATCCATCGTTCCGCCGGGGGAATCGGGGCGGAAGCGCATGAGATCGAAGGTGACGGCGTCGTCGTTCAAAAAGACGACGTTCGCGAAGCCTTCGATTCGATCCTCACTGCGTACGACGGCGATCGGTCCGCTCGAAAGGTAGGCTTCGTCAAAGAATCCAAGGGAGAATGCCATTTCTTCGCGGCTTCCAAGCCACGAGTCAGAAACGCGGCGCAGTTCAGCGAAGGTTTCTTCGTCGTATGGTGGGTAGAGCATTTCGAACTCAGTACCGTTTTGTGACATACGGTTACGCATGCGTCGGAACACCTTGCCGGAATTGCCAATATTGGAGTAAGTATCGAGCTCCAAGGAGGCATCTTCGCCGATTTTCACAAAGCGAAGTCCCTGCTCAACGAGGTTTTCTAGGAACTTGCCCGAAATTTCGTAGAATGCCACGTTCATGTCGTGCATATGAGCAAATTCGAGGAATTCATCAAGAGCTTCATCGAAGCGGTCAGTTTCACCAATCGGATCACCGAGCACTAGGAGCGTTCCTTTGTGTGGGCGATAGAGCAATGCAACTGATTCGTCCGCCGTGTAGAAAACTTGCTTATCGCCCAAGGCAAAGAGATAAGAATATGAATTACCTGGGTGGTGGAGCAAGAAGTCATGGAATCGATTAACGTCTTCTTCATTTGGCGCTTCGAAGCTGAGCTTCTTGGACCGTGAGAACATCAAAATGAACACGATCCCCAAAACCAGCACAGCGTAGAAGGCAAACTGCATTAGTGGATGGCTTGGGTTAATGATGCGCAGGTAAAGCGAGCGCGAATGGAATACATGATGACGTAGCTCGATCACAAGGAATGGAATTCCAATGATCGCAATAGCAGACAGTACGAGTTTGATAGGCGTTGGTTTGATCGGTTCAGCATCGTAATTGTTTCGATCCAAGTAAAGCATCACTGCGAAGGTCAAAAGCAATGAGGCTTCCTCATAGTCGAGGCCTTTCACCAGTGATCCGATGGCACCTGCGATGAGCAAAATGAGGGCTGCCCAGTAAATTCGGCGAATGCGTGCACGCAAACCGAACGATAGGACGATCAGAGCAATGCCGATGAGGAGCGTAGTTAATGACGACGCGCCGCGGATGCTATCTGGAATGATCTGCGCGATCTTCCACGAACGCAACAGGTTGTCCGGCGTCATGGTAGAGATGAACAAAACCACACCACACAGAGCAGTTCCAATCCAGATCACCGTGTTGACGAATCCACCTTTACGATATTCGGTTCGCAAGCTACGTCGTGCGTCAGCAAATTCATTAACAGACAGTAATAGTGCAAGAAGCCACGGTACTACATAGTAGGCGATACGGAATAACACAACGCCCAAGAGAAGTTTGGTGGTGTCAACATTCGCTGTCGTAAACAGCGAGATAACGGTGAGATCGAAAGATCCGATTCCTGCTGGCAACATCGATGCAAGACCAATAATCGTTGCTGTGGAGTAAACGAAGAGGGTGAAGCCTAAGCCAGCGTCAGGAGCGAAAAGGCGAATACATAACCAGAAGAACACCGCTGCGGCGAGCCAATCGGCTACTGAAGCAACAAGCATCTCGAATTTTTGCTTGTAATTTTGGCGGGCGAGGAAAGTCTCGCCGAGGCGTACTTTACCGATATTGATGTGCTGTCCAAAGAAATAAAATGGAAGATAAAGGCAACCGAGCAATGGTACAAGCATGAAGGTGCCTTCCCATTGATATGCAATGGGAGCAGTAACCAAGATAATCGCAAAAAGACCAAGTAAATTGGCTGCCCACACGGCAAGAGTGATATTGAGTGCGGTGCGACCTTCAATGCCGTTTGTTGTGTAGTGCTTGGTGCGGAGAGTGCCGCCCGTGAGCCCACCTAAACCAGCAAAGTTGTTAAAAGCTTGGGCGATCCATCCAATGCGCAACGCTTGGCGGCGTGGCACGTCAATACCAAAATGCTTCACTCCGAAGAAATCGTAAATTCCTGTTGCGGTAAATGCGAGCACTCCAAGCAGGATAATTCCAACGATCACACTTGGGCGTTGCTCAGCAAATAGCTCACGCATCTCCTCACCAGAGATTGACGAGAGTTCGCGCTTGGCAACGAGCACCACAGCGACGGTCATCACCACGTAGAATATGCGCGTGAGTGCGACCTTGTGCGTTTGGGCAAAATCTTTGACCTTGCCGAAAGTGGACACAGTGTTCCTAGAATCTTCCATACCTATAATCTAAGCGGTAAAGGTGGAAATCTCTGTACATCTTAGGTGTTGTTTTCGTTATAGCCGGGTCATACCTCAGTATGATAGGCCAATGAATACCTTGTATTTATTGCAAAACTCTTACTGTAAGCTATTTGGCTGTGTGCACAATAACGTCTATAAAAGATATTAGGCAAATATTTTTCGGGACTTTCAATCGTTGAGAGCCTGATAGGTGAGACTCTCAATGTTTTACCTCAATGGATGATATGGCTGGTATATGAAACCAAATTCTTTCATGCTTGTGCTTAGCGCGTGGGCAATCTTTTTTCTCTGCGTATTCTTTGCGGCGAAGATGCTCAAACGGCGAAAAGTACTGAAGTTTTCGCTGCTCAGCGTATTCACTTCGGTACTGCTTTGTGTAGGGATACTCGCGCAAATTAACATGCACGGTGGGTATATGAAATCCTGGAGCGAAGTAAAAGAATTTGTCAGTGGCTCGGGCACTGTTCAAGCTAAGCCAGTAGCATTACCACCATTACTAGGAAACTTTGAGTCGGACGTTTACAAGGCGAATTTCACTGAAATTACTGATCCCACACTAAAAGGAAATAATTTTTCGGGATCCTTCATGGAAACCACTTGGCGCGGTCCACAGTCTAAGGTAGAACAAAAAATCAGAGTTTGGGCTCCCGAAGGCTGGCAGAAAATGCGGGACATGAATGTGATCGTGATGCTGCATGGATTCCCTTCAAATCCGCATTTGATGTCAGCAAACCTGCAGATTCCAAGTACATTGCCAGCCTTAATGAAAAACTCAGTCACCGGCCCCACGATTGTCGTTATGCCTGAGCTTCGTCCGGATTCACGTGAACCTGACTGTGTTGATCTGGAAGGACGACCAGCTGTCGGAACGTGGGTGACGCGCGACGTCGTCGGTATGATAAATCGCAATTTCCCCGTCAGTCATGATCGCACAAAGTGGTCATTGGGAGGAATTTCTGCTGGTGGGTACTGTGCAGGCGTGCTGGGAGCACATTCTCCAGAAGTATTTGGCAATTTACTGTTGCTCTCTGGATACGACGATCCCATGTTTGGCGGCTTGAAGAAACTGCCACCTAACAAGCGCTCGGATTTTGTGATTTCGAAAATTCTTCCCAAAGTTGAGCTTCCGATGCGAGTCTTGGCATCGTCGTCGGGAAACGATGTTGACGCGATAAAACTGCTCGGGCGGCTAGCAAAAATCAAAGCGCCGCAGGTTCAATTCGAACTTGACTACGGCTCGCACGGCGGACATAACTGGGCAGCATGGTCGGAGAATTTCAAAGATTCGATCTACTGGTTAGAACACAAAAAGGCACCAAACGCTAGTTTGAAGACTGCCGCTGCCGAACCTAAGTCCAAGTACGGAATTGTGCCGGTTTACCTTACCTTTGCTGCATATTCATTGCTTATTGTTCTTGCCGTGGTGCTATTCCATCGCCGGCAACGCAAACAGCTTGACGACGGCTACACCCCGAGCAAAGCTCGCAATCTAGGCGTATGGGTGCTGTGTCTTGCTTTGGCGCTCGGAGCTGCGGTTATGGGAACTCTGTGGCTGGGGTCTGCAATAAACCTCAAGATGGAAACAGTGCAGTCCTTCGATGATTTCGCACCTTTGGGCAGGCTAATCGGCATCTTGTGAGCACTGCTCACTTCATGCCGACGCCTCGGTGGTAAACACAGCCACGCCCGCCACATCGAACGTCACGACGTTGCCGTCAGTGGTGACGCTGTCCCACGAAGCGAGGGTTTCGTCTACGTCAGCCGGAAGTACGACGTCGGTGGCGTCGTCGCGAGCAAATGCGATCAGAACGTCGTTCCTACGCATCCAACCGCTGCGCGCACCGATGTCGAGCGTCGTCTTGCTCCTATCGCCGCTGGCGATGCTGGCGTTGCTCTTGCGAAGTTGTATCAAGCGCTGTACAAATTCGAAGAAATGGGCGTGTTCTGGAAGGTCGAGATCGTGCCAATTGAGCTTTGCTGATTGAAAGGTTTGCTCATCTTGCGGAGCGGGCATAGATGGGGGAGTCTCGCCGTAAACAGAATTGAGATCCCAGGTAGAAAACTCATTCATACGACCGTCGAGAATATGCGGACCGATCTCATCTCCGTGATCAGTAAAGAACGGAAAAGGCGTTTTTGTTGCCCACTCTTCGCCCATGAACAGTAAGGGCGTGAAATGTGAGAGCAAAATTAGCGCACGCGATATAGCAAGGTCTGCGTAGCTCAAGCTGTAGCTTGGTCGATCACCAATCAAGCGATTGCCAACTTGGTCGTGATTTTCGTCGAATACGATCAAAGAGTGTCCGTCGAGATCAGCAGGTACGGCACTGCCGCGAATCTTCTTATCGAAATTCGTCCATATACCGTCGTGGTAGAAACCTTGGCGAAGAACTTTAGCTAGGGTGCCCGCACCAGTGTACTCACTGTAATAAGCATTGCTCTCGCCCGTGAGCCAGACGTGTAGACCGTGGTGAACGTCGTCGGCCCATTGCATATCGGCACCGCGGCCACCGCTTTGGGTGGGAGTGACGGTACGGGCATTATTCGCATCAGATTCGAACGTCACGCTGAGGTGCTTGCCAATAGACTCACCCAGCTCATGCACGGTGTCGCTGAGTTCGGCTAAGAAATGATAGGAAGAGTCGTCGATCAAAAAATCTGTGGCATCTACTCGAAAAACATCAATATGGAAATCGCGTGCCCATTGGCAGATATTGTCAAGGAAGTATTTGCGCACGTGTGAGCAGTGATCGCCGTCGAGATTGACGGCGTTACCCCACGGCGTATGGTGTTTATCGGTCAGATAAGGGCCAGCGAAGCCGAGGTAGTTGCCATCGGGTCCGAAGTGATTGTAAACAACATCTAAGCAGGCATGAATCCCGCGCGCATGGAGCTCATCAATCAGACGGGCGAAGTCCTGCGGCGAGCCATATTCTTCGTACGTTGCCATGATAGACACGCCGTCATAGCCCCAGCCGCGCTTACCTGGAATCGGATTGACGGGCATGATCTCCACCACGTCTATTCCCAGCTCAACGAGATGATCGAGCTTCGGGATTGCCGCTTTAAATGTGCCTTCTGGCGTGAAAGTGCCGATGTGGAGCTCGTAGAACACCCCACCACGCACATCGCGCGAAACCCAGTTTTGATCGGTCCAGGTGAACTGGGCAGGATCAATAATTTCGGTGGGGCCATGAATCCCCAGCGGTTGGCGGCGAGAGCGCGGATCTGGAACAGGTAAACCGCCGTCGAAAACAACAAAATAGCGTGTGCCAACTGGGAAATCTTGCTCACTGCGCCACACGGCGTCTTCGCCGCACACAAGACTTATCACTTCGTCACTTTGATGAAGCTTGATATCGACTTTTGAGGCGTGTGGTGCCCAAATTTCGATTTTGCTCATGATTTCCTCTCGAGTACAGCGGCTGGGAACACTTTAAGCAGATCGCTTAGCAGCACTGAACCGCCTTCGATTTCTTGACCAGTGAAAATATTGCGCCACACGCCGTCGGGAATAACGACGGTGTGCTGGGAGAAGCCGCCTGATTTCTCCAAGGTGCTCACATGGCGTGCAAAGACGCCGATCACAGCGTCGTCATCTTTCATACGTGCGAAGGCGAAGGCGTGAGCTGTGGTTACAGGTAGAGGACGGTATTCGTAATCAGCACTGGCGAGGCGTGGTTTGCCCCGGCGCAATCGTGTCATACGCGAAGTGATCCACATTTTTTCGGCGTCGAGATCGGGATTGGAGCCAAGCCCATGGGCATCGAGCTCATCAAGCAAATCTGCGAGATGAGAGTAGTCAACATCGCGGCGATTATCAGGATCAACCAAAGAATTTCGAGTGATTTCCTGGCCCTGATACAGGTCGGAAACTCCGACCATCAGCATTTGCAGAGCTTTTTGTGCCAAAATATTGGCTCGCGTTGAAGCATACAATGTGTGATGAAGACTGCCCAGTAATTCGACAACTGTTTCGTCACCGATCACAGTGCGTGCAAATTCGAGCAGGTTTTCTTCTGCGGAGGAATTTTGTTCGGTCCAGGTGGTCCATCGCTTTTGCTCGCGTGCTGCCTTGAGAAGATACTGCTCGAGACGGTCAAATTCGATTGCCCCAGCGGGAGTCCACGTTCCGATGAGCGTTTGCCACAACAGATTTTCGATCTGCCCGTCGAGATCCAAAGGTCGAATGTCAGCGGTGAGGCTGCGCAGCTGGGCGAGGGTATCGCGCCAAATGTCGGCGTGTTCAGATAGTGCCGCGATCTGCGCGCGAGTGTCCTCACCACGCTTGGTGTCGTGCGTGGTGAGGGTGGTGAGGGACGTGGGCCAATGCCGCTGCATGTGACCTTGCCAGGCGTGGAATTCATCGGCAGTGCAAGTGGGATAATTCGGACCTCCTCCCACTTCGTTCATCGACAAAAGCGCAGTGTAGCGATAGAAAGTGGTATCCTCAACGCCCTTGGCCATCACTGGCCCACAGAGCTGTTGGAAACGAATGATAGCCTCGTGGCGCGCGTCGTCGTGCGTGCGGCCTGCGGAACCAATTTCGTTTCCGAGCAGGAGTTCGACGACGGCGTCCAAGGTATCGTAGTCTTCTTCGTCGAGGCTTCGGCGGGCATGCGAATGAGCTGCGCGAAGTACGGATTCGTCCTCGGTTGAGGGCTTTTCACCAGGCACGACGTAGGCGCGGTAGCGATCCATGTGAACCAGCAGCTCAACGAGGGCGCGGCGAATCGCGCGGAAAGTATGGTCACGTAGTCGTACGTCTGCGTGAAAAACGGAAGCTAGTAGTTGGGCAAGGCGGTCAACTTCGGCGAATAGCGACTGATCCACAATCTGACGTTTAGCTGCAATTTCAGTTGCCTGAACGCCGTCGTACGAACCAGAAATCTCGGTGTGGAGAGCGGTGAGGTCGGGGATACCTTGGGGATCGGTAAACAGACCTTGGATTCGTCGCAGTGCATCGTAGCCGGTAGTACCGGCACACGGCCAATCGGAGGGAAGATTTTCTTCGCCTTCGAGAATCTTTTCCACAACTACCCATGCGCCTTCAGTTTCTACTTTGAGCTGGCGCAGGTATTGGCGTGGATCGGCAAGGCCATCGGGATGATCGATTCTGAAGCCGTCTATGTGTCCCTCGTGGTAGAGGTCAATGAGGAGTCGATGCGATTCTTTGAATACGTCCGCATCTTCAACGCGAATTGCAGCCAGTGTATCGACGTCGAAAAAGCGCCGGTAGTTCAGTTCCTCATTGGCAACTCGCCAGTATGAGAGTCGATAATACTGACTATCGACGAGCTCAGCTATGGGAAGATATTCGGTGCCACGTCGAACTGGGAAAATATGGTCGTAATAGCGCAAGACGAAGGTTTCGCCCTCGTTTTCGTAACCTGGCACCACCATCTGCTCAACACTCAGTTCACCTTCGGCGAGTACTGTGCCGATACGTCGACCCAGGATCGGCATTAAAATGCCGTCGCCAGATTCCTGGAGGTCAATGTCAAACCAGTTGGCATAGGGCGATTCGGCGCCGTCGCGCAATACCGACCACAGAGCCTGGTTGTGATAAAGCGGAGTGGGAACTGCCATGTGGTTTGGCACTACATCGACTATGACCCGCATATCAGAAGCATGAATCGCTTCGGATAATTTTTTGAATCCAGTGATCCCGCCCATTTCAGCAGAGATTGTTTGGTGATCAACCACGTCGTAGCCGTGAGTGGAACCAGGTGCTGCCTGCAAAATGGGGGAGAGATACACGTCCGTGACGCCGAGAGCGTGGAGGTAGGGAACGATCTTTTCAGCATCGCTGAAGGTAAACTGCGGTCCCATTTGGAGGCGATAGGTAGTTACCGGCGTGGTGCTGTGTTCGTTTTGGTGGGATTGATTGTCAGAAACTTGCTGGCCAGAAAACATTATTCTCCCTGGTTACGAAAGTGCGCGTTGGAACACCCAAGAAGTGCGTGCAGTGGCAGAGAACGTTTCACTAGGTGAAAGCGTTAGATCTGGATGTGCATGCGCGTCAGAAGTCAAAACCAGTTGCCACGGATTTGGGTTGTCTGAACTCGGTAGGGTGAAATCAATATCGGTATCTGAGGCATTAAAGACGATGATGAAATCGTCGTCGATAATTGGCATGCCGCGCATATCGGGTTCACCGATTTTTTCTCCGTTGAGGAACACCATCACTGACCGTGCGTAGGATGTCGACCAGTCAGAATCTTCCATGTAGGAAGCATCATTTCTGAACCACTCGATGTCGCCGTTGGATGAACTTCCACCTCGTGAAGATTCACCCTTGAAGAAGCGACGACGTCGGAATACCGGATGCTCCTTGCGGAGTTTGATAAGAGCCTGAGTGAAGCGGAAAATATCAGTTTCTTCTTCACCAAGATTCCAATTCATCCAAGCGATCTCATTATCTTGGCAGTAGCTGTTGTTATTTCCTTGCTGAGTTCTACCAATTTCATCGCCATGGGAGAGCATTGGCACACCTTGCGATACAAACAGCGTGGTTAAGAAATTCTTGATTTGCTGCACTCGTAGCGCTTTAATCGTTGGATCGTCCGTTGGACCTTCCGCACCACAATTCCATGACCTGTTGTGCGATTCGCCGTCTTGAGAGTTTTCACCGTTCGCTTCATTGTGCTTTTCGTTATAAGACACCAGGTCGCGCATGGTGAACCCGTCGTGAGCGGTGACGAAGTTGATGGAAGCCATGGGGCGTCGTCCGGAATGTTCATACAGATCGGAGGAACCAGACATTCGCGACGCAAACTCGTCGAGCGTAGAAGGCTCGCCGCGCCAAAAATCGCGGATTGTGTCGCGATATTTGCCGTTCCACTCCGTCCACAGTGGCGGGAATTCACCCACGTTATAGCCACCCTCGCCAATATCCCATGGTTCTGCGATGAGTTTGACCTGGGAAATTATTGGGTCTTGCTGAATGATATCGAAGAACGACGAAAGCTTGTCGACGGCGTATAGCTCACGTGCGAGCGTGGAAGCGAGATCAAAGCGGAAGCCGTCCACGTGCATTTCTGTGATCCAATACCGCAGCGAGTCCATAATTAGCTGCAAGGTGTGTGGCGACCGCATATTGAGCGAGTTTCCAGTGCCAGTGGTGTCGAAATAATGGGCACGATCATCAGGAACCAAGCGGTAGTAGGCTTCGTTGTCGAGGCCACGGAACGACAGGGTAGGGCCGAGGTGGTTTCCTTCTGCAGTGTGGTTGTAGACGACGTCGAGAATTACTTCAATTCCGGCTTCGTGGAAAGCCTTAACCATTGATTTGAATTCGTCGACTTGTTCGCCCAATTCTCCGGTGGCGGCATAAGTATTTTGGGGTGCAAAGAAACCGATGGTGTTGTAGCCCCAATAGTTCGATAATCCCTTTTCGATCAAGGAAGGATCATTGACGAACTGGTGGACTGGCATTAATTCAACGGCAGTAACACCCAGTTCTTGCAGGTACTTGATCATCGTTGGGTGCGACATACCCATATATGTTCCGCGCATCTCTTCAGGAATTTCCAAACTCTGTTCGGTCATTCCCTTGACGTGTGCTTCGTAGATGATGGTGTCGTGGTATTCGTGCTGAGGTGGGCGGTCGTGTCCCCAATCAAAATAAGGGTTGATCACTACCGAGAGCATCGTGTGATGGAGTGAATCAAGTTCTGAACGCTCATCACGGTTAGAGAAGCTATAGGAGAAATTAGCTTGATGGTTTTCAACTTGACCTGTGATTGCCTTGGCGTAAGGGTCTAAGAGAATCTTTGATGGGTCAAAACGCTGGCCATTTTCTGGGTCAAAATCGCCGTGGGCGCGAAATCCATAGCGTTGACCAGGGCGAACGCCTGGAATATAGCAATGCCATACATGGGCATCAACTTCGCGTAGTTCGATGAGTGTTTCGTTCAGTTCTTCGTCTAAAAGCGCGAGTTCAACTTTTGTGGCGCTCGACGAGAATACAGCGAAATTGGTGCCAACGCCGTCATACGTAGCACCAAGCGGGTAAGGGTTTCCTGGCCAAATTTCCATACTCTAAGAATCTCATGAAAATGCTACCAACGTGCACACATATCGCGTTCGGAGGAATACAAGAAAATGTTCGGAGGAATGCAGAACACGAATTGAGAAAACAGAGCTAATAAAGCAAATAAAGTAAGTGGGCGATACTGGGTTCGAACCAGTGACCTCTTCCGTGTGAAGGAAGCGCGCTACCACTGCGCTAATCGCCCGATCATCGTAACCATTGGTTTTATGATTGCGTAACAAATGGTATCGAGAAGGTGTGCAATAAGCAAACATGAACATGGTGGTGCAGGTCATGTTTTTGTGATTGGACATGTGGGGTGAAAGTTCGTTATATTTATCTGCGTCGCCAAAACGACGGAAACCGAATCGGTGAGTATTTGCCGAGATGGGAATCGTCTGGAAGCGAGAATGCGGATGTAGCTCAGTTGGTAGAGCACAACCTTGCCAAGGTTGGGGTCGCGGGTCCGAGTCCCGTCATCCGCTCGATGGCCAAGCAGATAACTGCTCAACCACATGGTGGGTTGGCCGAGAGGCGAGGCAGCGGCCTGCAAAGCCGTATACACGGGTTCGAATCCCGTACCCACCTCACTTACCTGGTGAATATTCACTCAGCATCTGGGCGATTGGCGCAGTGGTAGCGCGCTTCCTTGACACGGAAGAGGTCACTGGTTCGAACCCAGTATCGCCCACTCATTTGTTTCTGGTCATTTCTTCTTGGCGAAGTTAGCATAGTTAATTTCTTTTGCGATAAAGCCACTTTTCTTGATGTTAATCCCTTGTGGTTGATGCTTTTCGTTCTTTGTTCGTAGCATAGGGAGCAGGTCGAGCTTGACCTGCTCCCTATGCTCGTGTGAATTTCAGTATTGCGCTTCAAATAGATTATGTTTAGGCTCCACCGCCGGCAGTGAAGATGTTGGTAGAGATTTGCTGCAACTGTCCACGCAATTCTTCTAGTTCAGACTTGGCTTTTTCTAGTGCTTGGCGAGTTTCGGGCCAAGTCTGGTCGCGGAAGCGCTGTGCTAATGGTCCGTCCCAAACGTTCGGGTCTGATAGTGTTCGTCCTTGCGCGTCTAGTTGGCTGATTTGGTCAGTAAGTCCACCATTGATTATTGCTTGAATTTGGCTAATTGCAGATTTTGCTGCCTCTGTTGAGAGCACTCGCGACATTGTGTTGCCTTCCGTCAAAGTTGTGACTAATACAGGCACAAGCTAACACTGCTCATCGTAGAAAGAAAGTACTTCGGGCAATCGTCTCAGTATCTGAATAATTGAAACTTAAATTATGGTAGATATTTCATTTTGTGTGGATTGTTGTGCTATTACTGAACTTGGTATTTCAATTTTCTCCTTGTCGACCTATCTTGTGTTGGTCGGCGTATATTGGTCGAAATTAGGTGTGCGATGAAGAGAAGTTTGGCGAAACGAGCAGCTTGTTGGCTTGCAGTATGTATCGCGATGATGGTGTTGTATTCATATGCTTTCACTGTTAGCGCCTTTGCGTTAAATAAGGATTCAGATGCCAAACAACCTATGCAAGTTACTACTTTGCAAGTAGATAGTGCAGGAACTATTTCGCATATTCAGCGGCTTAAGTCTACGAATGATGGATCGGCCAAAGTGGTTGAGCGGATTGAAGAATCTCAAGTGGTTGAAGATCTTCCAGTGCGAATCATTACAAGTTACTCTTCTAAAGCATCAAGTGGAACGCACCTATCAAAAATTGATGGGAATGATGGCACAACTAGGTTTGATATCGATATTCAGAATATTACCGCTAAACCTCAGGCAATATCCTATGATTCGAATGCTCGTAACCAGTCAGTAACTGAATTGGTGTCATTGCCGTTAACTGCAATTGCATCTGTGCGCCTAAAAGGGGTAAGCCCTAGTAGCGTTGTTATAGCCGATAAAGGCGCAGGTGCTTCTCCAATGTCTGGTGTTACGAATGGTGTTGTTTCTGTTGATAAAGAAGGCAATACCATTGTTCAATGGGCAGCTGTTTTAGCGCCCCCAGTATTGTCAGGCGAAGCAGTATTTAGCTTGGTGCTTGACGGTCAAGACGTAAAAGTACCTCAGTTTGATGTTGCGATCCAGCCTGGTTTTACAGGCGAGTTGACACAAGCCTCTGATTCAACGTCCGAAACTCTTGTGTCTAAAACCATCGAGACGCTTTCTCAAGTTGGGACGGTACTCGGTGAATCTGGTAAAGCATTGAGTGATGCGAGACTGATGCTTGCTGAGTCGGCAAATAATATAGGCCATCAAACTATTTCAGATCTAAATGAATCTAGCCGACGTATTGTTTCATCAGGAAAAACTTTGTCAGTGTCATTGATTTCATTAGAACAGTCGCTGTCTTCTCAATTGCATTCGACGGGCAATACCGTGTTAGGCGAGCTCCAAAATACGACAAATCAGATGATTGATCTATTAGGTGATCCAAAACAGCCCATCCCACATGTTTCTGTTGCATCTGATACCTGCAAAATGGAAATAGATCCTTCTGAAGATCAAAAACTTTCGTCAACGCACAGTGTTCTTGGTGTGATTGCTAATCTTGCGGCTCGCCTTGATGCCTACGCAAATGTAAGTGACTCTTGTAAGGAAAATATTCGGCTGGAGATAAATAGTTTACTTGGGCCAATTAATCCGACAGAGAATGAATGTAAAACAGACAGTGTTTCCTTAACTTGTAATATTAGGCATGGTGCGGAAACGTTTGACGCCGCAATCAAATCAAATCTTGCTGATAGTATGCGTGCGGTAAGTGTAATCTCTGCGGATCCGACCGCAAGTGCTGTAACGAAAATGGAACAGCTCACCGCAGATATCGAATTGCTGAAACAACGTGAAGCTGAACTTTCTGTGAGTTTGAAGTCTGACACGATTGATTCGGCTACACAGAGTTTACAGAACTCCCTAAATTCGATAAAAAACTCCCTGTCGGTAGTGAAGAATCAGATATCTATTGTTGAACAGACACTCAATACTGAAGCAAACGACAATGCCAGTCAAGAAAATCAAATTCAAGCGTTGAAGAAAACTATCTGTATCGAATCAGGTCAGACTATCGAAAGTGCGACAGGAACAGTTAAAAATCCCGCATCAATTTCTCAAACAGTTGCTGAATCGATGCTAAGAATTTTGTCTGAAACAAGGTGTCCTAGCATTGATACTGCAACGGATGGGGCTCGGTATATTACAACTGCTTCTTCATCTATTGAGGGCTATGCATCTAAGCAAAAAACTGCGGTTGAAGATTTGCAAAAACTTCTAGGAGTGAATGGCGAGTCCTTGTCTGTGAAAGAGAATCTTGAAAAAATCACGACTAGTTTGAATAGCGCCCAACAAAATCTGGATTCGCTTCAGCAGGCGCATGGAACAAATAGTGCCGATGTATGGATGCATATAAGTGCATTAAACAACTCAATTACTGCGATTTCAACGCTTGAAGCCGATGTCGCGAAGCAAGTTGTTGACATCAATAACCGCCGTGAAGGATTGAAGGCTGACTTGGAACAAATTTTGTCAGCTGGAAGTGCTGGACTAGACCAAGCTAACAAAACCCAAATGGATCAATCTGTCAATGCGATAAATGGAACTCGCGAGGACGTGATCTCAATGAACAGCGGAATGATCGACGGGCTAAGTTCCGATCTCAGAAGAACCGCTCAAAAGGTATATGGAGATGGGCTCGCCGCCGTAAACGGAGTTGCGGGTGGAATTAAACGACTAAATGATGGGCTTGGGTCGACTACCATTGACAAGTTGTCAAAGTCTAGCCAAGTAATGAGTGGGATGCTTGGTGACGCTGTCCGGGATTCAGATGGTGCATATCAACTTCTGTCCCAAGATATTTTGCGAGTGCTTGCAGATATCGGCACTAATGCGTCTAATGGTGGTGGACTACTAGGTGTTATCGCTGCTTCCGACGGGCAATTAGGTGTTACGGATGTCAAGCTTTCAACTTCCACCTCTGCCATGTCCAGTTTTGAAAACTTACAGCGTGCTCAATTGGATCAATACTTCATGCGACAGGCACAGTTACGTGCTGCTCTTGCCAGGTTAGAGAACCAAAATTCGGGTGCTCAATCGCAACAGCATAGCGTGTCAAAAGGTATTTATTCGTTCGAGATCGGTAGCGACGGTTCGAAATGATGATGAGTGTCCGAATGGGTTCGAGGGAAGATCTGGGATAAGCAAATGAATACAATTGCAACTAAAAGATCAAATATGCAAGCAATCATCGCATTCGTTGTAATGTTTGTTGTGATTGGAATCGGGCTTGTTGCTCCACAGTATCTTGCTTCGAATCATGAAAATGCACCTTTGGTTCCGCCGTTAGAGATTGAAGCGAACGCTAAAGACGACAATCTTTTGGTTGGTATCGTGGTGTCATACACAGATAATCCAGACGAAGGGGCTGGTTGGAGTATTGCCGGCGAAGGCGCTTCCGTGGCTCTCTGGCGACTCAAGCAAGGTGATTCGAATGTTTCAGCGCGCGTGATATCTGATAACGGTAATGAAGTGGGTGCACGCTCCGCCGTCGCTACACTTAAACAAGATAAAGCGGCAGCAATTATTGCACTTACCACCGGCTCTCACACAAAAATACTTGCTTCTGAAGCGGCAGCGGCTGGCATCCCGGTGATATTTCCTTATGAAAAATCTTCACAGCCGGCAAGCAATGCGTGGTATTTTCGCAAGAATGAACCGGATTTCCGATCGATGTCTAGTGAATTATCGCATCAATTAAAATGTGCTCAACCAGTAGTTATTGAGGGTGATGGGCGAGTTAATGCACCTAAAACGGGTGAAGTTACTGTGCTTCCAGGGCAAGAGAGCGCTGCTGTGGCAGAAGTTATTAGATTACATTCTCAACAACAAGCTGATTGTTTGTTCCTAGATGTGAATGCTAAAAGCGCCGCAGAAATTATTAAGCAAACGCGTGCGAACAATATAGATTTTCCAATAGTTGGAAGTTTCGATTTGCTAAACCCACTATTTCAGCAATCTCTCGGGAGTAATATTCGTTCCATTGGTGCCGTTTATTCCATAGGTACAGAATCTACTAACGTTATGGCAATGAAAAATGACTCTGTAGGTGCAAGAGCGGGAATTTTCAATCATGCTGTGCGATTGATGAAAGATAATAAGTCCCTTCGTTCGTTTGATACTAGCAAGCCCTTTGCCGAAGTGTCCGGTTTCGCCGATTCGTGGAGTCACGATGCAATACTGGCTGCTGTGGGTCTCAATCGCGCTGATGAATTATCGACTGTGAATTTCAAGCAACGTGCGATGGAGTTTGATTCTGCGGGTCTACCGTTCATTAATGAATCGTTGTTTAACTCAGCTGGGAACAATTCAACGCCGAGATTGTTGCAAGCGACAGTTATTGATGGGCGTCTGTCATGGTTTTATACGGGCTCACATGCCACAAAGTGAATTCTGGAAACGCCTGGTAGAACGAGATAATTATGAGAGTAGTCATTAGCCAAGCAGGAGCAAGAAAGACATTTGATCTTGCTAACACGTGTGAGAGCACAACGTTAGGAGAAGTTATTGATAATGCTGGCCTTGATCTTCGAGCGTGGAATGAATTCTGGGTTGACGACAGTTGCTGCGAGTCTGATACACCAATTACATCTATTCCATTGCTTGATGGATCAACTATCTCGGATGTGCGACTACACCAAGCTCCTTCACATAATTCGTGGACTTTGGTAGTTACGAGTGGAACGCAAACTACTGAGCGCTATGAGTTATCACCAAATGAAGTATTTCGAATTGGCCGAAGTCCCGATGTTGACCTTACCTTGGTATCTCCCTCTGTTTCATGGTCTCACTGCTACGTAACTGTTGAGCAAGAAGGATTGAGATTCAGAGACGACAATTCTTCTAACGGTACGTATGTTGACGGGGTAAAGGTTGATGACGACGGTGGCATTGTTGCCACGGATCAGTCAGTTATCACTATTGGCGGAACATGTCTACGTGTTCAACACGGAGAGAATACGGATATCGTTCACTATCTTCGGTCAAAAAAGATCCAAGACGGCGTGTCGACGATTCCATTCAACCGTCCACCGCGGACTGTAGTAACGCACGAACGAATAGAGCTAGAATTACCTGTGCGTAATGAAGCGCCGAAGGCTAATCGTTTCTCATGGATATCGGTGCTCGCGCCACTAGTGATGGCGGCCGGCATGGTAGTTGTGATGGGGTCAGTTCGTTATGCTTTAGTCGCGTTACTTTCACCGGTAATGGCGGTTGCATCATGGTGGGAACAAAAACGACGCGCAAATGCAGGTGCCTCGTCCGAGGAAGATCGTTTTGAAAAGTCAATTGCAGACTTTGCTTCGGAAGTACAAGATCAGGTAATGCTGGAACGGCAATATTTGCGTTCGCGTATTCCTGATCCAGCGAAATGTATGGATAACTGTACCTTACCCACTGTTAACCTTTGGGAAAGGCGTACTAATTCGGAAGATTATTGGTCTGCGCATTTAGGAACGGCAGATATTGCCTACGATGTTCCTATCTCTCGAACAAGCTCGCGATCGAAAATTGACGAGAACGTTCAGGACGTCATTGATCGTTCAAAAATACAAGCTGCGCCAGTAGAAGTGGACTTTAAGGCAGGAGTTGTTGGAATATGGGGGAATCGTGAGCAGTGTTTGGCAATTGCACGATCGCTACTCTGTCAACAGGTGTCTCATTGTGGACCAGCAGATATGAGCTTAGGCGTTTTTACATCTAAAGCTCATTCTGATCTCTGGCGATGGACTGCGTGGTTGCCTCATCTCCGCCAGCCGGGCACGAACCCCAACAATATCTGGCTTGGTCTTGAAACAACGAAGAGTCAGGAACTATTACGATCTTTGCGAGACATGCTGGAAGGTATGTCCGTTCCCAGCCTGATGCTCGTCATCGATGCCCAAGAACTTACTGAAGGGCGTGACTGTCCGGCACGAGATATTTTCACGGCTGAAATGGAACGAGGTATTTCATCTAAGAAACAAAAGATGATTACAGGGATCGTGATTGCTGATAGTGCTGAACAACTGCCATCGGTTTGTGCAACTGTGATTAATGCGCAATCTGACTCGGAGGCCACCTTAGTAGTCCCAGCTCAGTCTAAAGTTGTTAACAGTATTATCTGTGGTGAAATTACGATTGACGTGGCACATCGCTGGGCACAATCGATCGCTCGCTTTGACGATCCAGAAGCGAAAAATGTTGGCTCGACCCTCCCTACGTTGACTCACTTGCTTCCATTATTGGGATTGCAGGAACGGCTCGATGCAAATTCAATTCTTGAGAAGTGGAGAAGAAAAACTTCTTATCGAACTCCCATCGGTATGAGTCAAGATGGAATATATTGGCTAGATCTGGTGCGTGATGGGCCACACGGACTTGTTGGCGGCACAACTGGCTCAGGTAAGAGCGAATTTTTACGTTCATTAGTTGCTGGTTTAGCTGCGCAGGTGGATCCCGAACATTTGACTTTTATTCTGATCGATTTCAAAGGCGGTGCTGCTTTTGCTCGTTGCGATGAACTTCCGCATACTATTGGAACTATTTCTAATTTGGATGCACAGCTGGCAAATCGTGCTCTGCGGGCCTTAGAAGCAGAAATTGTTTATAGGCAGCGAAAATTTGCTGAAGCAGGTAACGGTATTGATAATTTAGATGCCTACCTTGGCACGAATCCCTCAGAGCCAATGCCTCGTCTTTTGCTTGTTGTGGACGAATTCGCACAGTTGGCTAAAGAGTTTCCTGACGTGCTTTCCTCGCTCGTTTCGATCGCGGCCGTTGGACGTACTTTGGGTATCCACATGATACTCGCGACTCAACGTCCTGCTGGTGTCGTTAACGATGATATTCTTGCTAACACAAATATGAGAGTTGCTTTGCGCGTGCAGAGTAAAGAAGACTCAAGCGGTGTCATATCCGTTCCCTACGCTGCTTCAATTGGTCGTGATCAGCGCGGGCGTGCATTCGTCAAATTAGGTGAAGAGGAAATCACTCCGATTCAAACTGCTTTAGTCACGGGTTATTCGACGACTAGCCGAAGCGCTGAACTCATTGTTCACGAAGCAGAACTTGGTACAGCACCAAAAATACAGATGTCAGTAGTTCGAGATAGCGATGAGCCGAGCGACTTGGATCGGCTCATAAAAGCAATTGTTGCGGCGAATGACGAAGCTGGCTTTGCTCCGGCGCGCAAAGTCTGGCCGGATCCGCTTAAAGAGGTAATTCCTTTAGTGCTTGATTTAAAGGATGATACAATCGAGATTCCTAAGGTTGCCCCAGAATCTGGTTCTGTAATTTTTGTTAGCTTGAGTGACGATCCCACAAATCAGCGGCAATACCAATCTGGCTGGGATTTGAACCGAGGAAATCTCATTCTCGCAGGTATCCCAGGGTCTGGCACCACGTCGTCCTTGGCTTCGATTGCTTTGTCTGCGGCAGTTACCCATTCTCCGGAGAATCTAGATCTCATGATTCTCGATTTTGGCACCCGCGGACTTGAACAGTTGAGCAATCTTCCACACTGTATTGGTTACGTTCCTGGAGACTCGAGCGCGCGTGAGCGACAAGAAAGACTCCTTAAATATTTGGCAAAGGAATACGATAAGCGACTCAGGGAAACGACTGAGAAGCACACCAAGATCATTGTTCTCATTGACGGATTGGCGACGATGCGGGACGAATTCGATGATTTCGAAGCTCTTCAACTTATGGATTCTTTCTACCAGATTTGGGCGAAAGGACCCGATGTTGGCATACATTGTGTGGCTTCAACGACTCGCATCAAGGCGATTCCCTCACAAATCGATGAGGTGACTACTCAGAAATGGTTGTTCCGGTTAGCTGATGCTTATGACTACACGTATGCGGGCATTGGAAAAGATGATATACCGGCATCGGTACCGGGTCGATACGTTGATGCAATATCGAAGAACCAAGCTCATGTTGCGTTGCCTACTGGTGGTGTTGATGAAGCGCTTCGTCAAATACAATCAGCTTTCCCATATGGCTCGAAAGCCAGCGTTATTGTTGAGCTGCCACAATTGGTAGCTCCGCACGATCTTCCGTGTATCACCGACATCGGCGGAGATAAATGGCAGATCGGAGTTGGGCTGCGCGAATCGGATATTAGTCCATGCTACGTGGATCTCTATGACGGCGAACATTTATTAGTTTCAGGACCAGCACGCAGCGGAAAATCTACGGTACTTCGCGGTTTAATTTCAAAAATCCGTCAAGACGCGTCGGAACGTGGTGAAGATATTGCCGTATTTGGATTAGTCACTCGTCGCTCTCCACTAGCAAAGTACGATGAAATATTCGATCAGTTGCATTTCCATGACGACGCTTCCTCAGTTTCTGCTATGGCGAGTGTGTCGCGTGTTCCTACGTTCATTGTTGTGGACGATGCAACTGCACTAGTTGATTCGGATCAGGCCATCACAAACTTATTACAGATCAATAATCCACAAGTGAAGCTGATAGTGGCAGCACGTAATGATGACTTGCGTTCAGCTTATGGACACTGGACAAGCATTGTACGAAAATCTCGGTGTGGAATATTGCTACAGCCGAACATCGATTTTGATGGTGATCTTCTAGGTGTGACATTGCCGCGTAAATCGCCAGTTGCGATGAGTGTCGCACGAGGATACATGTGTCAAGGTGGGCAAGCATCATTGATTCAAGCCTTATCGTTGCCGTTGGAGGAAGACCGTGTCTAATCAAGGGTTTGATTTTGGTGCGTCGTACGTACTTGACGAAATCATAGGTGAGGGTGCCTCCGGCGTCGTCTGGAAAGGACATCGTAAAGGTGACGGCGCGGCGGTTGCGGTGAAGATCCTACGCGATCAGTATGCAAATGACCCACAAATTCTCACCAGATTCGTGACCGAACGGACTCTACTCACTACATTGGAGCACGATAATATCGTCAAAGTTCTTGATCTTGTGGTTGAGTCAGGGCGTTTGGGAATAGTGATGGAGTACGTTGAAGGCGAAACTCTACGTGAGGTGCTCATGCGTGACTCTGTGTGCGGTCTACGCTCCGCTGTGGCGATCGTGATCGAAACACTTCGAGCATTAGAACATGCGCACGCACATAATATTGTTCATCGCGACATCAAACCGGATAACATCCTTATCGCTCGCGGTAATGCGGATATTTCTATAAAACTTACTGATTTTGGTATTTCTAAAATTCTCGGTGAGCAATCAAAAGCTACTCAGGTTGTCGGCACGCCGGAGTATATGTCTCCTGAGCTGATCGAAAAAGGGATCGCTATCCCAGAAACTGATGTTTATGCAACGGGCATAATGTTTTATGAGTTGCTCGCTGGACGCACGCCATTTAGCGGTGGAGATAACGCTTTCACCATTGCTCACCGCCATTTGTCGTCGTTACCTCCCGCCATTGATGGACTCGACGAGAAGATAGCATCGGTGTTGTGGACGATGCTAGAAAAAGATCCACGCAGGCGTCTACCTGCACCTGAGCTGATCAAGCAACTCAATGAACTCATTGATAATTTGGACGATTCTAGGAAGCTGGTACGTCAAGAAGATGTCCAAAATTATGCTCCTGCTACAGTTCTCAAGCCGCGGCTTGGTGAATCCGAGAACGATATTTCATCTCACGACACTGAGTCTCAAGAAGCAGTGCGCAATGTTCCTGTACTTTTAGACGAGTTGTCGCCCAGTACGCAAGCAACGGTGATGAAACCTCTCAGCGCTGACGACGGTACGGCTATTTCTAATGTTGATCGTAAATCTTCAGCGCGAAAGGCAGATCTAACTGGCAAGAATGGGATGAGAGCGCAACGCCATAAAATAGTTGTATTCGCTATTGCTGGTTTGTTGTTGGCAGCGAGCGTGGTGGGCGTTGCTATGTTTTCGCGTAGTAGCAACGGTTCGAAAGAGTTTGCGTCTGAGCAAGTATCACAAGAGGATTCGCCGCTTCCATCGGGACTCATCATTTCACGAAGCGCAAAAGTCGATTCTGAACGAAACGTAATCACCTACGAGATTAAGTACGAAACGCATAAACAAGCACTTTCTGGTGTTGTGCTTGAAACCTTGCAAGACCTTGACGGTGCGTGCATCGAGCCGCGTTGGGACGGGCAAAGCGTAACAAAAAATAGTCCGAGTCAAACTTCCCTTGATGTGCCGTGTTCATTCGCGATTGGCTTGGAACCTATAAGTAGCGGAAAGCCTCATATTGTTTCGGCCACAATTCCACTGGAAAATCTCGGATTTTCGTCCTCACAAGATGTCTCTCAATGGTTGAAAACGACGAGTGAAAACACATTGAAGAACGTGCAAAATCCAAATATGAACTCGACATCGTATCCGTTGCAACGGCTTGTGGGACTAAAAATGTCTGTTCCATCTCGAGTGGTGCAGGGAAATATTGTGCCAATCTCTGTGATCGGTATATGGCCGAACGGGGAAAACCAACTTTCGCCAGTATTCATCAGTCCGCAGGTCGGGAATCCTACTTCTGTGCTTACCGATATTACGGGAGCGAATATTGACAGCGTTCGTTTCACTGATCGATGTGCCGGAGCAGTTGCCGTGAGTCAAGATGGGCGATCGATAACCTCTCTGCATCCAGGAACATGCGATCTTGAAGGGAATATTGGAAATTTTAATCTCACACCAGCAAAAATCACAGTGACAGGAACAGGATCATGAGCGGAGAAGAAAAGCGGCCTTTAGTTATTCAGGAGATACCTGATTTTGATTTTGGCGTAGCTGACCAGTGTATAAAAGATGTTTACAGAATTTGTTCTGATCTTGACACTCAGCAGTCGTCTCGGCGTGCAGTATCTGCTGATGCGCAAACTGATTTTCGCGGCTATTTTGCGAATATTTTCGAAGGAAATCAGCAGATCGCAGTTAATGATTTGTCTACACTTACGCATTATGCGCGTAATATTGGCGAGTTTATGCAGACCATTATTGCAGAAATTAAGGAAGAAATTCGCCGTAGAAAGATAACTAACGCATATGTTGAACGGCACGATGGTTTTTGGGACGGTGTACGTGACAAAATTTTCGGCGGAGAAGAAATGCCGGGTTTTCCAACGTTTGAACCCCCTGTAAAGCAGAGCGATTCGGTACGAGTTAATCCGCAAGAGCATCCTTGTGCTGGGATAGGGTGTAGCATCGGCATTTCTTCAGCTCGACCGGAAAATTTGTTTAATGCGGTTACATCGTATGGACGCCTTGATGATCTGGCTGCAGTCAGTCGCTCGGAACTTGAGAAAACCATAAATGTTTTTAATCGTGAATGTGAATACGGAGTATATGGAAGTATAAATGCCGATGATCTTCTTGCTTCTTTTTCGCGTTGGATTGAACAGAATCGTCAAGGTCAGCAATGGCTTCGAATTATCGCTCAAGCGTTCGAAGCTGCTGGTGGTAGAGGTGTTGTGTCGCGAGTATCCGATGATGCGCTTGTTCTTGCCTTGAGTAATGCTGGCATTGATGTGATGCGCCAAGGACTGGCAATTTCTCCAGCGAATCTGAAAGGTTATCAGGTCACCACCGGTTTTGCTAATGATCCAGTCAATGTTGCAACTGGTAATTTCATTGAACCCGAGACTGACATTGCCTTCACAGGTTTGGCTTCCTGTGCGAGTTTTCGGCGCATGTATAATTCTGTGGATCGTGGCGAAGGAGTGTTTGGTCTGGGGTGGCATTCGGTTCTCGATCAACACCTAGAAATCGGCGATGAAAGTGCCGTGTGGGTGCGTGACGGCGGTGGGCGCACAGAGTTTCCGCGTGACGATGACGGGTGGGGTCGTTCGATACGCGATGATTACTGGTTAGCTGCAACAGAGGAGGCAGCTCCTCAGCTGGGAATTACTACACCAGCATTCGAAATTAGCGATAACAAAGGTGCGAAGAAATATTTTTCAACTGATGGTTTGTGGCTTGGCGATGTTGTTCGTGAAGGTTGTTCGGTGAGTGTTGAGCGAAACGATTGCAATGAAATCGTCAAACTCATAGCCGGTAATGGACGCTGGATTAGCGTCGAATATTGCGATGGAAGAGTTGCCTATATTGAATCTAATGATGGCTCAAGAGTTGAGTACATCTATCGTGACAATCTCTTAGCAGAAGTGAAAACGAGCAGCGGATCACGAGTCTATGAGTGGAATGCTGAGCGTCTTCTTGAGAGAGTTATCGCTGCTACTGGTGTGGTCGAAGTCGAAAATGTCTATGATGCGCAAGCCCGTGTTATTGCGCAAAAGACTCCATTTGGTCGCAACATTCGCTATGCATACCTGCCAGGGCGCGTTACCTGTGTTTCTGATGCTGATGGATCGGTTTCTGATACGTGGGTGTCTGATCCGTATGGGAGACTCGTTAAGATCGTAGAGTCACATGGAAATACTCAGTCAATGCTATATGATCGTGATGGGCACTTGATTCAAAGCGTTTCTCGCGACGGTAAGATCACTGTAAGTCAGTACGATGCGCGAGGTAGACGGGTAAAACTTGTAGAACCTACTGGTGCAGAAACTAGTTATGGTTGGGATGAACTAGATAGGCTACACACGATTGTGTATCCCACTGGTATGACTCAAACTTTCTCCTATGACGGTTTGTTACGTAACCCTGTGGAGATAAAAGATTCGTCTGGAGCTACAACATCGTTAACATGGCGTGATGGATTGCTATGCGAGGTGGTTGATCCTGAGGGCGTGAGTGTGAAGTTCGAATATGATGCTTACGGTGATCTTTGCGGTATCGTCAATGCGGCCGGAAATATTACATCCTGTGAGCGTAACGCTGCTGGTCAGCCAACTAAAATAACGTTGCCGTCTGGTGCCCAAACATGCTTCGACTATGATACCGCTGGGCGAATTATCTGTAAGCATGATGCTGAGGGCGGTAGCTGGTTCTTTGAGTGGGATGCTGAAAGGTTAGTGAGCAAAACAAGTCCTGATGGTGGCAAATGGCTTTACCGCTATGGTGACCATGGAGAGATCGTTGAACAAGTTGATCCGCTCGGACGCATTACGAGAATGTCGTATAGCCAATACGGGTCAATGAATCAGCTTGTTTTAGCTGATGGGGACGTCTGGGCATTCGAATATAGCACTATGTCTGAGCTAATTTCAGTCACCTCACCAGAGGGTAACCAATGGAAAGCACAATACGATGTGTTGGGTCGTTTAATCAGTTTTGCAGATCCAACGGGGCGTGTGAGCAAACAAAATTTCCTTCCGAATGGTGTAGATTCGCAGTTTGATGGGAAAGAATCGATGCTGCGTTTTGACGAATTTGGTCGTGTTAATTCGGTTCTTGGTCCAGTCGATGATGCACAACTCATTTCTTACGATCACGCCAATCGTCCAGTAGAAATAGTCCATACTGACGGATCATTGACGTTATTGCGTCGTGATCGCGCTGGTCGCGTGGTCGAACAGGTTCTTCCAACGGGGCAAACATGGCATGTGGCATACGATAGTTGCGGGCAAGTCGAATCTATTCATGACGATGCGGATCTATTGTTGCGTTTTGAATATGATGTGGATGGTCGCGTTATTCGGATACTTAGGTCTAATGGCGGATGTGAGACTTTCTCCTATGATCGCCTAGGTCGTATCACTAGTAAGTATTCTCCTGCAGGTGGCAATGTTCGCTATACCTATGACGCGTGTGGACGTGTTTCGTCAGTGAGTGATGCGTGGAACGGAACGCGATCCTACTCGTGGGACGTTGCTGGTCAACTCATATCCGTAACGAACGGAGCAGGGGGAGTTACTGCACTGAGTTACGATCTGCGCGGGCGATTGAGTAAAGCGATCGATCCGCAAGGAAAGGTAACTACGTGGACGTACAACGAGCTAGATAAAGTCGTTGACACGCATACTCCTTTAGGTTTGTACAAGAACACGTACGATGAGGCAGGGCGGCTCATCGCTCAACGAGCACCAGACGGAGCAAAGTGGGAATTCATCTATGACGAACACGGCAGGATGTTCCAGAAAATTCTTAATGGCAAATTGTGGTTCGAACAGCGTTATGACGACGCTAATCGGCGTATCACGTTATCCGATGACTCACGTTCGCATCGTACTCACCAAGAACTTTCGTTCGATCTGTGTGGCAATCTTGTGCGTGCAAGTTCTGATGCCGGCGACGACGATCGCTGGGTTTACCATCACGGCTTGCCTATCGAATATGTTAATTCTAGCCGCGGAACGAGCGCGTATTCCTATGATGGGTACGGGCGTATCGTGCGCATCTCGGATCCTTTTTTTGGCGAGATTTCATTTGAGTATAACGTGGGCGGTAATTTGGCAGCAGTGCGAACGCCCGCGGCTTGCCAAGAATGGGGTTACTCTCAAGGTCTTGTTACGAAGCATAAAGTAACTCGAAGTGACGGTAGCTGCTCTGAGACGGTAATCCAGCGTGATGAGAATGCAAGGATTGTTGCGATTGTTACAGATGGAACACCAACTACTTATAGCTACGATCGCGCAGGTCAACTCCAGCGTGTTGTAGCGCATGATCGCGTGACTGAATGGGAATACGATGCGTGTGGCAAGGTAGTACGAGTGGTAGACGCCGGCCAAGAACAGAATTTTGTTTACAACGATAACGGCACACTTGCTGCTATCGAGCATGACGGCCAAAAGCTATTCACTTTTTCATACGACGAGGCAGGACGCCGCACTGAAAAAATCGGTCTCTCGACGCGTGAACTATACACATGGGACGACGCAGGTTATATATGTAACGTTTCAGTTGAAAACGGCGAGCACAAGTATGGCTTTGACGTTGTGGTAGACAACGATGGCATCGTTGCCAGTGTTAATAGCGAACCTATGACGTGGGATGCCGGCGCAGGTGTTCCTCGCTTGCGAGCTATCGGTTCAGCACCCGTTTTGCCTATACCGGGAGGTGTGCTCTCGGGCGGGCAGGATGGAGCTACTCTGGTAGGTGGTTCATGGGCAATGCATCGTGCAGTTGATGCTAGCTCTCCATGGAAAACTAGTTATGACGGATTGCTTGCCGCTGATGGGCACATCGTACTTGGTGCGCTCGAAATACTTGGACACCGCTGTTACGATCCTTCATCCTATTCTTTCCTCTCTACGGATCCGTTCGATCAACCATTAGACCGTGTATGGGCGCATAACCCGTACAGCTATGCGGCGAACAATCCTTTGCATTATGTTGATCCACTTGGACTTGAACCAGTGACGGAAGAAAAGCTTAAAGAATACGAAATACATGGTGGGCTACCAGAACTCGTATCTTGGGAGGGCTTAGCGGCACTAGGGTTAGTTGTGGTTGGAACCGGTCTGACCTTTGTGGGACTACCAATGCTCGGCGGTCCCATGATCGCTGCTGGACTAGATGTAGGTTTTCAGCTTATTAGCAGCGGTGGTGTGGATTGGAAAGCTGTAGCATTTACGACAATCGTTACGTTAGCAGCTCCTGGTCTTGGTAAGATCGCTGGAAAAGCATTTGAGAAATTACTTGTCAAATCACCAACAATTCAATCTGTCGTAACTGGAATAGAATCAACACAGACAACAGTTTCAAAATGGGGCAACGATCTTGCAACACGTGCGTGGGCGAAGTTACCTCCGCCTGTCACCACGGTTCTTGATAATAAAGGTGCGCAATTGATGGGTAACTTCGCTGTAGATTTTGGTACCACGACAGCGAAAAACTATGGTCAGGGTGTCGCGGTGGATACTGTACTTGGTATTCCCGAGCACGGGGTTGGCGATTCTTTCTCGAAAGCACTTTCAGATAACGCTTCTCTTAGTAAAGTACTCGGCGGATATGGTACTAGCAAAACTGGCGATTTCCTCAACAGCCAGTCCAAGCACCTTGGCAGGAACTATTTTGGTGCTGAAGTTTACGATCATCGTCCTGAACAGGTGAAAAATTGGATTCGTGATCAGGCAAAGGAAGTTAGGCATGATGTTTCTTCTGCGTTTGATAAAGTAGAAGATCGTTTTGAAGAAGCAATTAATAAACATGGTGGTCACGATGCTGGCAAAATATATGAATCCGTTGAGGATCGTGCCGAATATATTCGCGATGGACTTAAATCGCTTCGGAAATAAATAATCTGCCAATCAAATCGAAAGTGAGTGAATTATGGGTGTGGTGTTGTCGTTTGGTGCTGGGGTGCGTTTGGCGCGGGTGTGTGTGCGGTTGGTGTTGCGGCAGTCGTTTCAGGTGCAGCGTTCGGGGCGGTATGCGCCGTATATCATGCATAGTGGTTATGATGTGGAGCGGTTTGAGTCGTTGTTGCGTTTAGCGAGTGATGCTGTTGAGGCTCGTGATTTTCTTGGTGCGCGGGATTATGTTGCTGCTGGTTTAGATGTGTTGTTGGAAGAGGAGAAGCAGCCGAGGAATCTTGTGGCTTCTCTTGAGGATTTGATGGTGTTTCTTGAGGGTTTGGCTCAAGGTAAGGTTGGTGCTGATCGTGGGTTGGCGGCGTGGTTTAAGTTAACGCATTGGTGGCGGGCTAAGAATTCTTTGGGTGCTCCGATGGGATCGGGTGTTGAGAAGTTCACGTGGGGACATGCTGCTTTCTGTATGTTGTTTATCGGTATCAATGTGGTTGGTGCGATAATCGCGTACGGCACCAGATCTGTTTTTCCAGTGTTGGGGCTTTTTAATCTGTATTTTGTTATTTTTGCGAGTGCCGCTTATTTGTCGACGTATGTTAAGCGTTATCTTTTATGGGGGGCATCAGGTATTCTGGGGTATTTTATTTGGTCTGCTATTCCGCAAGAGATGTCTGGGATTCGGTACACGATGTGCGCCGGCGCGTTTGTTGGTGGCCTAGCTTGTTTCGGTATTGTTTATGAGCGGGTGTTTCGTAAATCGAATAGTTTTGGTGCGATGGGGAGGATTTGGGTTCGTCAGGTGAGCAAGAAGCGTTTTGATGTGGTTGTGGAAAATGAGTTTTTTGAGGTTGTTGATCGGTTTACGATAACGAAGTTTAAAGCTTTTTTTGAACCGATCATGGCTTTTAGTTTAACCGCCGACTTGGACACTGTTACTTGTATGAATGGTGATTTGTGTGATGATTCGTGGTTTCAGATCTATCCGGCGTTAACTGCTAACCGTGTGAAGGGATGGGGTAGGAATCTTGTTCCGAAGGATTGGAAAGATTCTTATGAGACTTCCCAGGGCATGGATGAGGTTGATTTTGAGAAGTATTTTTCCACCTTGGATGTGTCATTGATTCCACCGGGCGTGGAGTCAAATCCACGTCTTGCGTATTCGGCGTATGCCGATGATGCGAAGCCCAAGCATAAACAGTAACCCCATAGAAAAAACGAAACGTTAACAATAGGGAATAGGCAGGTTGTGAAGGTGAAGCCGCCACAACCTGCCTAGCCAAGCATTCAGATCAGCAGAGCCTAGTTCCCTAGCACACTGTTAGCTGATCTCGTGTAACTCCACAACGGCGTCGTCGTCGCTATGAGCGATTGCCGAGGTAATTGCCTTACCGCCAGCGATTGTGGTGTAAATCGGGATTCGCATAGCTAATGCTTTTTGGCGGATTTTCGCGCCGTCTGCCACCACTTGCCCTTCAGAGTTTCCAGTATTAACCACCAAGGAGATCTCTCCGTTGGTCATGGCATCAATGATATGTGGACGCGCCTCGGTACGCCGGTTCATGATTTGCACATGCACGCCATGATCAGCAAGGTACTGCGCAGTTCCGCGCGTGGCGCACAAGCCGAAACCGAGCATTTGCAAATTGCGGGCGATTTCCACGATTCCGGGTTTGTCCTTATCTTGAACGGACAAGAATGCCTTTCCTACCGTAGGTACGCTTCCGCCAGTTCCGATTTGTGCCTTGTGATAAGCCTGAGCAAATGACGTTCCACTTGCCATAACTTCACCAGTCGAACGCATTTCGGGACCAAGAATGGTATCTACACCAGGAAATTTTGCGAAAGGAAATACCGGAGCTTTCACCGACCAAACCTTCGGTGTGATTTCCTCGGTGCAGTTGAGCTCGGCGAGTGATTTGCCCACCATCACCAGCGCCGCGATCTTCGCGATTTGCCTGCCGGTTGCTTTGGACACGAAAGGAACGGTGCGCGAGGCTCGCGGATTGACTTCGAGCACGTAAATCTCGCCATCTTGCACGGCGAATTGCACGTTCATTAGGCCTTTTACTTTGAGGGCTCGGGCGAGCTGATAACTCTGATGCCGAATCTGGCTCTGTATTGATTCTGGTAGCGAATGTGGAGGCAAAGAACATGTTGAGTCGCCTGAATGCACGCCTGCTTGCTCCACGTGCTCCATAATTCCAGCGATAACGGCATTCTCACCATCGCAAATGCAGTCAACGTCCACTTCAATAGCGTGAGAAAGGAACAAGTCGAGCAGCACCGGATTCTGAGGTGACACATCAACCGCCTTGTGCATATAGTGACGCAACTGGTCGTCGTCGTAAACCACCTGCATGGCGCGACCGCCCAACACGTACGAGGGACGCACCATCAACGGATACCCGACTTCTTGCGCCATCTGGAGAGCTTCGTCTACTGAACGCGCGATACGATTTTCGGGCTGGAGTAGCCCACATTCGTCCACGATTTTTTGGAATCTCTCTCTGTCTTCAGCAATATCGATTGCCTCAGCAGAGGTTCCCACGATTTTCACGCCGTGTTCTTCCAATGCTCGTGCCAATTTGAGCGGAGTTTGTCCGCCATAATGAACAATGACGCCGGCAGGCTTCTCAACGTCCACAATATCGAGCACTTTTTCCAATGTTAGCGGCTCGAAATAGAGCTTATCGGAGGTGTCATAATCGGTGGAAACCGTCTCGGGATTGCAATTGACCATGATCGTCTCATAGCCCGCTTCGCGCAAAGCGAGGGACGCATGCACGCAGCAATAATCAAATTCGATGCCTTGACCTATCCGGTTCGGGCCGCCACCCAAAACCATGATTTTGCGCTGCTGCGTGGGATCGGCTTCGCATTCTTCCTCGTAGGTGGAGTAAAGATAAGCGGTTTCGCTCGCAAATTCGCCCGCGCAGGTATCGACCCGTTTGAACACGGGCGTTACGTTTAATTCTTGACGACGCCGGCGCACGTCGTCGTGTGAAACGCCGAGTAGCGCTGCGAGCCGCGTATCTGAAAACCCTTTTTGCTTGGCAATATATAGTATGTCGCGAGTTAATTGCTCCAAACTGAGTGTGCTGAGCTGGTTTTCTATCGCCACGAGTTCCTCTATCTGGGCGAGGTACCACGGGTCAATTGCGGTGAGCTCCTGTATTGCTTTGATCGACATTCCGGCGCGGAAGCCGTCGGCGATATACAAGATTCTGTCTGCCTTAGGAAGGGAAAGCTCTTGCTCAATAACAGCGATCTGTGCCGAATTCGATGTCGATGCCGGATGGTTTTCGGTGGCAGCGTGCGCGCCCGGGTACAGCTGCGAATCGAAGCCACTTAAACCTATCTCTAAACCGCATAGTGCCTTTTGGAGTGACTCTTGGAACGTTCTTCCCATTGCCATTACTTCGCCTACAGATTTCATCTGCGTGGTGAGATGAGGATCGGCAGCTGGGAACTTTTCGAAAGCAAAGCGTGGCACTTTAGTAACAACATAATCGAGTGCTGGCTCAAAGGAAATCGGAGTGGCACCGCCGGTGATATCGTTGCGGAGTTCGTCGAGGGTGTAACCCACCGCTAGTTTGGCTGCCACTTTCGCGATCGGAAATCCGGTGGCCTTTGAGGCTAGCGCAGATGACCGGCTCACACGCGGGTTCATCTCGATCACAATGATTTCACCAGTTTCAGGGTGAACGGCGAACTGAACATTCGAACCACCGGTATCTACGCCGATTTCTTGAAGCACGGCAATCGAGGCATTGCGTAGGAGCTGATATTCTTTGTCGGTGAGCGTTTGAGCTGGCGCAACGGTGATCGAATCGCCGGTGTGAATACCGCAAGGATCGAAATTCTCAATTGAGCACACGATAATGCAGTTATCAGCGCGATCTCGCACCACCTCCATCTCGAACTCTTTCCAACCCAAAATCGACTGTTCAATGAGCAGTTCGTGAGTGGGGGACTCTTCGAATCCACGCAGGCAAATATCGGTGAATTCATCTCGGTTATAGGCAATGCCACCTCCTGATCCGCCCATCGTGAACGACGGGCGGATCAGGGTGGGGAAACCAACAGCTTGCTGAGCCTGTATTGCCTCATCAAGTGTGTGGCACACAAAAGATTTCGGCGTATTCAAACCGATGCGTTCCATAGCTGCTTTGAATTTGCCGCGGTCTTCAGCTTTAGCAATCGCCTCTTCACTAGCGCCGATAAGCTCTACACCATATTTGGCAAGAACTGAATGTTTTGCTAGGTCAAGCGCGCAATTGAGCGCTGTTTGACCACCCATCGTAGGCAAGATGGCATCGGGTCTTTCGCGGGCAATAATTTTTTCCAGCGTGCGCCATTCAATCGGTTCGATATAGGTGGCATCTGCAACGTCAGGATCGGTCATAATCGTTGCCGGATTGGAATTGACGAGCACAATCCGGTACCCCTCCTCGCGCAGGGCTTTACAAGCCTGAGCTCCGGAATAGTCAAATTCGCAGGCTTGGCCGATCACAATTGGACCTGCACCAATAATCAAAATAGTTTTAAGATCTGCTCGCCTTGGCATGTGCAGTTATTTCCTTTCGATAGCAGTGGGGAGGGCAGACAGCTCGGCGCTTGTTCTTCGGTCATTTTTTGCCACGTGAACTCAGCCATTGTGTTTGTGCATAAGCTCAATGAAATGGTCAAAAAGAAAGCCCAAGTCGTGAGGACCTGGGCTAGCTTCGGGATGACCTTGGAACGAAAATGCTGGCTGATCGTTCAATTCAAGACCTTGGAGAGAACCGTCAAATAACGAAATATGCGTGACTTCCACATTGCTAGGCAACGAGGCCGGGTCAACACAGAATCCGTGGTTTTGACTCGTAATAAACACCCGATTGGATCGCAAGTCTTTGACCGGATGATTCGCACCGTGGTGTCCAAATACCATTTTTTGAGTGGCGGCGCCAAGTGCCAAAGCTAGTAATTGATGCCCTAAACAGATTCCAAAAATCGGAATACGTTCTTTGAGAATCTCTCTAATAGCCGCAACCGCATAAGTGCACGGTTCGGGATCACCAGGCCCGTTGGAGAGAAATACGCCGTGCGGTTTGAGTGCCAGCACTTCGCTTGCTGGTGTGGTAGCGGGAACGATATACACTTCGCAGCCACGATCGGCGAGCATACGGGCGATATTCGTCTTCATGCCAAAGTCATAAGCTACAACACGCCACGGCAGGGCATTGGGTTCGTCGAATTTACCATTAGGATTCCACGTACCTTCGCGATGTATGTGCAGGTGACCGCACGTTACTTCGCGCGCTAAATCTTTCCCTGCCATCGTGCCGAAAGCTTGGGCGAGCTTTTGGCCGTGTTCCACCGTAGCGTCGTCGCCCGTAAGAATCGCACCAGCTTGGCTACCTTTTTCGCGCAGTACGCGAGTAAGACGCCGCGTGTCGATTCCTGCAATTGCTACCGTTCCGTGTTCGCTGAGATAGCTTGGAAGATCGTTTTCCGCGCGGTAATTGGATACAAAAAACGGGACATCTCTTACGATCAGTCCCGAAGCAAATATTTGTGAACTTTCTATGTCTTGCGAATTGGTTCCCGTATTTCCTATATGAGGATAAGTGAGGGTGACGAGCTGTTGATAATATGACGGATCGGTAAGAATCTCTTGGTATCCAGTCATTGATGTATTAAAAACAACTTCGCCAACGGCTGTTCCTGCCGCTCCTACGCTGTAACCCTGAAAAGAGGTTCCATCAGCTAAGACTAACAGTGCTCTAGTTGTCATGGTTTCCATAGTAGGGCGAAAGTCCATGATCGCCAAGCGGATTTATATGTGAGTCCAGATACTAAAACGAATTTTTGCGACAGTGGTTCAACATTCGATCACATTGACGGCAAGGCCGCCGAGGGAGGTCTCCTTGTATTTCGACTGCATATCGAGGCCAGTTTCGCGCATAGTCTTAATAACCGAATCGAGCGACACGATATGCTTTCCATTACCACGCAATGCAGTACGAGCTGCCGCAATAGCCTTAACCGAGGCAATCGCATTGCGCTCAATACACGGCACCTGCACGAGTCCACCAACAGGATCACAGGTGAGCCCAAGGTTATGTTCCATGCCGATTTCCGCAGCGTTTTCTACCTGTTCGGGTGAACCGCCGAGCACTGCTGCCATCGCTCCTGCTGCCATTGAACACGCCGAACCGACTTCGCCTTGGCATCCCACTTCGGCGCCAGAAATAGACGCAGTATTTTTGAAAATAATGCCAATCGCACCTGCAGTGAGCAGGAAACGCACCACGGCGTCGTCGCAAGCACCGGGTACAAAATCAAGATAGTAGCGCAAAACCGCCGGAATAATTCCAGCTGCTCCATTCGTAGGGGCTGTTACAACACGCCCGCCAGCGGCATTTTCTTCATTCACTGCCAGCGCGTAGAAAGTAATCCAATCCATACCGCGCAACGGATCATTGCTTGCACCCTCAGAAGTCAATTTTTGATACAAGCCAGGAGCACGTCGCAATACGCGTAAAGAACCAGGCAGCATGCCTTCGGTTTCACTTCCATTGCGGATGCATTCATTCATCACATCCCAGATATGGAGCAAACCTTGGCGCACTTCGCTTTCGGAGCGCCAAACCTTTTCGTTCTCCATTGCCACCTTGGCGATAGATAGGCCTGTACGCTGGCAAATTGCAAGAAGGTCAGCTGCAGTTTCATAAGGGTAGGGGATTGCTGTCTCATCGGGAACGATGGGTTCCGACGGCGAAACGTCACCGCTCACCACAAAGCCTCCGCCCACCGAGTAGTATGTGCAGTGACGAAGACTCTCGCCGTTGGCATCAAAAGCCTCGAGAATCATACCGTTCGGATGAGCAGGAAGTTCGGTACCGCCGTCGAAAATAATATCGGAAGCGGGAGCAAACGTGATTGGAACTCGACCCGCGAGCAGGAGTTCGTGACTGCGTTCGACCTCCGCAATAGTAGGCATCACGGAGCGAGGATTGACGGTTTCAGGCACCTCGCCGAGCAGACCAAGCATGACGGCGACGTCGGTAGCATGCCCCTTGCCAGTAGATCCGAGCGAACCGTGGAGCGTACAGCGAATATTGCCTACTTTTTCGAGATCAGAGCCGAGTTCTTCAAGGAACATATTTGCTGCGCGCATTGGACCCACCGTATGGGACGACGACGGGCCAATACCAACTGAGAACAGGTCAAAAACGCTTAATGCCATGGCGTAACGGTATCTTAAATTTTAACTTTATGCACTTTCTTTCTGGGGTTTCGCTTGTGTTACGGGGGATTGAGGAAAATGTGCGGCGGAGTATTAACGAGAATGTGCGATGGCGCCGGTTGGACGCGCCGAAACCACGTACTGCCGGAACGCTTGGTAGTTAGTTTCCGCACGTCGTCGCTACACTTAGGGATTCTTTGACAGTTACGCGTAAACTACATACTGATCAAAGAAATAGCTGGGTGCCCTTGTAACGCAGCCAGCCAAGCCAGGAGGCAAATGTGAAACTGAGCATTGACGGAGAAAACGTAGCAATCGACGAAGCGATTAATGGAATCGACTATTTTGCTACTAACCGTTCGATTGTTGCATTGAAAGTAAACGGCGAGCTGAAGGATCTATCCACAGAGCTCACATCTCTTCCCGAAGATGCCCAGATTGAAACAGTGACGATTGGTTCCCCAGATGGACTCAATATTTTGCGTCACTCCACCACGCATGTGCTGGCTCAGGCAGTACAGAACAAATTCCCAGACGTGAATCTCGGCATTGGTCCTTTCATCACCGATGGTTTTTACTACGACTTCGGCAATATCGATTCTGTTACGCCTGAGCTGCTCAAAGAACTTGAAAAAGATATGAAGCGGATCGTCAAAGAGGGGCAGCGCTTTGTGCGCCGTGAGCTGTCTGAAGAGCAGGCACGCGAACTTCTTGCAGATCAGCCCTATAAAATGGAACTTGTTGATGCCAAGAGCTCCCAAGGTGACGACATTGCTGATGGTGCTTCCATTGAGGTGGGTGGCGAAACGCTCACGTACTATGAGAACGTGCGCCGCAATGGGGAAGTGGCATGGGGCGATCTGTGCCGTGGTCCGCACCTTCCCAATACCAAACTGATCGGGAACGGTTTTTCCCTTACCCGCGCGTCGGCCGCATATTGGCGCGGCGATCAAAGCAAGGATTCGCTCCAGCGAATCTACGGTACAGCTTGGGCATCTAAAGAGGATCTGCTCGCTTACCAGGAGCGTATCGCTGAGGCCGAACGTCGCGATCACCGCAAGCTTGGTAGTGAGCTCGACCTGTTCTCATTCCCGGACGAAATTGGTTCTGGACTCGCAGTGTTCCATCCTAAGGGCGGAATTATCCGCATGGAGATGGAAAATTATTCACGCGAAAAGCATCTCAAAGGTGGTTATGAGTTCGTCAATACTCCGCATATTACGAAGTCGAACCTCTATGAGCTTTCCGGGCACCTCGATTTCTACGCCGAGGGTATGTACCCGCCCATGCAGATGGACGAGGAGCGCGACGCCGATGGAAACATCACCAAACAGGGCGCCGATTACTACCTCAAGCCAATGAACTGCCCAATGCACAATCTCATTTACCGTGCCCGTGGGCGTTCTTACCGTGAGCTGCCGTTGCGTCTCTTTGAATTCGGTACCGTGTATCGAAACGAGAAGTCTGGTGTTATTCACGGATTGACGCGCGCTCGAGGCTTCACGCAAGACGACGCGCATATCTACTGCACCCGCGAGCAGATGAAAGATGAGCTTTCCGAGCTCCTCACATTTGTGCTTGATCTGCTCAAAGACTATGGTCTTGACGATTTCTACCTCGAACTTTCCACCAAGGATCCGAAGAAATTCGTTGGTGACGACGATATCTGGGAAGAGGCCACCCGCACACTCGAAGAAGTGGCGCATGAGTCGGGCTTGGAGCTCGTTCCTGACCCAGAAGGTGCGGCTTTCTACGGACCGAAGATTTCGGTGCAGGCAAAAGACGCACTTGGCCGCACCTGGCAGATGTCTACTATCCAGCTCGACTTTAACCTCCCACAGCGTTTCAACCTCGAATACACTGCGTCTGATGGCTCGCGTCAGCAGCCAGTGATGATTCATCGTGCACTGTTTGGCTCGATCGAGCGTTTCTTCGGTGTGCTAACAGAGCACTATGCGGGTTCATTCCCTGCTTGGTTGGCTCCTGTTCAGGTGCGGTGCGTTCCAGTGGCGGATGCCTTTGATTCATATCTGGACGACGTCGCTGCCAAGCTTCGCGAGCACGGCGTGCGTGTGGAAGTGGATAAGTCCGATGATCGGTTCCCGAAGAAGATTCGCAACGCATCTAAAGACAAGATTCCATTTACGTTGATCGCTGGTGGAGAGGACGTGGAAGCAGGAGCTGTGTCGTTCCGCATGCGTGACGGTTCCCAAGATAACGGCGTTCCGGTAGAGGAAGCCATCACACGCATTGTCGATCAGATCAAAAATCACGTAAACCAGTAGAGTGTTTGGTGCAGGCGTTTTTGAGGCGCCTGCACCAAACCAGCACCTGAAATTGATTTTCGTGGGGAGGATAGATGCTCAGTCGATCGGGTAGACCGCTGGCTCAGATTATTTTTGGGCCGATTGCGCGAGCATGCGTCAAGCTTGGTGTCAGCGCCAATACGATTACAGTCGTGGGCACTGTCATGACGATCGCCGCTTCGCTCTATTTCTTCCCTAGGAATCATTTACTTATTGGCACTTTGATAGTGACGATTCTCGTCATATTCGACAATCTTGATGGTCAAGTAGCGCGTTTGACCAATACCTCAAGCATTTGGGGTGCATTTCTCGATTCCACCATGGATCGCTTCGCAGATGCTGCGATATTCGCAAGTTTTGTGGCGTGGGGATACACCTCTGCCAGCGAGCCTACGCGGATTTGGGTGATGACCGGAGCTTTGGCTGCTCTCATTTTTGGCTCTATTGTTCCCTATGCTCGTGCGCGCGCCGAAGGCGTGGGGCTGAGCGCCAGCGTCGGAATCGCAGAGCGAGCAGATCGCCTAGTATTCGCCGGAATTTGTGTTCTTTTGGTAGGTTTCGGTTTGAGTCACTGGATTATGGCGGTAGGAATGTGGATACTCGCCTTGCTCGCATTTATCACTGTTATTCAACGCATGCACGTGGTGTATCAGCAGTGCAAGCTTGCGCCAAATAACCAGTAATTGAGCAGACCTTATGGATATTCTCAGGCTGGTTTCCCTCTGTGATCGCTTCGTGGCGAAGGTGCCCGACGGCGTTTCGCGCCGTGTATTTGAGGCGGTGGGCTTCGTCGTCGGCCTTAGCAATACGGGCGGCGTGCGCCAGCTTCGTAAGAATCAGCAAAGAATTGTGACGCTCGATTCCAAGCTTGCCCAACGCTGGCGAAGTGCGCAGGCAATGCGTTCCTATATGCGGTATTACCAGGAAGTTTTTCGGCTCAAATACCTCTCACCGGAGCAAATTCGCGCGCGTGTGAGCGGCGAAAACCTCGACGTGCTCGTCGACATCTTGTCGAAAAATTCATGCTCTGGGGCGCTCTTACACAGCGGAAATTGGGATTTGGCAGGCGCTTGGGCAACTCTCGATCTTGCACCAGTTCATACGATTGCGGAGAAGCTTGAACCGCCTGAACTCGCGCAGCAGTTTTTAGATTTTCGTGAGTCTTTGGGGATGAGTATCTATCAAGCTGTGCGTGGCAGCAATTCGATAGGCAAGTTAGCTGCGGATATGGATTCTGCTATTTGTTTTACGCCGCTGCTGTGTGACCGTGATTTGAGTGCTCGCGGTGTTGAGGTGGAGCTGGGTGGGCATCGCGCGCGCGTGGCACCGGGGGCAGCGATTCTTGCGATTCGTACTAATCTTCCGATGATTCCGGTAATGGTGGTGTGCGATTACTTCGGCAAGGATCGCCGGCGAGTAAAGAAAGCTGGATCGTCGTGGGGGATCAAACTCATTATCGGCGAACCAATATTGCCACCTCGCCATATTCCGGTGGGGGAGACTATTCCTGCAGAGCTTCTCATCGAGATGAACCAACAGTGGATGGATCAGATTCTGCCTATTTTGCGAGCGCATTTGACTGATTGGCACATGCTGCAAAAGTTGTTTGTTGACGATTTAGATTTGGCTCGATTGCAACGCGCGCTCGATGCTGAACCACGAGACGAGTGAGGCCCATGAAGATCGGAATTGCGTGTGGATATTCTTGGGATGTCGCCGGTGGCGTGCAGATTCATATTCGTGATCTGGCTGAGGAACTAATTTCGCGCGGTCATGAGGTAACGGTCATTGCGCCGTCGGAAAAAACTGAAGGACTCGAACCATATGTGGTTCCCGTTGGAGCAGCTGTGCCGATTCGTTACAACGGCTCGGTGGCGCGGCTAGCCTTCGGGCCGAAAGTAAATCGCCAGGTGCGCGCTTGGTTGCGAGACGAGAACCTAGACGTTTTGCACGTTCACGAGCCTTTTACGCCGTCGGTGTCCATGTTGGCGCTGATGAGCGCTCATTGTCCAATTGTTTCGACTTTTCACACCGCTATGGATCGCTCGCGGGCAATGACGCTTTCTGCTCCGATATTGGTGCCAATGCTTGATAAGATTCAGGCGCGAATTGCTGTATCAGAAGAGGCGAGAAGGACGGCGGTGCAGCACCTGGGCGGGGACGCGTGGGTGATCCCAAATGGCGTGAAAGTCTCACAGATGCAAATAAAGGAGCGCGACGAACGTTTCGTCGGCACACCGCAACAGCCGACTTTGGCGTTCTTGGGCAGATTAGACGAGCCGCGTAAAGGTTTGCATTTGGTGGCTGAAGCGATGCCGCATATTTTGCACGAGTATCCAGACGCGCGCCTATTTGTGGCAGGACGTGGGGATATCGAAAAGGCGCAGGCTCTGTTTGGTGACGCCGTATCCAACGTTGAGTTTTTGGGCGGAGTGACGGACGAGGATAAAGCTGCTTTGCTTGGTTCTGCTGACGTGTATATCGCGCCAAATACGGGTGGCGAGTCGTTTGGAATTATTTTGGTTGAGGCAATGAGCGCACAGGCGTGTATCGTGGCGTCCGATATTCCAGCTTTTCGGGCAGTACTGGAAAACGGAGGTTGCGGATTTCATTTTGAAAACGAAAACGCCGATGATCTAAGTCGAGTGATTCTACAGGCTTTGAGTGATCCTCAACTGCGCGCACAAAAAGCGCAGGCAGGCGCAGTGTCTGCGTGGAAATATGATTGGGGAACTGTGGCATCGCAAATTTTTGCTGTGTATGAAACGGCGATTAAAATGCAAAATGCCGGAATCGGATGACGGGAACTTCTCATGCCATCATTTCTCATCGCGCTCACGCTTGGTGCTTGTATACTGAGTGTGTTTATCGTAGTCGCGGCCGTTATTAGGGCACGCAAACTCAACACTTTGCATATCAATGCCGTGAAATCGCGTCGATTGCTGGAAAATGCACTCTTCTCGCGTGCGCAACATGCACAAGAATTTGCCGATAGCGGTGCGCTCGATATTGCCTCGGCAGTTTTGCTTAAATCTGCGGCTCAAGATGCTGCTCATGCGGTTGATTTGCCGCTGGTGGACGACGGTCTCGATTCGCTTTCGCTTAAGATTCCAGCCGGTACGATCGATGCTACGTATTCTGAGCTGGTTGCCTATTCTAAGGAGCGCAACGAGAACCTTGCCGCGGAAGATCGCTTGAGTGTGGAGTCGGAATTGAGTCGGGTATTGCAGCTCACGGTCGATGAATTAGATCGAGATGAGCTTGACACGCATGAAAAGCTGCTACTGAGTAAACTTGAGCGCGATCGGCGCGATGTGCGTATGACGCGGCGTTTTCACAATACCCACGTCTCCCAAGCCCGCCGCGTGCGCCGGAGTCGTTTTACACGTTCGTTGCGCTTAGCTGGGCGTGCGCCTATGCCGCAGACTGTGGATTTGGTGGATTGATAGCGATGAAACGACGGCGTGCTTCTGCGTATATTATTGCGATCCTTATGACGATGATCGGCGCTTTTGGCTTCTGGGCAATATTGCCCGAACTGTCTCGCCCTCAAGGTGTACATGGAGTTTTTGGTGCGGCTTTGTATGCCATTATCCCAGTGGTTGCTATCGGTTTCTTTGTGTGGCTCATCGACAGCTGGGAACCTGAGCCAATGTGGATGTATGCTGCGGCATTTGCTTGGGGAGCAGGTTCTTCGATTATTTTGGCGATTACGCTAAACGATTACGCAGGTGAATATATTGCCCACAACGCACTGATTGGGGCGGGCTCACAATCGGATGTGAAATTCTATCTCAGTGCTTACATTGCTCCATTGACGGAGGAATTTAGCAAGGGACTCGGCGTCATTCTCATCTATAAGCTCTTGCGCTCGTATTTTAACGGTCCTGTAGATGGCATCGTGTACGGAGCTTTAGTTGGATCTGGGTTTGCCTTCACAGAAAATATTTTGTACTTTGTGCGCAATTACGAGGTGATTGAGCAGGTTTTCAAAGTGCGTTTTCTCGACGGACCGCTCAACCACGAAGCATGGACGGCAGCATTTGGATTTTTCCTCGGATTCGCGGTGTTTACCAAGGGGAGAATTGCGCGTGCACTGTGGCTGGTACCTGCTTTTGCCAGTGCAATAGCAGGGCATTGGTTCAATAACGCTGCGCTGAGTTTTCCAGGCATGACGTATGAACGTTATGTAGTGTGGAGTAATGTGCCAATCGTTATTGTGATGACGGCTTTGGCGATTTACGCACGTTGGCAGCAAAAACGTTTCGTGGTGCAAGGCTTGCAGGACTACGTTGATGCTGGCTGGCTCCTTTCATCTGATATCGACATGATTTTATCGCTTGCACGCCGGCTCTCGGCTCAGCATTGGTCGGAAGTGCGGATGCTTCGGCGTGGTTCACCCAAAGGCCGCGGCACTGAAACGATGAAAGATTATCAAAATGCGCTTATTGAGCTGGGATATTTTCGCACCACTGCGCTGCGGATCGGCCAAGTTCAGACAGCTGAAAATCGTGAGCGTGAGCGATATTTGCTCAATGAAATTGTACGTTTGCGTACGATGTTTTTAGGAAACGAGGCGACGAGTGAAACAATCCCGGGTTGAGCCTTCAAATACGGTGCGTAATAACGGTGCAAGCAAAGACCTCGAATGCGAGATTTCTGATCAGCTTGAGCAAGAGTGGCCGCTAGACGAACAAGGATTTCCGCATCGCGAGGCTGCGCGAGTGGTCATCTTTAATCCTCGCCAGGAGGTGTACCTCATCAAGGGGCATGATTACGCCGATGTGAATCATGCCTGGTGGTTCACGGTGGGTGGCGGCAAAATGAGCGGCGAGACCGGTGCAGAAGCTGCGGCTCGTGAACTCGCCGAAGAAACTGGGCTTATAGCTGATATAAATCGCTTTGTGGGGCCAGTTCTATACCGTGAATCTACTTTCCGTTTTGTTAATAAGACCTCGAAACAAGACGAATATTTCTTTGTATTGCACGTTTCGGACGAAGAAAAGGCAATTATCGACGGCGGAGTGAATCGTTCGCTCACGGCGCTAGAAAAAGAAGTATTAGATGAGCACCGCTGGTGGAATCTTGAGGATTTGGCGCGAGCAGAAGACGGCGGCGAAACTGTTTATCCACTGAATTTTGTAACCATGGCACAGCGCTGGGCTGAGGGTTGGGATGGGCAACTTCTCACCGTGGTTGAGCACTGAGCACTGAGCCTGCGTCGTCGACGCTGCGTGCTGAAAAACCGAGCACTGAGCCTGCGGCGTGAGCGCACTCGCAAAGATAAATGTGAGCGTTTTTTGTTTTGCAATGTAGAATTGCTTGGTAAAGGTTTCGAAGAATAAGGAGATCTAGTGTCCGGACACTCTAAGTGGGCAACCACAAAGCACAAGAAAGCTGCGATCGATGCGAAGCGTGGCAAGCTTTTTGCGCGCCTGATCAAGAATATTGAAGTAGCTGCGCGTACAGGTGGACCTGATCCCGAAGGAAATCCAACACTTTTCGACGCGATCCAGAAGGCAAAGAAGAATTCGGTTCCGTCAGATAACATTGATCGCGCTCTTAAGCGTGCCTCAGGCGAAGGTCAAGACGGCGTTACCTACGAATCGATTATGTACGAAGGTTACGCATCGGGCGGCGTCGCAGTGCTGATCGAATGTTTGACCGACAACCGCAACCGTGCAGCTTCGGAAGTCCGCGTTGCGCTCACCCGTAACGGTGGAACACTGGCAGATCCAGGTTCGGTTGCCTACATGTTCGCGCGTAAAGGCGTTATTGAGGTGCCAAAGGCTGACGGCGTAGATGAAGATTCGCTGCTCATGGCAGTGCTCGATGCTGGTGCAGAGGAAGTTTCTGACGAAGGCGACGTATTTGAAGTGCTCTCGGAGCCGAACGACGTCGTCGCCGTTCGTACCGCGTTGCAGGAGAACGGAATCGACTACAACTCTGCTGAAGTGCAGTTTGTGCCGTCGATGAAGGTAGCCGTGGACAAAGAAGGCGCTTTGAAGGTTCTCAAGGTGCTTGATGCGCTTGACGATCTTGACGATATTCAGAATGTCTACTCCAATGTGGATATTCCGGATGATGTTATGGCTCAGATTGAGGCAGAGGGCTAATTCTCATTGCGTATTCTAGGTGTGGATCCGGGTCTGACTCGATGCGGCTTGGGCGTCATTGATGCTCGGGGTGGGCGTCAAGTGAAGCTCATTGACGTGGACGTGGCCCGATCCGCACCAGAATTGCCTCCTCACCAGCGATTATTGCTGATTTCGAACAAACTCGAAGAAACGCTCGCAATATTTCGTCCCGACGTCGTCGCTATTGAACGTGTGTTTGCTCAAGAAAACGTGAGGTCAGTGACGAGTACAGCGCAGGTTGCGGGAATTGTTATGCTCGCTGCTGCGCGCAGGGGATTGCCCATCGCCTTCCATACACCTTCCGAGGTGAAAGCTGCGGTAACCGGCAGCGGGCGTGCTGAAAAAGCGCAGGTACAGGCAATGGTGCAAAGAATATTGCGGCTGGATGAACTCCCGCGGCCCAAAGATGCGGCCGATGCGTTAGCGATTGCAATTTGTCACGCATGGCGGGGCGGGGCAATGGATTTTCAAGATACAGATCGGGCTCAGCACGGCGGCGCAGGAATGTTGCCGCGCGCCGAAGGAGCCGATCTTACGCCGGCGCAAAAAATGTGGGCGCAGGCACAACGTTTGCAGGCGCGTCACGGCGCCGTTGCGCCAAAAGACAAACAATAACGGTGGTGATTTGTGCCGCGTATTTTCGTAACAATACGGTACTCTGTTTATGAAACGTTTGTTCGAAAGGTGAAATAGTGATTGCTTCCTTGCGTGGAACTGTGCTCTCCATGACCATCTCAACCGTCGTCATTGACGTGGGCGGGGTAGGGATGCTGGTTTACGCTACGCCCAGCACACTATCGTCGCTACGTATCGGTGCAGAGGCGACCCTATTCACGTCTCTCGTTGTCAAGGAAGATTCGCTCACGCTTTTTGGTTTTATGGACGACGACGAACGCGCGGTTTTCGAGGTGCTCAACGGGGTTTCGGGTATAGGCCCACGCACCGCTCTGGTAGTGCTGAGTGTGCATAGCCCTGATGATCTGCGCCGTGCGGTACAAAATAAAGATGAAGCAGCGCTCACTCGTGTTTCTGGCATCGGTAAAAAGGGTGCTCAGCGGATGATTCTCGAGATTGGTGACAAGCTCGGCCCAAGTCGCACGGTGATGAGTGAACCTGCGCAATCGAATGCCTCACCAGATGTTTTGGAGGCTCTGGTGAATCTCGGTTGGCAAGAAAAGGATGCGAGCAGCGCAATCGAAGAAGCGAAAGCGGTCAGCCCTGATGCTACCGTCGCGCAACTGCTGCGTAGTGCATTACAAATTTTGGGAAGTCGGCGATAACAGTGAGCCAGTGGGATATTACCAATTTAGATGCCAGTGATACTGAACGTGCCCAAGAAGCAGCGCTACGCCCGAAACGGCTGGTGGAATTCGTGGGGCAAGAAGTCGTGCGAAATCAGCTCTCGCTCGTTTTAGATGCAGCAATTGCCCGTGGAAACGCTCCTGATCACGTGTTGCTTTCTGGGCCTCCAGGGCTAGGAAAGACTACTTTGGCAATGATTATTGCCGCCGAAGTCAACGGATCTTTGCGGCTGACATCTGGCCCAGCAATTCAGCATCCTGGTGATTTAGCTGCAGTATTATCCTCGCTTCAAGAAGGTGACGTGCTCTTCATCGACGAGATTCATCGTTTGGCACGCACCGCTGAGGAAATGCTGTACTTGGCAATGGAAGATTTCCGAGTTGATGTGATGGTTGGCAAAGGTCCAGGTGCTACATCAATTCCGCTGCCATTGCCGTCATTTACCGTGGTTGGTGCAACCACTCGAGCAGGTTTGTTGCCTGCACCTTTGCGCGATCGATTTGGTTTTACGGCTCATCTTGATTACTACCAAAATTCAGAATTAGCGCAAATAGTTTCTGCTAATGCGATCAAACTGGATGCTGTTTTGAACGACGACGCAGCCCAAGAAATTGCCTCACGCTCACGCGGCACGCCGCGTATTGCGAACCGGTTGTTGCGCCGCGTGCAAGATTGGGCGCAAGTGCGTGGAAACGGCATTCTCGATTTGGAGGCGGCGCGAGCGGCTCTCGACGTATTTGAAGTTGATGCCCGCGGTCTTGATCGTCTTGATCGTTCAATGCTCGAAGCAGTGTGTTTACGTTTTAATGGCGGACCAGTTGGGCTAACCACTTTAGCTGTTTCTGTAGGGGAGGAACCCGAGACTGTGGAGACGGTTGCCGAGCCATACTTGGTGCGTGAGGGCTTCTTGGTGCGCACACCGCGAGGACGAATGGCGACGGCGTTGGCATGGAAACATTTGGGACTGATACCACCAGAAGAAACACTTTTTAGTTGATGGAAAAAACGAGTAAAGTGATCAATGATAATTTTGAACATTCTACGGAGACACATCTATGCCAGGAATTGAAATCTTAATCTTGCTTGTGATCATGGTCGGATTTATCTGGTTCATGAACGCAGGTGCCAAGAAAGCACAGCGTGCTCAGCTGGAACAGCGCGACAAAGCTATCGCAGTGGGAAACAATGTTGTGACCACATCGGGATTCTTTGGGCGCATCGTTGATATAGATGGTGACGCCGTAACGCTTGAGTCGCCCAGTGGCGACGAGACGGTTTGGCTCAGAACGTCAATTATGGCGGAAATGAATATACCGGTTGCAGAAATTAGCGAAGAAGATGCAGCGCTCATTGACGAATCAGCTGAGGAAATGCCTGCGGATAACGACGCAGTTATTGAAAAGCCAGTGGCTGATACTCCGGTGGAACGCACTGATAACTGAAAATTCTGACAAAACTAAAAGATTTCCATCAGAACAAATCTGAACAAGAGAAAAGACAATTTCGTGTCGAAAAATAGAGTAATGGAGAGGCAGACATCGCGTAACAAGCGACTGTTGGTGCTTTTCGTATTAATGATTGCCCTCATTGGTTCACTTTTTGCGGGCACACTTAAGGGAACGCAATCGCGGTTCACGCCTTCCTTGGCACTTGACCTCGAAGGTGGAACCCAGATCATTTTGACCCCAGTGGCAACAGATGGCTCGGAAGTTACCGAATCTGATGTGTCTCAGGCAATCGAAATTATTCGCCAGCGTGTGGATGCGTCGGGTGTTGCAGAAGCAGAAATCAGTGCTCAGGGCGGAAAAAATATCGTGGTTGCTTTGCCAGGAAACCCGAGCAAGGAAACCTTAGATTTGGTTCGTACATCTGCAGTTTTGCGCTTGCGTCCGGTGCTCTCGGTCATGGCGCCAAAGGCTTTAACTGCAGATGATATCGCGAAAATGAAACAAGCGCAGGCCAATGGTGGTGCTGCGAATGGGCAAGCTGCTCCGGCTCCTGAAACTCCTGCTCCCAATTTGACTCCTGAACAGCTTGAACAAGAGATTGTTGCCTTAGCTGATTCCAATAAGGATGGAAAAATTGAGGATGCTCCACAAAGCACTCCGAAAGACTATTCGGATGATCTTTGGGTAACTGAAAAGGCGCTCTACGATGCTTTCAAGCTTGAATGTGGCTCAGAAGATGCTCGTTTGCGTGCTACAGCTGACGATCCCAAAAAGGCTTCGGTAGCTTGTTCCATAACTGGCGAGCAAAAGTACATTCTTGGTCCGGCAGAAATTGAAGGCACGAACTTGACGAAGGCATCGTCGTCGATGGCTACCGATCAAAAGGGTACTCCAACTGGTGGTTGGGCTGTGAACATGCAGTTCGATTCGGCGGGCGCTAAAGCTTTTGCGGACGTAACAGGGCGCATCTACCAAATGCAGTCGCCAAAGAACCAGTTCGCTATCGTGCTTGACGGTCAGGTACTTTCTGCTCCAGTTCCGAATGGTCCGATTTCTGGTGGACAGGCGCAAATCACAGGGCATTTCAAAGCCGACGAAGCTGCGGCATTGGCTAACCAGCTCAACTTTGGTTCTTTGCCTTTGAACTTCAATGTGCAATCTGAGGAACAGATTTCGGCAACACTCGGTGCCGAGCAGCTCCAAGCAGGTCTGATTGCTGGCTTTATTGGTTTGTTGCTGATCGTTTTGTATATGCTTTGGCAATACCACGGTCTGGGCATTATTGCTGTTGCGTCTATTGTTCTCTCGACAGGTTTGTCCTATCTCGTCATTTGCGCGTTGTCGTGGGGCATGGGATACCGGTTGTCTATGGCAGGCGTGCTCGGTGTGATTATTTCGATTGGCGTCACAGCCGATTCCTTCATCGTGTACTTCGAACGTATTCGAGATGAAATTCGCGATGGACGCAATATCCACTCTGCAATTGAATACGGCTGGGATCGCGCCAAGCGCACGATCATTATTTCCGACTGTGTGAACCTAATTGCGTCGGTTGTGCTTTACATTCTTACCGTTGGCTCGGTGCGAGGTTTCGCATTCACACTTGGAATCACCACGCTGCTCGATCTGATCGTCGTCATGATGTTCACCTATCCGTTGATGCTACTCGTGATTCGAACGGCATTCTTTGGAAAGGGCAAGCGTTTCTCTGGTCTGGACATTGAGCGTTTGCGCCATGTTCCGCTATATCGTGGACGCGGCAATTTCGGCGCGAATTCCAAAGCGACGGCGTCTTCCGATGAGGTGGCTCTGGCTCAGGCTACGGGGGAAAGCGAGTTGACGCCGTCGGCAGTTGAGACTGAGGAAGCCCCTATAAAACTACCTGCCGGAAAACCAGGTGAAACGCTGGCTGAACGCCGCGCTCGAGAACGGCGAGAAAAGAAGAAAGCGCAGGCTCAAGAAATGAGCGATACCAATAGCGCATCGGAAGGGGAGGAGAACTGATGTCTGTTTACTCCATTGGTAATGATCTTTACTCCGGTCGCAAATCCTTCAACGTTATTGGTTTGCGCAAAATCTGGTTCGGTATCATCATTTTGGCTATTTTGGCGTCGATTACATCGGTGTTCGTAAAGGAGCCAAATCTTGGAATTGAGTTCCGAGGCGGATCGCAGTTCACAGTGTCGAATACGAAAATTGATTCGCACGACGGCGCTTACAAGGTAATCGCTCAAGTTGGTAAAGACGACGCTCCGCGCGTTTCTTCGTTGGGGTCGAATTCGATTCGTGTTCAGACCACCTCTTTGGACGATCAATCGACACAGAAGGTCAAAGAAGAACTAGCGAAGGCTTATCAAGTTCCGGAAAAGGAAGTAACTTCTACGTTCATTGGTCCATCGTGGGGCAAGGATATCATGGACAAGGCTATCCGAGCCATGATCGTGTTCTTGGTTGCCGTATCGATCGTGTTGATTGCGTACTTCCGTTCATGGACTATCGCGGTTGGCGCTATCGGAGCACTACTTCATGATTTCGTTGTCACATTGGGTATCTATTGGATTCTTGGTTTGGAGATTACTCCGGCCACTATCATCGGTATTCTCACGATTTTGGGCTATTCGCTTTACGATACCGTTGTGGTGTTCGATAAGGTGCGTGAAAACACCCTTGAACTGCGCAAGCAACGCAAGATTACCTATGAAGAGTCAGCAAACTTGGCTATCAACCAGACTTTGATCCGTTCGATCAACACTTCGATTACCGGACTTTTGCCGGTTATGGCAGTGCTGTTCATTGGTGTTGGTATTTTCGGTGCTGAAACACTCCGTGATCTCGCATTGGTGATGTTCGTTGGAATGTTGCTCTCGACTCTTTCGTCGATCTTCATCGCTGCGCCATTGGCTGTTGCTTTGGCTTTGCGCAACGACGATATTGCTGCCCATACCCGTAGCGTATTGGCATCGCGAGGTGAGCTTGGACATGAAACGTCTAAGGATTTGGAATCAGTAGACGGAGCATCGGAAGAATCGGATATGATTACTGGTGCGCATTTGGACGACCGCGTGGCCGGGCAACACAAAGGCAATTCTGCTCAGCCGAAAAAGCGAAAGAAGAGGAATCGATGATGGGTGAGAACCTGATTTTTCCCAAGGACACTGTTGAACTCGTTGAATCACACGTGCGTGAAGTGAGTGATTTTCCCGCTCCAGGTGTTCTTTTCCGAGACATCACTCCTCTGATTGCCGATGCACATGCATTCGGACAGTTGATTGAAATTCTTGCTGATCGTTACCGCGGCAAGGTTGATGCGGTTGCTGGTCTTGAATCGAGAGGTTTTATCCTCGGCGCTCCATTGGCGGTTGCCATGGGCGTTGGAATGCTGACGATTCGTAAGGCAGGCCGATTGCCTGGACCAGTAGTTGGAGTGGACTACGATCTTGAATACGGTTCGGCTCGCATGGAGTTGCAACCATTCACAGTCGAAGACGGAATGCGCGTGCTCGTAATTGACGACGTGTTGGCAACTGGCGGTACTGCTGCTGCCGCATTTGATCTCATCGAACAAGCAGGTGGCGTTCCAGCTGCGTTGTGTGTTCTGCTCGAGCTAACTGACTTGGGCGGACGTGAACGACTGGGTGAAAAGATTCCAATCGAATCAGTTCTTAGTTACTGAAAATACAGAGCACGGGCAGGGGACTGCCCGTGCTCTGTATTTAGGCAGGTGATCTCTTGGGAGTATTCGGCCTTTATGCCAGTGATTGTATTGCCGATGAGTCAATGCCGGAGTCTTGGTTGATGAAACTCTTAAGTTTGAAATTTTATTCGGGGAGAAATTCCCGTAAAATCACAGCATGGTAGGTGGAAATATGTCGGAGAATCACGGGGGATCGCGATTTCGATCCAAGTATTCATGGTTGAGTAAGCGCGAATCAATCGTGATTCCTGATGCCCTGTCCGATATTTTTGAAGCCATTTCTGATCGATCGCTAAACTCTGAACGCATTATTCATGCTTATGAGGTCGCAAAACACTGCCATGAAGGCCAAAAGCGCAAATCGGGCGAACCTTATATCACTCATCCCATTGCGGTTTGCGAAATCCTTGCCGAGCTAGGAATGGACGAGGACACCCTCGTCGCAGCGCTCCTTCACGATACCGTTGAGGATACCGGTTATACGCTCAAAGAAGTCACAAAAGAATTTGGCGAAACAGTAGCATTGCTTGTTGACGGAGTGACGAAGCTCGACAAAGTGGAATTTGGCGAGGCGGCCCAAGCCGAGACTGTGCGAAAAATGGTCGTGGCTATGGCTAAAGACATTCGTGTATTGCTCATTAAATTGGGAGATCGCCTCCACAATGCTCGCACGTGGGGCTATGTTGAGTCCTCATCGGCAGCCAAGAAAGCTCGCGAGACTTTGGAGATCTACGCGCCTCTTGCACATCGGCTTGGCATGAACTCCATTAAATGGGAACTGGAAGATCTTTCATTTAAGACTCTCTACCCAGCGGTATATTCGGAAATCGAGCGCATGGTGGTAGATCGTAGTCCAGAACGAGTCGCCTATATTGAAAATATTAAGAAAGCACTGGAATCGGAGCTGGCACGTGCAAAGGTCGAGTGTACAATCTCTGGTAGGCCGAAGCACTACTATTCGATTTATCAGAAAATGATCTTGCGCGGGCGCGATTTTGAAGATATTTATGATCTCATCGGTGTGCGTGTGCTCGTCAATGAAGTGCAGGACTGCTACACAGCTTTGGGCGTTGCGAACTCTATTTTTACCCCGATTCAGGGGCGTATTAAGGATTATATTGCCAGCCCTAAATTTAACTTCTATCAATCAATCCACACCTCGGTGATCGGGCCGAATGGCAAAACTGTAGAGATTCAGATTCGCACCTACGATATGCACCGACGCGCCGAGTTTGGCGTCGCTGCGCACTGGCGTTACAAAGAGAATCCCAACAAGAAGAGCGGAAACGTTGAAACTAGCGCTGAAGACACTCAGCTTGAATGGCTTCGTCAGCTGGTGGATTGGCAGCGCGACACAGCTGATCCTGCGGAGTTCCTCGATTCGCTCCGTTATGAGATGTCCGGGCATCAAGTATATGTGTTCACGCCCAAGGGTGAAGTAATGGAGCTGGCAGCGGGAGCGACGCCGGTCGATTTCGCTTATGCTGTTCACACCGAAGTCGGGCACAAAACAGTTGGTGCGAAAGTCAATGATCGTCTCGTGACTCTTGACCATCGGCTTGAATCTGGCGATACGGTTGAGATCATCACGGCTAAGTCTGATGACGCTGGTCCATCACAAGGATGGATGGATTTCGTTGCCACTCCACGTGCCCGTGCGAAGATCAAATCGTGGTTCACTCGAAACCGCCGCGATGAAGCGATAGAGATTGGCAAAGAGAAGCTTGCTAAAACGATTCGTCGGAAGAACGAGCCTGTTCAGCGTCTGATGTCCCATGAGACGTTAAAGGCTGTGGCGCAAGATTTCTCGCGAACTGATGTTTCGGATCTGTATTCGGCAATTGGTGAAGGATCGATTTCTGCTGAAACAGTGGTGCGCCGAATTATTTCCTCGCAAGGTGGCCAAGCCGGCGTCGAAGAGACGATGTCGGAAGCTGTAACGCCTACGCGTATCCAACACCGCCGCGAGGGTAACGCCTCGTCTGCCGTCGTCGTATCGAATCTTGACGACGTCGATGTGCTCGTCAAGCTTGCAAAGTGCTGTACGCCAGTGCCTCCGGACGCCATCGTTGGTTTCGTGACGCGTGGAAAAGGGATTTCTGTTCATCGTGCCGACTGCCCGAATGTGGACTCCTTGCGCCGTGAGCCTGATCGCTTTATTGATATTGCTTGGGACGGCACGCCAGAAGGCATATTCCTTGTGCAAGTGCAGATCGAAGCTCTCGATAGGAAAGGCCTGTTGGCTGACATCACGAAGGCTTTGAGTGAGCACGATATTAATATGATTTCTGGATCAATTAATACCTCAAGTGAGCGACTCGCTCGGTCGAATTTCATTTTTGAGATCTCTGATCCACGCCATCTTGATCGGGTGCTGAAGGAACTGCGCAAGATTGAGGGTGTTTACGACGCCTATCGTGTTACGGCGTCGAAGAAGGATGCACACCGGCGGGTCTTGCCATAAGCGATGTGTCGCTGTGGTTGGGGCGATTATAGGAGAATATGTCGCTTGGGAGCTGGGAGAGTACCGCTTGCACCCGTTTCTTGCCTGCCACTGAACGGATGCGTTCAAGGCAATCGAGCATTCGTTCGTAACGAGCGCCTGCGCGTAGAAGTGAAGGTAAATACCCGATTCCCGACTCTAAGTCTTCAAGAAGGAGATCAACGGCAGTTCGATCGCAGTCTGTGACGAACACATTGCCTAACTTGAGAATATTGTGGGATTGAATCCTGCGGCGTGGGCCAGTGTTGCGATATTTCGAGTCTAAACGTACGGTACGAGGGCCACGCACGAGAGTAACAGGAGCAATGCCAGTATGTATCCACAGCGCCGAGCGTGCGCTGAGGATATCTCCTTCGTGAGTGATGGACTGATGCGCATAAGCGCGCAATGTTGGAGTGATGCAATAATTTAGATCTGCAAAGATTCCAGGTAAAAGCTCAAGATATTGATCGTCGCTGAGTCGACATTCATTGAGCTGTGCTAGGTTTTTGGCTTCGATAAGCGGGAATGTGATCATGAAGCAGGTATATCAAAATCCGCCATTGGCTTGGGGGTGGTTTCCACAGCTGTGGAAACCACCCCCAAGCCCGACTTCGGTGGGTTGGTGAACAGGGAAAATGCCCTGTTCGCCAACCCACCATATAAATATCTAGTTAGCTCTAGTTAGTCGTCAAGCACGGCTTTGAGCCACTCTTTGCGAGCTTTCAATGCCTCTTCGTACTCTTTAACCTTCTTCGCATCACCCTCAGCTTGTGCCTGGGCAAGTTGGGCTTCTAACTCCGTGATGAGCTGCTGAAGCTGCTGAGCCATGCCTGAGGTGCGCTCTTCCTTATCAGGATCAGTCTTTGCCCATTGCTCATTTTCAGCATCGCGAATGATTCGCTCGATTTCGCGCAGTCGGCCTTCGGTTCGGGCAACGTCAGCGCGAGGAACTCTGCCAATAGCATCCCACTGCTCGCCAATCGCACGCAACTGCTCCTTGGCGCTGGCGATATCATCTACTGGCAGGATATTCTCAGCTTGCTCAAGAAGAGCGAGCTTCTTTTCGAGGTTCGAACCAAACTCTTCGTCAAGCGCAGCATTATGCGAATTGCGTGCGTCGAAGAATACCTGCTGTGCTGCTCGGAACTGCTCCCAGAGTCGATCGTCGTCTTTGCGAGTGGAACGGCCTGCTCGCTTCCATTGATCCATGAGATTGCGGTATTGTGCAGCGGTTTCATTCCAATCAGTTGAGGTCTGAAGCGCCTGAGCCTGCGCAATAAGCGCTTCTTTCGTGCGGATTGTCTCCTTGTGCTGTGCCTCTAGATCCGAGAAATGCTGCCGACGATGCCGGTCGAACTGCGTACGAGCTGCAGAAAAACGCTTCCACAATTCATCTTCAGTGGCGCGGTCGAGACGTGCACCGTGGCGCTGTGCATTCTTCCACTGGTCAAGCAGTTGATTGAGCTCATCACGCGAATTGCGCCAGTGCGTTTTCGCTGGATCCTGAGCTGCGATTGCTTCTACACGCTCGACAATTGTGGTGCGGTCAGCAAGAGCCTTAGCCTTAGCTTCTTCACGTTCAACCGCAACTTGTGCTGCGCGCTCGTCAATCTTCGTCTCGAGAACCTTCACACGGTTGCGAAGTTCCTCTACGTCGCCAACAACAGCAGGCTCAACTAGCTGTTCGTTGAGTGACTTAAGCGACTTGCGAGCCTCTTCCGGTGAAATCTTGGAAACGCGTGACTCTAATAGTACAACCTGCGCTTTAATATCGAGGTAGCGACGTACATACAGACCAAGAGCATCAGTTTCAGTACCACCAGCAGCGTATTGTCCAACAATACGTTCTGGCTCCGATCCTGCCGAACGCAACCAAACGTTGCCTTCATCGTCTACACGTCCCCACTTGGCTGCTGCTGCGGCATCGGCGTCGTCAATATGAGGCACCGGCAACGCAACTTTGGCTTCTGCGCGTGGCAGTGGAACGGGAATCTTTGGACGGGCATTTTCTGTGGATTCGGTCATCTTTGATGCTCCTTTGAGGACGGGGTAGGCGGGTGCCACACCGTGCGCGTAATATTCACATAATATTGTACGCAGATTTTCGTGTAAATGCAGTAAACCATGCATATCAGGTACGGTTATATTTATGATCATCTTGCGATATAGCCAAACCTTCCTCGAAGCCAATACTTATATCTTGGCGAACGAGGAGAAAAAAGTTGCATTAGTAGTGGATACTGGGGCAGGTTCTTGCCAATGGATCAAGGAAACTTTGGCAGAACACGGTCTGAAACTTGGGGCAGTCTTGCTCACGCACGGACATGCTGATCACGTGTGGGACGTGTCTGGTGTTGTTGAGGACGAACAGGTTTATGTTCCTGAACCAGACCTATACCGGCTCGGTAATCCACTAGAGCACCTGGGGATGCCGCAATTCGCTATCGCGTTTGGGCGAATGGGCATTGATGAGTGGCGCGTGCCGAGTAATCTCCAGGCCTTGCCCGGGCAATTCTATGAAGATTCGGTGGAGATCGTGCCTGGCATCATTTTGCGTGCCATTGCGACGCCGGGGCATACGGAAGGATCATCGGTGTTTCTTTTCGCAGGACGCGCCATTGCTGCTGGGCCGCACAGTATTGGAGATACCGGCCGGGACGAGCAATTCATGCTTTCGGGAGATGTTATCTTCAACAACGGAATTGGACGCACCGACCTACCCGGTGGCGACGATCAGAAAATGGCCGCGTCTTTGCGCTTCTTGGTGCAGGTAATAAAGCCAGAAACAATTATCTTCCCGGGTCACGGCCCGCAAACTACCATGTTCCATGAAACACGTCATTCGCAGTATCTTCATGCGGCGATGAGTTAACCGGCGATGGGTTAAGTTAATGGATTTTGGTAGGCGAATTGGCCGACCACGTGGAAAAGTAGATTCGTCTCAATGCACCGAAATAGCCATCTAGGTGAGCAGATACGTATAATACGTACAAAGCGTAATAGGGCAAATTCCGCGAATCGTATCGAGAAGTGAAATAATAGAATCATGGCAAAAATTGCACCTTTATCAGGTTTCCCAGAGTGGCTTCCAGCTGGTCGTATCGTTGAGCAAGAAGTTCTTGACACACTGCGCTCTACTTTCGAGTTGCATGGCTTTTCAGGCATCGAAACGCGCGCGGTGGAACCCGTCTCGCAACTTTTGAGCAAGGGCGAAACATCAAAAGAAATCTATCTTCTCAACCGCTTGCAGGCTGCAGGGGATGAGAAAAGCGATCGTGACGCTCAACTTGGTCTCCATTTCGATCTCACTGTGCCGCTCTCACGTTATGTTCTTGAACATGCCGGACACCTCGATTTCCCATTCCGCCGCTACCAGATTCAGAAGGTATGGCGAGGGGAGCGCCCGCAAGACGGTCGCTTCCGTGAATTTGTGCAAGCCGACGTAGACGTGGTGGGTCAAGACACCCTAGCTTTCCATCACGAAATTGAATTGCCGCTGGTCATGGTCGATGCTTTGAGCAAATTGCCGATTCCACGCGTGATTATCAAAGCTTCGAACCGCAAGCTTGCGCAAGGTTTCTACGAGGCAATCGGTATCGAAGACGTCGAAGAAACTCTCCGTATTCTCGATAAACTGGATAAAGTCGGCCCAGATGTGGTGATTGATTTGCTCGCCGAACGCGTTGGCGCCTCGGAAGCACAAGCCAAACTCGCGCTCAAACTGGCAGATATCCGCGGTACAAATGGCGGATTTGCTGATGAAGTTTTGGCCTTAGGTCACACCAGTGCATTGCTTGAAGCAGGACTCGAAGAGCTGGTGAATTTGGTTGATGGTGCTAATGAGCTGATGCCAGGGGCAATCGAAGCTGATCTGAAGATTGCGCGCGGTCTTGATTACTACACCGGTTCCGTCTACGAATCAGTGCTGGTGGGTCACGAAGACTTGGGCTCGGTCTGTTCTGGTGGACGCTATGATTCCTTGGCCAGCGATGGCAAGCGTGTATTCCCTGGTGTTGGACTTTCGATTGGTGTTTCGCGCATTTTGGCTCGCGTGATTGGTCGCGACGTCGTGGTACCGAGCCGCAAGGTTCCCACTGCAGTTCTGATCGCAGTGAACGACGAAAGCGAACGGCGTCATGCTGAAAAGACGGCGATGGCCTTGCGTTCGCGTGGAATTTCGACGGAGGTTTCACCAAATTCTGCCAAATTCGGCAAGCAGATCAAATATGCTGATAAGCGTGGTATTCCGTTCGTTTGGTTTACCACCGACGACGGTGAACAAGTCAAGGACATCCGTTCGGGTGAGCAAGTTAGCGCTGATCCGCACGCTTGGATGCCGGCAGTGGAAGATCTACAGCCGAGATTGCTCAATCCGGAGAATTAATGGTGAATGTAGCTGTACCAGACAATTCCGGCAATCCGGTTTTTAGTGTGTTGCGTGAACTGCGCAGCACACTGGATTTGGTACATTTTCCGATCCATCTTTCGCATAGCGCTTTGGCTGCTGAGGTGCAATCTGACCTTTGTCAGCAACTAGATGACTACGTTCTACCTCGCTTTGAATCGCTTGACGCTCCGCTACTCGCAGTCGTGGGTGGTTCTACCGGTGCCGGAAAATCGACGTTCGTCAATTCGCTGGTTGGCGAGAATCTGACCCACGCATCTGCGCTTCGTCCTACCACGCGCATTCCGACTCTCATCTGCCATCCGCAGGATCGTACTTGGTTTGAAACTGATCGTATTTTGCCGAGTCTGGCTCGTGTTACTGGTTCGGACGCAGATGGCGCTACTCAACACGATTTTGTTCAGACACACAGTGAGACGGCGGGAACCGAAATCGCTCTCAAAACGTCACCTCAGATACCGCGCGGTTTAGCGATCATCGATTCGCCAGATATCGATTCCTTGGTCAAAGAAAATCGAGTGCTTGCGGCGCAGCTGATGGCAGCCGCTGATCTGTGGATTTTCGTGACCACCGCACATCGCTATGCCGACGCAATTCCGTGGGCGATGCTCGACGACGCTGCCCAACGAGATCTCGTTATTGGCGTTTTGCTTAACCGAGTTCCGATTGGCGTAGGTATTGAAGTTCGCGCCGATCTTGTGCGCAAACTCAAAGAACACGATTTGGAACACGCGCCGTTGTTCGTGGTGTCAGAAACAGATCTTGGCGCTAATGCTCGGTTGCCTGAAGCTGATGTTGACGCCATCCGCGGATGGATTTGGGGGATTGCTCGGGATAGTTCCAGCCGTTCGCTGGTTGCCAAGCAAACGCTTATGGGCGTGGTGAAGGCGATGATCGGCAAACTGGAGCATATTGAGTCTTCGTATGCGGAACAAGTCAAGTATCGCACTCAATATGACGCCGAATTGACGAAAGCCTTTAACGACGCACATAGCGCGATTGCCGCTCGGTTATCGGATGGAAGCTTGCTTAAAGGCGAAGTGCTACGCAGTTGGCAAGATCTCATTGGCACAAGCCAGTGGGCGCGTAAACTCGAATCCCAAGTATCGCTTGTGCGAGATAGGCTGACGAGTATTTTTACTGCGCGCAAACCGCACGTCAATACGGTTGAAGAGGCCGTTGGAGAAATGACCTTCGCAATGGTTGTGGCACAGTCACAGCTAGTAGTGACTAATACACTTCGACTATGGCAAAGTCGTGAGGAACTGGCACAGATTGTGCCGCAGGTGCGTTCACAGTTGCGTACCGAGGCGAAGCGTGAACAAGCAGCCCAAGAGTTAGTTCATGATTGGCATAGGTCTTTGATCGATATGATTCGCACGCATGGCGATTCAAAGAAAGCAATGGCGAGAATTGCTGCATTTGGTATCAACGCTGTGGGCGTGGCGCTCATTATCGTGGTGTTTGCTTCAACTGGTGGTCTTGTTGGCGGTGAAATCGCTATTGCTGGAGGCACAGCGATAGTGGCACAACGCGTTTTAGAGGCAATTTTTGGCGACGACGCCGTGCGCCGGATGGCTCGGGAGGCTCGCGTTGACTTTGAACAGCGTTTGGAACAGTTCTTGGCAACCGACCGTGAGGTATTTGAACGAAATTTGGAGTCATTGCAGATTAATGAAGAACTTTTACGCCAGCTTAAGTGCCGATCAGCTGATTTACGTGCAGCATTAGCGGACGGGCGATGAGCAATGGGTATCTCGTTTGCTGAAGCAATCACTAATCTGGAAGAAATCTCGCGCCTTGCTAAGAATCGAATTGATCCAGACCTTTTGAATAAAATTGACGAATTTTTGGCATACAGTTCGCAGCGGCGTCAGCACGGGGTGGATCATACTGTGGTGGCATTTGCAGGGGGAACAGGCGCAGGAAAGTCTTCACTGTTTAATTCGGTGGTGGGATCTGAGATTGCGCAGGTAGCACCAACTCGACCAACGACATCTGAGGCGCAAGCTGTTTGTAGTGCGCCGGCTACCGAAATGCTCGATTGGCTTGATGTACAGCGTCGACATATCGAACCAAAGCTCACGCAAACCTTAGAACTGAGCTCGCAGAACACACGAGCCTCAGTCATCATGTTAGACCTTCCTGATATCGACTCAACGAATAATCGCAACCGGGCGATAGCTCGGCGTCTTTCCGAAAAGGTTGATGTGCTGATTTGGGTGCTTGACCCGCAAAAATATGCCGATGCCATTGTGCATGACGATTACCTTGCCCATATGCGACATCATGCTGAGGTAACGATTGTTGTGCTCAACCAAGCAGATACTCTTCCAGAAGAGATTCAAGCGGCGGTGCTTGCTGACGCACAAAAACTTTTGAAAACTCACGGTATTGACATTCCAGTTCTGGCAACGTCGGCAATCTCAGGGATGGGGATTTCTCAACTGCGTGCGCGAATTTCAAGCATAGTCTCGAGGCGCAACGCAGCTTATGTTCACTTGTGTGCACAGTTAAAAAACATTGCCCAGGATCTCACAACCGAAACCAATATTGGGGAGCTGGAAAGCCTAGCGCGAAGGGAACCGTCCCCTGATGACGAGCTCACAGGTGCATTGTTAGGTGCGATCGGTGGGAAGCATATCGCCAAAATGGTTTATGACTCGGCGATTTATCGAGGCAAGAACCGCACGACGTCATTAGTTACTAGGTGGCTATGGCGTGCGAAAATTGATCCGCTTAAGAGATACCGGGTTGATAGCGAAACCACGAACAAAACGAGCAAAGAGAATCCAAGCAAGAGCTTAGGGGAGTTCGTGACGATAACGGACCTTATCGGCGTCGATCCTGCCTATGAAGCTCGTTATGAAATTCTCCTTGACCGCGTTCTTGACCGTTATATTAATCAAATGCCAAAGCTATGGGCGCATGATGTAAAACAGCGCAATCGCCCACGCGCGATGGCACTATTGAGTACCGTGGCGCGTGCATTGCACAATATCTCCTTACCGATTCGTAGGATTCCGCTATGGTGGAGAGCGATCAACGTTTTGCAATGGCTTTGTGCTGCTAGCGCCGTCATCGGCGGCCTGTGGTTGCTATTTCTGAATTTCGGTTACTTGGTTCAGATACAACTTGTTTCCCCTCCAGCCGTGAATATCGGGGGAGTTGTTGCTATCGGTCTGCCGCTGATACTTATTCTCGGCGCAATACTCGGATCTTTGCTGATATCTGGTGTAGGCGGCATGGCAAATCGTTGGCGTGCGCGTCGATTGCAAAGAGCTGTGATGCGCGATCTTAAGCGGAGTATTTCCAAGGAATTAGCTGCTGAACTTTTTGCTCCTTTGACGGCCGATATGCGTGACTATGTGCAATACGTGCGCCTTGTTGAATCCTTGCAGAACGTTAAAGCTTGAGGCTGAGCATACAATTACTCCCTGAAAGCAGGAGCTAGATTAAGCTCGCCTTTCAGGGAGTAATTTATTCAGTCGTTATCGTCACGCAGAGTGGCACATTTTACCAGCGGTCGCTGTCTCGGGAGGGACGGCGCGCGCCGCGATCTGCGAAGCGATCATTGAAGCGTCCGCCGCGTCGTTCGGAGCGCCCACCAAAGCCGCGATCAGCGCGATCGTCATGGCGGAATCCACGGCTGGCACGGCGATCAGTGCCGTGGTCTCCACGTGCCGAGGACTTTAACTTGCGGCGATCATCGCCAAATTTGCGATCAGCGCGGTACTTGCGGAACTCTGGATCGTCGTCATTAAAACCGCCGGCAGGGCGATGACCAGGACCACGATCTTCGGAAATATTCAATGTACGACCCGCAACGCGTGCTCGACCGATTCTCCGACGTGTACTTTCGTCCAGCTCATGCTGTAGCTCAACCAGCGAGAAGGAAGGGAAGATGTCAATCTTGCCCAATTGTGAACCGGCAATTCCGCCTTCACCAGTGATCGCACCTACGATGTGACCAGGTGAAACGCCGTCGCGACGGCCAACTTCGATACGATACGTTGTGCCTGTGCCTTCGAAAGTTGGTTTGCGTGATTCACGACGTCGTTCACCGCGTTCACCGCGCTCGCCACGCTCACGACCAGCACGAGAACCGCGTTCGCGGCCGCCGTCGTCAAACTTTGCCGTGAGGAACTCGGGCTCGTCATTGGCTTGTGGACCTGGATCGCGTACAGCTAGCGCGAGGAGCGCCAAAACCAAATCCTCGGTAGACAGTGGTGATTCGGATTCGCCTTGAGCTTCTTTAAAAGTTGCGAGGACTTCATCATAAACATGGAGGCGCCCTACTCCGAAGCGCTCAATTGCCTGGTCAATCACCCGTTGTGCACGCAGTGAGGAAACTTGGGCTGGAGTTGGAAGATCAACTTCAGTCATGCGCGCGCCGGTAACTTTCTCGATACGGCGCAAACGAGTGCGTTCTTTGGGAGTAACGAAAGTTAGCGCAGTGCCTTCACGACCAGCGCGACCAGTGCGTCCGATGCGGTGCACGTAGGTGTCGATTTCACGTGGTACGTCGAAATTGACCACAAGACCAATACGCTCAACATCCAAACCGCGCGCTGCGACGTCGGTGGCTACGAGTACATCAATGGTGCCAGAGCGCAGACGCTCGACGAGCTTTTCGCGGTCTTTTTGCTGTACGTCGCCCGAAAGCGCAGCGGTCATGACGCCGCGCGCTGTGAGCTCGAGGGAAAGTTCCTCAGCCGTGGCGCGGGTACGCACGAATACGAGCGCAGCATCGGCGTTGGTGGTAGCCAACACGCGTGCTAATGCGCCGATCTTGTGACGCATCGGTACCACTGCAAAAGTCTGGGTGATGGTGTCAACCGTTGAAGCTTGCCGTGAGACTGTCACTTCGACTGGATCTTTGAGATGAGTTTGGGCAACGTTGCGGATCGTTGCGGGCATGGTTGCAGAGAACAGTGCAGAAATACGTTCTTCTGGAAGACCCGCGGCGATAGTTTCAACGTCTTCAGCGAAGCCCATTCGTAGCATTTCGTCTGCTTCGTCAAGCACGAAATAACGAACCGTTTCGAGTTTAAGCGCGCCGCGCTCAATGAGATCCATAACGCGGCCAGGCGTGCCCACGACAACCTGTGCACCATTTTTTAGCGCACCGAGTTGTGGACCATAGGAAGTGCCACCGTAAACGGCGACGACGTCTAAGCCGCCGGTTTTGGAGGCAAAAGTTTCGATGGCTTCTGCGCCTTGCATTGCCAATTCGCGCGTTGGCGCGAGCACAAGAGCTTGTACTTCGCGTACGTCAGGATCGACGTGACCGAGCATTGGGAGGGCAAAAGCAGCAGTTTTTCCTGTACCGGTTTGCGCCACGCCTACGACGTCGCGCCCTTCTACCAAGTGTGGAATTGCTTGCTGTTGAATAGCTGTTGGGACTTCGTATCCCATTTCGGTGATTGCCTGCAAAATGGTTTCAGGCAGATTGAGGTCAGCAAAAGTTACGGAATTATCCGACATTAAACTACGTCCAAACGTTGTTGATTCTTCGGGCCTTGGCGGAATTGAGGTCCAAACTCTCCACCTTGCCGAAAAATACACACATATACACACGCAGTCGGCAAAGGCCATGCGCCACTTCTTGACGCTCTTCAAGCATATAAGGTTCAGATCTCGATTCGCGATAAACGCCGCGGTGAGATGGGGCACGTTGAGCTTGTTCGTGCCGCAAAAATCGTTCTAAAAAGCCTTAAATGCCTGCTAGTATGTGCAATCTGCTGATTCGTTCTCACCGGCAGTGATCCGCCTTACCAGCACCAGCGCCACAATAAGAACTGCGCAAGAGAAGCCGATCACCCACGTGAATGCATGATGCTCGAAGCTGCGCGTCACGGAGAACAAAATACCAGCATACGCGATGAGCATTGCTGATCCGAGCGTGTCGGATATTTGTAGGGCTGACGACGTCTTGCCGTGCAATTTCCGCTCGGTCAATGCGAGAGCGTGTACCGTCATTGCCGGGTAGGAAATTCCTAATCCAGTGCTGGCAATGAGCCAGCCGATGAATACAGTTTCGCCTGGCAGACTCGGGAATGCTCCCAAAACTGTCAAAAGCATGCCGCCAAGCTGCATCAGTGTGCCGATCAGCGGGAACTTCGCACGTATGCGTGCATTAGTGACGCGTCCTTGCCACCACGATCCGGCAGCCCAGGTGATTGAGCCAACGGTCATGACGAATCCGGCAGACGTAGGGGAGAAGGAATGCACCTCTTTGAGGAGCAAGGGCAGAAAAAGCTCCACCGTAATATAAGTTCCGTTGATAAGACCACGGAAAAATATCGATGCAGGCAGGCCGCGTTTGCCGCTCAGTGTACCTGCCGGAAGGAGCGGCCTCATGAAAGCGAAGCACGCTACGGAGCTGAGAGCGATAAGTATATAGGTAATGGGCGTAAAATGGCCTCGTTGCGTGCCTGAAAGAATCTGCAAACAAGCTACCGAGATCCCCGCAGCGAGCGCGAAAAACAATAGCCGATGCAGGCTCCCAACTTTGACTGGTTCAGCCAAAGGCGGGAACTGTTTGATTTTTGAATACCCAAAAGGAGCAGCAATTACAATCAGCACTGGCGTAATGCCAAATACCCAGCGCCAGTGGAGATAATCGACGAAAATTCCAGCGATAACAGGGCCGATCAGGGAAGGAAGAATCCACGCTGCAGCAAAAGATGCAAACACTGCAGGTTGTTTTTGCTTGGGAATATAACCGCTTACCATCACATAGAGCGGCACGATCAGAAGCCCTGACCCCAGACCTTGAATCGCCCGTCCAACAACCAATATCGCTGTGTTTGTGGCGAAAGTCGTAATTACCAAGCCGGCAACAAATAAGATAATTCCCGTATAGAGAACTTTCTTCGGACCTTGGGCATCGCACCAAACGCCCGCAATCGCCGTCGTCACTACCTGTGCAGCGAGAGCGATTCCTGAAGCGAGGGCGTAGTAGCGAATTCCGCCGAGATCTGCGACAACGTATGGCATCGCCGTCGCCACCGCAATTACCTCAAAAGCTACAAGCGAGATGAGCGAAACGGCAATAATGCGCAACCACAACTCTAAATTTTCACCGAGCGGCGTTGTGCGTATGCGAGGGCGCGCTTTAAGACGACGTCGTGGGCGCGTTTCGGAGCGCTGAGTCGGTTGCGATTGTGGAACGGAATGCGGATCGGGTGCTTGAGGATTTGTCACACTACCATTGTCTTTATAAAAGTGAACGCTTCGCAAAGGCTACGGCTGTGACATATGGCTCGGCATGAGCGCGGCGTTGAAGTTTTGGCTTGGATCGGGCGCGCGGTAGAGTTATTGACGTGCACGTTTCCCGTCTCGTCACGTGCTGTAGCCCGCTCGTCTCGCGGGTGATTCCAACAACTGAAAAGAGGTCGCTGTGCTGCGCACACGAATGGCAGGTTCCCTGCGTAAAGAAGACATTGGATCTACCGTAACGCTCACTGGTTGGGTTGATCGACGCCGAGATCACGGCGGAATTGCTTTCATCGACTTGCGTGATGCTTCTGGAATCGCGCAGATTACGATTCGTGCAGAGGTAGCTCACGAGCTGCGCTCGGAGTACGTTATTAAAGTTGTTGGCGTTGTGAACGAGCGACCTGAAGGTAATGCAAACGCGGCGCTTCCGACTGGCGATGTTGAAGTGGAAGCCTCGGAGATTGAGGTGCTCAACAGCGCTGCTCCCTTGCCTTTCCAGATTTCGGATCACGCTGAAGACGCCGGCTCAGTTAACGAAGAAACCCGCTTGAAGTACCGTTATCTTGATTTGCGTCGTTCCTATGAGCAGAACGCAATTCGCTTGCGCGCCAAGGTATCGCAAGCTGCACGTCGTATACTCGATGGTCACGATTTTGTGGAAATTGAAACTCCAACTCTTATCCGTTCCACACCTGAAGGAGCGCGTGACTTCATTGTTCCTGCCCGCTTGGCGCCTGGTTCATGGTACGCACTGCCGCAGTCTCCGCAGCTGTTTAAGCAGCTGTTGATGGTTGCAGGTATGGAGCGCTATTACCAAATTGCTCGTTGCTACCGTGACGAGGATTTCCGTGCAGATCGCCAGCCAGAGTTTACACAGCTCGACGTCGAGATGTCGTTTGTGGATCAAGACGACGTGATGGCGATTGCCGAAGATGTATTAAAGAATATTTGGTCGCTGATTGGCGTTGAGCTCACAACTCCTATTCCGCGGATGCCGTTCCGTGAAGCGATGGAGCGCTTCGGCTCAGATAAACCAGATCTTCGTTTCGGCTATGAACTCGTTGATCTCACCGAATACTTTGCAAATACGCCGTTTAGGGTGTTCCAAAATCCTTATGTTGGTGCAGTTGTTATGCCAGGTGGCGGGTCGCAGCCACGCCGCACCTTCGATAAGTGGCAAGAGTGGGCAAAGGCTCGCGGTGCGAAGGGCTTGGCTTATGTGACGATTGCTGAAGATGGTACCTTGGGCGGCCCAGTATCCAAGAATATTTCCGAAGAGGAGCGCGCAGGCCTTGCTGAGGCTACTGGTGCCAAGCCAGGAGACTGCATCTTCTTCGCTGCTGGTGAGCCAACTGCTTCCCGAGAGCTGCTCGGCGCTGCCCGCCTTGAGATTGGCAAGCGATGCAACCTCATCGATCCTGATGCTTGGGCTTTTGTGTGGGTTGTGGACGCGCCACTGTTTAAGCCTACTAAAGACGCCGAAGCTGAAGGTGACGTTGCAGTGGCAGGAGGCGCATGGACGGCAGTTCACCACGCCTTTACTTCGCCAAAGCCTGAGTGGATCGAAAACTTCGATACTGATCCTGGTAATGCACTTGCGTATGCCTACGATATCGTGTGTAACGGTAATGAAATTGGAGGCGGATCTATCCGTATTCATCGTCGTGACGTGCAAGAGCGCGTTTTCAAGGTGATGGGCTTGGATCAGGAAGCTGCACAAGAGAAATTCGGCTTCTTGCTTGATGCATTCAAGTACGGTGCGCCACCACACGGCGGAATCGCTTTTGGTTGGGATCGTATCGTTGCTTTGTTGACCAAGGCTCCTTCGATCCGCGACGTGATTGCTTTCCCGAAGATCGGAAACGGCTGGGATCCGATGACTGATGCTCCTGCGCCGATTACTGCCTTGCAGCGTAAAGAAGCAGGTATTGATGCTAAGCCAAAGCAGAAGGAAGCCTCAGAAACAGCGAAGTAAATTCGCATAAACTGAACTGACAAAGTAGGGCTTTCTAGCTTGGAATGCACTAGTGCATATCGGCTAGAAAGCCCTACTTACTGGCACATGGCACAAGAAAAGTTGTACAAGAAAACAGAGGAAAGAATGGATTTGCTCGGCGGTATTTCGAGTTTCTTTTGGCAGCATGAGATTGCGCCTTGGTTGGAATCGCAAAAAGACCGGATCGTGTTCTACGAAGGTGATGATCGCGCCGCGGTAGTAATTCTGCGCTCCTCAGATATGGCATATGCCGGCGTTGACTACGAAGGCAAGGCATTTGGACATCCTGATCGCGTTATCGAACTGCTTACCAGCCTTGATGATGCGGTGCTATCGAAGTGCGAGATCATGATGAATCGTGAGGTCTACGAGCATATGCCTCACGAGTTGCGCGAGCGTTGCGGAGCGCATTGGGGTCACGAGTGGGAGTTTTTCTTTGCCACGGAACCGATTCCTTCTGTGCAGGGCGACGACGCCGTCGTCGTTCTTCGCGCAGGTAGCCATGGTTTTCGCGAGCGTAGAGACGAAATCATGGAAGTTTTGCAAAAAGCAAATCCTATCTCGGAGGCAGTCGATGATATCGATACCCTCGATTGGTTCGTGATTCCGGGCGATAACGGCAGGCTAGCGTGTGTGATGGGAGCTAGTGAGCGTGGCGGCAAAATTCATTTTGCCGGTTTGGCTACCGATCCCGACTATCGGGGCAAAGGTTTTGCTAGTGCTGTGATGGTAGCGTCGGTAAATTATTGGCTCTCATTGGACAAAACGGTGTTTTTTGGCATGTGGGCGTGGAATCATAAAGCGCGGAAATTGTATCTTCGGCTCGGCATAACACCTGGTCCGCATCTAATTTTTTGCGGACCACAACCTTTCAAAGACTATTCCACTTACGCGAAATAATGCAGATGTGTCCTGCTGGCCGGAGGAGGTCGCAGGACACATTCGTATGCCTGCTGAATGGCGATTAATGGGTGATCTTGAACTTCTCGTAGAATGACCGCAAGAATCGTGGTGACCACCAATTCCACCGGCCCATGAGCGTCATAAAGGCAGGTACGAGTAGCATACGAACTAATGAAGCATCTACAAGCACGATAATTGCCAGCGCAACGCCGATTTGGCGAATCGGAAGCAACTCGCCAAAAATGAAGCCAACAAAAACAGCAATGATAATGACTGCTGCGGCTGTAATGATGCGGCCAGAGCGCTGCAAACCGCGCTCAACTGCGAGGTCGTTATCGTGTATCGAATCCCAGTATTCTTTTATTCGGGCGAGCAGGAATACTTCGTAATCCATTGCGAGTCCGAAGCCGAAAGCTACTGAACAAGCCACTACGAAAGTCTCTAGTCCTGCCGTTTTCGGTAATCCGAAGAGTCCATAATGAAACACCAGCACTGTTAGTCCGAGCCCGGCAATGAGCGACAATGAGTTGATGATTAATGCTTTGAGTGCTGCTACAACGGATCCCGTCATGAGGAATAGCAACAACAGCACTGCCACAACAATAACGAGTGCGGCGTAGGGTGCTCCAGCCATAATCGAACGGTTGAAGTCGTATTGGAGCGCTGCGCTGCCTCCGACTTTGAAGGAATAATCTGCTGTGAGTTCCCGTACTGCCATGACGGCCTGAGTTGCTTCATGTCCGACTTGATCGTTCGTATCCACATGGAAGGTAATGATCGTTTGGCTATCGTTGAGCTTTTCTGCTTGAGAAACTGAATCAATTCCGGCGATATTTTTGATATCTGCAATGAGTCCAGCGGTATTCTCAACGTTGGTGTCTGCAATTACCGTGCCTGTGGGCGTGCGCAAAGCTGGAAAATCGGAATTAATCGCGTCGAGTGCATATTTTGCACTAGTTTGCTGCGGAACATAGTCGGTGAAGTTCGAACGCATTTCAAAGTCTTGCAAGGGCAGAGTTGAGGCTACTAGGAGCGAAGTTACGCCAATCAATACTGGCCAAGGATGGCGATGTACCCACTGTGCGAGTCGAGAAAATATACCAGTTTCGGTGGTGGCATCACCAAAACGCTTCACCAACTTGTCGAAGAATGTGAAACGGGTGAGGACAGAGGGCTTGAGCATTCGCACACCGAGCACTTTGATCAGCGCTGGGACGAAAGTGACTGCCGTAAGCACTGCCAAAATTGTGACGATCATGCCGCCCATCGCAATCATTTTGAGCATTGGTGCTTTCATAACAAGCAGGCCAGCAATGGATACTGCAATTGTGAGTGCGGAGAAAAACACCGTGCGTCCGGCAGTTTTGACGATTGCTGTAACGGAGGAGTTAATGAGATCGCGAATGTCTGCCGGAACCTTTGAACCATCGGCGGGGTATCCAAGCTCTTGGAGTCGCCTTCCAATTTCTTCTCGATAACGCGAAACGACGAGCAATCCGTAATCGATCGACAGTGCCAGACCAATAATCGTCAAAATATTGAGGATAAATGAATCGACATTGGTGAAGAACGTGACGAACCACGTTAAACCAGATGCAATTCCAATTGATACGAGGGCCGCCGAGAGCGGCAGACCAGCTGCAATGACGCCGCCAAATACGATTACGAGGAACAATAGTGCCATAGGCAAACCGATAGTTTCGCCGCGGACTAGGTCTTTCGCGACTTGACCGAGAATGAGATTCTTGGCAATCTGATGCGAAATTGAATCAACCCGCACGTCAGGATGGGAAGCGGCAACTGCCGCTTTAAAGTCGCTTATCGCCTCATCTACTTGAGAGTGTGTGCTTTCGCTGGCATCTTTGTTCAGTTGTACAACAACCGCAAAGCTATTTTTCGATGTCAATGCCGAATCTGGCGCAGGTAACTTCGCAAATTGAGTGTCAACCTCTTGGGAAACTCGGGTACGAATTTGGCTTTCGAATTGCTTGCGCACGTCGCTGGCAACCTGTTGCTGTATTTGTTCGCGTTGAACTGGTGGCACAAGTGCGAGGCGGGAATTTTGAGATGCCAAGGCAGCATTTATGGCTTGGCTGATTTGAGGTTCTGCTTCAGAAATTGCTTTTTGAGTTGCAGATTCCTTTTGTTTTGCGAGTTCATTTTGTGCTTTATCGCGAACGGATATCGGATCATTAACTCCTCGTACGCCGTCAATGGAAGCGAGGGTGCGCCGTAAGGCGGCGAGATCGCTTTGAACGTCGTCGGCTTTGACGCCGGTGACAATAGACGTTACTGCTTCACTTTCGCCGGCGTCTTCTACTGCTCGCATCACCAGATCGGATTCCGAACCAGGCACCATCGACCTGCTTGATTCCATTCGTGAAAAGAGCGTACCTTGCCCGAAACCTGTGACGGCGGCGCTGAAGCCAAGTCCGAATAAGATGAGCCACACGATTATGACAAGCCTAGGACGTGCAGAAATAGATTTCCCTAACGCAGTGAACATAGCTTATTTTCCCAAATTTTGCCATCGTTTGTGTGACGCTAAGCTAACAGCTCATTTGGCGGACAAATGCTTGCATACTGGTCAAAAGATTAGATGCAGGCACCGATTCTTGCGGTTTCGGATCTGCTTTTGGTGCTATCAGTTTGATGATATCGTTATAGTGGGTGGTGAACGGAGGTAGTTCTGATGGCTGAACAATTGTTGATACGTGATCTTCCAACAGGTACGAAGCAGGCGCTAAAGACTCGTGCTCGGCAAAATCACACCTCGATGGAAAGTGAAGCAAGGAAGATTTTGTCTTCGGTTTTGTGTGCTGAACGCCCATCTATTGCTTCATTACTTGCGCAAGAAATTACTAGTAGCGAGACGGATTTCGATTTTGATCCACCGCGGCTTGGTATTGGCTCACGTGAGGTGGATCTGTGAAGTATCTTCTTGATACCAACGTAATTTCTGCTCTGCGTCGGCCTGAGAAAAATCAATCGGTGTTTGACTGGGCGAAAAATATTCCTCCAGAAGATACATATATTTGTTCGTTAACTGCGGCAGAAATCGGTAGGGGAATTAAAGCTATTGCGGCAAAGGACGAATTGCAAGCCCGAGTACTAACTCAATGGTTCGAAGGTCAGGTTTTACCAGCATTTTCGGGTAGGATACTTAGTTTTGATCTTGATGCGGCCTTGATATTTCGTAATTTTGAGGTTCCGGCAAAAGCTCCAATTGACGATGCCTATATTGCGGCAATTGCACAAGCACATGGGTTAACTGTTGTTTCAAGAAATACGAAACACTTCTTGCCGCTCGGGATTGATGTTGTAAGCCCGTGAGTTTATACGGGTTTTATCGAAACTAGTTGGTATTATTTAGTCGAACGTGGAGCTAAGAGCTGTGATAGGCGATAAGCTCTGTTTCTAAAGATTGTTTGATTCTTACTTTGATACCGATGACGAAAAGGTTGCACTATGGTTCCGACCACCCCTGAGGCACAACGCGCCGAACTCCACAAAATGATTTGGCGAATTGCTAATGATTTAAGGGGAAGCGTTGACGGTTGGGACTTTAAGAGTTACGTGCTCGGTATGCTGTTCTACCGCTTTATCTCCGAAGATATGACCCAATACCAGGAGAAACTCGAGCACGAGGCAGGAGATACATCTTTCAAGTATGCAGAACTACCAGATGAACTTGCCGAGCAGGTACGAAAAGACACGGTTGAAGAAAAAGGCTTCTTTATCCTCCCTTCGCAGTTGTTTGAGAATGTGCGTAAGTCTGCACACCACAACCCAAATCTCAACGAAACTCTGTCGAAAGTATTTAAGAGTATCGAAGGATCCGCACTCGGTACGAGTTCGGAAAGTGACCTTAAAGGTCTCTTTGACGACATTGACGTAAACTCAGCCAAGCTTGGAAATACAGTAGATCGACGGAATGCGAAGCTTGCCAATATTCTTGATGCGATTGGTGATCTTCCGCTTGGGAATTTGCAGGATAATGCAATTGACTTGTTTGGCGATGCCTATGAGTACCTGATGCAAATGTATGCCTCGAGCGCCGGCAAGTCTGGTGGTGAGTTCTTCACCTCGCAAGAAGTTTCTGAAGTGCTAGCGCGTATTGCTAGCCACGGTAGAAAACAATTGAATAAGGTTTATGATCCAGCTGCTGGTAGCGCTTCTTTGTTACTTCAGTTCGCGAAGCTTCTTGGTGTTGAAAATGTGCGTGGATTTTATGGCCAAGAAATTAACTTGACCACCTATAACCTTGCTCGTATCAACATGTTCTTGCACAACGTAAACTTCGAAAAGTTCAATATTGCATTGGGTGATACGCTTATCGATCCTCATCATTGGGACTATCAACCTTTCGATGCGATCGTTTCGAACCCTCCGTACTCGATTAAATGGGCTGGCGATGCAAATCCGCTTTTGATTAACGACGAACGATTTGCCCCGGCAGGTGTTCTTGCTCCAAAATCTAAGGCCGACCTTGCATTTACAATGCATATTTTGAAGTGGCTCGCGGTAGACGGTACCGCAGCCATCGTTGAATTTCCAGGGGTACTTTATCGCGGTGGTGCAGAGCGCAAGATTCGTAAATACCTTATCGAGCATAACTATGTTGACGCCGTTATTCAGCTTCCGCCTGATTTGTTCTTTGGAACCACGATCGGTACCTGCATTATTGTGTTGCGTAAGTCTAAAACGGACAACTCGGTTTTGTTTATTGATGCTGCAGATATGTTCTCAAGGGTAGGGAATAAGAACAAGCTGTTAGCCGAGCATCGCGATGCGATTGTGGAACGTTATTTTTCGCGTGACGACGTCGATTACATTTCGAAGCTTGTTTCGAACGCGGACATTGCCGATAACGACTACAACATTTCGGTGTCTTCTTACGTTGAAAAAGAAGACACCCGCGAAGTTATTGATATCGATAAATTAAATGCGGATATCGAGCAGATTGTTGCACGACAAACGGAACTTCGGACTGCGATTGATGCCATTGTTGCGGACTTAGAGGGAGCAAAGTGAATAAAATAGAAAAATTGATCGCTCAGTTGTGTCCCGATGGTGTGCCGTACGATCAGCTTGGAAATCTTTTAAATTACGAACAACCAACAAGGTATTTGGTTAAGAGCAACGATTATTTCAGCGACGCTCCTATACCTGTTCTGACAGCTGGACAAACCTTTATACTGGGTTACACTCGCGAGACTGAAGGTATATATGAAGCGAGTAAGGAAGACCCAGTCATTATCTTTGATGACTTCACCACTGCTTTTCAGTGGGTTGACTTTCCATTCAAAGCAAAGTCTTCTGCCATGAAGATGCTTACGCCAAAAACAGGTGATTCTACGACATTGCGATTTCTTTTTCATCTGCTTCAGACGATCCAATATTCTCCTCAAAACCATGCAAGGCAATGGATCGGAACTTATTCAAACTTTAGGATTCCAGTACCGCCATTGGAAGTCCAAGAAGAAATCGTCCGAATTCTCGACTCTTTCACGCAGCTGGAAGCGGAGCTGGAAGCGGAGCTAGAAGCCCGAAAACACCAATTTACGCACTATTGCAACCATGCATTTTCTACAGAGAAGATACAAGAAAAATCTTTAGGCGAGATGGGTGATTTTCGAAGAGGAACTTCTTTTCAGAAGATTCATATTCAAGATTACGGAATTCCTGCCATTCATTACGGAGAAATCTTCACGTATTATGGTTCACAGGCAAACAAAACGCGTTCATTTGTTGCTCCGGAAAGATTTGCAAAAAAAAGAACTGCTTGGCCGGGTGATGTAATTTTGGCAACTACAAGTGAGAATGATGAAGATGTCGCAAAGGCTGTTGCGTGGCTTGGATCGGAAAGAATTGTCATCAGCAACGATGCGCTCATCTACCGCTCAGACAAACTCGAGCCAAGATATTTTTCTTACTTCATCCGATCAGATAATTTCCAAAACCAAAAAAAGAAGTTCCTTACGGGGACAAAGGTGCGACGAATCTCAGCGCAGTCATTGATGAAGATTGACATACCAGTCCCACCCCTGGACGAACAGAAGCGCATCGCTGATATCCTCGATATGTTTGATGCTTTAGCGAATGACATTTCGTCTGGTCTACCTGTGGAAATCGAGGCGCGCCGCAAACAATACGAGTATTATCGAGATAAGTTACTAAGCTTTGAGGAGCTCCCGGCATGATTGAAGAAGTCCAGCAAATCCCTGGTACTGCAAGAAAATATGATCCGATTGCTTCGAGCGACGAATCGACCATTGTTGCTGAATACGTACCTGATTCCAAGTCTGAGAAAACCTATCAAAGTGAAGCCCAACTAGAGTCGGAATTTATTAAGATTCTTGAGAGCCAAGCATATGAGCGTCTTGTGATTACTTCGGAATCAGATCTGATTGCCAATCTTCGCAAACAACTCGAAATCTTAAATGGCATCACATTTTCTGACACTGAATGGACTCAGTTCTTTCAAAAGTCAATCGCTTGCGCCAGCGAAGGAATCGAAGAAAAAACACATACTATTCAAGAAGACCGTGTGAAGATTCTTGAACGTGAAGATGGAACGATTAAAAATATCTCGCTCATTGACACAGAAAATATTCACAACAATCGGCTTCAAATTATTAACCAATACGAAGTTCCTAGTGCAGTGGAAGATACTCTTCGTGGCGGTCGTTATACAAACAGATATGACGTAACGATATTGGTAAACGGATTGCCCGTCGTCCACGTTGAATTAAAGCGTCGTGGTGTAGACCTACGCGAAGCGTTCAACCAAATTAACCGCTACCAGCGCGATAGCTTTTGGGCTGGTTCAGGATTATTCGAATATATTCAACTTTTCGTCATCTCTAACGGTACGCTCACCAAATACTACTCAAACACGACTCGCAATAGTCACATTAAAGAGAACCAAAAGCGCGGTTCTGGCCGCAAAACGTCCAATAGTTTCGAATTCACTTCATGGTGGGCAGATGCAAGTAACAAACCCATCCAAGAATTGACTGATTTTGCAAAAACCTTCTTCGCAAAACACACAATCCTTAACATTCTCACCAAATATTGTGTGCTTACAGCTGATCAGACGCTTCTCGTGATGCGTCCATACCAAATAGTTGCTGCAGAACGAATCCTGCAAAAGATCAAAATCTCAGTGAATTATCCAAAAAAGCTGGGCACCCCAGATGCAGGTGGATACATTTGGCATACCACCGGATCAGGAAAGACGCTAACATCCTTCAAAACAGCGCAACTAGCAACAAAGGTTTCCAGCGTAGACAAGGTGCTTTTCGTCGTCGACAGAAAAGACCTCGACTACCAAACCATGCGTGAATATGAGCGATTCGAGCCTGGAGCAGCAAACTCAAACGCGAACACCGCCGTCTTAAAACGCCAGCTAGAAGATCCCAAAGCTCGAATCATCATTACTACTATCCAAAAGCTATCGGGATTTATCAAGAGCAATAAAAACCATGACGTTTTTGGAAAACACGTGGTCATCATTTTTGACGAATGCCATCGTTCGCAATTTGGTGATATGCACGTAGCAATCACCAAATCGTTTAAAAAATACAATATGTTCGGCTTCACCGGTACACCGATTTTCGCAGCAAATGCGGGTAGCGGGGGAGGAGCAAACCTCCGAACTACCGAACAAGCTTTTGGCGATAAGCTGCATACCTACACGATCGTAGACGCGATTACTGATAAGAACGTTCTTCCATTCAAAATCGATTACATCAATACCGTTAAATCCGGCTTGGTGGAAGACAAACAAATTTCGGCTATCGATACTGAAAAAGTATTGCTTTCGCCTGAACGAATCAGCCAAATCGTTCAGTACACGCTGGAGCATTTCGATCAAAAGACTAAACGGGAAACATCGTACCAACATTCCGTTGTGGTAAATGTTCCTGAGTCCACGCGTAATAGAAAGCAACAAGAAGCAATTAGCCAAAAGAAACGCGTATATGGCTTTAACGCTATATTTGCAACCGCTTCTATTCACGCTGCGAAGAAATACTACGAAGAATTTGCGCGGCAACAAGCCAACCGACCCGACGACAAACGTTTAAAAATCGGCATGATTTACTCGTACGGAGTGAATGATGAAGTTGATGGACTGCTTGAAGATGAAGCCTTTGATGCTGAAGAATTAACGCCCGATGCACGAGTATTTTTAGACAACGCAATTGCGGATTACAACGCAATGTTTGGAACCTCCTACGACACCAGCGCCGATAAATTCCAAAACTATTACAAAGACTTATCGATGCGGCTCAAGAACCGCGAACTTGATTTAGTAATTGTTGTGAACATGTTCTTAACAGGCTTTGACGCAACAACACTAAACACACTTTTTGTGGACAAGAACCTGCGAGCACACGGACTCATCCAGGCATTCTCACGAACCAATCGAATCCTGAACTCGGTTAAGACATGCGGAAATATCGTTGCGTTTAGGAACCTAGAACCCGAAACAAATTCGGCCCTCGAACTTTTTGGAAATAAAGATGCTCGAGGAATCGTTCTTTTGAAACCGTTTGCGGAATATTACGAACAGTATTCGCACAAGCTTGCCGAATTCACTGAGCAATTCCCACTGGGAGAGCAGATCATTGGGGAAGAAGCAGCAAAAGAATTCATAAATCAATTTGGAGCTATTCTGCGGCTCAACAATATTTTGACATCCTTTGACGAATTCGCCGAAAAGAACCAACTTAGCGAACGTGACTTCCAAGACTATCGCAGTATTTACTTGGATATCTACGCGGAGATGCGCCCTCGAATCGAAAAAGAAATCGTTAACGATGACGTAGTTTTCGAAATCGAGCTCGTTAAACAAGTTGAAGTAAACGTTGATTACATCTTGTTACTGGTCGAAAAATATCGTGCAAAGAAAGGCAACGGAGAAGATAAAGAAATCCGAGCCGAAATCTCCAGAGCATTGGCTTCTAGCCCGTCGCTTCGTAACAAACGTGACTTGGTGGAAGAATTCGTCGATTCCATATCTGCAAAGAGTGATGTGGACACCGAATGGGCTGCTTATATTGCTGCCCGTAAAGTCGCTGAACTTGAAGAGATTATCGATCGAGAGAATTTGAAATCCCAACAGACTCGGGACTTTATGAATCAAGCTTTTACGTATGGAGAGCTGCAAACACGCGGAACGGAAATCATGAAGATTCTGCCTCCCGTTTCACGTTTTGGAAATACTTTAGGTGAAAGCGCGAGCGAGAAGAAACGCCGCGTAGTTAGTGTGCTTTCGGATTACTTCAACCGGTTCTTTGGGTTGAGTGAGAGCTGAAATTTTGCAGAACAATGTGAAGGATCGGAAATATGGCTGAGCCGCAAGACTATGACGTAAGAGATTTCGCCATGATTTTAAATCAATTGCCAGACTGGATGCCGATTTCTAAAGCGTATCATTTCGCTCCCGGAACAATCTCAAACTGGACATATAGCTGTGAACGTGAGCATATGGTTGATTGGTTTTTGAGTCAGGCAACAAATGGAGGCGGTTCATATACTCGTGATAATCCAAACCGTTCGGCAAAACGAACCTATAACCGACTATCGAATTCTGGATCGATACTTTGGATAAACGAGGCGCTGGGTGCTGATCGCGAACGTGTAAAAGAAGCTGCTCATGCCGCTGGTGAAGTTACTGATCACCGTGCGCGTTGTAAAATTGTACGTGAATATTTTCCTTGGGATTCTGTACTGGAACTAGTGAACCAATACCTGTTAAATAACCCAAATCAAAAACCCGTATCGCGAAATCGAAAAATGACAAGGATGGCGCGTGATGCACGGCGTCGTAAATAATGAACGGTGATCGACAATAGTTGCATTCGCTAAACCCTTGTTTTTAAGCCAAATACACCTTATTGTAGAAACGTACCTACAATAAGGAGGCTCGATATGGCGGTTACCCTTTCGGCACGGGAATTTAATCAAGACGTGAGTGCTGCTAAGCGCGCTGCTGCTGATGGGCCAGTTGTGATTACTGATCGTGGGAATCCTGCTTTCGTTTTGATGTCGATTGACGACTATAAGAAATTGTCTGTAGTTGAGGATAACCTCATTTCTTTGCTTTCTATGCGTGAGGCTTCGGAAATCGAATTTGAATTTGAAAAGGCTCAGCTCGATTTGAAAGTTCCCGAGTTCTGATGTTCCTGTTAGATACGAACGTAATTAGCGAGATTAGGAAACCACAATCGCGCATTGATGCAAATGTGAAGCAATGGTTTGCGGATAAGTCACCGCTTGAATGCTACCTCTCCTCGACAACTATTTATGAAATCGAAGTGGGTATCGTCCAGATATACCGAAAAGATAGGCGTCAAGCAGGGGTTTTGCGGGATTGGTTGGAAAACCATGTACTCACGGCTTTCGAAAATCGAATACTGCCAATGGATACTGCGGTGGCGCGTGCAGCAGCGAATCTCCAAAAACGCAGAATCTTACCGTACCGTGACTGCATCATTGGGGCTACAGCATTAGTAAACGGCTTAACGATGGTTACGCGCAATACGGCGGACTTTGAAACAATGCCGATTCCGCTGGTGAATCCATGGAATATCACATCAGCTGAGTAAAACAGATTCTCAGGTATCGATGAGGATTCGGCTAACTGACGCCTTCTATTAAATAGCCATTTCCAAAGTACCTAAACATCTCAAGCCCGCTACTATTGAACCGTGGACCTTTTTTCAGACGCAACACTTGATGATTCCGGCACGCCCAAACACGAGCATGCCCCGCTCGCGGTACGTATGCGTCCGCGCGCTATCGGCGAAGTCCTCGGGCAAGATCATCTGTTGAAACCTGGGCAACCACTGCGCCGGCTGATCGAAGGGAACGGGAACGGAGCGCCGTCGTCGATCTTCTTGTGGGGACCACCGGGCATCGGGAAGACGACGCTCGCGTACCTTTGTGCGGGGGCTTCTGGACGAATATTTACCGAAGTTTCTGCGGTATCTGCGGGAGTTAAAGAACTGCGCGCAGTCATTGACGAGGCAAAACATCGACTCTTCATCGACGGCAAAGAAACAATCCTTTTTGTCGATGAGGTCCATCGATTCTCCAAAACCCAACAGGATGCCCTGCTGCCCGCCGTCGAAAATCGATGGGTGATTTTGGTAGCTGCCACCACTGAAAATCCGTCGTTTTCAGTGATTTCTCCGCTGCTATCGAGATCACTACTTCTCACCTTACATCCGCTCTCGCCTCAAGATATCGAAACCTTAATTCAACGAGCTTTAACTGATGAGCGCGGGTTAGACGGTAAATATGAGATTTCGCCAGACGCGCTCGAAGCGATTGTAAGATTTGCGGGTCAAGATGCACGTCGGTCGCTAACGATTCTCGAAGCTGCCGCGGCGCGAGCAGATAGCACAATCGAATTGGCCGACGTCGAAGCCTCAGTTGACTCCTACGCCGTACGTTACGATCGCGACGGAGACCAGCATTACGACGTGATCTCCGCGTTCATTAAATCTATTCGTGGCTCGGACGCGGACGCGGCGATTCATTATTTGGCTCGTATGCTCGAAGCTGGGGAAGACCCTCGTTTTGTTGCGCGCAGGCTGATGATTTCCGCTGCGGAAGACGTCGGAATGGCCGATCCTTCTGCGCTACAGACGGCGACGGCGGCCGCCCAATCGGTTGCGCTCGTGGGAATGCCAGAGGCTCGAATTATTCTTGCCGAAGCGGTGGTTCACCTTGCCACTGCGCCTAAATCAAACCGTGCATATAACGCGATAAACAGCGCAATCGCAGATGTTCGCGAAGGCAAGATCGGACCAGTTCCGATGCATTTGCGTGATAAATCGGTCAAGGCTTCGCGTATCGCTGCTAAGCAGAGCGGTAAAGACCGTGACTATATTTATGCGCATGATGAGCCAGGAGCAATCGCGCGCCAGACCTATCTTCCCGAAGAGCTACTGGGCACTGTCTATTATGAACCCAGTGATCGCGGATATGAGGCAAACGTCACCGCGCGATTGGAGAGAATTAATAAAGCTCTGGGCAAAGAATAGTGCTAAACTAGCTGAGTTGCTCATCGTCATGAGGAGCAATAGACCTGGGATCTTAGCCAAACAAGGTTGATCCCGCAGCTTAAAGCTGCGCCAAAAGTCGACAGGAGATAAAAATGGCTGGAAATCGTTCCCGCAAGGCTGTTCGTCAGTCACGTGCGCTGGGCATTGCTCTCACCCCTAAGGCTGAGAAGTACATGCAGCGTCGTCCATACCGTCCAGGTGAGCATGGTCGTGGCCGTGTTAAGGAATCTGACTACTCGGTACGTTTGAAGGAAAAGCAGCGTCTTCGCGCTCAGTACGGTATTCGTGAAGCTCAGATGCGTAAGGTTTGGGAAGAAGCACGTCGCGCTGAGGGTATGTCCGGTGAGAACCTCATTGAGTTGCTCGAAATGCGTCTCGATGCACTTGTTCTTCGCGCTGGATTTGCTCGCACCATTGCGCAGGCTCGTCAGGTAGTTGTACACCGTCACATTCTCGTTGACGGTCAGCTTGTTGATCGCCCATCGTTCCGCGTAAAGCCAGGTCAGGTAGTTCAGGTGAAGCCACGTTCGCAGGCTTCCTCGCAGTTCATGGTTGCTGCTCAAGGTCAGCACGCAGATGTTCTGCCAATTGTTCCTGATTACCTCAAGGTTGAGCTTGAGAAGCTTCGCTTCGAGCTCGTTCGCCGTCCAAAGCGTGCTGAAGTGCCAGTTACGTGTGACGTTCAGATGGTCGTCGAGCACTACTCGCGATAATCTCTTTGGTACAGCGCGCTACGGAGTCGCCGTAGCGCGCTGTTTCATATCTGGAGGATATAAGATAGGGATATGGAACCTATAACGCTTGGTCAGATTGCAGGAATAATTGCCGCACTCGCTTTCCTAGTACTTGTATATTTTTCAATTCGTCCGCTTATGAAGCTCGGACGCGTGCTTGATCGCATGGCTGAATCTCTGCGTGAGCTGACCGAGCACACTCTGCCTGCTATTGACGAAGCTGCAAAAACTGTGGCGGAAGCAAACTATCAAGTGAAGAAACTTGATGCTATTACGGACGCAGCTGCTCGTACGTCGGAAGACATTTCGGCGATGACCACCTTGGTAACGTCAACTGTCGGTGCTCCATTTTTGGCAGTTCGTAGGGGAGCCGAAAAGGTTAAAGGTGCGTTTGGAATGTCGAATTCAAATGCCGCTGCGAATGTTCCAGATTTGGGATCGAAACCATATAACGCGCCTGAGACGAACGAAACGTCTGGATCGTCGTCGTAATAATATTAGTTTGAGTTTTGACAATTATAGACTTGAGAAGATTTGAGGATTGATATGCGCAGTGCAGAAATTCGTGATCGTTGGCTCGATTACTTCCGTAACCACGACCATGAGATAGTCGATAGTGTTCCGTTGGTGTCGCCTGATCCTTCGATTCTGTTCACGATCGCTGGAATGGTTCCTTTTATCCCGTACATCATTGGCACCGAACCTGCACCATTTCCGCGCGTTGCGTCAGTTCAGAAGTGTATTCGTACCAACGATATCGACAACGTTGGGCGCACCACCCGACACGGTACCTTCTTCCAGATGTGTGGAAACTTCTCTTTTGGCGATTATTTCAAAGAAGGCGCCATTGACCTCGCTTTTGGATTGCTAACAGCACCAATTTCGGAAGGTGGATACGGGCTTGATGGAGATCGTCTTTGGGTGACGATCTGGGAAGAGGATCAAGTTTCTTTCGACGCGCTGACAAAGACGATTGGTATGGATCCGAAGCACATCGTGAAGCTCAAGCGAGAAGAAATCTTCTGGTCTACCGGACAGCCTGGTCCAGCTGGACCTTGCGCTGAGATTCATTATGATCGCGGACCTGAATTTGGCCCTGAAGCAGTGGGAGGCACGGTCGATCCAGGTGGCGATCGCTACCTCGAAATCTGGAATCTAGTTTTCGACGAATTCTTGCGTGGCGAGGGCGAAGGCAAGAATTTCCCTCTCCTTGGAAACCTCGATCAGACAGCTATTGATACTGGTGCAGGTCTGGAACGTATCGCATATTTGTTGCAAGGCAAGCGAAATATGTACGAGACCGATCAGGTTTATCCGGTTATCGCTGCTACCGAAGAGATGACTGGAAAGAAGTACGGTGCCAATGAGGAAGACGACGTGCGCATGCGTATTATCGCTGATCACGTACGTTCTTCGCTGATGCTGATTGGTGACGGCGTTCGGCCAGGTAACGACGGTCGCGGTTACGTTTTGCGTCGTCTGATTCGCCGGGCTGTGCGTTCGGTGCGCCTTTTGGGCGTTGACGAGGTTGCACTTCCACACCTGCTTCCAGCGTCAATGAATGCAATGAAGGAGAGCTACCCAGAGGTGGGTACCGATTTCGATCGGATCTCGCAAGTTGCTTACGCTGAGGAAGACGCTTTCCGCCGCACGCTCACATCGGGCATACAGATATTCGATGTGGCAGTAGATAAAGCCAAGAGCGCTGGAATTAGCCTGCCAGGATCGGATGCTTTCACGTTGCACGACACCTACGGATTCCCGATTGATCTGACGCTGGAAATGGCAGCAGAAAAGGGCATTAAGGTTGATGAGCAAGGCTTCCGTGCACTGATGCAAGAGCAGAAAGACCGTGCTCGCGCCGATGCTCAGGCTAAGAAGAGTGGTCATGTTGATGCCACCGTTTATCACGAGATTCAGGAAAAATCTGGTGGAGATACCGAGTTTCTTGGCTACAGTGAGTACGCTGCTGAAGCGCGTGTTTTGGGCATTTTGCAAGATGGCAAGCCAGTACCTGCTGTCGAGGGACCGGCAGAAATTGATGTGGTGCTTGATCGTACGCCATTCTGGGCGGAACAGGGTGGTCAGCTCGCGGACCGTGGTGAAATCTCCATTGCTGGCGGCGGATTGATGACCGTTGACGACGTGCAAATGCCGGTTAAAGGTCTGCATGTGCATCGCGGAACGCTTACCGAAGGCAAAATTGCGCTTGACGATACGGTATTTGCACAAATCAATACGGACCGACGTGGGCAGATTGCGCGTGCACACACTGCAACCCACATGATTCACAAGGCTCTCCATGAGCACCTTGGTGAGCAAGCTACTCAAGCGGGATCAGAAAATGCACCATCTCGCCTGCGATTTGACTTCCGCCACGGCTCCCAAATTCCGGTAGACGTTATGGAATCTATCGAGGCACGCGTAAATTCACAGTTGCAGAACAATCTTGAAGTTACCGATCAAGAGATGGATATCGACGCTGCCCGTGAACTAGGAGCAATGGCACTTTTCGGCGAGAAATACGGAAAAGTTGTGCGCGTTGTTTCGGTTGGCGGAGATTGGTCGCGCGAATTGTGTGCGGGCACGCATGTTAAGAGTGCTGGTGAAATTGGTATGGTCACCGTGCTCGGTGAGTCCTCAATTGGTTCGGGAGTGCGACGCATTGAAGCTTTGGTTGGACGTGAAGCTTATGCTGCAGGTGCTAAGGAACGCGCATTGCTTTCCCAGCTCAGTACGTTGGCGCATGTGCGCCCCGAAGAGCTCCCCGAACATGTTGATTCGTTATTGAACAAGCTCAAGGCTGCAGAAAAGCAGATTGCGAGCTTGCGTAAGGATCAAATGATGAGTTCGTATCAGACGATTCTTAATAATGTTTCTTCCTTCGGCGATGTCGAACTTGCTAGCCACAACTTTGGCGAGCTTTCGTCTGCCGATGAAATCCGCAATGCGGCAACGGATTTACGTAATCAACTGAGCTCGCGTAAGGCAGCGGTTGCGCTGTTTGGAGTGTTGAAAGATCGGCCAGTAGTTGTTGTTGCAACCACACCAAGTGCGGCAGCTGCTGGCGTCAAAGCAGGCGCATTAGTGGGTGTAGCTGCAAAGATTCTCGGTGGCGGCGGAGGTGGCAAGGACGATCTCGCCCAAGGCGGCGGCACAGACGCGACGAAGATTTCGCAGGCGATCGCTGCCATCGAAGAAAGATTGGCTCATTCGTGACCAGTGATCTGCAGGAAGTCTCGCGCCATGAGCTGCGATCCGGAGTCAGGATCGCAGTAGATGTCGGTGGCGTGCGCGTTGGGGTGGCAAAAACTGATTCGGCGGGTATTTTAGCGACGCCGGTGGGCACCTTTCAGCGTGGACGCAACGACCTTGACGCCGTCGTCGAACTTGTTAAAAACAACGACGTGCTTGAGGTGTATGTGGGACTACCGAAAAATATGGACGGAACTGAGGGAAAGACAGCTCGAGACGCACGTAAATGGGCGCGCTGGATTTCGCGTCGTATCGCGCCAGTTGAGGTGCGTTTGATTGATGAGAGGCTTACTACGGTGAGCGCGCATCGACAGCTGCACGAAGCGGGCAGGCGTGAAAATTCTCATCGAACTGTTGTAGATCAAGTGTCAGCGGTTATTATTTTGGAAAATGCAATGGATTTCGAGCGCAATACCGGCAGAACTCCCGGAATAGCTCTGAACGGAGAGTGTAATGACTGATTTCTTCGCTGGTGACGAGAATCGCGTCAACGATAGCAGCCGGAACGCTAGAAAGAGAAGCAGGCGCCGTCGTCGGCAAATTCGCTCTGCTGCGTTTTTAGCACTTGTTACGGGACTCGTTGTTTTCGCAGCTGTGGTGTCGTGGCCATACGTCAGCTCGATGTTTTCGAGTACGTCAGAAGAAGATTTCACCGGGTCTGGAACTGAGTCGGTGGTTATTACGATTCCAAAGGGCGCGTCAGGTAGCGCAATCGGCAAGATTCTTGAAGAAAAAGGTGTTGTTGCTTCACAATCGGCTTTTGTGGAAGCGTTCAATGCTAATCCGCGTTCCGGTTCGATTCAACCGGGCAGTTACGCACTTAAGAAAAAGATATCTGGTGCCGACGCTGTGGCGGCCTTGCTCGATCCTGCTAGTAAAGCAGAGATCAAAGTGACGATTCCGGAAGGATTCACTGTTAAACAGGTCAAGGATCGGCTGGTAAATGTGCTTGGCGTTGAACAGGCGGCGGTTGATAAAGCAGCATCTGACACTGCGAGCTTAGGCTTGCCTGCTGAAGCCAAGGGCAATCTCGAAGGTTGGATCCCGCCGCTGACGTACACTTTTGCTCCAGGAACTAATGCTCAAGAAGCTCTTAAGCAGATGGTTGCCAAGCGCGTGAAGGAACTCGAATCTTCGGGTATTGCGCGTGATCAATGGGAGCGCCAAATTATTGTTGCTTCAATCGTGCAACGTGAAGTGAGCTGGTCAGATCACTATGCGCAGGTAGCGCGGGTTATTGAGAATCGTCTCAACGATAAGTCGCAAGTGCATGGCTATCTCCAAATGGATTCAACCGTGATGTATGGAGTTGGTAAGACTTCTGGAATTCCAACGAATGCCGATATTCAAAACGACAACCCGTACAACACCTACAAACATCCTGGTTTGCCTGCTGGACCGATCTCAAGCCCATCTATTGACGTGATTAAGGCTACTGTCAATCCACCGGCTGGAGATTGGTTGTATTTTGTGACGGTCAATCTCGATACTGGCGAAACAAAGTTTTCGAATTCACTTGAAGAACATAATAAGAATGTTCAAGAGTTCCGCCAGTGGTATGCCGCCAATAAAAAATAGTTGGCAATTATGAGCTCCGAGCTTAAACATGCAGGTGTAGTTGGCGACCCCATCGAGCACTCCATGTCTCCGATTTTGCACGGTGCAGGATCAAGATATGCGAGTTTTGATCGGTATCGTGTAGAAAAAGGTCAATTACGGAATTTTCTCGACGGTATTAGTGGGCGATGGGCAGGCATCGCGGTGACGATGCCACTTAAACAAGAAGCACTCGGTGTTTGCGACGTCGTCGACGGGCTGGCAAAAGCGGTAGGTTCAGTAAATACTGTGGTATTCCAACCTACTGGCAGCACATCGATGCGAGTTGGATTCAATACTGACGTTGCAGGAATTGTTCGTGCAGTTCGTGAATGTGCTGGTGAGAAAACGAATTTTTCTCGCGTTGTGATTCTCGGTTCGGGGGCGACGGCGAGTTCCGCGCTTGCTGCTGCAATCGAGCTCGGTGCAGATTCGCTTGCGGTATGTGCTCGCCGATTGGCGGGTCCTGGTGTATTCACCGCTGCACACCGGCTCAATCTCGATGTGGACGCTATTCCATTAGCTCAAAGCGCTACCGAAATAGAAGCTGCGGATTTGGTTATTTCGACGTTGCCTGCTCATGCTGCTGATCCTATAGCGGCTGAGCTTGGGAAACGTGAAAGCACGTTACATAATGTGGTGCTGGATGTTGCCTATGATCCCTATCCAAGTGCGCTGCTTTCTACCGCACAACCATTGGGCGCGACGATTGTTCCGGGTTGGCTAATGCTGTTGCACCAAGCCGTTGATCAAGTTCGATTGTTTACTGGCGAATTAGCCGATGAAAAGGCTATGCGAGAGGCACTTGAGACACAATTGAGTGCTCGAGGAATCGTTTAGAATCTGTGTAGTGATGCCGTTGACCTTTGGCATTGCTGAAATTGCTTGGTGCTAAGACTGGTCTATCCGCGGTAAGGTGTGGAACGCGCGCTCGGTAGAAATACTTTTGACGGCGGTTGTCCACAGTGCGCGTGAAGTGCAGTGTTTTTCCACGGACTCAGATTGTACACGGTGCGCTTAGTGACGATCTCGTTAACGTTGAAGAATGTTTAGTAGTTACCGCATGAGCTCCACCTTGGGCGTATTTAGTCCGATTTCGCTTGTAGCCTTCTGCTTCATCGTTTATGCCGTATCGGTAGGAATCGGAACAGTTGCCGGCTGGTCAGCGACCGAAGCAAGCATTTTAGCTGCAATCTTCGTGCCATTGTTTGTCAATGCCGTGATTGATATGCGTACTTTCTGTTTAATTGTGGGATGGACGCAACTTGCGGGTATCGCCACCTTGATGCGGATCTCTTATGAAGTGTATTTAGGTGCAGACATAGGAACGATCATTTATTCTTTACTAGCTGGAATAGCATGCGTTCTGCTCGTATGCTTGCCTGCAGTTTTGCGAAATACACGCGAGGATGCTCAATCACGGCTCTATTTAGGTACCGGTGACATGAGATTGCTCTTTCTAGTGGCGCTGATTGTAGCTACTGATGGATTTCAGTGGATTCTAGCGGTGCTGCTGATTTCCTCATTACTAGCGTTGGCAGCATTTTTAGCGCGAAGAATTGGTGCAACGCAAGGAATATGCGGGGGAGTGCCATGTACGGAAAGTGGTGGAAAACTAGCACGCCATATTGCATTCGGACCTTTTATCGTTGCAATCGCATGGACAGTAGAGCTCATATTGATTCCGGTGCAACGTCTCACGTGACGATTGAAGACGTATTATGTTTGCCAACATGGCACAATATTTATCATGATGCGTTGGAGTACTGCAGGTGAATCACATGGCCCGGCATTAATCGCCCTTTTTGAAGGCATGCCGGCGGGAGTGTACGTTTCTTCTCAAGAAATCGAGTACGCCTTAGAACGACGCCGGAGTGGTTACGGACGTGGCACTCGCCAGAAATTCGAACAAGACTCGCTTCGCATTGTTTCGGGGATTCGGCACGGAATGACTATTGGTTCGCCCATTGCACTTGAAATAGGAAATTCTGAGTGGCCGAAATGGCAAACAGTGATGAGTGCTGATCCAGTGGATCCGAGCGATCTGCTCATTGATGCTGGTACTGGCGATGAACGAGAACTCGCACGCAATAAGAAGCTAACCACACCGCGTCCAGGTCATGCTGATCTTGTTGGCATGAACAAATTTGGCTTTGATGATGCTCGACCTGTTCTTGAGCGTGCTTCGGCTCGTGAAACAGCTGCTCGTGTTGCTTTGGGGTGCTTGGCTACGAGCTATTTGAAGCAAGTTGCCGGAATCGACATCGTATCGCACGTGGTACAAATTGGTTCTCAAAAAGCTGTGCGCGGCAGTTACGTGCCGCAAGCAGGCGATACCCAAACCCTGGACTTATCGGATGTGCGAACCTTAGATCCTGACTTAGCACAGAGATTCCGCTCCGAAATTGATGCAGCTCAGGCAGATGGAGATACCCTTGGTGGTGTAGTTGAAGTAATAGCCTATGGTGTTCCCCAAGCCTTAGGCACATACTGCATTGCAGATCAGCGGCTTGATGCACAGATAGCTGGTGCGATGATGTCGATTCAATCGGTTAAAGGTGTTGAAATCGGTGATGGCTTTGAGTCCGCGGGTAGGCGGGGGAGCTACGCGCACGACGAGATTGTCCGTGAGGGCGAAGAACTCACTCGACTCTCGAACAGAGCTGGCGGTATCGAAGGCGGAATGTCCAATGGGCAACCCGTGGTGGTTCGTGTGGCTTTGAAGCCAATTTCGACCGTTCCACATGCCCTACAAACTATTGATACACGAACTGGACAAGCTGCAAAAGCTTTACATCAGCGTTCTGATACCACAGCTGTAGTGCCGGCAGCACCTATTGCTGAATCAATGCTTGCATTAGTGCTGGCGAAGGCTCTCCATGAGAAATTTGGTGGAGATTCTGTAGCGGAAACGCAGCGTAATCTCAAGGCATGGCAAGAATCGATTCCGGAGGTCCGTAGATAGTGGCACCTCGTGCGATACTCATTGGAATGCCAGGAGCTGGCAAATCGACGGTAGGCAGGCTACTTGCCGAGCGCTTGCGAGTTCCATTTGTCGATTCGGATGCGCTTATTCGAAAAGAAACGAAACGCAATATTAGCGATATTTTTACCGAAGACGGTGAGATAGTATTCCGTCAGATTGAAGCACGTATCATACAAAATGCGCTCCAGGACTTCACCGGCGTATTGTCGCTTGGCGGCGGTGCAGTGCTCGATGCCACCACACGGCAAGCACTTGCCTCGATGTCTGTGCTTTTGATTGATGCTTCTGACGATGTTCTCATTGAACGAATCACCAATTCACGCACGGTACGACCACTCCTGCAAAGCGATCCGGTAGCGGGAATTCGGCGGCTTCGTAAAGATCGGATGGCTATTTATCAGAGTTTGGCTTCGCATACATTTTGTTCTGATTCTAAGCCAGTGGCTCACGTGGTTGATGAAGTTTATCGTGTGCTGACCGAGCCAGAGCGGATTGTGCAGGTGGCAGGGGAGCATCCCTACGATGTTCATATTGGCGCACACCTCGTACCACGGTTATTGAGTCAAGCAAGTAGTTTTGCTTCGGTGATGGTCGTATGTGCTCCAGATGTGATTATTCTTGGGAAAAAAGTTTGCCACACACTACAAGACATGGGAACGCCTGCTTGTTTATTTGAAGTTCCGCGTGCAGAGGACGCAAAAGAGATTGATGTGCTTGCGAAGGCGTGGGATTTTGCAGGTGAGAATCATATCGGGCGTGACGGCGTCGTCGTCGGCATCGGTGGGGGCGCGACGACGGATCTGGCCGGGTTTATCGCCGCTACCTGGCTGCGAGGCGTGGCGGTCATCCATATGCCTACCACGTTGCTTGCTATGGTCGATGCCGCAGTCGGCGGCAAAACCGGCATCAATACGCGGCATGGCAAAAATTTGGTGGGCTCGTTCTACCCGCCGTATTCGGTGCTGTGTGATGTCGAGTGCCTTGATACGTTGCCTTATCAAGATCTCTTAGCAGGGTTTGGCGAAATCATTAAGTGTGGTTTTATTGCAGACATTGAGATCCTCAATACTATTGCGAAGTTTGGAAAAACTGTTGTAAGTGCGCAGCACCCAGCTCTCATTTCGCTCATTGAGATGGCGGTAGCAGTCAAGGCACGCGTCGTGGGCGAAGACTTGAAAGAGTCAGGTTTGCGCGAAATTCTCAATTATGGCCACACTCTGGCGCATTCCATCGAATTGGCAGAAAATTACCGGTATCGACACGGTTATGCCGTGGCAATCGGATGCGTTTTTGCAGCTGCTTTGGCTGAGGCTGAGGGTATCGCAGCCCCTGGATTCACTGATTTTCACCGCAATGCCTTCGCAAGTGTGGGATTGCCGGTGGAGTATTCACATACCGATGCCAAAGAGTTGTTAGCTTCTATGTATTCGGATAAGAAAGTTCGGGCAAATCAGCTTCGTTTTGTTGTTTTGGCTGATATTGCTCAGCCGCAGATTTTGGTCGAGCCGAGCGAACAATCATTGGAATTTGCTTTTGCAAAGATCGGTATAACGGCATGACGGTAGTTTTTCTCATTGGTGCACCGGGTACTGGTAAAAGTGCCGCAGTGCGTGAACTGGATAAACGCGGCTGGATTGTGGCGGATATTGATTCGATAGTTCATAGCACTGGGCGCACGCCCGAGCAATACATTCTCGACGACGATCTTGCCTCGCTTCGCGGCATCTATCGGGATATCTTTATGCAGTTGGTTCGCGATATTGAGCGTTTTCCGACGGCGGATTACGCACTAGCGTTGCCAAGCCAATTGATCTGTGACGACGACGGTACATCAATTGATCCTGTTGTGTCACGGACACTTGAACAGCTACGAGCGGCTGAATACACACAGGGAAACGTGTACGTCGTTGGCTTAATCGCTAATATCTCAAAACTCATGCTAAGAAATGGCTTGATGGGAAACCGAGGAGTGAATCCAGTACTGCCAAGAAAAACTTTGCGTGAATTGAATTCGCGATTTGAAGTGATGATGCAGGTGCTCACAGCCGATATCATCGACACATCTGATATCGCGATTGCTGATGTGGTAGCAGATATTGAACGCATTTGTGGTCGGCTGCTTGAAAAGTGAGCCATTTTGAGGATGCATCTGGACGGCAAAATGCTATTTTCTCTTGTTGGTGGAATTAACGTTTGGCAGAGATGATGACGTTATTCGCCACTCATTTTTAGATCTTTATGCCATATTTGATTGGGAAACAGGTATTCTAGAAAAGGAATTTTTTCAGCTTGCGCACATGCGCATAACAGTAAGGAATCACATGGCTACAACCAATGATCTCAAGAATGGCATGGTGCTCAAGATCGATAACCAGCTTTGGCAGGTTGTCGAATTCCAGCATGTTAAGCCAGGCAAAGGCCCTGCTTTCGTGCGTACGAAGCTCAAGAACGTACTGTCGGGAAAGAACGTTGACAAGACTTTCAACGCAGGCGTAAAGGTTGAGACTGCAACGGTTGATCGCCGCGATATGCAGTACCTCTACAACGATGGTACCGACTACATTTTTATGGATCTCGAATCTTACGAGCAGCTGCCGATTTCTGCCGATGTGGTAGGCGATGCGAAGAACTTTATGCTCGAAAATCAGAATGTTGTGGTTGCTACCAACGAAGGCGTAGTTCTGTTCATCGAATTGCCGTCGTCGGTGATCTTGGAGATTGCACATACCGAACCAGGTCTGCAGGGCGATCGCTCCAACGCAGGTACGAAGCCAGCAACCTTGGAAACTGGATACGAGATTCAGGTGCCACTGTTTGTTGAAGAAGGCGTAAAAATCAAGGTTGACACCCGTAGCGGTGAATACATCAACCGCGCGTGAGCCGGGAGTAGTTGACTTACGTGGCAAAAAAGCATGTGAATCCAAAGCGTAAAGGGCGATCCTTACAGCGGCAACGAGCGCTGGACGTCCTTTTTGAAGCAGATACACGGGCAGTAGCAGTTTCAGATTTGGCACAGTTGCTTGCCGAGCGCAAAGTTCTTTCCACTGCTCAACAGCCTATTGGTGATTATGGAGTTACTCTCGTAGAGACATATATCGAGTGGGCAGATGAGATTGATTCGATTATCGACGCCGCTTCGCCCGCGTGGTCTTTGGATCGGATGAGTGGCGTGGATCGAAATCTCTTGCGTTTGGGTGCAGCCGAGATTATGTACCTCGATGTTGATGTTCCGGTTGTGGTACACGAGATGACGGCGCTTGCGCGAGACTTTTCAACTGATAAGGCTGTGGGCTTTATTATGGGTGTGCTCAACCGTATCGCTGAGATTCATAATCTCGAAAGATCCGGTTTAGACTCCAATGAAATTGACAATTTCGATGAAAATGTCGAATAAATAGGCTCAAATTTTGAAATTTTCCTAGAAATCGCGAAAAAACACTGAAAATAACGCACCTGTGAGCAGGGCTTGTGCAATAATAAAGTTGCACAAGCCCTGTTGGTACTCAAAGTGTTAGAAACTTGGGTGTTGATGGGACTAGCCGCAAAGTACGATTCATAGCCGCACATCACGGTTAGAGTCGGACCGACTATTAGTTGATGCACTATCAAGGAGGTAGTGATGGCCCTTCCAACCCTAACTGCAGAGCAGCGCAAGGCAGCACTAGAAAAGGCAGCTGTCGTACGGCAGAAGCGTGCTGAGCTCAAGAAGAATCTTAAAGATGGCTCAGTAAAGCTTTCCGATGTTATCAAGAAGGCTAAGTCAGACGATATTGCTGGCAAGCTGAAGGTATCTGCTCTGCTTATGTCGATGCCAGGCATTGGTCAAGCAAAGGCCAAGGCAATCATGGATCAGATCGGCATTTCGGAATCCCGCCGCGTTGCGGGTCTTGGACCACACCAGGCAGAAGCTCTTATCGAACTTTTCAAGTGATGTGAACCCCATCTAAATAAGTCAAGCTCAGAAAATGTTTTCTGAGCTTGACTTATTTTTATTCCACGCGAAAATTGAAACATGGCAAATAATCAAGGATCGGTGTTCGTCGTGTGTGGGCCAACCGCAGTTGGTAAGGGTACAGTACTCAAAGAAGTTTTTCGGCGCGGCACCAATCTTTGGTATTCGGTATCAGCAACTACTCGTCCGGCTCGTCCTGGCGAGATCGATGGTCGAGATTATTTTTTTGTGAGCAATGAGGAATTTGATGCGCTCGTTGCGGCAGGCGACATGCTCGAATGGGCGGTTGTCCATAAAGTCCACCGATATGGAACACCTCGTAAACCTGTAGAGCGGGCTATGGAGGCAGGCAAGACGGTAATCCTCGAAGTCGATTTGGATGGTGCGCGGCAAATCCGCAAAACAATGCCTGAGGTAAAGCAAATTTTTATCGCGCCGCCGTCATGGGAAGAACTTAAGGCGAGACTTATTGGACGCGCAACAGAATGTGCTGAAGAACAGGCGAGGCGGCTTGAGACGGCGAAAACTGAACTGGATGCGCAAGGGGAGTTCGACGTCGTCGTCGTAAATGATTCAGTGGCAGATGCCACCGAACAAATACTGCATATTTTGGGAATTTCAGAGTAGAATAATCCAGTGCACATTGTGTGCGTGAACAATGAACGTATGAGAGGTCTACATGTTCGGAACTAAGCCAAATCCCGAGGGAATCACCAAGCCTGCGATCGACGATCTGTTGAGCAAGGTGGACTCGAAGTACACTCTCGCGGTATTTGGAGCTTTGCGCGCCCGCCAGATTAACTCATATCGTCAGGAAATGAAGTCTGGCGATGGAAATATCACCGAGGTGGGTCCGCTTGTACCGTCGGCTCCTGAAGATAAGCCGCTGTCTTTGGCACTTGAAGAGATCGCAGAAGACAAGCTTAACCTCACGTACGGCGAATGATGAGCAATCTTTCACAGGCCTCTCATAACCAGATGGGAGGCCTGAGCCATATCCGTAGCAAGAATATTGTTGTTGGCGTGACTGGAGGCATCGCTGCCTATAAATCGGCACATTTGGTGCGCTTGTTCAAAAAAGCCGGTCACAATGTGCGTGTGGTGCCAACACACGCAGCTCTTAAGATGGTGGGTAAAACTACCTTCGAAGCCTTGAGCGGAAATCCTGTTTATGTGGACGTTGAAGAATGTGCATACGACGTCGTGCACGTCAATACCGGTCAACAAGCAGATTTGGTGGTTATTGCGCCAGCTACAGCTCACACCTTGGCAAAACTCGCAACGGGCTTGGCGGATAACTTATTGACTGCCACTGCGCTCGTTGCAACGTGCCCGATAGTGGTAGCGCCTGCAATGCACACCGAAATGTGGAATAATGCAGCTACCCAAAAGAATATATCGGTGCTGGCTGAGCGTGGATTTCGCTTTGTTGGCCCAGTAGAAGGTGCGTTGACGGGTCCTGATTCGGGTATTGGCCGGATGAGTGAGCCCGAAGAGATTTTCGATGTCTGCCATGAGATTCTCACTGAGACTCAGCCGCAATTGGTCCATGATACTCATGGTGTGAGCGGCAAGGCTGAGCAGCGAAGCGAAACAGACGGAGATACGGCGTTACGTGGAACAGACGGACGCTCGGCGTCGTATGAAGTAGCTGAAAATAATTCGCTCCGTGGCAAAACTGTGGCGATAAGCGGGGGAGGAACCCGCGAGCCGATTGATTCAGTGCGTTATATTTCGAATAAGTCTTCTGGCGCTATGGCTGTGGCCTTGGCCAATGCTGCGGCGGCGGCAGGAGCGCAGGTTATCCTAGTAGCGGCGAATATCGAAGATTTCCGATTGCGAGATCTCGCACCGGTTGTGACAGTGCGCAACGTTAGTACCGCTCGTGAGCTTGAAGCGCAGATGAAAGATCTTGCTGGTAGAGCGGACGTCATAATGATGGCGGCAGCAGTGAGCGACTATCGGATTGAAAACCCAAGTAGCGCGAAGATTAAACGCTCAAGTGATACGCTCACTCTCGAACTCGTAAAGAATCCCGATATCTTGGCTGAGCTTGCCCAGAACAGGCAACGCAGTGGACAAATCATCGTGGGATTCGCGGCTGAAACGGGAGATGACACCACAGATTACTTGACTTTCGGCAAAGAGAAGGCGCGTCGGAAGAATGCGGATCTGTTGGCGATTAACCTCGTGGGGGAGACGCGTGGTTTTGGCGACGTTGCAACGATGCTCACCGTCGTCGACCGTGATGGTGCTGTGCAAGGCGAGTTTTCGGGTGACAAGGTACAGGTGGCGCACGAATTAATCGTGGTCATTGCCTCACTAGCCAATGGCGAATAATCGCTCGGCAGCCCGTAAAATTAGATCAGAAATATTGAGTGGATAGAAACAGAGATAGCTGTGGTGTACCAACCCTTTACTTCGGAATCAGTAACAGAAGGTCATCCTGATAAGGTGTGCGATCGTATCTCGGATACGATTTTGGACGCGATTTTGCAGCAAGATCCGCACGCGCGCGTGGCGGTAGAGACTGCTGTTACCACGGGTCTAGTGCATGTTCTGGGTGAAGTAACTACGCATGCCTACGTGGAAATCCCACAGCTGGTACGCGACACGTTGAAGGACATTGGGTATACGTCGTCGCGTATTGGCTTTGATGCTGATTCGTGTGGAATTTCGATCTCTATTGGTTCACAGTCGCCGGATATTGCCGATTCTGTGGACACATCTCTGGAAGTGCGCACCGCGCATGATACTGATCCACTTGATCGGCAAGGCGCTGGGGATCAGGGGCTCATGTTTGGCTATGCTTCCAACGAGACCAGCGTTTTTATGCCGCTTCCCATTCATTTATCCCACCGGCTAGCGCAGCGTTTGGCTTTAGTACGTAAGAGTGGCCTCGTGGCAGGTTTGCGTCCGGACGGCAAGACGCAGGTCACGATTAATTACGACGACGCCGGGGTGCCAGTTGGTATTGATACCGTCGTCGTCTCTTCCCAGCATGATGAAGACGTCGATCAGGCTGATTTGCATGATCTGGTGACCGAGCACGTGATTGCGCCAGTTTTGAAGGAAGAAGCTGGAGAATTATTTACTGGCGACACAAGGGTGTTGGTTAATCCATCAGGGCGGTTCGTGGTGGGCGGGCCAATGGGGGACGCCGGCTTGACTGGTCGGAAGATCATCGTCGATACATACGGTGGTGTGGCGCGTCATGGTGGTGGCGCTTTCTCGGGTAAAGATCCATCGAAGGTGGATCGTTCGGCTGCATACGCTGCACGTTGGGTGGCAAAGAATGTGGTTGCTGCCGGTTTGGCTGACCGTTGTGAACTGCAGGTTGCTTATGCAATTGGTCGGGCGCACCCTGTTTCGGTTCGCCTTGAAACTTTCGGTACTGAGCAAGCCGATGTACAGGCGATTACTCGGGCAGTGAAGAAAGTCTTTGATTTGCGTCCAGCTGCGATTATTCGTGATCTCGATTTGCTTCGCCCGATTTATTCGACGACCTCGGCTTACGGACACTTTGGTAGAGAACTCGACGAATTTAGTTGGGAAAAGACGGATCGCGTATCTGATCTCCTCGCAGCGTTCTAGTGTGCTCAACGGCACTGGCAATGTTTTTTGGCCGGAGCGATGTGGTTCAATTAGTTTATGGATAGAGAAGAGCTCAATGTGGGGGAAGGGCAATCGTTAGGGTTGTCTGAACTTGGTCGTCAAGAGGCGCTTCTTTCTATCTTGCCAGAATCCAAATTGCTCAAACGTGATTTTGAAAATCCAGTGGCGCAGGTTGTAGTGGATGTGCCGGTGTTGCATATGGACCGGATATTTGATTACGAGATTCCCCAGCGGTTTTCTGATCTTCAAGTTGGTGCGCGCGTGGTGGTTGAAATTGGTGCGCGTAAAGTTGACGGTTTCGTCGTCGGACGCTCAAAATACACTGCGCATATGAGTCAACTGCGACCAATTCAGCGGGTGGTGTCAAATGTGCCTGTTCTGCAACCGCAGATTCTTGAACTCGCACGCAAGGTTGCTCACTCTCATCTTGCTTCACTCAACGACGTATTGCGTTTAGCGATCCCACAGCGCCATGCACGAGGCGAGCATGATTTTTTTGGCATTGATGAGGTGCCGTTTCCTCATTGGGCTCGTCCTGAGATCCCAGAGGTTTTGGCTTATTACGAGCACAGCAACCAATTAGAGCTGCTAGGAGATCGGCGTATCGTGGCGCTGATGCATCTGCTTGCTACTCACCGTGAAATGGACGTGCTTGAGTATGCGATTAAATTGATGCTCAACAAAAATAAGAGTGTTTTGCTAGTGGTACCTACTCCGCGCCAAGCACACAATCTCGCCCAACTCATTTCGCAATGTCTACCAGGTGAGCCCGTAGCTGTGTCCACATCAGAGGACAGCCATGAGATCAGGTACAAGCATTTTCTAGCTGCTTTGTATGGTAAAACGCGGATTTTTATTGGAACGAGGAGCGCTGTATGGACGCCCATCGCCAATCTCGGACTAATGGTGATGATGGATGATTTGCACGCTGCTTATATTGAAAAGCGCAGCCCATACGTACATGCTCGTGATGTGTTGATGCAAAGAAGCGAGCAAGAAGGCGCTTCACTTTTGGTGTTGGATCATGGGCCGAGCATTGCTATGCGTGCTACGATGGACAGTCAGGGGTATGCAATATCTGGAACGCTTAAAGCTCGACGTAACATGGGTGCCCAGATCCTTGCAGCTAATCAGTTTGCTTTTGAAGGCGCTCCATGGTCGCGCATGCCTGATTCAGTTTTCAAGGTGATTCGTGAGGGATTGGAGCATGGGCCAGTTCTTGTGGTAGTGCCCCAAACAGGGTACCTTCCACTCTTAGCCTGTGCTCGGTGTGCCGAGATTCCTCGGTGCCCGGACTGTGATGGAAATTTAGAAATTCCTGCGCCTGATTCTTCGCTTAAGTGTGCTCGATGTGCAAAAGAATTTTCTGAATTCACATGCGCCAGTTGTGGATTTACAAAAATGAAGCCGATTAGGATTGGATCTCATCGCACCGCTCAAGAAATTGGAAAAGCGTTTCCACGTGTATCGATCAATCTGATTGGCATGAACAACCACACGCAAAAGGTTTCGGCTGGAGCAAAAATTGTGGTGTGTACTCCTGGATACGAACCAACTGCAGACAATGGCTTTTCTGCCGCAGTGGTGTTGGACTCTGGTTATTTGTTACGTTCTCGCAAACTCGAATCCGAGTCGTCTTTTTTGCGTACGATGGCGCGCATCACTACTCGCGTGCGGACTCGGCGTGACGGTGGCAAGCTGCTCATGGTTGGCGATGTGAGCAATGAACTGATCGACACCATCGGAAAATGGGATTTTGAAGGTTGGGAAGACCAAACTCTTGTTGAACGCCAAGAACTACTACTGCCACCTGCGTCTCCTTGGGTTGAAGTGCGCGGAATTTGGGAAGAGATTCGGGTATTCCTGTCTTTACTTCGTGCTTGGCAACGCAATGAACACCGTGATTCTCCACCACCGCTAGATTCATTGTTACTGGGCGGAATTACCGATTTGATTCCGGGTATCGCAATAGTGGGTCCAAATCGCATCGACCAAAACACATCACAAATATTTTTGCGAATTGCCAAAGGGCACGAAGAAACGGCTTACCAGGCAATACGCACCGTATTGCGAGAAGGTTCGGTAAACGGAACTGTGAAGGGGCTTCATATCAATACACATCCGCAATTATGAGAGTATGGAGCTGTGAGAAATAGGCTTAGGGCAAGTAATGTCCTTGTGGTGATTGACTCTTATGTCAGTGTCTTTGGTGAATAGTAGAGAAGGAAATAGACTAATACCGTGCGTATATTGTTTGCTGGAACGCCAGATACCGCCGTTCCGTCCCTAGAAAAGCTTCATTCCGAACATGAAGTGCTCGCCGTTTTGACGCGGGCACCAGCAAAAGTTGGACGCAAGCGTGAGTTGCGAAAATCTGCCGTACACGAAGCCGCCGAGGAACTCGGACTGCCCGTATATACGCCGGCCTCGTTAAAAGATGAGCAAGTGGAAGAAATGCTTGCAAACTATGCGCCTGATGCGATCGCCGTCGTCGCGTATGGCTTGCTCATTCCCAAGAAACTTCTTGAGCTTCCTCGCTTGGGATGGTTTAACCTGCATTTTTCTTTGTTGCCGCGATGGCGAGGAGCTTCACCCGTGCAAGCAGCCTTAGCTGCGGGGGATGAGTCTACCGGAACAACAATTTTCAAGATTGACGCTGGCTTGGACACTGGCCCAATAGTGGCAAGTAAAGAACGCCCGATACCACCAGCTGCCAATGCACAAGATCTGCTCGAGATTCTAGCTCAAGAAGGAGCACAGCATCTTGCTGAAGTATTCGCGCAACTAGCTCAAGGTGACGTATCGCTTTACGAGCAAGTTGGTGAGCCTAGTTATGCTGGTTTGTTGCGAGCCCGTGACGGCGAAATTAATTGGCATCGAACTGCTATTGAGATTTACAACCAGATTCGCGGTATGAATCCCGAGCCTGGCACGTGGTCTACATTGGGGGGCCAACGAATCAAGATTCTTGGCGCAACAATATCGGAATCAGCGATTGAGCCGGGAGTTATTGTGCCTGGCAAAGTAGTTCGCGTTGGCACCGCTACTAAGGCTCTCGAACTGGACATAGTAGCGCCAGCAGGTAAACGACCGATGGATGCACAAGCATGGGGACGTGGACTCAAAGGCGACCGTCTCGAGTTCGATGCTTATTCACAGATTGAAGAATGAGATCAATGAGTAATACACAACCAAAGAACTGGCGTCCCGGTCGGAGTTCTTCCGATCCTGCGCGAGAAGTTGTATTTGAGACGCTTTTAGCAGTTGCGGAAGACGACGCGTATGCGAATCTGGAGTTGCCAAAATCGATTCGTCGTGCTCGACTTAATAAGCAAGATGCAGCCTATGCTACGAACTTGTGTTACGGCACTTTGCGATTTCAAGGTCGCTGGGATGCAATCATCGCGCATGGCACAGCGGGGCGCGCGATTGACACTTTAGATCTTCCTGTTCTCGTATTGCTGAGAATGGGAACGCATCAGCTCTTGGAATTCGATACGCCAGCGCATGCAGCAATTTATGAGACAGTGAAACTGGCGCGCAACACTCTCGGTTCGGGTGCCTCTGGATTCATAAACGCGGTGCTGAGGCGAGTGTCAGAACGCAGCCTCGCCCAATGGCAGGCGGTGCTACGCGAAGACTTCGGGGGGAAGACGTCGTCGCTCGGATTTATAGCTACGTGGTTTTCCCATCCGGAATGGATCGTACGAGTGCTTGCGAAGTCTCTCTTAGCAAACGGGCGCTCAAAGAAAGACATTATTTCGGTACTCAAGGCAGACAATGCACCAGCTGATGTGGCTTTAGTGGCGCGGGAGATTTCAACAGACGAGCTTTGTCGAGATATTGAACGTGGACGAATGCAATGCGATCAAGGCAAACTTGTAGATTCAGCTGTGCTGTTGCGCGGCGGTGATCCACATAGAGTTTTTGCAGTTCAAGATTTACAAGCGGGCGTGCAAGACGAAGGATCACAACTGGTTGCGCGCGCTTTTGCGGCGACACCAATTGATGGAAAAGATGAGCTGTGGCTGGATATGTGTGCTGGGCCTGGTGGCAAAACAGCTACGCTTGCCGCAATAGCAGCACAACGCGGGGTCAAGATCCATGCCAACGAACCTCACGAACACCGTTTGGATCTCGTTCAATCGGCTATTGAGCCTTGGGACGATATCGTGGCTCTGCGACTCGGAGACGGACGCGAAATCGGCGATCTTGAGCCTCAATGTTACGATCGTATTTTGGTTGATGCGCCATGCACGGGAATCGGCGCACTCCGGCGTCGTCCCGAAGCGCGGTGGCGCAAAGCTGCCGGAGATGCAGTTGATCTGACGCATCTACAGTCGGAGCTATTGGAATCCGCTTGGAAAGCTGTGCGCAGTGGCGGAATCGTGGCGTATTCAACTTGTTCTCCTCATTTGGCAGAGACTCGGGATATTGTGAAGAATTTTCTTGACCAGCACGCAGACGCTGAGCTTCTCGACGGACCTGCTATCGCTGCCAGAGAAGCAAAGCTGGATAATCTGGGACATGAAAAGCAAATACAATTGTGGCCTGACCTGCACTTTTCGGATGCCATGTATATGGCGATCATCCGTAAATCTGAAACTGCTTCGTAACGCCTTCTTACACGCTAGGATATAACTGTGGAAACGAGAATCAGCCCCTCAATTTTGAATTGCGATTTTTCAGATCTCAAAGGTGAACTGAACAAGATTCGTAACGCCGATTGGGTGCATGTTGACGTGATGGACAATCATTTTGTGCCTAATCTTTCGCTTGGTTTGCCGGTTGTTGAGTCAATTGTTGGTGTTTCACCAATACCAGTGGATTGCCATCTGATGATTGAAAATCCTGATGTGTGGGCACCGAAATATGCTGAGGCAGGTGCGAAATCGGTAACTTTTCATGCCGAGGCAGCTACGGCGCCACTGAGGTTGGCCCGCGAACTGCGAAAACTCAATACTCGGGCTGGTATCGCTCTGCGTCCGGCTACGCCGATTGAGCCTTATCTCGACATCCTCGATGAATTCGACATGATCCTCATCATGACTGTAGAACCTGGCTTTGGCGGGCAAAAATTCATTTCATCAATGATGAATAAGTTGCGTAAGACTCGCGAAGCCGTCGACAAAACTGGTCTTGACGTTTGGATACAGGTTGATGGCGGCATTTCGCGCCAAACAATCGAGATTGCAGCCGAAGCGGGTGCCGATACATTCGTGGCAGGTTCGGCTGTATATGCTGCTGAGGATGCATATGCGGAAGTAGAGCAGTTGCGAAATTTGGCGAAGCAACACCACCATAGCTGAGGGGCAGAGGCGCACAGACACCGATGTAACGGTTGCCTTGAACGTGGCAAGATTTCTTTTTCAGTAGTTTTGTGATATTAGTTGAAACTGTACAGAAGTGCTCCAGGGTCAGTGAAAGTCTGAACCGGCGGTGATAGTCCGCGACCCGTATATCGTCAGATATACGGTTGAAAAGGTGAAATTCCTTTACCGACGGTAAAAGTCCGGATGGGAGGCGCACGATTTTAGCGAAATTTTATTTCGCTTATTTTGTGGTTCATTCCTGGTGCTCTATGGAAAATTGAGAAATGGAATCTGGAATGGGCAAACATCGGTGGATCGCACCAGTCGTGTTCGGTTTACTGCTGCTGATATTGTGGGCGGTATTGACGCAAACCAACGTCGTTGCCGAATATCTTTTGCCTAGTCCACAGGCGGTATTCGACAGCTTTTTCGGTGGTTTTAGTAACGGACATCTAGCAAGTTCACTGTGGCAAACGCTACGGGAAGCTTTGCTCGGATGCCTTGCTGCTGCGGTATGCGGTGTTCCGCTTGGTCTTGCGATTGCGCACTTCGATATTCTCAGTAGAACTATAGAGCCCTATTTGGCTGCATCACAGGCAATACCCGCTGTGGCAGTGGCTCCATTATTGGTCTCGTGGATCGGCTACGGTAGCGCACCGATTATTACATTGTGCGCGGTTATGGTGATATTCCCAATTATCATTAATACTGCGGTTGGTGTGCGATCCTTGGATCCAGATCTTATCGGAGCTGCCCGTCTCGACGGTTGTAGCGGTTGGACTCTCTTGTTGAGAATCGAGCTTCCGCTGGCAGCGCCCTACATTATGGCAGGACTTCGTACAGGGTTCACACTCGCAATGACAGGTGCGGTTGTAGGAGAGATGGTTATCGGCGGACAGCGAGGACTCGGGATAGAACTCGTGACCGCGCAGCATTTGAACGATACTCCGGCAATGTTCGCCACGATTTTTCTACTGTCGATTGTGGCTGTGGGCTTGTACTTAACCCTTAGAACTGCCGAAACACGTATCGTTCGCGCAGTTTCTGAAAGATAGGATCAGAAATGAAAAGACTAGTTGCAGCTATCGTGGTACTCATCTTTGCGATGGTGGGATGCTCTCAGACCACACAAAATACAACGCAAACGAGTGATGCTCAAGGAACAGCATTCACGGTGGGCTTGACCTACATCCCTGATGTTCAATTCGCACCAGTGTACATCGCCGAGAAAAAGGGATATTTCAAGGAAGCTGGCCTCAACGTCACCTTGCGCCATCACGGAGCACAAGAAAGCCTTTTCGGAGCATTGCAATCGGGGGAGGAAGACGTCGTATTTGCTGGTGGCGATGAAATGATGCAGGCTCGTTCCACCGGAATTGACGTGGTCAATTGGGCCACAATGTATCAAAAGTACCCAGTGGTAGTGATTGCGCCAAAAGAGTCAGGAATAAGCAAATGGTCTGATTTGACAGGGAAATCGATTGGACTACCTGGGCCTTATGGAGAAAATTATTTTGCGCTTTTAGCTGGACTTGAAAAGAACGGTTTGAAGAACAAAGTAAAGATTGAATACATCGGCTATACGCAGGCTGCTGCTCTCAAAGAAAAGAAAGTTGACGCCGTCGTCGGATTCTCGAATAACGATACGGTTGCACTACAAAACGCGGGCGTCAATATTACTTCATTTTCTATTGTCGACGGCGGTGAGCCTCCGTTGGTAGGCGTCGGGTTTGGCTCCCTTGCTGGAAAGATAAACGTCGATGCATACGCGAAATTCCTTGATGCGATCCAGCGTGGCGTTGCTTTTGCCGCTGAGGATCCACAGGCAGCTCTCGATATTGTGCGCGAGTATGTGCCGTCTTTGCAAGATGCAAAGCAACGTGCTTTAGCTCAGAAGGTACTCGAAGCGACCGTGAAATTGTATGGAAACACAAGTGATTTTGGCGCTCAGAATCCTCAAATGTGGAGCGCTATGTCTACGTTCATGGAAAGCGCGGGCATCGTGAAGACATCTGTGGAAGCGAAAAAGGCTTATACCGAGGACGTTCTTAACAAACGAAACAAGTAGTTGAAGATTTCAACGGCAGAGTATGGTGGTAGACATGAAGAATTTTGACGAGCTCTACGCTGAGCTACAAGAGAAAGCTAACAGGGCTGATCCGCAGTCAGGAACGGTGAAAGAACTCGATAAGGGCGTTCATTTCATCGGAAAGAAGATTGCTGAAGAAGCTGGGGAAGTGTGGATCGCGGCAGAATATCAATCCGACGACGAGCTCGCTGAAGAGATCTCGCAACTGATCTACCACGCACAGGTCATGATGATTGCTAGGGGAATAACTCCGAACGATATTTATCGGTATCTCTAAAGAAAGAGGCGAAAACGATGTTGCGTATTGCAGTGCCCAATAAGGGCGCATTATCGGAACCAGCATCTCAAATGCTTAAAGAGGCTGGGTATCGCCAGCGGCGAGAGTCACGCGAACTCGTGTTATTTGACGAAGAAAACGATGTTGAGTTTTTCTTTATTCGTCCGCGTGACGTTGCGGTTTATGTGGGAGCAGGAACTGTAGACGTCGGGATCACCGGTCGCGATCTGCTATTGGATTCTGGGGCTAATGCTGTTGAACATCGTTGCTTGGGATTTGCACGCTCGACTTTCCGTTTTGCAGCGCCAGGCGGTGAAGCCATGCAGATTGCAGATCTGGCAGGAAAACGGATTGCTACCTCATACGATTTTTTGCTGAAAACTTACCTCGAGGAGCACGGCGTTCAGGCTCATGTCGTTCATCTTGATGGGGCAGTGGAGTCCTCGGTGCGATTGGGTATTGCCGACGCGATTGCAGATGTAGTTGAAACAGGTTCGACACTCCGCGCAGCAGGATTGCACGTGTTTGGAGAGCCATTGTTGCGCTCAGAGGCTGTACTTATTCGTAATGCAAATGCTGAGATTTCTCGCGAGCTAAAGATTCTTGACGGACGTCTCGAAGGCGTGATTGTTGCCCGTGGCTATGTGCTCATTGACTATGACTGCAAAGAAGAAATACTCAGTGAAGCTGTGAAGCTTACACCGGGTTTCCAGTCGCCAACGATCTCTCCCTTGCACGACGACGGTTGGGTAGCGGTTCGATCTATGGTTCCCAAAAAGGACATGAACCGGGTGATGGATGAGCTATATGCGGCTGGTGCACGTGGGATCATCGTCACGCCGCTATTGACATCGCGAATTTAGGGACTTAGCTGTGCTACCAAGATACTTGATAGTTAATGTTGAGTTACTTGGTCGCACGTTGGGGGTGGTTTGAGTACAAGCATTTGGCTTGTACTCAAACCACCCCCAACGTAACTATTTCATGAGTTCTTCACCGACGTATCGGCCGGCAGCTGCCGCTGCTATGAAGTTGATTGTGTCCTGAGAAAGATTACGGCCCATTGTGCGCAGCGAATAGGGCGAGTTCTCAAGCATTTCACATAAGCCGTGGGAATCAATCTCTTTAATGTTCAAGTGAGAATATGCTTTGAGTTCCTCGAGCTGTGAGTCAATGAGCTCGCCGAGTTTGGTTTCGACGTAACATGCATCGAGTGCTGGTGTTGGCACAATACAAGGGTGGGTGACTATATCTTGCAAAATCCGCATACTGTGGTGTGAAATTCCAAAGTGTCGATCTCGTTGATCCGCTTCAGACATTCGTAGTGCGGCAACTGGTGTGCCACCAAGGATTCCGGCGGCATTCAGTGCTTCACCGATAGAAGTACCGGAAAATCCCCATCGGGTGCCAGTGCCAAGGTTGCCTGGACCTTGCGCGATAACTGCAACATCGGCGTCCCACACGTGTTTGGCAGCAAGCAGACCTGTGTAAATATTGACTGCTTCTAGATCGCCGCCGAAGGCTTGTCCACAGGAAATTGTGCCGAGGATATCGCCGTTTTCACGCATCCGGTATGCGAGTTGGGAAAACCACGCAGGTAAGGCCCCGCCGTCGCCCATCACATATGCGATTCGCGCATGCGGTGCTTTTTCTCTGATCGCGCCAACAATGGCAGGCAGTGCTGAATGAAGGTCTGCTCCAATTACATGCATACCGTCGATATGCTGGGCATCAGCAAGGATATGATGATAGGCAGATTCTTGTTCGTCAACGCCTTGTACCATGTACTGAGTGGGCGAATAACGATTCTTCACTATGTGTCCAGGATGTGGAGGTGGATCGGCAGGCAGACGATCTGGAATTGCCACCACAAACATATATCCACCCGTGCCAAGACCGCGTTTAACTGCAGCAGCTGAAACGAGCACTGTATCGCCGATTTCAGGAGTGCCTACCATCAGATAATATGCGAGTGCTTTTCCGGTGGTGCCGTCGTCGAGAAGAATATGGTACTCACCTGCATCGCCCCACGAATGGACGAACTGAGTAATTTTGCCTTGCCGCCAAATAATCACATATTTAGTTTAGTGCACTAAAATAGGCAATATGGCAAACAACGAAGAAAATCGTACAGGAGAGCGCAGAATCACGCTCGCGCTATACCTGATGGAACGCAAGGCTTCGTTCGAAGATATTCGTGCTTTGCCCGTCTACCGTGAGCTTTTCGAAGGGAAATCTTACGATGCCTTCCGCGACATGGTGGAAAAAGACATCAAGGTTTTACGCGATTCTAGCTACGTCGTCGAACAGGCGCTTAATAAACAGGGCGAATATAAATATTGGATCAACAATTCTGCTGGTATTCGAGTTGATGCCCACGGATCGGATCTGAGCGTACTGTACGGCGTGCTCGGGCACAAAGGACGGAGCGATGCCGAACAATTTATGCAGATGGGCGTGCACAAACTGCTCGCCGATACTGCCAGCGCTGAGCAATCAAGTGTATTTCGCGCAAATATGCCGCGAGGAGAGTTTATCACCGAGATAGCCAATGCGTTGCAGTACCATCAGCTGATCGAATTTCGCTATCAGTCCACCACGAAAAATGCGCAAGCATTGTATGTAGTGCAACCGCAGAAAATTCATGTTCACTTTGAATCGTTTTATTTTTCAGGCTGGGAAGTGAGTGTAGACGGCGTTGCTACCGGCGCTCAGCGCGTTTATAAAGTTTCGCGCATACAAAGTACTCCCAAATTGTTGAAAGACGGCGGTGCTGCTTTAGGTAGCAAATACAGCAATAACACGGATCAGCTATTAGATTCGGTAGCGGACACCTCGGCAGATGCGTCGGCAGCTTTTAGCGCGGTGCAAGCCACAGTTCTTATCAAGGATGGAACGTGTGCTCCCTTTGCAGCGATGGCAAGTGAAGAGTTGGAAGCACCCGCAGGATATCAGCGCTTAGAATTTAGTGACATTGATAAGCATGAACTCTTTGATTACCTGATATTTTACGGAACGGATGCCTACCTTGAAGCACCAGTAGTTTTGCGTCAAGAGTTTATAGATCGTATGCGTTATTTGGTCACTCTTGGTAGTGCAGAAGGTGATTGCTGATGGTGGATCTCTCCCTTGCCCTCAAGGTTTCAGTTCTTTCGTATGTGCAAAGCCATGGTCCGATTACGCTAGGTGAGTTAGCTGCGCATTTTCATCGATCTGTGTCGCAAATGCACAAGGAACTCAAAGAACTTTTCGTGGTGGAACTCGTCGATTCTGAGGGCGGGTTTGTTTCGTCGGTGCCGATTTCAATTGAACTTGAGCCAGATCCGGACGGAATCGTTTCAGTGTCACAACTGGAGGAGCTAGCGCCACCGCTTTTCACGCTGGCGGAAATTATCGCGTTACTGGGAGCGATCGATTATTTGCTCAGCGCCGCTCAAGAAATGCAGCGACGTTCCTTGCTGCATCTGCGTGCAATACTAGTTGATGCCGCACAACAGGCAGGTTTTGGCTCGGCGCTTTGGCCTGCTCCCAGCATCGTTTATTCCCAAGAAGTCACGGGATTATTCGACCAAGCAATTTCGCAACGCCAAAAAGTTTCGTTCCGCTATTGGAAAGCTAACCGAGGCATGAGAGCAGAGTCAGTTACGGTTTGCGGATTTCCAGTGGCAATCGATTCGGGTCACCATCCGCTTGTTGATGTATTTGATGATGAACATGCAGCGATTCACTCGTATCGTTTGGATCGCATTGCCGATGTCTCGATTTCAAACGATGTACTTCCTGCGAAGGCATTTCAGCATGCCCAACGAATGGCGAAGAACGAAACAATGGAATTTACCGGGCATGATGTGGTCATTCGGTGCGCACCTAGCGCACGATGGCTTGCGGAATCAGTTCCCAATGTTCGCTCGGCTGCTGACGACGGCGAATTAGTAATTACGCTACCAATTGCGAATCGTGGGTGGTTACGATCTGTGCTAGTGCAGCTTGGCAGCGCAGTGCACAGCCTCGAACCACGGTCGTTTTTCGCACAGGACTTCGCTCATATACGCGAGCTTCTTCAATATTATGAGAACATGGAAGCACGATGATTATATTTTGGATTTTGTTTATTGGGCTTGGTGCTCTGAGCACATATTTGATCATCTTGCTTATCGGATTGTGGACGTCGGTGCGCGAGCTTTTTGCCGCGGGGAGCGGATTTGCAGCAGCATTTTCAACTCATGCGCTTCCGCATATCCGACACTACGTTCGCTCTCGCTCCGTTTTTGAATCACCAGATCGGCGTAGCCTTGCGGCAGTAAAACACAGAGAAGTCGTGGAAGAACGACGAGAGATTCGCGCGCACAAACTTGATCGCGCGGTGCGACGCTGGGATCAACCCGAAGATTTTGAAACCAGATTCAGCGCGCAACGGCGCGAAGCAGCTAGGAAAATTCGGGAGGAAAACCGAAAGTGATTATTGGAATTGCGCTAAATCCTGAATCAGGAGCAGGACGAGCGGAAAAATATCGCTCTCAGTTGCTTAAAGTGGTTGAAGAGTATCCGATCGACGTCGTTTGGCTGGCTGCTGAAAATGCTGAGGAAGCATTGACGAAAATGCGTTCCGCGGTGATGAGCGGCGAACTTGATGCGCTCGTCGTCGTTGGTGGCGATGGAATGATACACTTTGGCGTCGAGGCGGTTGGCGACTCAGGGATTCCGCTTGGAATCGTGGCGGCAGGATCTGGAAACGATATCGCGCGCGAGTTTAAGCTGCCAATTCATAATATGGAAGACTCGCTCCATCAGGTTATTACCTCGCTGTTTGCGCGCAGATATTATGAAGTCGATGCGCTTGAGATTGAGTCGGCAGAGGGCATTAAGCGTGCTATGGCGATTGTGAGTCTTGGTCTCGATGCAGATGTTAATGAGCGCACGAACAGGATGAAATGGCCGCGCGGAAATCTGCGTTACGTACGAGCTATTGGTCAAAGCGTTCGAAACTATCAACCGTATGGCGTGAAAATTTCGGCTAATGGGCATACCGGCGTCGGTTCCATGACCCTTCTTTGCGTGGCGAATACGCGTTATGCGGGCGGAGGTTTTGCACTTGCGCCAAGGGCTAAACCAAACGATGGACTTCTCGATGTGGTGATTGCGCGAGGCCTTACGCTAGCCGAATTTGGCTCGCTATTGCCAAAGCTTGCTGTGGCAAAGCACACGGCAGATGAACGTGTGCACTGTTTCCGAACTTCTGAAATTACGGTAGAAGCGGATACTTGTTATGGCGAGCATCCGCCTGCCGTGATGGCTGACGGCGAGTACATCTGCAAGCTTCCGGCCACGATTCGCGTTCGACCACGAGCGATCAAACTAGCATTGTAAGGCAATAATGCGCGATTTCATTACTGAAAATTTCCTCGATAACTTTCGCAGTCGTGGCATTGAACTTGATGATTTTCAAAAAGAAGCAATGGCGGCGCTGGCTGGCGATTCGGATGTTCTCGTATGCGCCCCAACTGGTTCTGGCAAGACGGTTGTTGCGCAGTATGCCATTGAATTGGCCTTAGCGAAGGGCGTGCGCTGCATTTATACCGCGCCGATTAAAGCGCTTTCGAATCAGAAGTACCGCGAATTTGCCCAGAGCTTAGGTGGCGATACCGTGGGCTTGCTTACCGGCGATACCACGATCAACCGTGATGCGCAGGTGTTGGTTGTCACCACCGAAGTTTTACGCAATATGTTGTTTTTGCGTGACAACGGAATTGCCGATATCGGTTACGTGGTGCTTGACGAGGTACATTATCTCTCAGATAAAGTGCGTGGACCGGTGTGGGAAGAAATTATCCTCCAGTTGCCCAGCCATATTCGTCTCGTTTCACTTTCGGCTACCATCGCCAACATCGAGGAATTCTCTCATTGGTTGCGTTCCGTGCGAGGTAGAACGACGACGGTTACCAGTTTTCACCGTCCTGTGCCTTTGGAGCAGGCTTTACTTCATAAATCGAAGGTCACCCCAATTTTGGATGCGCAGGGCGAGCTCACTGATCAAGCAGCAAAGCTGATCTCCCACCTCGACAGAGGCGCTGTACGCAACGAGGGGCGACGTCGTGCGCGGAAGGTATCGATTGCGCAGCGCAAACGAGTCATCGCCACTCTCGATGAACATAAATATCTACCGGCTATCGAGTTTATCTTTTCTCGAAAAGGCTGTGACAACGCCGTAAAAGACTTACTGGATGCAGATATCGTTTTGACCGACGCACATCAGCAGAAAGCAATTCGTGCACAGGTCAAAGCCTTGCGCGAGACGCTATCTGATGACGACGCGCGGGCGGTTCGTTTTGGCCTCTGGTCTAAGGCATTAGTGCGGGGCTTTAGTGCACATCATGCGGGAATGTTCCCAGCGATCAAGGAACTCACTGAGAGTTTGATGGTACAAGGTCTGTTGAAGATTGTGTACGCTACGGGCACATTGTCTCTCGGTATAGACATGCCTGTGCGCGCCGTCGTCGTCGAAGACTTGCATAAATGGGACGGAACAGGCTTTTCGGATCTGACTGCAACTGAATACACGCAGCTTATCGGACGCGCTGGAAGGCGAGGTAAAGACGACAAAGGCTATGCGTTTGTGCTGGCATCTGCTGATATAGATCTCAATACCTTGGAACGACTTGCACAAGGCGCGATGGAGCCGCTTGAGTCGGCGTTTTTCCCTTCTTACAACACGGTTGTTAGCTTATTGGCAATTCACGGCCGTGAAGAAGCCCGTGCGATTATGGGAACTTCATTTGCGCAGTTTCAAAAGAATGCCGATTTGGGCCAGATTCAAGGCAGGATTCAGCGTATCCAGCGCCGTATTCGCGAACTAGAAACTGAGTTAGCGGCAAAGTATCCTCATCTTGACGTGGTTGATTATGTGCAACTGCGCCAGCAGGCAGGTCGTGCTTCCAAGGCGCAGCGGCGGACGGCGAAAGAAGAGTATCGGCGTGTTGTTGAGCAAAGTTGGCGCGGAGCCAAAACTGGGCATTTGTATGCTTATGCCCGTGACGGCGAGCTCGAATACGGCGTAGCGCTGTCGGTTTCCAAAACAAAGATTCGGTTAGTGAATGTTTTCGCTGAAATGGTATGGCTGAACTCTTATGAGTTATCATCTGAACTGCGCGATTTAGGCACGATTGAGATGCCTTTCGGAATTTCGCCCAAAGATCCAGCTGTGCGCGAAGACATCGCTCAGTCGATTCTGGATGCAGTAGACGAGCGGTCTGAATTAGGTACGGATCGAGATTTGGTTGATTCGTGGGATCGTTTTGCAGTGAGGGAAAATCCACAGCTCGTGGCGCACAGCGTGCACCAGCATAGCAAACGCAAAGAAATCCTTGCGGACGCCACTGAGTATATGTCGCTGGAGAGCAGACTTTCTGAGCTCAATGTATTAGTTGAAAGTTTTGAAGATTCCGTGGCGAAAGAATTCGATGCCACAGCAGATATTTTGAACTATCTGGGATACCTACAAGATTACTCGCTAGCTGGGGGAGCACATCTGCTGCGAGGAATCCATAACGAATCAGATTTGCTGATCTCGATGTGTTTGAACGAACCGAGTATCAAAGAATTAACGGCGAGTGAATTTGCCGGTATTTGTTCTGCATTTTTGGGTGACCGGAGGCTCGGAAAAGGTTTCCCACGAAAGGCAAAGTTACGCGCAGCCTGGGCGGCGGTTGAGCGGAATTTTGATTATATCAACGATGTTGAATCACGATTCGGAATTCAACGAACTCTCGAGCCAGATCCAGGTGGGGTAGAGGCATTTGTCGATTGGGCAAATGGTGAAAAACTTGACGCCGTATTACTAAAGTCTCATATCGATGTGGGGGATTTTATTAGTGCTTCGCGTCGGTTGTTGGATCTATTAGGCCAGCTCAAAGTAGTTGGATCGGATTTTTGGTTGGGTGATCTCGCGGCAGAAGCTATCACAAAAATCCGGCGTTGGGAATGGCTCTAAAAGCGGATCTGACTTGCATTGAGCCGGTGAGTTCTTTAGCGTATATGTCTAGACGCAGAAATGAAAAATGTGTTTGCAAGCTCCGATGTATCCCGATAGAAAACGCTTATGCGGTCCGAGGGGATGCATGGGAGCTTGTGTCATTTCCTGGGCAACGACGGCGTAATCTCGCCACAGTTACGATATCGGAAAGCGCTGTGATCGTTCGTATGGATGCCTTTTTGAATTAGCATGCTAAACGTTAGAATTTTGGAGTGAGCTTTCCGCGTGTATTGAACTGGATGCCAGCTACCTTGCTGAGTATCTGCGCAGGCGTGGCACTATATTGTGCCGCGCCACCGCTGAATTGGTGGCCGTTGGCATTTCTGGGAGTTGCGTGCCTGTGGTTAGTGAGCAGTGGCGGGCTATTTACGCGCTTTTGTTTGGGAACACTTGCCGGATTTGTTTATTTTTATTTACTGTGTGATTGGGCTGCTCTAGCTGCTCGTACTGAACTTGCACGCTTGGCACTGGCACTAAGTCAAGGTGTGTTTTTCGGCGTGCTCCTCATCGCTTGGACGTATTCGCATCGCGGGTACAAAGATTTCTTAGCGCGCAAACCCTTGGCAGGGATTTTCCTTGTTGCAACCACTGATTCAGTGTTATGGGTGCTGGTTGAGCAATGCCGCGGCATGGTCCCATTTGGAGGAATGCCATGGGGGAGTTTGGGATATTCTTTGGTTGACTCACCTCTGGTCAATCTCAGCCCATGGGGATCTATTCAACTTGTTGATTTTGTAGCTGTATTTTGTGCCGTACTCGCTGCCAATGTTATCTGCGCCTTGCGTGCACGCGCCGTGTTCAGTGCGATTACAGCATTGACTGTACCGCTTGTTGTGCTGATTCTTCCAAGTTTTATCGGGAATGCCGTTCCTGGCTCTGCGAGTGTACGAATCGGCGTAGTACAAGGTAATGTGCCGGACGAATCTAAGCTGGGACCAGGAGAATCTCGCGCACTTATTGTCACACAACATCATGCTCAAGCCACGCGAAAGATTCTTTCGCAGCGCCCGGATATAATTCTTTGGCCAGAGTCCGCTTCGGATCGAGATATTCGCCAAGATCCGGAGGCGAAAAATATTGTGGACACACTCATGAAGGACTCAGGGGGAGTGCCGATTATGCTTGGCACTCAAAAATACGTGGGAGACACGCGTACTAATGACTACGTAGCGATTAATGGCGACGGCGTCGTGGGAACCTATTCCAAACAGCATCCGGTACCTTTCGGCGAGTATCTGCCTTTTCGGACGACGATCGAACGCATAGTTCCCGAAGCGAAGAAGATTTCGGTTGATATGGTGCCTGGAAACAGTGCTGCTCAGCTGAAAGTAAGGGCAGGCAAAACAGATATCGTTGCCGCCGTGCCGATTTGTTTCGAAGTTGCCTATTCGCGGATCGTTGCACAGGGGGCGTTGGGCGCTAATTTGCTGGTAGTACCAACAAATAATGCCTCATTTGGCAGATCTGGCGAACCGTTGCAGCAACTCGCTATGACTCGCTTTCGGGCGATTGAACACGGTAAATCAGCTATTCAAGTGTCTACATCCGGTACGTCGGCGGTTATCTCGGCAAGGGGAGTAGTGCGTTACCAGACGGATCTATTTGAGCAATCAGCCACGGTAATTGATGTTCCCTTGATTTCGACACAAACGGTGGCCACTCGTACCGCTGAATTGCTCGAGTATTTGTGCTTCGCTCTGGGCGTTTTATGCCTTCTTATGCCGACTTATCTGCTTCTTCGGCAGGCGAAGCTTTCTCGTTCGACCCAGTCGCAACCTAAATCAAAACGCAAATCTTGATGGTGGCTGATATAGCTTTGGGTGTTGCCTTGCAAAAAGGCAACACCCAAAATCAGGTTTAAAGGTTAATTACATACAGATAACTGAGTATCATCGCATGCGCTTGTAGAGCTTTCCTTCGCGAAGCAGCGCCAAGCGCTCATCAAGAAGTTCTTGTAATTCTTCTTTCGAGCGCCGCTCGAGCAACATATCCCAGTGTGTACGAACAGGCTTCTGCGTCTTTTCTTCGTCGTCATCTTCTACCTGTGCGCCGATTAGTTTAGCTTCTGAACCACAGCGGCATTCCCATACAGCCGGTGCTTCTGCGTCTGCAGCGAGCGTCACAACAAAACGCTGCTGATTGTCTAGGCATTCGTATGTGACTTCACGACGGTCTACAAGTGCGACGCCGATATCCGACTCTAAAGAATTCGCACCAATTTTCATGCCGCGTAGTGAACGTTCCACCATAAGTCTATGTTTCTCTCTTTTACGAAATATTAGCTTTAACTGATCTAGAGCTAGTCTACCGTATTTCTGGGACGCTCGAAAACGTGCCAATATACACAAGTACGCGCGGACAACGACGATAGTGAAAAGCCGATAATATATATTATGTCAAATTTGCTGATTGGGACAAAAATTTACACTGTAAATGTATTGAAAGATGTCCTGCACTCCACTACTCCCAAGTTTCTGGGTGTGCGCAGAGAAAATATCTCACATTGCGTTGCGTGCGGCACGGCGAGCTGCAAGCTCGTCCACAACTCCGGAATTGCCAGAACCGTCAAGTCGCTCTGTAGGTAGTTCAGACAATGATCCTTCAACTTCACGCCACACACGGCTCAATGCAATACCAAATACGCCTTGGCCAACATTGATGAGGTCAATTACCTCATCATTCGACGTGCACAAATATACTGACGCGCCGTCGGACATTAACGTGATTCCAGCGAGATCATCAACTCCGTGGCTTGAAAGCTGTTCCACTGCGGTGCGGATTTGTTGTAGCGAAACGCCCGTATCGAGCAATCGTTTTACAACTTTAAGTACTAAAATATCGCGGAACGAATAGAGGCGCTGTGATCCTGAGCCCTGTGCTGAACGAATCGTTGGTTCTACAAGACCGGTACGATCCCAGTAATCGAGCTGGCGGTATGTAATACCAACGGCGCGACAAACAGCCGGACCTCGATATCCTGTTTCCATATCAAGATCTGGCAAACCATCTCCGAACAACATTTGTTGTGCTCGCTGCGGATGGACGCCATGCGCGGTTGCGTCACTATTCACGTCAGCCCTCCTTGTTTCCGTCTGACTTCAAGGTTAGACCGGAATTGTCTCGATTTCAACGCTGACACTCTAAGTAATGTTGGCGTGTCGCACCGGAATGTCTAAAGTCATACTTTAAGAAGTTGTTTTGGTGCGGTCGTGAAGAAAATCCAGCCGTAACTTGAATCCGCACTTAGTTTGCCGGAAATTAACGAAGTTCGACGTCAATACTTTCAAGCAAAAGGGCACGGTAAAAGTTGGTGAGCATCGTGCTCAACTCCCCTGTTTCCATGATTACGCGCTCTTTGGCGACGGCATTCTTCTTGGCGCGTTCATTGGCGAGGAGATTTACTAGATTTACGGCATGTGCGTGTGCAGAAGTGCGTACTGATCGCAGGCTTCGCATATCTACACCTACGTCTTTAAGCATTAGTGCATAGCGAACGATGTCAACAGCCTGAGCAGTGAGTCTCCCCCGCGAGTCTTGGGTAAGTAAGCCAGCTGCTACAAAACTTTCGATATCAGCAGTTGATGCACCGGTAAGAGCTGCTAGTTCATCTTTATGAAGGCGAGTTCCGGGACGCGGCGTATGTATATCGTTATCGCGCACAATACGCATTTTGCTTGGATGCTCCGACTCAACTTCACCTGAATCGAGTTGCTTCAGCATCTCTTTAATCTGCGGAAGTGCCGTGTAGCGGTCACGTTGCTCCACCAGGATAAAACGTAGCCGCTCGATGTCCGCATGGGAAAACCTACGCTGATTCGAGTCAGTGCGATGAGGTTGGATTAGATCAACCTGCTCAAAGTACCGAATCTTCGATGAGGCTAAAAAGGGAAACTCGCTGTTCAGAGCCGCAAGCACTTCCCCCATTTTCAACGTTGGTTCGTGCGAAACATCTTGTGGCCAAGTCAGCTTTTCCTCTTGATAAAGTTCTGCTTTGACTTCAGAACTCATTGAGCCACCTTAGGAGAAGCAAAGAAAGTGAGCTGATACTTCCCAATACGTACCTCATCACCGTTAGCCAGCAACGCTTCCTCAACGAGTTTCTGGTTCACGTAGGTTCCGTTGAGCGAATTTGCATCACGCACGTAGAATCGGTTGCCTTCGCGTACGAATGTAGCATGACGGCGTGAAACTGTTACGTCGTCGAGAAAAATATCCGACTTCGGGTGACGTCCAGCAACCGTTTCGTCGTCGTTAAGCAAGAAGCGGGCACCAAAATTCGGACCACGTCGCACGATAAGGAGAGCGGACGACGACGGCAAGGCTTCTATCGCGGCGCGGTCGTCTGCGTCGATACCCTTGATCTCGCCGAATGCGTTAGATGCACCAGCAATAGTGAAACGTGACGTAGACGAAGGATCTTGCGAACCAGCAGGCTGTTGTAAGTTAAACTCTTCGTTTGACATTTCACTCCCCTTACCTTTGTAATTACCTAATCTTATCTTAGATTGCACACTCTTTGTAATGCATCTTCGTACGCAATTTTCTTTTGTCGCAAGTCCATGCTACGTCGCTCGTTATTGCGTTTGAGCCGCAGTTTGTGCTCGGAGTTTGCGGCAATGATCATCGCGGCAATCCAAGATTACCTTTCGCAGAGCTGCCGGAGTGCCTTCCTTGTTCAACCATTTATCTGCATGCTCTAAATCCAGTTCCGCGTGCGGAGAATCGAGGTCAGAGGCAGGATACAAGCCATAAACTATACGTTCGGCTATCTCCTGCGAATAGCGATTCCAGATGTCTTCTATGCAGTCAAAATAATGTGGCAATGCCGCTCGAGCCTCGTCGTCATGAAGCGGGTGTGAGAAACCGTCAACGAGAGCTTGCACATGAGTGTTCGACAGCTCGTTAGCGCTATTGACTAGCAAGCTTGCCGTATGAGCGCGGGTGTTGGGCATGCTCGCACGCGCTTGACGGTACGCGACTTCGTCTGTGGCGCTTGCGCTCTTAGCTAGTTCTGCATCGAGTTCTTCTACTGTAACGTGCGAATGGGCAGCGAGCGCTATCAGTAGTTGCCAACGCAAATCTTGATCCCTGATTCTCGCTAAGCATTCCTTCACGATGTCGCTGTTATTGGGCAATAAACCGCCTACAGCTGCAAGGGTACGCATCCAAATCAGGCTTTGATCGTTTTGAATATCGCCATAGCTACGGATTTGCTCGTGTGCCAGCATAAAGAGTTGTTCGAGCAGTTCGTTGCGCGTAGTGGCTGGCTCGAAATTCTTGATAGAAAATAAGAGCGTTTGTGTGCGTTGGGAAAGCAAGGCTGAGTCTGCCAGTTGAGGCATCGCAGCGACATAAGCGAGGTATTCGCGAGGAGTGATTGCAGCATCCCGAACAGCTTGCCACAGCGCCGTGCTAATTACCGAACGCGACAAATCGTCGTCGACATCCATGGTTAAGAACGCACGAAGCGACTTGGGATCGAACGCGATTTTGGCATAAGTAAGGGAGGCATCGTTTGGCAAAATTGCATCGATCTCTGCTCCCCCAAGCTGATCCCAAGGAATGACGACGTCGGTAGTGAGCTCGATGTCGAGCGCAGCAACGCGGTGCAACTTTTCTTCACTGGCTTTCCAAGCAGAAACCTTAATCCGATGGGGCCTGATGATCTTTTCACCAGTCAGCGGCTCAATTCCTTCTTGGCGAATCATGACGCCGTCTTCGTGGCGTTCAACGGCGAGCGTAGAGACACCCGCTGTTTGTAACCACTGCTGTGCCCAAAAGCGAACGTCCTTACCAGAAGCCTGTTCGAGGGCAATTAACAGATCGTCAAGCGTGGCGTTGCCGAAAGGGTGAGCAGCGAAATATGCGCGTGCTCCAGCGAAGAACGCTTCTTCGCCAACCCATGCCACCAACTGCCGTAGAACGGCAGCTCCTTTGGCATAAGTGATACCGTCAAAGACCTGATCGGCTGCTTCGAGATCCGGTACATCTGCGACAATTGGGTGCGTTGTTGGGTATTGGTCGTTTTGGAGTGCCCAAGCGAGACGCCGCCCCGCGAAACTTTGCCACGCCTCGGTGTATTGCGTTGCTTGCGCACAGCCCCATGCGCCCATAAATTCAGCAAAGGATTCTTTGAGCCATAGATCATCCCACCATCGTGGGGTGGTGTAATCGCCAAACCACATATGAGACATCTCGTGAAGAATCGTATTGGCCCGGCCTTCGCGTTGGGCACGAGTCGATTGACCACGATGAATATATGCTGCTTCATTGAACGTCACGCAGCCGGGATTTTCCATCGCCCCAAGATTGTATTCGGGAACGAATACCGAATCGTACTTTCCCCATGGATAAGAAACACCAAAGGCTGATGGGAATAAGCCAAGACCTTGCTTCGTAACTGTTGAAATATCCTCGAGAGCGAAATACTGAGCTAGAGTGGCGCGGCAATAAAAACCAAGTTTGGTGCGCTGTGAATCGTGCGTGACTTCGTCGTGAAAAGCGACGTAAGGACCAGCAATGAAAGCCGTCAGATAGGTGGACATGCGCGGCGTCGTCGCAAAACTTCTCGTGCAGCACTCCTCGCCGTCGCTGTTGGTAAATATTTCGCTAGAACTTATCTGTTCGCCATTGGACAGCACAGTCCACGAAACCGGGGCACTGATAGAAATATCGAATGTTGCCTTGAGATCGGGCTGTTCAAAGTTTGGAAAAACTCGGCGTGCGTCGGCGGGTTCAAATTGAGTGTAGAGGTATGTTTGCTGGTCAAGTGGGTCTTTGAAACGGTGAAGACCCTCGCCTGACGTTGAATAGATACCAGTGGCTGTTACTTCGACGATGTGCTCCCCTGCGTCAACTTCACCCAGGTGGATACGCGCGCCGTCAAACTGGAAGTCAAGAGCTGTGCCGTCTAGCGTAACTGACTGCACCGAATCGCCGATGAAATCGACGAAGATCGCGCAACTTTTGTTTTGGGAAAATGTAATGCGTGAGTGAGTCTGAAAAGTTGTGGAATCACTAGTAGCTTCCGACACATCAAGATTGATTTGATAAGAGTTGATAAACAGTGCAGAGCTGCGAAATTGTGCTTCGATACGGGAGAGATTTTCAGACATATAATAATTGAATACTGTTTTACTGTGCGGTGCAAATTCCCCTGTCGATTACCACGAATAGGTAAATACGGGCTATTATCGTTGAGTCGAAAGACGGTGTCGTGAGGTTGCCGAGCGACGACGGGCTATGGCGCAGTTTGGTAGCGCACTTGACTGGGGGTCAAGGGGTCGTGGGTTCAAATCCCGCTAGCCCGACGAAAACCCCGAGATATCAACGATTGGTATCTCGGGGTTTTGTTTTGAAACGGCAAAAGGAGCTTGAAAGTCTACTGAGTTCGTCTTGGTAGCTACGATCACAACTACTTGCGTTTTCTCTTTTCGCGCACCCGCACCGAAATTTGAACTGGGCTTCCCTCGAATCCAAACTCTTCGCGCAAACGGCGCTCCAAGAACCGTCGGTAGCCGTGTTCGATGAAACCTGAAGCGAACAGTACGAATTTCGGTGGACGGTTCGCTACTTGGGTACCGAACAAGATTCGAGGCTGTTTACCGCCGCGTACTGGATGTGGATTAGCTGCTGCAATCTCACCTAGGAAAGAATTGAGCTTGCCGGTGGAAACGCGTTTGTCCCACGATTCAAGTGCGGTGTGCATAGCACGGGTCAGCCTATTTGTATGCCAACCAGTTGCAGCAGAAAGGTTCACTCGCTCAACCCAAGGCATCTGTACGAGCTCGCGTTCAATCTCACGGTCGAGCATGAGCCGGCGCTCTTCATCCACAAGATCCCATTTATTGCACACCACAACCATGGCGCGGCCCGAATCAATCACCTGCTGCATGACACGAATATCTTGCTCAGTAAGCTCTTGGGACGCATCAATAAGCACGAGTCCGAGCTCAGCCTTTTCAAGTGCACCTTGAGTGCGCAATGAGGCATAGTAGTCGGCACCATGAGTGAGGTGGACACGACGGCGAATACCTGCGGTGTCCACAAACATCCACTGCTCGCCATCAAGCTCAATGATCTCATCGACTGGGTCACGAGTTGTGCCTGCCAAAGGATCAACCACTACCCGGTTCTCCCCTGCTAGACGGTTAAGCAACGAGGATTTCCCAACGTTCGGACGCCCAATCAGCGCAATGCGCCGTGGACCGTGCTTTGGACGCAATTTCGCAGTTGCTGAGACTTCAGGCAAGACGTCGAGAACGGCGTCGAGAATATCGCCGGTGCCACGACCATGAAGTGCTGAAATCGGATAGGGCTCGCCCAATCCCAGCGACCACAGATACGCGGCGTCAGCTTCTTGGTTCGGAGCATCAACCTTGTTAGCAGCAAGAATTACTGGTTTTCCACTACGACGCAATAACCGCACAATTTGTTCATCGGTGTCAGTAGCGCCAACAGTCGCATCCACAACGAATAGCACGGCATCGGCTTGTTCGATGGCAAATTCTGATTGTTGTGCAACTGATTTATCGATACCGGCTACATCAAGTTCCCAGCCACCAGTGTCAACGAGGGTGAATGTTTTGCCATTCCATTGAGCGTCATAGCGCACGCGATCACGCGTCACTCCCGGTTCGTCCTGTACGACAGCAACACGCTTACCAACGATACGATTCACAAGAGTGGACTTTCCGACGTTCGGACGTCCAACAACAGCAAGAACCGGATAACCTGGATCTTCGTCTTGCGATGAGAATTGAAAATCCTCTTCAAGATAGGCGAGATCTTCGTCGTCGAGCTCGTATTCAGTGAGGAACGACCGCATCATTTCGGCGCGTTGGGCATCGTCTTCTGAATCGAAGTCCTCAAAACTTGGCGCACTCACCATATCGTCGTCTTCAATAAAATCTTGTTCAGCCACGGGATACCTCCGTTGTAAGCGTTTCGATTGCAGAAACTACTTGATCAATCGTCAATTCCGAAGAATCGATAGTGGTCACGCCGTCCTGCGCAGTCATAAATTCAGACACAGTCGAATCATCGCGGTCCCGTCGCAATACTTCGTCACGGGTGGCTGCGAGCGAGCTTTCGTCGTCGCTCCCCCGCACTTCCAAAGCACGACGACGTAGCCGTGCGTCCTCCGAAGCGGTAAGCAACACGCGCACATGCGCATCTGGGGCGACGACGGTGGTGATGTCGCGTCCTTCTGCCACGATTCCCCTGCCGTTAGAAAAGCTGTTCGGATCCTGAGCTTGGGAGATGATATCGCGCTGCCGCTCTTTCATATTGGCGCGCACATCGAGATTGGTGGCCACTTTGGACACTACTTTAGACAAGTCCGAAGTGCGGATATCGGACGAGATATCGGTACCACCACAAACAAAGCGTGGATTTTCAGGATCGAGACTAATCTCGAGCGGCATCGCGAGAGTTGCCTCGTATACAGCCTGCTGATCGTCGAGATCAATACCTTCATGCAGTGCCCACCACGTTGCGGCACGGTACATTGCGCCTGTATCGAGATACGCCAAGCGTAGCTTCTTCGCGAGCATTCGTGACACGGTAGATTTTCCGGATCCTGATGGGCCATCAATAGCTACTACGAGAGGCATGGCATCCTTCCTTGACATATTTATGATTTGCCAACCTCTTTGTTCGAGGCCAACTTCGAGTTCATGAGCTTTAGCTGGTATTACCGACAGCAATGCGCGACCAGCTGGTTGTTGAGGCGAATGCTCCAAACTAAAGTCTTCAATATTGACGCCAATTTCGCCCACTTCAGAGAAGAGTCGGCCAAGCTCAGCCGGTTTATCTGGCACCAAAACAATAACTTCGGCGTAACGGGTTGGCGCCCCTCCGTGTTTACCAGGAATTCGTGCCACGCCAGCATTTCCATTGGCGATGGTACGTGAAATAACGTCAAGACCTGAACCTGAATCAATAGCGCAGATGAGTGCCGATAAATCTTGGCGAATGTCTTGTAAAATCCGCGAAATTTCTGTCCGATTTTCCGAAATAATCGACGTCCATAACAGCGGATCCGATTGCGCGATACGGGTGACGTCGCGTAGACCTTGGCCCGAAAGTTCAAGTGACGACGATTGCTCACTCACCAGTGAACTAGCAAGTAACGAGCTCATGATCTGCGGAACGTGCGAGACAACTGCCACGGCTCTGTCATGCTCGATTGCACTCATAGTGATGAGCGCTCCGCCCATATCAACAGCTAAATCTCGCACGGCACCGATCGCTACCGACGAGGATTTCTCCCCTGGAACAACTACCCACGGTCTGCCAATGAAAAGGTCCGCATCCGCCGCGATAGCGCCTGAGCGTTCTTTGCCAGCCATAGGGTGCGAGCCAACCCAGCGATGTGCTTGTGGATGAGAGCTCAAGCCCGATGCAATTTTTGACTTCACTGAGGAAACATCTGTGATTATCGCATCCGGGAATCTATCTAGTGCTGCGGAAACTACCGAAATCGTGACATCAGGTGGTACTGCTACTACTACAATGCTCGGATCGTTAACAGGTTTGGTTGAGCCGGCCCCAAGGTCTTGTGCAAGATTCGCGGCAATTGGCGAAGCATCTTCGAGGTGGACGTTTACACCCTGCGTCCGCAATCTCAGACCGATTGAGGTACCCAAAAGACCAGTGCCGATAATAAGCACTGGTGAGTTGGTAAGCGCAGGGGATGTGAAATCCATTAGAGATCCACCAGATTCATCAAAGCGCTGAGCTCCGACCCGCCAATCACGCGGGTTTGCCCAGGCTTGAGACGACCAATTGTGATGTTGCCAAAGCAGGTGCGCACCAATTCCATTACTGGATGCCCCACTTCGTCCATAATGCGGCGCACGATACGGTTTCTTCCCGAATGCAACGTGACCTCAATAATAGAGTTCTTACGTGCAGATTCGCGCAGGACGAATTCATCAACTTTAACTGGACCATCTTCAAGCGTAATTCCCTTCTCGAGAACTTTACCGAGACCTCGGGTAACAGTGCCCTCTACTCGAGCGATGTACGTCTTTGGCACTTCGAAGGAAGGGTGCGTCAAACGATGCGTCAACTCGCCGTCGTTCGACAGCAAAATCAAACCTTCGGTATCGACGTCAAGGCGTCCAACGTGAAAAAGACGTTCGGCTCGGTCTTGTACAAAATCTTGCAAGGTCTTGCGTCCCTGATCGTCTTGCATGGTTGAGACTACGCCCGGTGGCTTGTACAGTGCTACCGTAAGTTTTGATTCGTCAACTTGTATGCGGTTTCCGTCTACATGGATCGCTACACGGCTTGGATCAACACGGATACCGAGCTGCGTTACGATATGTCCATCAACGCTCACGCGACCTTCTTCAATAAGTTCTTCACAGGCGCGCCGCGAACCAACTCCGGCATGCGCTAAGACTTTCTGGAGACGCTCCCCCTCAGGATCATGTAAATTTTGCGTAAATCGGCTCATCGTATTTCCTTTTCGACGTCTTCTAAGTCTTCGTTGTCGGGCAAATAAGGTGCGAGAGGTGCTAATTCCGCCAAAGAATTCATACCCATTCGTTCCAAAAAGTAATCAGTAGTTCCATACAGGCTGGCACCAGTTGCAGCTGTTGTGCCAACTTGCTCAACAAGCCCGCGAGTTTGCAATGTTCGAACTACCGAATCTACCTCAACTCCGCGAATTGCCGCAATCTGTGCACGTGTTACCGGTTGCCGATAAGCAATTACTGCGAGGGTTTCCAATGCCTGTACTGAAAGTTTATTGGATTGCCCCGCCGTTACAAAGTTTCCCACGATGTCCGCGTATCGCGGGTGTGAATAATAGCGCCAGCCTCCCCCGACTTCGCGCAAAATAAAGCCACGAGCGACTGCGGAATCTGACTCATATTCGTGAGCAAGTGCACGAAGTAAAGTGTCGGTTTCCGCCTCGGTAATGCCCAATGCCTGTGCCAATGCGGATGTTGTGATTGGTTCTTGAGCAACCATCAAGATTGCTTCAAGTGCGCCTTTGAGGAACGAACTATCGCTCATGGAACCTCCGCTATGTCGTGTGAGTCTACTGCGTCTGCTGGATATGAATCTGCTGGATATGAAGCGGAACGGGACGCCTGTGAAATCGGTGTGTCTGCGCCGTCAGGCGATATTTGGGTTCCACTCATGGCAGGCTCAATGCGGGTCAACACCAAAGTGCCAAGTGGAGAATCTTGTTCAATGGCAAGCTCACCAGCACGGATGAGCTCTAATACTGCCAGAAAACGAGATACGACAGTTGGGATATTTCGCGCGTCGGCGCACACCTGTGTAAAGGAAATTCTATCGCCGATAAGTAACCGTTCACGCAACAGTATCACCTGAGAATCTACCGGAACCAAGGGATCGTGCAGATGATCTAATGTTACCCCAGCAGATTTTCGTGTTAGTGCCTGAGCTGCGTATATAGCTAAATCTGTAGCATCCACGTTGAATTCTAGTTCCGGCAGCATACTCCGAAAATGTGGCTCAAGATCAACAATTCGCGGAAAGGATAGTGATTGCTGCTGGAACCTCACCGCGATATCAACAGCAACTTCTTTAAAGGCTCGATATTGGAGTAACTTTGCAAATAATAAATCGCGCGCCTCAAGTAGCTCGATTGTCTCGGCGTCGTCCTCTTCGTGCGGAAGGAGACGGGCAGCTTTCAGATCCAACAAAGTAGCCGCGACTACCAGAAATTCGGAAGCACCTGATAAATCAAGTTCCTCTTGTTTTGCCACGAATGCCAAAAATTCGTCCGTTACCTGTGCGAGCGCCACATCCGTAATATCGAGCCGATGTCGAGCGATCAGCGAAAGAAGCACGTCAAATGGACCTTGAAAAACATCCAGATCAACGGCAAAAGTATCTTTAGTTTCAGTGAAGAGATCTTCCTGAACAGGTGCGTTACTAGGCGCTGGCACCACGAGCGATCAGCTCTCGTGCCAGCCGCTTGTATGCGAGTGAGCCTGGATGTGACGGTGCAAAAGTCGTGATTGGCTCGGCGGCGATAGTCGCATCTGGGAATTTCACGGTGCGTGCGATCTTGGTATCGAAAACGAGCTCGCCAAACCGCTCTTCGACCAGCTGGATAACCTCACGCGCGTGGATCGTGCGGGTATCGACCATCGTGAGCAGTACGCCGTCGATCTTCAGCCGTGGGTTGAGGCGATCTTGGACGCGCTCAATTTGGTCAACCAAAAGCGCCACACCGCGCATAGCAAAAAATTCTGCTTCAAGCGGGATAAGGACGCCGTGTGCGGCAGTAAGAGCATTGACCGTGAGCAGACCTAAGGATGGTTGGCAATCGACAATGATGACGTCGTATTCGTCAAGCACCGGACGCAACACCCGAGTGAGCGATTGCTCGCGCGCCACTTCGTTGATAAGTTGGATTTCTGCAGCTGAGAGTTCAATATTTGCCGGAACAATATCGAGACTTGGAACCGATGTTTGGCAGATAACTTCGCGTACATTCGGCTTCGCAGCAATCATTTCGTTGTAGATCGTGCGTTCGAGAGCATTTGCGTTAATCCCAAGGCCTGCTGAAGCAGCCCCTTGTGGATCGAAGTCAACGAGAAGCACTTTGCGGCCATAACCTGCCAATGCAGCAGCTAGATTAATCGAGGTGGTCGTTTTTCCAACGCCGCCCTTCTGATTGCACATGGCAATAATGCGGGCAGGACCGTGCCCGTTAATATCAGGTGGCAATGGGAAATCTCGCTCCTGATTAATCTCGTCTAGAAAAGATGTCTGTTCTGAACTCACAGTAATAATCTACCCGAAATTTTTCGAATACTCATTTATGCCGAGCCCGTGGATGCGCATTGGCATAGACTTCTTGCACGGTATCGAGGCTGACTTTTGTGTAAATCTGTGTGGTTGTGACCGAGGAGTGACCGAGCATTTCTTGGACGATTCTTACATCTGCTCCGCCTTGTAGCAGATGAGTTGCAAACGAGTGGCGGAAAGTGTGAGGAGAGATACCCGTGATATCAACACGCTGCGCAACTTCTTGGATAATCCCCCATGCAGATTGGCGTGAGAGTGGCTGACCTCGTTTGTTCAGGAAGACGGCGGAGGCTCCTTTTCCTTTGTTCGCCAGGATTGGACGTGACCTCACCAAATACTGCTTTATCGCGTCGAGTGCATAGGAGCCTAAAGGCAGGATTCGCTCTTTGCGCCCTTTGCCGAAGAGACGAATAGCCGCTTGGTCGAAATCGATGTCGTCAATGCTCAAAGCAGTTATTTCTGAGATACGTGCGCCAGTACCGTACAAGAGCTCAAAGAGAGCGTGGTCGCGTAGGGAAATTGCGTCGTCGCCAATCATTGTGGCATCAATGAGTTTTTGCATCTGAGCGATGGAGATCGCTTTCGGTAAGCGGCTCGGCATTTTGGGTGGGTGCACGTCCTTGGCCGGATTATGTGGACTAATTCCATCAAGCACCAAGAACTTATGAAAATTTCTCACCGAAGCAAGAACACGATTGACGCTTGCTGCCGAAAGCGTTTTACCGGAAAATCCGGTTTGCAAGCCTTCGAGGAAGGACTCAACATCTGATTCAGATACGTCAACAAAGCTCGATATTCGCCGTGCATGCACAAAATCGAGATAGAGCTTGAGATCGGCCGAATAAGCCGCAACTGTGTGCTTTGATAAGGCGCGTTCAACCCGTAAATGGGCGATATATTGGCTCACTGGCTTGGTCAATGCAGTCGAAGGTACATCGCTAGCTGTTGGCATCAGACACACCTTTCGAATTTCTTAAAGTCCTACGCATATTCCCCGACAAGACTATATCCTTATTAGTGGAAGACATTCATTATAAGCCAATTTAACCTGCGTATTCGCATGGTTGTCAGGAGCCAATACATGGAAAAGCTAAACTGGACAGAACTTGATCAGCGCGCAGTTGAAACTGGTCGCGCCTTGGCGGCTGATGCTGTGCAAAAGGTGGGCAATGGACACCCTGGTACAGCAATCTCACTCTCACCGCTGGCTTACATGTTGTTTCAAAAAGTGATGCGTCACGATCCTGCCGACGCCGAATGGCTGGGTCGCGATCGTTTCGTGCTTTCTGCAGGACATTCCTCGCTTACGCTGTACAACCAACTGTATTTTGCCGGCTATGGTTTGGAACTCACTGATCTTGAAGCTCTGCGCACTGAAGGTTCGCTTACACCTGGACACCCAGAGTACAAGCACACGAAGGGCGTGGAAATGACGACCGGTCCCTTGGGACAAGGTCTCGCCTCCGCCGTCGGTATGGCAATGGCTGCACGCAGAGAACGCGGCTTGCTTGACCCAGACGCTCCTGCGGGCGAAAGCCCCTTTGACCACTTTGTTTATGTGGTCTCTGGCGAGGGATGTCTCCAGGAAGGCGTGACTTCGGAAGCCTGCTCCTTGGCAGGTACGCAGAATCTTGGAAATCTGATCCTAATTTTCGACGAGAATCAAATTTCGATTGAAGACGATACGAAGATCGCGTTCTCCGAAGACGTTTTGAAGCGATACGAAGCTTATGGTTGGCACACTCAGGCTGTGAACTGGCGCAAAGAGGGCGGTTACGAAGAAGACCTAGATGCGCTTTACGCAGCGATTCAAGAGGCGAAGTCGGTCACTGACAAGCCGTCTATTATTAAGCTTTCGACGATCATTGGTTGGCCTGCACCAACTAAGCAAAACACTGCAAGCGCCCACGGCAATGCCCTTGGTGCAGAAGAAATCCGCGCTCTCAAGGAGATCATCGGCCTTGATCCGGATGTTGATTTTGGCGTTGCGCCAGAGGTTGTTGAGCACACTCGCGCTCAAGCAGCACACAACGCCCAAGTAGCTCGCACAGCTTGGGACGCAAAGTTTGACGCATGGAAATCGGCAAATCCTGAGCGCGCTGCATTGCTGGAGCGATTGCTCAAGCATGAATTACCGCAAGGCTGGGAGGCTGAACTCCCCGTATTTGAAGCGGGTAAGTCGATAGCAACACGCGCGGCATCTGGCGAAGTGCTTTCGGCAATCAAAGACGTGCTACCAGAGCTGTGGGGTGGCTCGGCCGATCTCGCTGGGTCAAACAACACCACAATGAAAGGTGAGCCTTCATTCTTGCCGGCAGAGCGTTCGTCGGCTGCGTTCTCAGGAAATGAATATGGACGTACCTTGCACTTCGGTATTCGCGAGCACGCCATGGGTTCTATTCTCAATGGAATTACCTTGCACGGTCTAACCCGTGTTTATGGTGGAACATTCTTTGTGTTTGCAGATTATCTGCGCCCAGCTGTGCGCCTTGCGGCGATCATGAACGTTCCTTCGATCTTCGTATGGACTCATGACTCTATTGGAGTTGGCGAGGATGGTCCAACCCACCAGCCAATTGAACATCTGTGGGCATATCGTGCGATTCCGAATTTCGATGTGGTGCGCCCAGCTGATGCTAATGAAACTGCGTATGCATGGCGCGGTATTTTGGAGCGCACGGACCGTCCAGCAGGACTCGTGCTTACGCGCCAGAATCTCCCAGTGATTGAGCGTGGTGATGCGGAGTACGCTTCGGCAGAAGGAACGTTGCGTGGTGCGTATGTGCTCGCTGATGGTTCCGACGTCGTACTCATCGCCACCGGCTCGGAGGTGCCAGTTGCGCTGGAAGCTCGTGAAGCGCTTGCTGCTGAAGGCATCTCAGCTCGCGTCGTTTCGATGCCGTCCCTCGAGTGGTTCCGGCAGGAATCGAAGGAATACCAGGAGGAAGTAATTCCGACGACGATCAAAGCGCGAGTTTCGGTCGAAGCAGGTTCCACGTTCGGCTGGGCAGGCATCGTCGGAGATGCTGGTCGTAGCGTTGGCGTGGATCATTTTGGAGAATCCGCTGCTGGCAACCGCCTGTTTGAAAAATATGGAATCACTGCTCAAGCGGTAGTTGCGGCAGCAAAAGATTCGCTTGCATCAGTAAACATGTAATCACAGGAGCACGACATGGGAAAAATTGATGAACTTCGCCACGAAGGCGTATCTGTTTGGCTCGATGACCTCTCACGCGAACGCTTGAATAGCGGTAACTTGTCTCATCTTATTGAGACTGCCGGTGTGGTTGGTGTCACTACCAATCCAGCAATTTTCCAAGCTGCGATTTCTCATGGTCATGGCTACGGTAGCGCGATTGAGGAGCTTGCTTCTCAAGGCAAGAATGTTGAAGACGTGATTTTTCAACTTACTACCGACGACGTGCGTCAGGCTTGCGATGTTTTCGCCCAGATTTACGCAGAATCTGGTGGCGTGGATGGTCGCGTCTCAATTGAAGTTGATCCGCGTTTGGCGCGAAAGGGCGAGCAAACATACTTGCAAGCCAAGAAACTTTGGGAGATTGTTGATCGTCCAAATTTGATGATCAAGATTCCAGCCACTAAGGAGGGTTTGCCTGCGATCACTCGGGCAATTTCCGAAGGAATTTCGGTAAACGTGACGCTGATTTTCTCAGAAAAGCGCTACCGTGAGGTTGCCAACGCTTATATTGCCGGTTTACGCCAGGCACATGAGGTCGGTCTAGATCTATCAAAGATTCATTCTGTTGCTTCGTTCTTTATTTCGCGCGTTGATTCAGAGATTGACGCTCAGCTAGAAGCCATGGGATCGCCAGATGCACTGGCCATGCGAGGTCGCGCTGGTTTAGCTAATGCTCGGGTGGCTTATGGAGCGTTTATGGAGATCTTCGAAGAATCCGAAGAATTTAGCAAGTTGCATGAGCTGGGTGCAAATGTACAAAGACCGCTCTGGGCATCCACTGGGGTAAAAAATCCGAACTACTCCCCTACGATGTATGTTGATCAACTTGTATCAAAGCATGTGGTTAATACAATGCCGGAGGCGACGCTACATGCCACTATCGAGTCTGCCAACATTACAGGTGACACTATTCGCGACTCCGTTTATGCTGGACAGCGCACTATCGAGAAGATTATCCGCTTGGGTGTTGATTTCGATAAAGCAATGATCAAGCTCAAGAATGACGGTGTTGAAAAGTTTGAAATTGCCTGGAATGAACTTATCGAAACTGTTGAGAAGGCAATGAGATAATTGGGCATTTGAGCCTAAATCGGGCATTGCCTGAGTAGACTGGTGGGGCGGTTTCTAACACGCGTTACAGCGTTAGAAACCGCCCCACCACTATAAGTCGATACTGCGAGATCAGCTATATATTTCAGCCACCAAACTTGGTGATCAATCCGATCAACGCAATGACGATGAACCAGGTGATTGCCACACCGATAGTGATTCGATTCAAGTTGCGTTCTGCTACACCAGACGATCGCATTGAGGTGGAAAGCCCACCGCCAAACATATCTGAAATACCGCCACCACGACCCTTATGCAAAAGCACGGTTGCAATAAGCAAAAGGCTGGTGATTACAAGAAGAACCGAGCAAATAATCAAAATGGTTTTCAACAGTCCACTACTTTCAGAATAATGTGTATGCGCTGTCTGATGGCACTAGCCACATCTTACAAGATGTTTGTGGGTTACGAAAATCTATTCGTAACCCACAAACAAGACAATCACGCCTGATATGTAACAATCTTCGCGAATTCATCAGCCTGCAATGAAGCACCACCAACGAGTGCACCATCGACATCAGGCTGAGCCATGATTTCCTGAACGTTCGAAGACTTCACTGAACCGCCGTATTGAATACGAACAGCTTCTGCGGTAGGAGCATCGAAAAGCTCAGCAATCTTGGAACGGATTGCACCACAGACTTCTTGAGCATTCTCAGGAGTTGCTACTTCGCCAGTGCCAATTGCCCAGATTGGTTCATAAGCAATGACCGACTTAGCTACTTCTTCGGCAGAAAGTGGAGCGAGCATCTCTTCGATCTGGCCAAGCACGTATTCAACGTGGGTGCCTTCCTTGCGGATATCGAGAGCCTCACCACAGCACATGATCGGGATAATGCCTGCGTCGAGAGCTTTCTTTGCCTTCTGTCCAACGAGAGCACTCGTTTCGCCATGGTATTCACGACGCTCGGAGTGTCCAACAACCACGTACGAAACGCCGAGCTTCGTGAGCATAGCGGTCGAGATTTCGCCAGTGTAAGCACCTGCATCGTGAACGGAAACGTCCTGAGCTCCGTACTTGATTTCGAACTCGTCGGCTTCGATCAGCGTCTGTACTGAACGGATATCAGTGAAAGGCACAATAACGGCACCTTCAACAGCGGCGAAGTCGTGCTTGAGATCCTTGAGCGTCCAAGCCAGCTTTTGTACGAGCGCGGTAGCCTCAAGATGATCGAGATTCATCTTCCAGTTACCGGCCATCAGTGGTGTACGTGTCATTTCAGTCCTCCAAAACTGAGATGCCTGGCAGTACCTTGCCCTCGAGGTATTCGAGGGAAGCGCCGCCGCCAGTTGAAATATGGTTAAACTTTGATTCGTCGAAGCCTAGGGTGCGAACAGCTGCTGCTGAATCGCCACCGCCGACAATCGTAAATCCGTCGGCATCCTGCATCGCTTGCGCTACTGCGCGAGTTCCAGCTGAGAAGTTCTCAAACTCGAATACACCCATTGGGCCATTCCACACAATTGTCTTGGAATCAGCCACAGCCTGTGAGTATAGCTCAGCAGACTTTGGACCAATATCGAGGCCCATTTCGTCAGCAGGAATCGACTCAGAGTCGTGCACAGATGGCGTTGCATCTGCCTTGAACTCCTTAGCAGTTACGTTATCTACAGGAAGGAGAAGCTCAACGCCGTTTGCAGCTGCCTTTTCGATGTACTGCTTAGCGGTCTCAACCTGATCTTCTTCCAACAACGACGTGCCGACTTCGTAGCCCTTAGCCTTGAGGAATGTGTATGCCATTCCGCCGCCGATAAGAAGGCGATCAGCTTTTTCAATGAGGTTATTGATGACGCCGAGTTTATCCGATACCTTCGAACCGCCAAGTACTACCGTGTAAGGACGCTCAGGATTGTTGGTTGCCTTCGAGAGGGAATCAATTTCCTTGAAAACGAGCTCGCCTGCTGCTGATGGAAGCTCCTTCGCGATGTCATAAACCGAAGCTTGCTTGCGGTGTACAACACCGAAACCATCAGACACGAAAACATCTGCCAGCGAGGCGTATTCTTTGGCGAGAGCCTCGCGCTCGGCGTCGTCCTTTGAGGTCTCACGCTTGTCGAAACGCACGTTCTCCAAAAGAACGACGTCGCCTGGTTTCATTTCGGCCACGAGCTTGTGTGCACTGTCGCCAACGGTGTCCTGCGCGAGCTTAACGTCTACACCGAGAAGTTCAGACAGACGTCCAACAACAGGCGCGAGTGAGAACTCAGGATTAACTTCGCCCTTTGGACGTCCGAGGTGGGCAGCTACAACAACCTTTGCTTGGGCAGCAAGCAACTTGTTAATGGTAGGAAGTGCAGCACGAATACGACCGTCGTCGGTGATATTCTTCTGTGCATCAAGTGGAACGTTGAAATCTGAGCGTACAAACACAGTCTTGCCGGCGAGATCGCCGAGTGTATCGATAGTCCGCATAAAAAATCCTTAATAGGTTGTGGCTTGAGATGGCGAGTGCCCGCACACAGATGCACGGGCACTCAACCAATTTTCATGACACGTCAGATCAGAGCTTCGAAGCAACGAGCGACGTAAGATCAACGAGGCGGTTGGAGTAACCCCACTCGTTGTCGTACCAAGAAACAACCTTAACCTGGTTGCCAATAACCTTGGTGAGACCTGCGTCGAAGATCGAGGAGTGTGGATCGGTTTCGATGTCCTTCGAAACGATTGGATCCTCGGTGTAAGCCAAGATTCCCTTGAGCTCGCCTTCAGCAGCCTTCTTAACTGCAGCGTTAACCTCTTCAACGGTCACTTCGCGTGCAGCCTCGAAGGTGAGGTCGGTTGCGGAACCGGTTGGTGTTGGAACGCGAAGTGCGTAGCCATCGAACTTGCCCTTGAGTTCTGGAAGTACGAGAGCAACAGCCTGTGCAGCACCGGTCTTGGTAGGAACGATGTTCAGTGCAGCAGCGCGCGAGCGGCGAAGATCCGAGTGAGGACCATCCTGTAGGTTCTGATCAGCGGTGTAAGCGTGAACGGTGGTCATGAGACCCTTCACAATACCGAACTCCTCATGGAGAACCTTAGCCAAAGGTGCGAGGCAGTTGGTGGTGCAAGAAGCGTTCGAGATGATGTTGTGCTTCTCTGCGTCGTAGTCCTTGTCGTTTACACCGAGAACGAACGTTGCGTCTTCGTTCTTTGCAGGAGCGGAAATGATAACCTTCTTAGCTCCAGCTTCGATGTGAGCCTTAGCGTCCTCAGCGTTGGTGAAACGACCGGTGGACTCGATAACGATGTCCACGCCGAGCTCGCCCCAAGGAAGATCAGCTGGGTTGCGCTCAGCAAGAGCCTTGATTTCCTTGCCACCAATGGAGATGGAGTCATCGGTGTAGGTTACCTCTTCGTCAAGCTTGCCGAGGATTGAGTCGTACTTGAGCAAGTGTGCAAGAGTCTTGTTGTCAGTAAGATCGTTTACTGCCACGATCTCGAAATCTGCACCTGCAGCCAATGCTGCACGGGTGAAGTTGCGGCCAATGCGGCCAAATCCGTTGATTCCAACGCGAATAGTCACTCTTAATCCTCCTTGTACACAGATGTGTACGTAGTATGAGATTGCATCGCGGACTGATTCCGCGATCTCACGAAAACGCTTGCGTTTACCGATGATATCTGTAAACGTCGAACGTTCCCGATCCGTCCTTAATACTACCGTGATCTTTAACTATTTCACAGGACCAAAGGGAATTTTTACGTACGACTTTCACCGAAAGCATATTACCGTCGATATGCCTTGAAACATTGGGTACAAGACCAATAATCTCGGCCGATCAGAATTGACTTGAAGCGGCCTAATCCAAGTAAGAGTTGGCACCTGATTCAGATACGACATCGAGCGTCGTCGGGATTCCTAGCTCAGTTGCGCGTTTATCTGCCATCGTGTTCAGACGGCGAAGCCGTCCAGCAACGGCGTCTTTCGTGGCAGGTGGGTTGAGGCGCTCCCCCAACAAATTCAAAGAATCTTCGGGATACTTGATGCGATACTCGCCTGCTTCACGCAAATTGGCGGGAACGTCGTCGCCCAAAATTTCAAAGGCGCGTTTGACGCGAATGACTGCAACTACCGCTGCATCAGCACTCCGACGCATATTGGCGTCGTCGAAGTTCGCCAAACGGTTTGCATTGCCATTTACTTCTCGTTCTGTGCGCAGTTCTTCCCAACGCAATACGGCATCGCTGGCCCCCATCCGCGCAAGCATCGCCGAGATGGCATCGCCCTCGCGGATATCTACGCGATGAGCACCTCGCGATTCGCGTGCGCGGTATGGAATATCTAGGCGGCGCGCGAGCCCACCAATAGCATACGCCGCTTCAAGTGAAGGACAGGTAACTTCCAAAGCTGCATTGCGACCTGGCTCTAAAAGCGTGCCACGAGCCAAAAATGCGCCTCGCCAAGCAGCGGCAGCATCGGCTTTCGAACCACCAACAATTTGTGGCGGTAACCCCCGCACCGGGCGTCCTTTCGGATCGAGAAGTCCAAGTCTACGGGCAATACGCTCGCCATTTTGTGCAATTCTTAAAATGTAGTGGTTGCCGTTTTTCATGGAATTTTTTACCGCAATGAGCTCAGCTTCAATGCGATAGATCTTGTGGATGAGCTCCCACAGATGCCGAGCAGCGCCAGGATGAGTTAGTTCTGCTTGTAAAGTGACAATTCCAGAATTGATGTGCAGTCCGCCTGCAAATCGAAACATCGTAGAAATTTCAGCCACCATCGACGACGCAAGCTGTGGATACACACCTGCGATTTCATCCTTAACAGGCTGAGTTAATGCTGGCATTGTTCTAACTTTCCCTCCGTGCAATTCTGTGTGATTGCCGAATAATCAATATGTTCCATAAATTGCAAAATACTAAATGTAGACTAGTCACTCACAGCGAAATCTACAAACAGTTGTCGATAAGCGGCGGCAAGGTTGAGATGATCGTGGCAGCCTCGATGTTTTACGTCCGCTACATGGTGCGCAAATACTTTTGCACCGCACAATGCCGCGGCAGAATCGAGTTCATTCCAGTCACATTTTGCACTGGCATCCATAATGACTGCATCAAGGCGCAAATCAGGGGCATGATCGTGGAAACTACGCACATGATCTGCGGGAGTCATCGTTACTGTTTCTGCGTCAGCCACGAGATTAATAACCAAGGCTTTACGAGCAGGTGATTCAATAAGAGCGCGATGGATTTCTGGCACCATCAAATGTGGAATCACGGACGTGTACCACGACCCGGGCCCGAAAATCACCCAGTCAGCGGCCGAAATCGCTTCTAGAGCTTCGGACACTGCCGGTGGATTGGTTGGTGAGATACGAATTGCCTCAATATCAGCGTGCGAGCGCGCAATAGAAACCTGTCCGTGAATCGTTTCCAATCCGTTTTTTGTGCGGACATCAGCCTCAATATCGATCGGAACAGCCGCCATCGGCACAACTCGACCCTTCACGTCGAGCAACCGCCCAACCCAATCCAAACCGGCCATGGAATCATCCAAAAGTTCCCATAGTCCAGTAATCAAAAGATTGCCAAGAGAGTGACCATTCAGTGGCCCTTGCGAGGAAAAACGATGTTGCAGCACGTCGCGCCAAGTCTGACCCCATTCGCCGTCGTCACACAACGCCGAAAGCGCCATACGTAAATCGCCTGGAGGCAAGACGCCAAGTTCCTCGCGTAAGCGACCAGACGATCCGCCGTCGTCAGCCACAGTGACGATAGCGGTGATATTGCGTGTCAAAATTTTTAGTGCTGAGAGCGAAGCGTATAGACCATGCCCACCGCCGAGTGCCACAACCTTTTGTCCGCGCGAACCAATAGCAGAGCTAGGCATGAGTTTACTCCCGACCCAAATCACGGTGGAGCGTTCGCACAGGTAAGCCTCGTGCACTGAACTGAGCAGAAATTTCCTCAGCCATTGCCACTGAACGATGTTTTCCGCCGGTGCATCCTACTGCAATTGTGACATAGGGTTTGAGTTCGCGTTCGTAGCCGTGGACAATATCTGCAAGCAGATCGACGTACTTGTCTGCAAAGCTCTGTGCGCCATCAATCGATAGTACAAAATCTCGTACTGGCTCATCTTTTCCGGTGAGATGCCGAAGCTCTGTCACCCAATAAGGATTTGGCAAAAATCGTACGTCCACCACATGATCGGCATCCACTGGCAAGCCATATTTGAATCCGAATGACATCACCGTTAGGTGTACGCGTGCCTCTTGTTCTGAACTCACGAGTTCGCGAACTTTACGGGCGAGATCGTGTACGGAGAGAGTTGTAGTGTCGATGACGACGTCGGAGCGGAGGCGCAAGCCTTCGATCACGTTGCGCTCGTGCACGATTCCATCCAATAACCGGCCTTTGCCTTGCAACGGGTGTGGACGGCGTACCGATTCGTAGCGTCGCACCAATTCTTCGTTGCTCGCGTCCAAGAACAGTATGCGATAGTTCGTATTGGAATCGTCCAGTTCTTTCAACACGCCCATGAGCTCTTGGAAAAACTCTCGTGTTCGCACATCAACAACGCAGGCGAGCTTCTTTACACCACTCTGCGCAGTCACTAATCGCGCCATTGCAGGCAAAAGGCTTGGCGGAAGGTTGTCGATTACATACCAGTCGAGATCCTCAAGGGTAGCGCCAGCGCGAGTTCGCCCAGCACCAGACATACCAGTGATAATGATGATTTCTGGTACATCTGCGGCAGGGAGTTCTGATTGCAAATCAAGTTTGGCAATACCGACTGGGATTCTGCCGGTGTCGTTGATGTCGAAAGTTTCGCTCATACCTCTATCGTGCCATGTAGTGGCGCATCATGCCTAGGCGGATTTGTAGCCAGCTCATGAGACGTTCTCAAAAAATAAGGCGGAGGTCACTTTGAAACGGGTGAATCGGCGTCGGAATCTGGACGGAGCGCATCGTGAATAGTCTGTGCAAAAGCCGAGCCGATTCCGGGAACTTCGCATAGCTCTGTCAGAGAAGCTTGCCGGATCCGCGCCACCGAACCGAAGTGTTTAAGCAACGCCTTTTGACGGCTCGGCCCAAGACCGGGAATATCGTCGAGAATCGAACGAGTCATGGCCTTGGAGCGTTTCTTACGATGAAAAGTAATTGCGAAGCGATGCGATTCATCTCGCAAATACTGCAATAACCGCAAAGCTGGCGACGTTCGCGGCAAAATCAGTGGAAAATCTTGACCCGGAATCCACACTTCCTCAAGACGTTTAGCCAATCCGATCACAGTCACATCGGCATTGAGTTCATCGACAACTCGCTGCGCCGCATTTACCTGTGGCAAACCGCCGTCGACGACGATGAGATCAGGTCGGTAGGCGAACTTCCGTGGGCGCTGGATATCCTCTGAATCAGGACCAGATAGCGGTTCATCATCCGATGCATCGTTAGCGTCCGCACCGCTTGCCAAACGCAACAGACGACGCCGCAACACTTCGTCCATAGCCGCCGTATCGTCGCGGGTACCGTGGCCATCGGGACCTCGCACAATAAAGTGCCGGTAGTCTTGTTTCTTTGCTAAACCGTCTTCGAACACTACCATTGAGGCAACTTGGTGAGTTCCCTGCGTATGCGAGACGTCGTAACATTCGATGCGCAAAGGAGCACGCTCTAAGTTCAAGCCAACGCGCAGTTCTTCGAGAGCTTGAGAGCGCTCGGTAATATCGCCCGAACGGTGCAATTTGTGGCGCTGAAGTGCTTGTACAGCATTGAGATGCACTGTGCGCATAAGATTTGCTTTCAGACCTTTTTGCGGATTCTTGATGTGCACATTCGCTCCCCTAAGCGAGGAAAGCCAATCGCTTAAAGTTTGCCATTCAGCAGGAATCTGCGGTAGCCAAATTTCGCGTGGGATCGCCGTCGTTGCGGTATGTGCTACGTCGTCTACGGATTTCGCGTCTTCCTTTATTCGCGGATTACTCGTGGGAGCGTACGCTCCATAAACTTGAAGCAAGAGATCAGATAGTAGCTCATCTGCATCCACACCAGCGGTTTCGCTCACCCATCCTCGTTGGCCACGGATCCTGCCACCTCGGACATAAAACACCTGTACGCTGGCTTCGATTTCGTCAAATTCGAGTCCAAAAACATCCGCATCAACATCAGAATCGAGCACCACGGTATTTTTCTCTGAAATTGTTTGCAGTGCTTGTACCTGATCTCGAAGTTTAGCTGCAAGTTCAAAGTCGAGGCACTGCGCTGCCTCTTTCATTTGGGAGCTTTTGAGCTTAATTAGGTCATCGCCGGTGCCATCGAGAAACTTCACGACAGCGCTGATAAGTTCACGGTGCTCAGCTGCGGAAATTCTGCCTATACATGGTGCACTACACCGATCGATATATCCATTCAAACAGGGCCGTCCCGCCCTGTGAGCATTATTGAAAACTCCTTTGGTGCAAGATCGTACTGGAAAAACTCTCAAAAGCAGATCGAGAGATTCACGCACTGCCCACGTTTGTGTGTATGGCCCGTAATATCTGATACCTTTTCGACGAGAATCGCGGGTAACCATCAAACGTGGATACTCTTCACTGACGGTAATAGCGAGGTACGGATAGGATTTATCGTCGCGATACATCACGTTAAAACGTGGATCGTATTCTTTGATCCATGCGTATTCCAAGGTAAGGGCTTCTAGCTCCGACTGGACGACCACCCAAACCACACGCACCGCAGTGAATACCATCTGTCGGGTACGTGGATGCAATACTATTGGATCGCGGAAATACGAAACTAAACGTTTGCGAAGATTCTTCGCCTTGCCAACGTAAATGACCCGACCGTCGTCGTCAATAAAACGATAGACTCCCGGATTTTCCGGAATATCCTGCGTGCGCGGGCGATACGACTGCGGATCAGCCATTGTCAGCGCGCTTTCGTTCCTAAGGTACCTGCCTTATCGAGCATGGGCTTGAGATACTTGCCAGTAAATGAATCTGCAATACCCGCGACGTGTTCAGGTGTTCCTTCTGCGACGACGAGGCCTCCCCCTTTGCCGCCTTCTGGACCGAGATCAATCACCCAATCAGCCGTTTTGATAACGTCAAGATTGTGCTCAATCACGATTACAGTATTGCCTTTGTCGGTAAGACCTTGCAGAACTTGCAGAAGTTTGCGCACGTCCTCAAAATGCAGACCCGTCGTGGGTTCATCGAGCAAATACACGGTTTTGCCGGTAGATCGTTTATGCAATTCCGATGCGAGCTTCACACGCTGCGCTTCGCCTCCTGAAAGCGTAGGCGCGGGCTGACCAAGGCGGATATAACCGAGCCCCACGGATTCGAGCAATTCAAGGTATTTCGTGATTCGCGGAACAGATGTGAAAAACTCTTTGGCTTCGGAAATCGTCATATTGAGCACTTGGGCAACATTCTTACCTTTGTACTGCACTTCCAAGGTTTCACGATTGTAGCGCGCGCCGTGGCAAACCTCGCACGGTACGTACACATCGGGCAAAAAGTTCATTTCAATCTTGAGCGTGCCGTCACCGTGGCATGCCTCGCAACGGCCGCCTTTTACGTTGAACGAAAAGCGACCAGGACCGTAGCCGCGAATTTTCGCATCAGGAGTTTGGGCAAAGAGCGTACGGATCTGATCCCACATGCCTGTGTAAGTCGCGGCATTTGAGCGTGGCGTGCGACCAATCGGCGATTGATCGACATGAACGATTTTATCGAGTTCTTCAAGACCTGTAACGCGACGGTGCTTACCAGGCAAATGACGCGCGCGATTGAGCTTATTTGCCAATACCTGATAGAGAATTGAATTAACGAGTGAAGATTTACCAGAGCCAGAAACGCCGGTAACCGCAGTAAACACGCCTATAGGGAATTTTACGGTGACGTTGCGAAGATTGTTTTCCTCGGCTCCTTCTACCGTGATTTGTCGCTTTTTATCAATTTTACGACGTTTTTTCGGCACACTTATTTCACGCTTGCCGCTCAAATATGCGCCGGTTATCGAGCGTGGAGCGTCAACTATCCCTTCAGGTGGCCCAGAGTAGACTACCTCGCCGCCATGTTCGCCGGCGTAAGGTCCGATATCGAGCAGCCAATCTGAGCGTCGGATCGTGTCTTCGTCATGTTCGACGACGACGAGCGTGTTGCCAAGGTCGCGCAGGCGGAACAAGGCCTCGAGAAGTTTATCGTTATCACGTTGGTGGAGGCCGATAGAAGGTTCGTCAAGCACATAGAGTACGCCGACTAAGCCAGAACCGATCTGAGTTGCGAGTCGGATTCGCTGTGCTTCACCTCCCGACAAACTGCCGGCAGAACGCGCTAAAGTCAGATATCCTAGCCCGACCGTCACCAAAAAATTCAAACGTTCGAGAATTTCACGCAAGATTTGCTCTGCGATTTTGTGTTCGCGTTGGCCTAACTCAAGATTGCGCACGTAGTCGAGTGATTCGGATATCGGCATATTGGTCAATTCCGAAATATTCGCAGAGCCAACGCGCACTGCCAACACTTCCGCCTTCAGGCGCGCTCCACCACAGGTTTTGCACGGAATATCGCGCATAAAGCCTGCGTAACGCTCTTTTGCATACTCTGAATCGGTTTCGGTAAATTTGCGTTCTACGAAGTGTAAAACGCCCTCAAAACCGGAGGAATACGTCTTCTCTCTACCCCAGCGATTTCGGTACTTCATCTTCACTTTGAAGTCATGACCATGCAAGATTGCTTTGCGTGCAGGGGCGGGAATGTCTTGCCACGGAGTTGTGAGGTCGAAACCAAGATCTTCGCCCAAAGACTCAAGCTGACGCATATGGTATTCCTTCGCCGACGCCGATGCGGTAACGGTCCAAGGCACTATCGCTCCGTCAGTGATAGAAAGCTGCGGATCTTGAATCACTAGATCTTCAGATACCTGCGATTTGTAGCCAATGCCTTCGCAATCGGGGCATGCTCCATAAGGCGCATTAAACGAAAAAGTACGTGGTTCGATTTCATCGAGTTCAAGCGCATGATCGTTTGGGCAGGCACGCTTTTCAGAAAAACGAATATAACGTGCGGGATCGTCGTCGTCCTTATCGACGAATTCAATGACGGCGATACCTCCCGAGAGATGCAAGGTGGTTTCAATAGAATCGGTTAGTCGCGAACGAATCCCATCTTTCATAGCGATTCTGTCTACTACGACGTCGATTGAGTGTTTCTTTGTTTTGGCAAGTTTCGGAACGTCGCTTAATCGCACGGCCTCGCCGTCAATGACGACGCGCGAATAGCCATCTTTGATTAACTCCGCAAGCGCGTCTGCGTGCTCACCTTTTTGCCCACGAATTACTGGTGCAAGAATCTGAAACTTGGTTCCCTGCGCAATCTTTTCGAGCCGATTGACGATTTGCTCTGCCGATTGTGCTTCAATTTTCTCGTCGCACACCGGGCAGTACTGTGTACCAGCACGGGCATATAGTAATCGCAGGTAATCATATACTTCGGTGATTGTTCCGACCGTAGAACGTGGATTGCGGTTGGTGGATTTTTGGTCAATCGATACCGCAGGTGAGAGGCCTTCGATGAAATCGACGTCGGGCTTGTCCATTTGCCCAAGAAACTGGCGTGCATAAGAGCTCAAAGACTCAACATATCGGCGCTGCCCCTCAGCGAAGATCGTGTCAAAAGCAATAGACGACTTTCCTGAGCCGGACAGGCCAGTAATAACGACGAGCTGATCGCGCGGGATATCAACCGTAATATTTTTTAGGTTGTTCTCACGGGCGCCTTGAATATGAATCGAATCATGCACAACATTGAGCATAATCTTCTCGCGCAATACAAACAAACGTTCGAGAGCGATAATGCCGATATCACATTCCTCTTTCCCAATTGGCGTAAAGGCACTAAAATAGCAACATGGCTATGAATATTGCAGCAGTATTTTACACTTATGACCCTGCCCGCCCTGAGGATCTTACCCATGCCCGCCCGGCGCACCGCGAGTTTTTGCGAGGGCTGCTCAACAACGGTGAGCTCTTGGCTTCGGGTCCGTTTGTAGACGGCGGTGCTCTCTTGATCGTTCGTGCCGAAGACGCCGATGCAGCGCTCGCTTTGCTGGAAAACGATCCACTCAATATTGAGGGAATTATTATCGAACGCAAAGCATTGCTATGGGATCCAGTTTTGGGGCCTTGGGCATCCTAATCTGGTTTTTGCTGTTCCTGCGTCTGCTTGCATATAGCTGGCACACACCGCATATAGGCATGTGTGCCATGTGCTATGTGTAAGCTACGCGGAGACTCTCTTGGCGAAATTCTTGTGAAGTTTAAGTTCGATTTCCTCGTTAGTGGTATAATTGTTGCATTTATTATCGGTATCGTTTTTCCGGTAAGTGCAGGATATGAGACCGTTCTATCGCGCGTGGGCGACGCCGCCGTTGCCCTCGTTTTCCTGTTTTACGGTATGCGTCTGCATTCGGCGGAAGTGCTACGCGGCTTGCGGGATCTCAAACTGCAGCTTTCAGTGCTGGCCAGTACGTACGTCGTTTTTCCTATCTGCGGTATGACGGCGTATTGGTTGCTTTCCCCAATTATTGGCGAAAGTTTCGCGCTCGGAATTTTCTTTTTGAGTCTGCTTCCCTCTACGGTGCAGTCCTCCGTTACATTTGTTTCGATCGCACGTGGTGACGTCGCAGGCGCGGTGTGCGCTGCTACCATCTCGAATATTTTAGGAATATTCCTAACTCCATTCTTGGTGTTTGTATTCATGGGTACGCAAGCCGCAAGCACACAAGGTTTTTCTTCGGTGCTTATCAAGCTGTTATTGCCCTTCGCTGTGGGGCAGCTGCTCCAGCCCTTCTTGGGTGAGCTGATGCGTAAACACCGTGCGATTACCAAGGTAACGGACAATCTCGCCATTATTATCGTAGTTTTTTCGGCTGTTACCAGCGCAAGTAATGAAGGTGTGTGGACGGCAATAACCGCCGTACAACTGATATACCTTGTTGCAATCCTCGCTGTGTTACTTGCACTGATGCTGTTGATTACTTGGCTTGGTGGAAAAACACTGAAGTTCGCATATCCACAGCGCGTGGTGTTGCTCATGTGCGGCTCGAAGAAGTCTCTAGCCAGTGGCCTGCCGATTGCCAAAGCTCTCTTCGCAGGTCCAGCCGTTGCTACACTGGTAGTCCCAGTAATTCTCTTCCACCAAATTCAGTTGTTCGTGTGCGCAATTATTGCTCGCCGTCTTGCTCAAAGCACTACGTTCTAGGGAACGTAGCACCTCAGAAAACTACTGAATACGTTTCAGTCCTCTACTGCTGTGGGAATAAGGTTCTTATTCCGCAGTGTTAGAACTACGAGCTTCGATACGTTTCGCTCCAAGCACAGACACAATCACCGTGATCAGAATTGCCACAATAATAAATGCTACCGAGAAGATAATCGACGGTTCAGGGATGGCTTCAAGGTATCCGTAACCGTGTGAAGCATGAAGCACAAGCTTCAAGGCGATAAAGCCCAGAATCGCCGCAAGACCGAAGTGCAGGTAAATGAGCTTCTCGAGCAATCCATCAATGAGGAAGAACATTTGGCGCAAACCCAGTAATGCAAAGGAGTTTGCCGCAAACACGATAAAAGGTTCCTTGGTAAGACCATAAATTGCGGGAATTGAGTCAAGTGCAAACATCAGATCAACCGAGCCAATCGATACGATGCACAACAATAACGGCGTAATCATCGTCTTGCCAGCGTGCCTGGTAATCAGGCGATCACCAACGTAACCATCCGTCGTCGGAACGTATTTAGAAATCAGGCGAGTGGTGAAATTAGGCTCATACTCTTCGGATAGCTCGTGGTTTGAATCGCGTTCGCGAATCTCTTGCACGCCATCAATAATCTGTTTGATGGCCGTGTAGAGCATCCACGCACCAAAAATGAAGAATACCCAAATATAGCGTTCGACCAGTGCTGCACCGAGCAAAATAAATACAAACCGCAGGGCAAGGGCGATCACGATACCATACATCAAGACTTTTTGTTGGTAGATGCGCGGAACCTTAAACGCGGCGATAATAATGATAAAGACGAAGATATTATCGAGGGATAACGAGTACTCAGTGATATATCCTGCGAAATATTCCGTTGCGAATCGCGATCCATGCCGCACAAGCAATGAGATTCCAAACGCCACGGCGAGGGAGATATAAATACAACTCCAAATCGCTGCTTCTTTGATCGTTGGCTCGTGAGCTTTGCGCACGTGACCGAATAAGTCAAACAAAATCAAGGCTAATACCACTGCACCCAGCACGAACCATTCCCAAAGGTAAACAGTCATGCCTGTGCCGGTCATGGGTGCAGTTAGCAGTGATTGATGTGCATGATAAACGGATGTGGTATTAGCTAAAAATGACAGCGCCACAATTGCCCTTTCCGGTACTGGTAAAACAAATACCGGAGGTCTCTTCCCGCCAAGCGAGGGCCTCGACCCGGATGATTCTTATCATCGTACTGACGAGCCGATATTTCGTGGGAATACTCCCCTCCTCGATACATTCTAGCGAAGGAAGGGCTTTGGTTCTTCATTGAGAGCAATGATAATAACCACGCCCGAAGAAAATCGCGGAAATTCGGTGCTTATAGATCCTTAAATGAGTTAGTTTCCTTGAATCTTGCGCAGCTCTTTTTTAACGTCATTAATTTCATCTCGCAGGCGAGCTGCGAGTTCGAATTGTAGATGTTCGGCAGCTTCGTGCATTTGTGCGGTGAGTTCGTCAAGGAGCTCCGCTATCTCGCGCCCGTCACCGCTATTGGCAGCAGTCTTTGCTTTCTCGCGTCGATAACCGCCTTCGAGGAGGTCTTTCGTGTCGATGTCTTCGCGAGCCAACATATCGGTAACGTCTGCGATCTTCTTTCGCAGTGGTTGCGGATCGATGCCCCGTTCGGTGTTGTATGCGATTTGTTTTTCTCGACGACGGTTTGTTTCGTCGATAGCTTCTTGCATATTCGGCGTGATTGTGTCGGCGTACATATGTACTTGACCAGATACGTTTCGAGCGGCACGACCGATCGTCTGGATAAGTGAGGTGGTAGAACGCAGGAAACCTTGTTTATCGGCGTCGAGAATTGCCACGAGCGAGACTTCGGGCAAATCGAGACCTTCACGGAGCAAGTTGATGCCTACGAGCACGTCAAATTTGCCTAGCCGAAGCTCGCGCAAGAGTTCTACGCGCCGCAAGGTATCGACGTCGGAATGAAGGTACTCCACCCGCACCCCGCGCTCGGCGAGATACTCAGTAAGATCTTCTGCCATTTTCTTCGTCAGCGTAGTAACGAGCACACGCTCATCGCGCTCGACGCGCAGACGAACTTCCTCAAGCAGATCGTCGATCTGACCTTGGGTAGATTTGACGATAATCTCAGGGTCTACCAGGCCAGTTGGACGAATGATTTGTTCTACGAAACCATCGGACTGCTCAAGCTCATACTTTCCAGGAGTTGCCGACAGATATACTGTTTGCCCGATTCTCTCAAGAAACTCCGTCCATTTAAGCGGGCGGTTGTCCATAGCTGAGGGCAGGCGGAATCCATAATCTACCAGCGTACGCTTACGGGACATATCCCCCTCATACATCGCGCCAATCTGTGGAACAGTCACATGTGATTCATCGATGATGAGCACGAAATCTTCGGGGAAGTAGTCCAATAAGGTATTAGGCGGAGTGCCTTGTGCACGCCCGTCAATATGCCGCGAGTAATTTTCGATACCTGCGCAGGTGCCAAGGTTGCGCATCATTTCGATGTCGTATGTAGTGCGCATTTCTAAGCGTTGTGCCTCAAGAAGTTTGTTGTCTTCGCGAAGGTCGTGTAGACGTTTTGCGAGCTCGTCTTCGATTGTGCCAATCGCGCGCGCCATGCGTTCAGGACCCGCAACATAATGAGAAGCCGGAAATACATGCGCGTGATCGGTATTTTCAATAACGTCACCCGTGAGCGGATGAAGATAAGATAATGAGTCGATCTCGTCGCCAAAAAACTCAATTCGCACTGCCAATTCCTCATACACGGGGATAATCTCAACGGTATCGCCGCGCACTCGGAATGTGCCGCGCGTAAAAGCGAGATCGTTGCGAGTGTATTGCATGGTAACGAATTTCTTGAGTAGTTCATCGCGCTCAATTTCTTGTCCGACTTCGAGGCGTACCATACGATCAACGTATTCTTGCGGCGTACCTAGACCATAGATGCAGGACACCGAAGCAACAACCACCGTATCGCGCCGCGTGAGCAAGGAATTAGTGGCGGAATGGCGCAAACGCTCAACTTCATCATTGATCGACGAGTCTTTTTCAATGAATGTATCGGTTTGCGGCACATAGGCTTCTGGCTGGTAGTAGTCGTAGTACGAGACGAAATACTCGACTGCGTTATTCGGTAGTAACTCGCGAAATTCCGCTGCCATTTGTGCCGCGAGAGTTTTGTTTGGCTCCAAGATCAGCGTAGGACGTTGTATTTGCTCAATGAGCCAGGCGGTAGTTGCCGACTTTCCGGTGCCTGTGGCACCGAGCAGGACGATGTCCTTCTCACCAGCGTTGATCCGTTCGGTAAGTTCCTTGATAGCCTGAGGCTGATCACCCGAAGGCGTGTATTCTGATACGACTTCGAATTTCGCATCGCTGCGCACAATATCGGACACTGGTCTCATCAGTTATCTACTCTCTTGCTGTTAAAAACCGCGCACTCATGACTTGGCAGTTCTGGACAGACTCATCGCTGCTTAAACTTGTTCTATTTGCTATTTAACCAAATACTCAAATGGTTAGCTGGATTTGCGATTTCGAAATGCTCGCCTACCGGCACGAATCCAGCTGTGTGTAGCCGAATTTTGTAATCGGTGGGCAATGGTTGTACTGGTTCTAAAATAGAAGTATTGCTCTCGGCAAGATCGCACGATATGCCGAGATTGTGTAGCTTACGTTGTATATGGGCAGTATTAGCAACTAGCTTAATGGCATCGGGACGTGAGGCTGGCGCGTACGGAAGTTTTTCTTGGCAAGCGAGATTTTTGGTAAAAGGATTGATCCAGTGATCCCAAAGCCAGGACACTACTGCGTCGGTATCTTTCGGCTGTGTATTGTCCACGATTACATCGGCGCTAGCGTGCAATTCGTGTGCTGGGAGTTGCCTTGCGATACGTGAGCGCGCGTCGTCTTCGCTCATGGAACGCTCGCGTATCATACGTTCGACGCGAACTTCTTCACGGGCATCGATAACGACAATTCCGTGTGCGCGCATCTCAACGTCGCTTCCTTTGAGTAGCGGAATATCGTGTACGACGACGCCGTTCGGGTTGCGTTCGTATGTTGCTTGCTCTGCTTCACGGGCTAGTTTGCCAATATATGGATGAGTGATTGCGTTGAGCTTTGACAAATCGTGGGGTGAGGAAAATACTATTTGCGCGAGGCGCTGCCGATTGAGTGTGCCACTGGGAGAAAGAACGTCGCTCCCCCACGTCTCAATAATCTGATTTAATGCCGGCGAGCCCGGTTCCACCGCACGTCTAGCCAGAACGTCGTAGTCGATAATTTGCGCGCCGCGGTCCGCCAACGCACGGGCAAAATAAGATTTCCCAGCAGCTATACCGCCAGTCAAAGCCAGCACTAACATCGAACACCTCCCCAAGTACGGTAACACACGGTTGCCAAAACATAGTGTTCGTGTAAATGCTTCCTAAGCACTGGTTCAGAAAATTTCGCTCAGCAGTTTGCGCACGATCCATCGAATGAAATCGAGATTAGTTTCTAGCGATGAATACTCCGGTGACGGGATATGAACAAATACCGCCGAGCGTGATACCTGCAAAGCGGTATAGTACACCGTATTACATACATAAAGCCCAGCAGATAGTGACTCCTCAACATCGAAACCAGCTTGGCGTGCTGCCTCAACTAGTGCAGGCACGTCGAATGAGGTTTCGAGTGCTAGAGCACCGTCGTCGATAGATTCATTGCGGGCAATATGTCCGCTCATATCCGCAGTACGAGAATCTTGTTTATTTATTGCGAAACGCTCAATTGTGATCTTGGTGCGATCCGCTGCAAGACCGAGTGCAACATGGAGATCATAAGCGCCGAGCTGTTCCAATCGCTCCCGAGCAGCTCGGTATTCGACGGGTAAAATTTCGACGTCAATTGCGCATGGCCTCGTATGCGCTACGTCGTCAACGCCGAGTACCAGAGCTGGGTCGTTCATTTCAGAAATGCTCGTAATAAGAGTTTCAGTTGGGTTCTCAGTATTATTGGCAAATACTCCAAAGCCTGTAATTAAAACGCGCATGCCATTATATTAATGCATTTTATCCGAGTTCTGGTTCGTTTGGATCAATCGGATCATGATGTGAACGCCCCGCCACACCATGTTTCCAATATCCGTCAATCTTCATATTCTCTTTTGGTATGCCAGAATCGTTGCGCAACCATTGACGCACTGGAATGAATGTACTCGCTTCACCCGCAAGCCATACATACTGATCGATTTCTAGAGGGATGGATTTTATTTGGTGTAATAAGGTTTCACCGCTGTAATCCGGCTCAATGATATGGAAAGTTACGTTGTCGCGGTTCCAGTGTTTGCGGAAGTACTTCTCTACGCCATTCCATGTGGTGATGAGTACGACGTCGATGTGGGCGTCGTCGTCGAGACAATCAAGCCAGCGGGTCAAGGCAGGAAATGCGCTATGATCGACGGCGATAAGAATTCGCTTAACCGGCGGCAAAATTATGGAACTCTTAGGTCCTAGGAGCAACACTTCTGAGGATTGCTGAGCAGCGTTGTTAGCGCTACCAGAAGAAATGCGCGTTAACCATTGTGCGAGTTCTCCATCTGCATGTTTGGCTATATCGATCTCTATTCCCGCTGGCAACAATCTCATTGCAGTGAGGTCGCGGAAAATTTCCCGCGAGCCAAGTTTATGAGTCTCTGGATCGTATTCAACCTGCTCACCGGCAGTGTGCGGCAAGACGAGCTTAAAATGATCGGAAGGTCCCTGCGCAGGTAGATCCGCAAGATCGTCGCCCTCAATTCGGACTCTGACGAAGGCATCGTCAATATGCTCAATATGAGTAACTACTCCCCGACGAGCTTTTAATTCGTGCTTTTTCTTCGTCTTTCCAAAAATTTCGTGCATAACCACAGCTTATCAATACTTAGGGATGCCTAACTAATAACGAATCAAGCTCAGCGCGAAATGGCGGATAATAAAAGTGTGGGGGCGAGATCCTAAGATCTCGCCCCCACACTAGAGCTTAAACTGTTCAGTTACCAGTCAGCTTTTCACGCAATGCTGCAAGTGCTTCGTCGGAAGCGAGCGTGCCCGATGCATCGTTACCCGAGGAGTAAGATGCTGGTGCTGGCTCTTCTTCAGCAGCAGGAGCTGGAGCTTCGGCAGCTGCGTTTGCATCTGCTTCGAGTGCCTTAGCAACCTGCGACTTGTGTGCCTGCCAACGTGCTTCTGCCTGTGCGTACTCATTCTCCCAAGCAGCTTGGTTGGCTTCGTAGCCTTCCATCCACTCGTTGGTTTCTGGATCGAAACCTTCTGGGTACTTGTAGTTGCCCTCTTCGTCGTACTCAGCAGCCATGCCGTAAAGCGATGGATCGAAGTCTTCAGAAGTTGGGTCCACGCCTTCATTCGCCTGCTTAAGCGAGAGCGAAATACGACGACGCTCGAGGTCGATGTCGATAACCTTGACGAATGCATCGTCATTTACCTTCACAACCTGCTCTGGCAACTCAACGTGACGCTGAGCAAGCTCTGAGATGTGAACGAGGCCTTCGATGCCATCTTCAACGCGAACAAAAGCACCGAATGGTACGAGCTTCGTAACCTTGCCTGGCACAACTTGGCCGATAGCGTGGGTACGAGCAAAGGTCTGCCAAGGATCCTCTTGGGTAGCCTTGAGCGAAAGCGAAACACGCTCGCGGTCGAAATCAACATCGAGAACTTCAACCGTTACTGGCGTTCCAACTTCAACAACCTCTGATGGGTGATCGATGTGCTTCCACGAGAGCTCAGAAACGTGAACGAGACCGTCTACGCCACCAAGATCAACGAATGCACCGAAGTTGACGATCGACGAAATAACGCCTTCGCGAACTTGGCCCTTCTGCAGGGTGTTGAGGAAGTGGGAACGAACTTCAGACTGGGTGTGCTCAAGGAATGCGCGACGCGAGAGAACCACGTTGTTGCGGTTCTTATCGAGCTCAATGATCTTGGCTTCAATCTGCTTGCCAATGTAAGGCTGCAGATCGCGCACACGACGCATTTCAACAAGCGAAGCTGGGAGGAAGCCGCGAAGACCGATGTCAAGAATGAGACCGCCCTTAACAACTTCAATAACGGTGCCGGTAACAACACCGTCTGCTTCCTTAACGCCCTCGATTTCGGTCCAAGCACGCTCGTACTGTGCGCGCTTCTTCGAAAGCATCAGGCGACCTTCTTTGTCTTCCTTCTGCGTTACGAGTGCTTCTACCTTGTCACCAACTTTGACGACGTCCTCTGGATCGATGTCATGCTTGATGGAAAGTTCCTTCGAAGGAATAACACCTTCGGTCTTGTAGCCGATATCGAGAAGAACTTCGTCTCGATCGACCTTGACTACGGTACCCTCGACGATGTCCCCGTCGTTGAAGTACTTGATTGTTTCGTCAACAGCGGCAATAAGATCTTCTTTGGTGCCGATGTCGTTGATAGCTACCTCCGGGAACGTGGAGGATGAAATATTAGCGGTCATAGAGTTGGTGACTCCGTTACGGATAAAACTAGATTTGAATTCGGACAATGGTGTGTGGATATAACTCCGGCACACCAATATACAAGTTTAGGGCGAAAATATACCGAAAAGCAAGCTTAGATTGCTAGTGTAGTGATCAGTGCGCCACATCTGTGCCTTTGAAAGTAATCGCGTTAATCCGACGGAACGATGTCGGCCATTACACGTAAGCACGTAGCCGTAATTGACGATGGAAGAGAGACGATGTTTTCAGCAGGACGAATGCCTTTAAGTCACGACGACGATCCAGTAACGTCGAATCGTGCCTGGTGGAACGCAAATGCAGCGCAATACCTCGATGAGCATGGAGAAATACTCGGAGATGCCGATTTTATCTGGGGACCAGAAGGCATCCGCGAAGCTGATCTCAATTTGCTTGGCACCGCTAAGGAGCTCAAAAAGGCTAAGATACTCGAAATCGGAGCAGGCGCTGCCCAATGCTCTCGTTATCTTCACACTCTCGGCTATGACGTCACTGCTTCAGATTTGTCCGATACCATGCTCGCAAATGCCCAGAAAATCAACACCCGATATGGTCACGATTTCCGTTTGGTGCAAGCTGATGCACGCAAGCTACCGTTCGATGCGGAAGTGTTCGACGTCGTCTTCACCGCCTTTGGAGTGATCCCCTTTGTGGAGGACCTCGAAACTGTGCATAACGAGGTGCGCCGCGTACTCAAACCCGGAGGCGCGTGGGTGTATTCGGCAATGCATCCAATTCGCTGGATGTTCCCAGACGATCCCACCCGGCGAGGGATGTCCGTCACGGCGTCGTACTTCGGAACAGAGCCGTACATTGAACGGAACTCACGGGGCGAATTGGAATATGCCGAATTTCATCACACCTTTGCTGACCACATAAACTCCCTTACGGCCTGCGGATTTAGCATTGCAGAACTGATTGAGCCGCAGTGGCCGCTCGGGAGAAATGTCGTATGGGGTGGATGGGGTCCAGAACGCTCAGCGTTTATTCCTGGCACTTTGATTGTTCGCGCGATCAAAAATCAGTGAGCTGCAAAACGCCAGTTCTTCCCCACGCCGATACCTACAGACAGTGGCACCAAAAGCTCTTCAGCATCCCCCATCTTTTCACGTACAATCTGCTCGACCAGTTCACGCTCAGTATCGACAATCTCGAGCACGAGTTCGTCGTGAACTTGCAAGAGTACACGCGATTTTAAGCCTGCTTCATTGAGCGCTTGTTCAACGTCAAGCATGGCAACCTTGATGAGGTCAGCAGCAGAACCTTGAATGGGTGCATTAAGTGCCATTCGTTCGGCTGCCTCACGCAACTTTCGGTTACTTGAGGTAAGTTCTGGGAGGTAACGACGCCGGCCACGGATAGTTTCGGTGTAGCCCAGCTTGCGAGCCGAATCAACCACCGTGTCAAGGTATTCCTTGACCTTACCGAACCTACTAAAGTAACCGTCCATGAGTCGCGCTGCTTCCGGAACTGATACGCCGAGTTGGGCAGACAATCCATAGGCAGACAATCCGTAGACCAGACCATAGCTCATCGCCTTGATCTTCGAACGTTGCTGGGCGGTGACATCGTCTTCAGAAACGTTAAACACCCGGCTTGCCACGTAGTTATGTAAATCAGCGCCGGCGTTGAAGGCTTCGATCAACGCCGCATCCCCCGATAAATGAGCCATGAGGCGCATTTCAATTTGTGAGTAATCAGCAGTCATTAGCGAATCGAAGCCCTCACCAGGCACAAAAACTTCGCGGATCTGCAAGCCTTCCTCGGTGCGAGCATGAATATTTTGAAGATTAGGTTCGGTAGACGACAACCGACCTGTTGCCGCTACCGTTTGCTGGTAAGTGGTGTGGATACGCCCATCGTCTTGTACGGACTTCTGTAGTCCCTCAACCGATTGTAAGAGCTTAATTGCATCACGATGGGTAAGTAGAGCGCCGAGAAATGCTTTGCCCATGAGGGCATCATCGTCTTCCCTGCTCGCGATTTTAACCAGCAACTCTGCGAGGGCATCGGCGTTAGTTGTGTAACCCGATTTCGTCTTTTTTGTTTTAGGTAAATTGAGCCGGTCAAAAAGCAATGCCTGCAATTGCTTCGGGCTTGATAAATTAACCTCGAAATCGCCAACAGCCATATGTGCGCGCTGCACCGCTTCGTCAACTCGATGTGCAAATTCGCTAATGAGCTGCGCTAAACGTTGCTGATCGACGCTTATGCCACGATTCTCCATCGCAAATAGTACGCGCGACACCTCAAGTTCGAGTGTTAAAAGATCGCCAGACATGCCCTGTTTTTCGATCGCTTGGGCGAAAACATCGGCGAGATCCATAACTGCAGCTGCGTATTGGATGAGGTTATCGCTTGCGAGCAGACCATCCATAGTGATGCCAAGCGAGTCGTCAGAATCGGCGTCGAGATCAAGTGAAAGATAACGCTGCACAAGTTCTACAAAATCGTATTTCCGCTGATCAGGGTGGAGCAAATACGCCTGCAATTCAGTGTCGCTTTCGACACCAGCGAGCGTAAATCCAGCGCCTAGCCAAGCATGAGCTGCGGCCTTGCCACTGTGAACAATCTTTTTCATGCTCTCATCTGCCAGCCATTGTGCAAGTGCGGCTGTTTCTTCGCTGTTGAGAGTCGAAAGCTCACGAGAAATTGCGGTGCCATCGGCACGCGATAATGCAAACTTATGTACATTGCCTTGGCCCGGTGAGAACTGGCCTTCCACATACATTCCGATGAAAAAAGCGTCTTTGGAAAGAAACTGCACCAAATCGCCGTCGTATGCCATAGCAGTTCGGGTGGTACGGATCGCTACCGAATCGAAATCGGTATCCTCATCAACGGATGCTCGATTTGGAAATTCACTCAGCACACGATCGCGCACCGAAGAGAAATCAAGTACGTCGCACAGCTCGTGAAAGCTACGCCTGTCCACACCGTGCGGTACGAAATCGTCAAAGCTCTCACCAATGGGCAAATCGCGCACGAGTTCATTCAACTTGCGATTCAAACGTACTTGGTCGAGGTGCGCGCGTAGTGACTCACCTACTTTGCCCTTGATATCAGCGGCGTGATCAAGGACGCCTTCTAAATCGCCGTACTGCTCAAGCCATTTCACTGCCGTCTTTGGGCCGACGCCTGGCACGCCAGGAATATTATCGGCTCCTTCGCCAACCAAAGCAGCAAGATCTGAGTAACGTTGTGGCGAAACTTGGGTCCGTTCTTGCACCACTTCTGGAGTCATAACCAGCATCTGTGATCGCGGCATCGGATAAAGCACTGTAATATCGTCGTTTACTAGCTGGTAGGAGTCTTTATCGCCCGACGCAATAAAAACTTTCATTCCGCGCTTGGCACCAATTGTCGCCAGCGTTGCCACGATGTCGTCAGCTTCGTAGTCCTCGACAGTTAACCAGGAGATTCCGATGGTATCGAGGAGCTCTTGAATGATCGAAATTTGCCCTTTGAACTCCTCCGGTGTCGCTTTGCGTCCACCTTTGTACTCGGCGAAATCGCGGGTACGGAATGTGCCGCCTGGCAAATCAAAAGCAACTACCACATGGCTTGGGTTGTAGTCTTTGACCAGCCTCAGCAAGGTGTTAAAAAAACCGTGGACGGCATTAGTATATGTGCCCGAAGCCGTGCGAAATGACTCAGGAGGAAGTGCATAAAACGAGCGGAATGCCATTGAGTGGCCGTCAATCAGGAGCAAATTATTCGAGTTCACGATATGAGTCTATCGAAAAATATGCCTCAATCCGATGCTGTAGCCAGCATTGGAAAAATCTCTCAGTCGCCTACCTGCTCAATAACTGCATCAGCTACTTCGCGCATAGTGAGACGTCGATCCATAGAAGTCTTTTGAATCCACCGGAATGCCTCAGGCTCGGTGAGTCCCATCTTGTCTTGCAAGAGACCCTTGGCGCGATCAACACGCTTGCGAGTTTCAAACTGCTCGGTCAAAGAAGCTACCTCAGATTCGAGGGCGGCAATCTCTTGGCTACGTGAAATGGCAATTTCGACTGCCGGGAGCAGATCTGCTGGGGTAAAAGGCTTAACAACGTATGCCATTGCTCCAGCATCGCGAGCACGGTCAACCAGATCTTTTTGTGAGAAAGCTGTGAGCATGACGACGGCGCAGTGGCGTTCTGACAGAATGCGTTCAGCTGCTGTGATGCCATCGGTGCCAGGCATCTTGACGTCCATAACGATGAGTTCAGGCTCTAGTTCTGCAGCAAGTTTGATGGCTTCATCGCCATTGCTTCCCTCGCCGACGATGTTGTATCCGGCATCTGACAATGTTTCAACAATATCGAGTCGGATTAAAGTTTCGTCTTCCACCACGAGCACACGAATTGACGGACGATCCGTTGTATCTTCGATTTTCTCGAATTCTGCACCAGAAATGGCGTCTTGTGCTTGGCTATCTTCAACTGCCATTGTTTGCCTCCTTCGGCATCTGGTTTACGTACGGTGAAACGCAAATCCGGATATCGAACGGACATTCCGTTGATATCCGGATTTACAGTGCTCCCGGCGGGACTCGAACCCGCACGCTTTGTGGGCGCTGCATTTTGAGTGCAGTGTGTCTACCAATTCCACCACAGGAGCGTGACTGGACAATCAAAGTTTATATATCTAATCGCCCAGCTTCAATTTCATTTGACCAGTGTTTTCGTCACAAATCTCACAAAGTTAGTTGAGATTAGTAAACGTTTCACCCATCTTATGAATTCGAATCGTATTTGTGGAGCCAACTTGCCCAGGTGGCATGCCACAAATAATCACGACACGATCACCGTCTACTGCGAGACCGAGCTCACGCAAAGAGTGATCCACTTGGTCAACCATATCATCTGTGTGCTTAACAGGTGGAACCAGTACCGACTGCACACCCCATGTCAAAGCGAGCTGTTGGCGGATATCTTCGTTTGGTGTAAACACCAAAAGTGGAATACGCGCACGTAGTCGAGCCATGCGGCGAGCGGTTTGACCCGACGAAGTAAATACTGAAAGGTACTTAACGCCCAAGGCCTCACCGATATCCATTGCAGATCGGGTCATGACGCCGTTGCGGGTGCGATGAAGGTTACCAATCTTTGGAATGGATTCGAGTCCATGCTCTTCGGTGAACTCGATAATCGATGCCATTGTTTCAACACAACGGATTGGGTACTTACCAACCGATGTTTCGCCCGAAAGCATAACCGCGTCGGCACCGTCGAGAATTGCGTTCGCACAATCGGAAGTCTCAGCGCGAGTTGGAGTTGGAGCGTTGATCATTGATTCGAGCACCTGCGTAGCCACAATAACTGGCTTTGCATGACGACGTGCGATAGCAATTGCGCGCTTCTGCACAATAGGAACTTGCTGGAGTGGAAGTTCCACACCCAAATCGCCGCGGGCGATCATAAATCCATCGAAAACCTGGACAAGATCTTCAAGCACAGTAACTGCCTGTGGCTTTTCGATCTTTGCAATCACAGGAACTCGACGTCCAACTTTGTCCATCACAGCGTGCACGTCGGCGGCGTCTTCTGGAGAGCGCACAAACGAAAGTGCAACGAGATCACAGCCGTATTCGAGACCCCATTCCAGGTCAAGCTTATCCTTTTCCGACAGTGCCGGAACAGAAACCGCTACACCGGGGAGATTAACACCCTTGTGATCCGAAACAGTACCGCCAACAACGACTTCAGTGCGTACGCGTGGACCATCTACGTCAACAACGCGAACCTGGACTTTACCGTCGTCGATCAAAATAGTATCGCCCGGATGGCAATCTCCTGGAAGTCCCTTGTGGGTGGTAGAGACTAAATCTTTATCGCCTGGAACGTCTTCAGTAGTAATAGTAAAAATATCGCCATTTTGAAGCAATACTGGACCTTCAGCGAAATTACCAAGGCGAATCTTCGGACCTTGGAGATCCACAAGCACCGCTACAGGCGTGTCAAGCTCTGCAGCAGCTTCACGAACCCAATTGATTCGCTCTTCGTGCTCAGCATGGGAACCATGCGACGCATTAATACGCGCCACATTCATTCCAGCTTTAACGAGTTCAACAATTCGCTCTTTGCTACCCACAGCGGGGCCTAAAGTACATACAATCTTTGCTCTTCGCATATCTCTATTCTAACCGATCAATCCGTTTTCTTTTGCGGTATTTTCTATTAGCTTGGTAATACGTTACGCCTCAGCGGTACGATCCACCTCGTTGTTATCCGCTTTGGCCTCCGCCGGCGCTTGGAGATAAATATCGTCGACCTGAGGATTCGCACGCAGATTCTTAGTGACGAACACATAAACCACGATTGCGCCGAGGAAAACAAAAATTGAAGTCCACACATTGAGGCGAAGTCCGGCAATGATCTCTGCTTCGTCGATGCGTAAATTCTCAATCCAGACTCGACCCAAGGTATAAAAGGCAACATAGAGAACAATTACCTGGCCACCGCGCAGATTTTTGCCACGTTCAAGCAGTATCAGCACTAAAGCTGCACTTAAACACCATAGTGCTTCATAGAGAAATGTGGGATGGAAAGTGGTTCCAGCCGGATATCCGCCCACAATATGTTCAGGCGAAATCTCAAGCCCCCACGGCAGATCAGTGGGACGTCCGTAAAGTTCTTGATTAAACCAGTTGCCAAACCTGCCAATGGCTTGGGCCACAAGCAATCCTGGCGCTAAGGCATCAGCGAAAGGAGCAAACCGCAGACCTCGACGATGTAGCGCGATATAAATACCGAGTCCACCGGCAGCAACAGCTCCCCAGATACCAAGACCGCCCTCCCAAATCCGGAAAATCTTGGTCAGATCACCGTTTTCGCCAAAGTAAGGCTGCGGCGTCGTAAAAATATGGTACAAACGGGCGCCGATGATACCGAAGATAACTGCCCAAACTGCAACGTCAATCGAAATCTCGCTCGGACCACCTTTTTTCGTATAACGCTTTTCGAGGATATAGACGGCGACAATAATCCCGATGATGATCGCAAATGCATAGGCACGAATTGGTAGCGGGCCGAGATACCACACATTAACAGGTGGCGAAGGTATTGATGCGAACAAAAACTGCTCCTTAAAGTTTGCTAACCGTGCCCATCATATCGTTATTGAGCCCGCTTAGCGCTTTCAACACCAGTAAAAATATCTGCCGCAGTACTGGAAACATTGTCCAGTAACTCGTTCGGAGCGCCTTCACCCATGAGGGACTGAACTAGCGCTGATCCTACAATCACTGCATCAGCGTAGCCGCCGACCGTATGCGCTTGTTGAGCATTGGAGACGCCGATGCCCACGCCTACGCGTTGTGCACCGAGCGAACGTGCGCGTTGTACCAAGGATGGCGCATCCGACCCGACGTCGTTCTGCACACCTGTAACTCCCATACGCGACGCTGCATATACGAAACCGCGAGTGTTTTCGCAAGTAAGCTTGATCCGAGCGTCTGTCGACGACGGTGCGATAAGGAATACTTTGTCGAGGTCATAGTTATCCGCTACGCCGATCCATTCCGCAGCTTCTTCTGGAATAAGATCAGGCGTGATCAAACCAGCTCCTCCAGCATTGTGCAGATCGCGGGAAAAATTCTCGACACCATATTTGAACACGGGATTGTAGTAAGTCATGACCAGTACAGCAGCGCCAGACTCGGCAACTTCTTCTACGGCCCGGAATACATCCCCACGGCGTAGCCCATTGTCGAGAGCTAACTGTGCAGCGTGTTGGATAACCGCACCGTCCATGGTTGGATCGGAATAGGGAAAGCCGAGTTCGATGACGTCCGCGCCCGCCGCAACGACCTGTTGAGCAGCCTTGATAGACAAATCCACACTGGGAAACCCAACCGGCAGATAAGCCACGAAGGCAGGTCGTTCTTGAGCGAGAGCCGCATCAATTGCATCACCAGTACGGGAATTCATCATTCGCCCTCTTTCAAAAGTCCAAAATAACGGGCAGCGGTTTCCACGTCTTTATCTCCCCTACCAGATAAACACACCAAGATAATTGGCGGAGTTTGACCAGCCACCTGCGCATCGCAGCCAAATTTCATCGCGCCAGCCAGGGCATGCGCCGATTCAATCGCCGGAATAATACCTTCGGTTCGGCACAAGAGCCGGAAGGCTTCCATCGCTTCTGCATCAGAAACAGGTAGGTAGTGGGCACGGTTAGTCTGCGCTAGCCAGGCGTGTTGAGGGCCGACTCCAGGATAATCGAGTCCTGCAGAAATCGAGTGTGACTCGATTGTTTGCCCGTCGTCATCTTGTAAAATGAAAGTCTTTGCTCCGTGCAAAACTCCCGTGCTACCGCCGGAAATCGATGCGGCGTGACGCGAAGTATCAACGCCATCGCCAGCAGCTTCGCAACCGATGAGCGTCACAGTCGGATCGTCGAGGAAACGGTTAAAGATACCGATCGCATTCGATCCTCCTCCCACACAGGCAACGACGGCGTCCGGCAATTTTCCGGTGAGTTCCAGTACCTGCGTGCGCGCTTCCTCGCCAATGATCTTCTGTAGATCACGAACTAAACTGGGGAAAGGATGCGGACCAGCTGCTGTGCCGAAGATGTAGTTAGTAGAATCAACATTCGTAAACCAATCGCGGAATGCTTCATTAATAGCATCTTTGAGAGTCTTTGATCCGTGTTCAACTGCGACGACGCGCGCGCCGAGCAATTCCATACGCGCCACGTTCAAAGCTTGGCGTTGAGCATCTACTGCGCCCATGTAAATGGTGCACTCCAAACCGAGTAAAGCTGCGGCGGTTGCAGTGGCAACACCGTGCTGTCCAGCGCCGGTTTCAGCGATAACCCGGCTCTTCCCCAGACTCCGAGTCAATAATGCCTGACCGAGCACATTGTTAATCTTGTGTGATCCGGTGTGGTTCAAATCTTCACGTTTTAAGATCACCCGCGCATTGCCACAGTGCTTCGCAAATTTGGGTACTTCAGTGATGATTGAAGGACGGCCTGAATACGTTCGGTGGAGAGCCTCAAGTTCCGCGATGAATGCTGGATCTACTTTCAGTTTATTCCAACCATTTTCAAGGTCAGTTAAAGCTTTCATCAGCGCTTCTGGGATGAACCTGCCACCAAATTCGCCAAAATAGGGTCCTTGAATTTCCGAAATATTTTCCATAGGGAGTCCTCATCGTTCCATCGCAGTAAGCGAGGGGTGTTCACCAATTGCTACCATATCGCGAATCGCTTGACCTGGATTGCCACTGGTTACGAGAGCTTCTCCAACCAGAACGGCATCTGCGCCACTGCGGGCATAATCCAAAACGTCTTGTGGCGTGCGCACGCCTGATTCAGCAATTCTCAGCACGTCACGCGGTAATACATCAACTACCCGATCGAATGTCTTGCGGTCCACATCGAGTGTTTTCAGGTTGCGGGCATTGATCCCAATAACGGACGCTCCTGCGTCCACCGCCCGTAGAGCTTCTTCTTGATTGTGGGCTTCTACAAGCGCAGTCATACCCAAGGAGTGAACACGTTCTACGAAAGATTCGAGCACAATCTGCTCTAGCGCGGCAACAATGAGCAGTACGAGGTCTGCGCCGTGAGCGCGCGCTTCCCAGATTTGATAGGGACTAACAATGAAGTCTTTTCGCAAGACAGGAATATCAATACTCCGACGCACGATATCGAGATCGTCTAGCGAACCGCCAAAACGGCGCTGCTCGGTGAGTACCGAGACCGCTGCTGCCCCGCCGTCTTCATAAATCTGAGCAAGTGTTGCAGGATCGGTAATATCTGCAAGATGACCTTTGGACGGACTCTTGCGTTTGATTTCCGAAATAATCCGCACCGCACGATGATCGTCCGTTTTCAATGCGCCATAAGCATTGAGAGCTGGCGGAATTTTCATTGCGCGCGCTTTCAGATCGTCAAGCGAAACCTGAGCTTCGCGCGTGGCTACATCAGCGCGGACACCGGCAATGATATCTTCCAAGACGGTCATCTTTCCTCCAATCGCCTGAAACCAATCTTAACGTGATTTAGGCGATAGTCCGAACTTGCTCACCGTTTGGACGATGCACGCTATCCGAGCGAGTTTGCGATGTGGATTGCCCGCACTACTGCGGCAGCTTTATTGCGTGTTTCCTCAAACTCAGTGCTTGGATCCGAGTCGGCAACGATTCCTGCGCCGGCTTGAATATGGGCGTATTTTCCCTTGATGACGGCGGTGCGGATGGCGATTGCCAAGTCCGCATTTCCACTAAAATCGAAATATCCCACAACGCCACCATAGATCCCGCGCTGTGCGGGTTCCAAAGAATCGATGATCTCGATAGCGCGCGGTTTAGGCGCACCGGAAAGGGTGCCAGCTGGGAAAGTGGCTTTCAAACAGTCCACTGCCGTCTTATCCTCGCGCAAAGTGGCAGTCACCGTTGAAGTGATATGCATGATATGGGAAAACTTCTTAATTGCCATCAGTTCCTGAACATGTACAGAACCAGGCACCGCAACTTTCGCTAGGTCATTTCGCGCCAAATCAACGAGCATTATATGCTCAGAACATTCTTTTGGATCGGCAAGTAATTCCTCTTCAAGAGTTTGGTCTTCGGTAAGATCGACGCCGCGTGGCCGGGAGCCTGCAATCGGGAATGTTGTGATTTGGGTGCCGTCGAGTTTCATCAAAGTTTCGGGCGAAGCTCCCACAACCGCAAACCCAGACTCAGCATCGAGGTTTTCCAGCTGTAAGTAGTACATGTATGGGCTTGGATTTATTGTGCGTAAAACTCGATAAACATCGAGAGGTGTAGCGTTACACTCCACATCCTGCCGCTGCGAAAGAACTACTTGGAAAACATCTCCATCAACAATATGGGTTTTGGCGCGCGTAACCGACGCTTCGAAGTCTGATTGAATCGTGCGAAACCGAAACTTTGCTGGTATCTGTTCAGCACCGTTGCTTAGTTCGCTAAGATGAAGCGTTACTGGTTCGCTTAAGCCTGCGAACATCTGCTCAAGGCGATCCGTTGCTTGATCGTACGCTGCATCAGCGCCGTCGTCATTTCCATTGCGATTGATGGCATTCGCTACTAGCCATACCCCATTCTCTTTGTGGTCAATGGCGAGCAGGTCGTCAACAAGGCACAAAGATACATCGGGAACATCGAGTTCTCGCTGAGATTCATAGCGCAACTGTGGCTCCCATTCGGCAACAATTTCCCAGCCCAACGCGCCAATTAATCCACCAGTTAGTGGCGGTAAGTGGGCAAAGCGTTGTGTGTGTAACTGAGCTAAAGCCGAAGCCAATACCTCAATTGTGGGCCCTTGCTTAAGGACTCCTTGCGGAACGTCTCCCGTCCACTGGGCTTTGCCATCACGCGCGATTAATGACGCACGGGAACTTACGCCGATATACGACCACCGCGAGCGAACGCCGTCTTGCTCTACGGATTCGAGTAAAAAGGTGCCAGGACGTGACTTAGCGAGTAGACGATAGAGACCAACAGGAGTTGCATCGTCGATGAGCACCCGCTTGACCACAGGGATAACCCGATGATCGCGTGCTAAGGCTAAAAAATCTTCCCGACTTGGCCAAATCTGTCCCCAAGAAAGCTCTTCGTTCATTGCTTCTCGCTCTCGCCATTGTGTGTTAAAAGCAGTTCACCACCTGCTAGAAAACAGGTACGCTCGCCGGTATGGCAGGCGCTTCCCACCTGCTCAACCTGTACTAAGAGCGAATCGCCGTCGCAATCAAGCGATACATTCTTCACCAATTGGATGTGACCCGATGTATCGCCTTTGCGCCAGTATTCTTGCCGCGAACGCGACCAGAACCAAACGCGGCCAGTGGAGAGTGTGCGTGCCAAGGCCACGCGATTCATCCACGCAACCATCAATACGTCTTTGTTATCCCAGTCTTGGATTACGGCCAGCACTAAGCCCTGGTCGTTAAACTTAATTCGCTGCTCATACTGCGGATCAAGTACATCCTGTGGTGCATTTTCTGCGCTCATCATCGCACCTCGATTCCGGCTTTGGCAAGTTCGTCTTTGACTTCGCGTATCGTGAGAGTTCCGAAATGAAATACACTCGCTGCCAGCACAGCATCGGCACCCGCTTGTACTGCCTGCACAAAATGCTCGGTAGTACCGGCTCCTCCTGAAGCAATGATGGGCACCGAAATTTCGGAGCGAAAATCTTTAATCATGTCAGTATCGAAGCCTGCGTTTGTGCCGTCGGCATCCATCGAATTGAGCAGGATTTCTCCTGCACCGAGTTCAACAGCAGTGCGTGCCCACTGCAAAGCGTCAATGCCTGTGCCTTGTTTGCCACCGTGAGTAGTAATTTCGTAGCCAGAATCTGTTCGAGTTTCTTCGCGAACTCGGCGTGCATCAACCGAAAGCGTAATAACTTGATTGCCAAATTGATCTGCAATTTCACTGATGAGTTCTGGCCTGCGCACGGCAGCAGTGTTAATTCCTACCTTATCGGCACCGGCGTGAAGCAATTGTGCCACGTCGTCAACGGAACGGACGCCACCGCCAACAGTGAGCGGAATAAACACTTGATCGGCAGTTTTGCGCACTACGTCAAGTAGCGTTGAACGCCCTTCGACAGACGCCGAGACATCGAGGAATGTCAGTTCATCACAGCCCATGTCACCATAGATTCGCGCGAGCTCCACGGGATCGCCCGCATCGCGTAAATTCTCAAAATTCACACCTTTAACGACTCGACCATGCGAAACATCGAGACACGGAATAACACGCACTGCAACCGCCACGGCTCTCCCCTACTTAATCCTCAGCTTTATTAGCAATAGCAAGAATATCAACTATTGCATAAATATCGCGGTTCCCTTGCGCATTTTGGGCAGGTATCGCTAGCGCGACTCGTGAACCAATACGCTGATCGAGCAAGCCATCGCGCATTCCAGCGAAAACTTTGTTCACCTCTATATATGCCGGTTGTGGATTATTCCAAGTATCTTCAAGCACAGCGCCGTTGGCATCAACGAGCACGTAATTTGCAAAAATTGCGTCGTTTTGGGTGATCTGTGCACCTTTGCCAGCGATAAGTTCACTTACTGCGAGCGAGGGAATCGCTTGACCTGTTGCGCCCAAAGTCGGTCTATTGTTTGCTCCTACCGTAATGCCTGGGAACGGTACAGTTCCTGCAAAAGCCTTCATTTGTCCTTGGACAGTGGTAGGGAGCAGATCAATGACAACGATCTCCGTGTTTTTCGCCGAATCATCAGGATCAACGACGGCGATACGCGAACCTTCCGTTTTGCCCAAGATAGCTTCGGCAATAGTGCCTAATTTCTTCTTATCAGCCTGTCCAGCATAAAACTGGTCGTGATTATTGTTTACTAACCCGCCATTCGAGGTGTACGAATATGACGCAGCTTGGTAGAGCAGTTGCGTTCCTTCGTCGATAACGCGGCCACCACCTTGCACGAGCATTTTTACTCCCGCATCAGAGGCATGCACACTACCTGTCACAGATATCGACGCCGGTGATCCCACCTCGCCATGTGATGCTATCGTAAGCGTTGTATTGGATCCTGAATTTTTCGTATGCACAATTCCCACACCAAAACCGATGAGGAGCGCAAGTATAAATCCCAAAACTAGATGAATTCTTCGTACCATTAGCAGTCCAGTTCTTCCATCAGAGCATCTACTCGCGAATCTGCGTTTACGAATGGATCTTTGAGTAGCACCGTGGCTGAGCCATCGGCGGTAATCAAGCGCAAATTAGTCCAATCCGCCATAAAATCGCGGCGCGAATCTAGGGCGGCAGCCACGAAATCTCCACGCAATTTTGCTCGCGTTGTCTGCGGAGGAATTGCCATCGCCGTCGTCACTTCGTCCTCAGTAACAAGTTTCTTCAGACCGCCGCTAGCTTCTAAGGATGCTCGTAAACCGCTGCGCGTAATGTCGTGCCACGCCAGATCGAGCCGAGCGATGCGAGGATCATCGAGTCCCACCCCTAAGCGCTCCTGATAGCGCTTGAGCAGCCGCTTTTTAGCAATCCAATCAATTTCGGTGGCAAGTGAATCCGTATTGCCGCGTTCAATGCCTTCAAGTGCGCGTTTCCACAGATCAAAGACGTATTCGCGGGTCGGATCAAGCGTCGATAGCCATCCTGCCGACTCGTAATGAGCCATGACCTGTTCGTATATTGCTACTTGGATCTCGAGCGCAGTGATGCGTGTGCCATTAGCTTGCTCCACGAGCGCTTTGCCCGATGTATCTTGGGAAATCTCGCGAATGGCAAGCATCGGATCTGCTAATTCGCACTGTCGAAAGCGCACGCCGTCTTCCAAACAGTTAAGTACTGCCTCGGTCATGCCAATCTTCAACGCCGACGTTGAGTCAGAAATATTGGAGTCACCCACAATAACATGCATACGGCGGTACAGCTCGGCATCGCCATGCGGTTCATCGCGGGTATTGATCATCGGCCGTGCACGCGTTGAGGCAGACGAAACAGCATCCCACATGTGGTGAGCTCGTTGAGAGATTTCGTAGCGGACTCCGGCGTCGTCTTTCGCGATAAAACCGGCACCAACGAGGATTTGCCGGCTCACAAAAAACGGAACCAGCGATTCGATTCGCGCCCGATAATCACGACGACGACGCACCAGATAGTTTTCGTGGCAACCGAAAGAATTTCCCTGCGTATCGACGTTGTTTTTGAACAAGTGAACCTTGCCAGGAATGGACTTTTGGATAAGCTCCTCATTCAATACATCGACCATCGTCGAAAATATGGCATCACCAGCGCGGTCATTGCACACAATATCGTGCACCGAATCGCATTCAGCACTGGCGTATTCTGGATGTGCTCCTACATCGAGATAGAGGCGTGCGCCATTGGCTAGGAAGGTATTCGTTGAGCGATTCGTAGCTAAGACCTGCGCAAAAAGTCGTTGTGCGGCGTCTTCCGGATCGAGTGGAGGAACGCCGCCGTTAAGCGAGGCGCACATCAAGCCATACTCGGTTTCGACACCGAAAATTCTGCGTTTCACTGGCCGCCCTTTTGCACAAATCCTTGTACAAACGATGTTGCGTTCGATTCTAGGATCGAATCAATATCATCGAGTAGCGAATCGACGTCGAAGTCCTTGGTTTGAGGTTGGGCAAATTCGACTTCCTCGGAGTGAACCTCTGATCGTTTGCGTGGTTGTGCAAATTCTTGTTGCGACATCGTTTTTCGTTTCCCTTTCCACTTCGCTTATCCAGTGTAGACCTCTCATTAGGCAAACTCTAGAATCGTCTCAAGGCCGTGAGCCACAATTCGTTATTCATTGCCTAAGAACTGCATAAATTCCTCGATACTGTGCGATTGTTCAAGTATCGCACGAAGCAAATCACCCGTCCCGCGCTCGGGATGCATGAGCGGGATCCTCAATAAATCCGCGCGTCCAGGCAAATCCACAGTGATACCATTCCATCCGGCAGCTGCAATATTCTGTGGGAATTTACTTATTAAGCCGCCACGAAGAAATGCACGGGTCGAAAGCGGCGCATTTTGCACAGCCCAGTTAATCTCAGCAGGACTAAAGATTCTTGCTACTCGCGAGGCTTCGTCAAGTTTGCCCACAATACTGTGTGTTGAACGTAAATCGTGCCATTGCAAATCAAGAGCGCGAAGCTTATCAGCATCCCATGCTAAGCCACCGCGTTCACGCAGTGATGAGAGCATTTGGTACTTTGCCACCCATTCAACACGCGATGCTACCGAGAAGATGTCTTTGCGCAGCGCATCGAGCACCAACTGCCATTCGTCAAGTATCTCTTGGGTGTCGGCATCGATATCGCCGTGGCGTGTCAAAGCTTGCCTGATCACGTCAAGATATATTTCCTGAATATCGAGCGCAGTCTTGCGAGTGCCATCATGCATATCAACGGCGATAGTCAGGTGAGGATCGTGGGAAATTTCCCAGGTGGCGCGCACAGGTTCGTACATCACAAGCGAATCGAGAGCCAGTGGCACTTCATCTTGCTCAAGCAACCACAAGACTAGCGATGTTGTGCCAATTTTGAGCAAATTAGAATAGTCGAATTGATTAGCGTCGCCACCGATCACGTGCAGACGCCGATAAAGTCGCGCATCAGCATGCGGTTCATCACGAGTATTAATAATTGGACGATTGAAAGTCGTTTCGAGACCAACATCGTTCTCCACATAATCTGCTCGCTGGGAAATTTGGAATCCAGGTTGCTCCGAACGTGGTCCGATGCCAATTCGTCCTGCACCACAGATTATTGGTCGAGTGACGAAAAACGGAGTCAGATACCGAATAATCTCATTGAAATCGACGTCACGTCGTACTAGATAGTTTTCATGCGTACCGTAAGCTGCACCTTTTCCATCAACATTGTTTTTGTACAGCACGAGCTGGTGCTCATCGTCGCTTGCAAGAGTCATCGCTTCCCGAGCGATGTATTCTCCTGCGCGATCCCAGAGCACAGCTTCGCGTGGATTGATCACTTCTGGTGCCGAATATTCCGGATGAGCGTGATCTACGTAGAGCCGCGCACCATTCTTAAGCACCGCATTTGCTGCACGTGGCAGAGCCAACTCTGCATCGCTAGGCCTGCGTACGTGGAAGAATGATCCATCTTCGCCAGAAGGTGCTGGTGACAGCGGATCGTCCGTGAGCAAAGAGGGATGCGCCGCGGCGCGATCAATACGATAGCCGCGCGCATCGTTAAGTGGATCTTCGCCGTCGTAATCCCATCGCACCGCGCCAAACGGCGTGGACGCTGCTCCAGCCTCGCCATACGCGTCGACGATTTGGGTAGAGAGCGCAATCGGATTGGCACTCATATTGCGCGCGTCAATAATGCCAAATTCTGTTTCTAATCCAATACTTCTGCGAACGCTCATCAGATAAGTCCTTTGTGGATTGCCTTGCCAATTACGTCATCATCGCCAAGGCTCACTTCGGCCGGAATTTGCTTCCGCGCAGGTGAAACTTGTTCCTCTGGGGTGGATTGGCGATCAACGAGCGAGCGGATGTCAAGAATTTTCTTCCCGCGAGCATGCCCATTGATCCGTGCCCATTCGTGTGGATCGGCGATATTTGAGAAATCTTCGTTCTCGCGAATTTCTTCCGCTAGTGCATTCAAGAGATGATGGGTGGCAATGCCTTTTTCTCCCGAGGCCAGATAATCCTTAATTGCTAGTTTCTTCGCCCGATCCACAATCGCTGCGAGCATCGAACCAGACACAAGATCGCTCACATACATCTTTTCCCGCGTGCCATCGGCGAAAGTGATCTCAAGTAATTCGTTCGCATTATCTTTAGCAAATAACTTATCTACCGTCGTTTGCGCCATGTTATCAACAGCTTGGAACGGCGATACACTGTGAATCTCGCTGCGGTGGATTGGTAGTGTTGGGAGCAAATACTTCAAAAGAATCTCTTTAGCACCGTGCTGATCTGGGCGGTCAATGCGAATTTTGATATCGAGTCGCCCTGGCCGCAAAATCGCAGGATCAATCATATCTTCGCGGTTTGATGCACCAATCACGATCACGTTGTCAAGTTTCTCTACGCCGTCGATTTCAGCCAAGAGCTGCGGAACAACTGTTGTTTCGACGTCGGACGAAATTCCCGAACCACGGGTGCGAAATAGCGCTTCCATTTCATCGAAAAATATCACCACTGGAATCCCGTGGGCTGCACGATCCCGTGCACGCGAGAAAATATCGCGTATCTGACGCTCGGTTTCTCCTACGTATTTGTCTAAGAGCTGAGGACCTTTGATATTGAGAAAATATGCGCGCTGATTACCACCGGCATCGCGGGCAATTATCTTTTGCGCGAGCGATGTGGCGACAGCTTTTGCAATGAGCGTTTTTCCGTTGCCAGGTGGACCATAGAGCAACACGCCTTTTGGAGGAGTCAAACCGTAGTCTCGATACAGTTGCGGCTGTTCAAATGGGAGCTCAACGGTGTCGCGAATTTGCTCGATCTGCGAGCTCAAACCGCCAATTGCCGAATAATCCACATCGGGAATTTCCTCGAGAAGCAAGTGCTCTACATCTGGACGTTCAACTTTCTCAATAGCAAATCCGATGCGCAGGTCAGCGAGGAGCAGATCTCCCACGCGAATATCTTGTGAGCGCAGTTTACCGCCTAACCACAAGATACGTTCTTCGTCTTGATGAACTTTCACCAAAGCACGATCAACGCCAAGTACCAGCGACACCGTTACGATCTCACCCGTGCGAGCATAATTCGCTACCCCGATAACTACCATCTGCTCGTTGAGAAGTAGTTCCTGACCAGGTTCAATCCTGCCCAACTCGACCAATTTGGCCACGCCGAGCTGCATCTTTCGGTTACCTACCAGCGCAGTTACGGTGTGATCGGTGTGATTTGCCGATAAAAAAGTTGCATACGACGACGGCGGTTGCGACAAGCGCTCCAGCTGCTCAGATAACTCCTGAATCCGATTTCGTGCATCTTGGAGCCCTTTAGCAAGCCGATTGTTCTTTTCTTCCAATGAGCCAGCTATCTGCCGAAGTCCAAAGTTTTCGCCTGATTCAGGATTCGTCATTGCTCTCCTGCCTATCGGTAGTGAATTCGGTTGCGGAATCAATAGCGTCATTCATTCGCGCACGACGCCGTTCTTCGTAGCGTTCTTGGGCACGTTCCTGCACCTCTTCACTCAATTTGGCCGCCATCTGAGCACTGTGCTTACCTTGTGCAGATTTACCGGTTTCTTCCACATCAGCCCGATGAGCGACGTCGCGGCGAACTTTGCGTAGTTTCTTTTCTGAAATGCGTCGTTCGGCAAGTTCTTCAGTTTCCCAAGCCAGAGGCTCAGAATGTGCCGCTGGTGCGGGGCGTCGTTTTGGAACTAACGGTGTTGATTCGCGTCCTATGCGACGTGCTACCACCAAAAAGCCAGTGTGCGCAACCATTCGATGATCGGGCCGCACCGACAGTCCATCCAAATGCCATGTTCGGATCAGCGTCTCTGAAGATTCCGGCTCAGCAAATGCAAAGGAATCGCGCAAATCTTCTACGAAACGCGACATCTGCGTTGTCGTAGCCACGTAAGCGAGAATTACTCCCCCAGATCGCAACGCATATGCTGCGGCGTCAATATTCTCCCACGGCGCGAGCATATCGAGAATTACGTGATCGACTGAACCTTCCTCAAGGGAATACAGCACCTGATCTAAATCGCCGATTTTCACCATCCACGGCGGCATATCTGCGCCGTACCAAGAGCGCACATTAGCCTGAGCAATTTCGGCAAATTCCGCCCGCCGTTCTACGGACGTGAGGTGTCCGGCGTCGCCAATAGCTGCAAGTAGCGACAACGCCAAGGCACCAGAACCAAGCCCAGCTTCAACAACTCGCGCTCCCGGAAATACATCAGCTTGTTGTACGATCTGACCGGCGTCTTTGGGATAGACTACCGTGGCACCACGTGGCATCGAGAGCACGTAGTCGGTGACGAGCGGGCGCAATGCTTGGAGCCGATGCCCTGATTGGGTTTCGAGAATCGTTCCCTCTTCTTTGCCGATTAGCTCGCTGTGCCGAAAACTTCCGCGCTGAGACTGAAAAAAGCCGTCCTCAGTAAGCATCACGGTGTACTTGCGGTTCTTGGTATCGGTGAGCTGAACACGCTCGCCGGCACGGAATGGCCCACGACGACGGTCTGCCCCTTGCGGATGAAGATTTTGTTTCACAATGAATATCATACTGGTAGCACACAAAACTAGCGGGATCCACAAGGTACGGTAGGACTATGAACACAAGTCATGCAGCAATTTCGCCGTCACGCGCGAACGATTTTAAGCAGTGCCCGCTCAAATTCAGGTTTCGAGTGATTGATTCGATTCCCGAACCGCCTTCGCTCGAGGCTTTGCGTGGAACGCTTGTCCACTCGGTGCTTGAACATCTTTTTGAAGTGAATGCTTCTGAGCGCACTGAAAGTTATGCGCAGAGTTTATTGCTTCCGCGATGGAATGAACACCTGCAGAAAAAGCCAGATACTGTGGAGTTATTTGAAACCGACGAAGCTCTAGAGCAGTGGCTCGAATCTGCACGACCGCTAATCTCGCATTATTTTTCCCTCGAGAATCCGCAGTTTTTGGAGCCAAAAGCGCGCGAAAGCTTCGTTAATGCCCAATTGCCGCAGGGATTGGCAATTCGCGGCATTATTGACCGCATTGACGAAGCTCCCAATGGCGATCTGCGGATTGTCGATTATAAAACTGGCAAATCTCCGAAACCGCAGTATCAAGACAGCGCGATATTTCAGATGCGCTTTTATGCCGCCGCCCTGTATTTCGAACAAAACAAACTACCTGCCCGAACTCAGCTCATCTATCTCGGTGATGGTCGCATACTCACCTATGATCCAAGTATGGACGACGTCGCATTTATCGAGTCATCCCTGATGCATCTGTGGTCTGCGATTTCGGAGCGTCTCTACACCAAAGAATTTGAGCCCAAAGAAGGTCCGTTGTGCGGATGGTGTCATTTCAAAGATCTCTGCCCAGCGTTTGGAGGCAACCCACCTGAAATCAACGATGATGGCATAGAAAAATTGCGTACCGCTTTCCGTGGATGAGTTGTTGACAAGTGCCGTGTGCATGCACATGTAGAAACGATGAAAACGCTGGTGTGGAACAATGCCATTAACGGAGAAGCTATTTCGCTTGCGAACATTGTTCCGTGCAAGCACCTTGCACTGAGACCTGTGCGAGGAGCTATTACTCAGCAGCGTTAGCGGCAGTTATCGTGAACCCATATTCTCATGCAAGAAATCTTCATCCACTTCAACCAATGACTCGATAAATACAGCGCCATCAAATCTTGGCAATTCCACTTGGAATGGTATTCCTATTGTCACAGCTCCCGAACGGTATGCCGAGGTGAGGCCAGGGATTGAATCCTCGAATGCCATACACTGGTTGATATCAACACCGAGTTCGGACGCAGCCATGAGGTATGGCAGTGGATGTGGCTTGCCTTGTGGCACACGATCTCCCGTTACGGCAATTGTAAGAGTGCCTTTCGGCGCGCGATCAATCGCGTACTGTGCAAAAGAGAGAAACGACGAGGTAACAAGAGCTGTTGGAATATCGAGATTCTGCGCCAATTCCAATAATTCGTAAGCTCCTGGACGCCATGGCAGTCCATCGCGCGCAGCCACAGTGGTGACTTTCTCAAGCAGACGATCTTGGATTTCCTGTGGAGAAATATCTCCCCCAGCAATCTGTGCTAAATAGGACGTTGAATCTACGATTGACATGCCAATGACTTCTTTTGCCATATCAAAGTTAAAATCTTTGCCAAGGTCTTGGAAAAGCTCTGTTTCTGCCCTAAACCAGATTTGTTCACTATCTGTTAGAGTTCCATCCATGTCGAAAAGGATTGCTGCTGGTAGTGTCACAGTTTTACTCCCAATAATGCGTCGATTGTGTCAATTACTAGTTGTTTATCAGCCTCAGAATGCCAGGCGGTGAGATGTGCAAGGCAATCATCGACAGCCGCAAGAGCTGCGGGGGTGTCAAGATCGTAGGCGAGATTCTTACGAAGCTTTTGTAGTAACTCCATGCCATGCTCAGGAGCACATTCATCAAAAGGTGCTTCCAACGCAGCATTCCATTGCGCTAGGCGTTTTTGCGCACGTTCCAAAACGGCGTCGGTGTATTCCCAGTCTTGCCGGTAATGGTGGCTTAAAATCGTGAGCCTAATCGCGCGTGGATCAACGCCAGTGTGAATTAGTTGAGATACAAGAATCAAATTCCCCAAGGACTTTGACATCTTCGTGCCTTGGTAACTCACCATTGCCGAATGTACATGGAATGCTACAGATTTTTGTTGTGCAAGTGTCGCAACTGCCGATTCTTGGGAATTTATAGCCCGAAGATGTAATTCGCTCATTTCATGATGAGGAAATAACAGATCAGACCCGCCGCCTTGTACGTCAACCGTACCCAATTCATCCTTAGCAATCGCGGCACATTCAATATGCCAACCTGGCCGCCATTGCCCTGCAATTTTCGATGGTGGTCGGTAATCAGTGCCGCGTACGCCTTTCCAAACCAAGGGATCCAGCGGGTTTCTTTTGCCTACACGTTGTGAATCGCCACCATGCCCATCAAAAAGAGCTGCCAAATCGAGGTCTGAAAAATATGGCGAGTTCACAAATTCAACGTCGCTGGCAGAATCGACATAAATGTCCTCCGAACCGTCGTCGTTGGGAAGGCGATATGCCCCTGCATTTTCTTCCCACGCTCGCACGAGTTGTTCTAAATCGTCGAGTTTTTCCGAAACCGACACCCAAGCATGAGGCGGAATTACCCGCAGCTCACGCATATCTTGACGAAACAGTTCGGTTTGTTCGTGGGCTAAGTTCTTCCAATCGACGCCGGTAGCGTGAGCGCGTTCAAAAAGCGGATCGTCAATATCGGTAAGGTTTTGAGCGTAGCGCATCTTGCGGCCACCGTCGATCCACACGCGTACGAGGATGTCAAAGAACACGTAGGTATTTGCGTGCCCAAGATGGGTGGCATCATAGGGAGTAATGCCGCACACCCAAAGATTTAGCTCCTCACGAAGGTGAGGACTAATAGCTCCGGTGAGTGAATCACGAAGCTGGAGAGTAGGTGCTGATCCAGGAAGAAGCGGCACCTGTGGACGTTCCCAAGTCTGCACTTAGTAAACCCCCAAGATCCCCTTCATCAGCATCAACACCACCAAAGCCGCAAGTACCAAGCGATAGATCACGAATGGAAGATAAGATTTCGTTTCAACAAGCTTCAAGAACCACACGATTACGCCATATCCCACAATAAAGGCGGTTATTGTGGCAATCAATAACGCAGGCATCCCCACGGTGCTATCCGCACCGCCGTCGGACAATAAACGATAGAAACCCGAACCCATCACGGCCGGAATTGCCAGCAAGAACGAAACACGGGCAGCAGCAGCGCGAGTATAACCAAGCAATAATCCCACTGTGATTGTGCCGCCGGATCGAGAAACTCCTGGTATGAGTGCCATCGACTGTGCGAAGCCAAGAATGATGCCGTCGCGCATGCTCATCTTCTCAAGTGGAATACTGCGCTTACCAAAACGGTCAGCAAGACCCAAGAATATTGCGAAGAGCGCAAGCATCAGAGCTGTAATATAAAGATTTCTAAACACCGAATCGATTGCATTCTCAAGCAACAACCCAAGAATCACAATTGGGAAGGTGCCAATGATGACGATCCATCCCATGCGAGCATCGGGATCTGAACTGGGCACTTGACGTTTCCAAGGGCCAATGGGTAAAGCCTGGAACCACTTCTTAATGATGCGAACGATATCTTTCCAGAAATAGAGCAGAACTGCTGTTTCGGTTCCAATCTGAGTTACTGCTGTGAAAGTCACGCCAGGATCGCCGAGGTTTGGAAAAAGATCACCGACAATTCGCAAATGCGCCGACGATGAGATTGGCAAGAATTCGGTGAGGCCTTGCACGATACCCAAAATGACTGCTTCAAATATGCTCACGCGCCAAGCATATTTCATAAAGTGCGGCAGGTATGCGTTAGGCTCGGTTATGTGAAACACACCAAGCTAGGAAAATCTGGACTTACAGTTGGCGAAATCGGCCTGGGAACTTTGACATGGGGCCGCGATACCGAGATCGACGACGCACAGCGTATGCTTGCAGCTTTGCTCGACGCCGGTGGCAACCTCATCGACGTCTCTCCTATTTATGCGCAGGGTCACGCCGAAGCAACGATCGGTGAACTATTTCATGGCGGATTTGATCGTGAGAATTTCGTAGTCATGGCACACGCTGGTGAGCAACTTATGCCTAACGGAGTAGTGAATAATAACGGGCGTAGCGCACTTATTTCTTCGCTGCACAACACGCTCACCACGCTCCATAGTGATTATGTAGATGTCATTATGCTCGCCTCCCCCGATTTCTCAACACCATTCGAAGAAACACTGAGCACGCTCACGCAGTTCGTGATAGACGGCAAGGCTCGTCATATTGGTTTCGCACATTGCCCTGCTTGGTACGTGGCAAAAGCATGCCAGTATCTGCGAGATCTCCATTTACCCGCTCCCATTGCCATCGGCACTCAATATTCTGTGTTAGAACGGAAGGCAGAATTTGAACACTTCCCTATGGCAGAAGATTGCGGCCTTGGGGTGGTCGCGTACGCTCCGCTCGCAGCAGGTGTGCTTACAGGAAAATATCGAAACACGATTCCGCCCACGTCGCGCGCTGCAACGACACACTTATCAGCCACAGTTGAGCCATATTTTGACGACGCTCCGCGCCGCATCACTGAGGCCATTATCAAGGCTGCCGATGGTCTAGGACGCACACCAGCGGATATTTCTTTATCGTGGGCGCTCCACAACGACGTCGTAGCTGCCGCTTTCTGTGGCGCGCGCACAGCAAGCCAAGCCGATCAGTTGTTCAGCATGGATATGAGTGCTTTGCCGCAACAAGTCATTGACGTATTAAATGAGATTTCGGCATTGGAATTGACGTACCCGCGTTAAAGAGCACGAACGCAATTTAGCATTCCAACTTAGCGCGCGTCGTCGTCCTCGTCATCTTCATCCTCATCGAAATCGAGGACGTCAAGCTCATCATCGTCTACGAGTTCGTCTTCGTCGTCGAGATCGTCGAAATCATCGTCAAGCTCGTCATCAAAGTCCTCGAAGTCATCATCAGCGTAGGTATCAAATGGTGCTTCGATGCCGTATTGCGTGAAGAGTGCGTCGTCATACACGGTGTATGCATCGGCTAATAAATCAGCAGCACGCAAAACTGCCGGCGCATCAGCGTCTGCAAACTGTGTGACTGCGCTGTGAAAATCGTCGAGCGCGCTCGCGAGACGAGCGTATGCGGTATTTGGATCAATAGCCATATCTACAGCCTAGCTTAGAAAAGCCGTGCTCACCAATAGCAATGAACTTAAAAGCTTTCTATCTCAAGCATTTTGCAAAAATCGCCAAAGCACACGCGATCCAAAATGAAGGGATTCCACCGGAATACGTTCGTTTGCAGCATGGAACATCGCAGGAAAATCAAATCCAGGCGGCAACTGTACCGGCGCAAAACCGTAGCCTTGAATTCCCAAACGAGCCAAGGCTTTGTTGTCGGTGCCAGCCGAAAGCATATACGGCAACACTACCGCCTGCGGATCTTCTGCTTCGAGCGCGCGGACCATTGCTTCAACAGTTTCACCAGCAAATGGAAATTCGATGCCGGCGTCGTCATGAATCTTCTCTAACTGCACATCGCCTGCGAGTTCAGCGATTCGGCGTGCAACTTCAGCTTCGGTTCCTGGAATTGGACGCACGTCAACACCGCCCTGTGCGGTTTGCGGAATCACGTTTACTTTGTAACCGCCCTGCAGTTGGGTGGGATTTGCCCCAGTACGCAAAGTCGCACCAACAAAGGTTTTCGCCGAACCGAGCGCATCGATAAGCCGATCGATCGTATCTGGATCTTCCGGATCGAACGGTAGACCCGTCAAATCTGACACGCCTTCCAACAGCTCACGCACAGTATCTGTGAGTTGGAGTTGCCATTTTTCGCCACCGATGGCGGCAAGCGCTTGGGCAAGTTTCGTTACCGCATTATCTTCGTTCACTTGGGAGCCGTGACCTGCCTTGCCGCGAGCTAGAAGGCGATACCAGGTCAAACCTTTTTCAGCAGTTTGCAAGAGGTAGACGCGCTTGCCATTGACGTAAGTGTTGTAGCCACCAACTTCCGAGATAGCGTGCGTTGCACCTGCAAAAAGCTCCGGTCGATGTTCCACGAGCCAATGGGCACCAACTTTCCCTCCTGCCTCTTCATCTGCAAACATCGCAACGATCAGATCGCGTTCTGGTACATAATTCGTACGAGCCATGTGCCGAAGCACCGAAATAATCATGGCGTCCATGTTCTTCATGTCAACGGCGCCTCTACCCCACAGCACGCCGTCGATAATTTCACCAGCGAAAGGATCAACATCCCAATCCTCAGCTACAGCAGGCACGACGTCGAGATGCCCGTGAACCACAAGCCCACCGCGTTCGCGATTCTTTCCTGGAACCCGCAATACTACATTGGGTCGACCTTTGACGGGTTCAATCCACTGTGGCTGGTAGCCCACTTCCTGCAAAAGATCCATGACGTAATGGGCAGCTTCCGTTTCCACGTCGGCTTCAATCACGCCATTATTCGTGGTATCGAAGCGAATGAGCTGCTGTGCGATATCAACGACCTCAGAAAAATCGCCAACATTACTGGTACTCCGGCAATCTGCACCATGGATGATAGTTTCGAAGTTACTTTGTGGGGACGTCATAATTAAATCTCTTTGTGAATCGTCGTCGGTCAAGAATCTATTAGTATTATTGCACTTATCTTAGGTGAGATCTCGAGTGTGTAGGCTCTGCAATTCACCGTCAAGCTCAACTCTTTCTGGATCAAGCGCGGTACCTGCCTTCATCTCAGCGCACATAAATGCTGCAATCGCTTCGCGAGATTTGTTGTGCAATTGAGCAACTCGGAGCTGACGCTGATATGGCGCTCCTAATCGCAGAACTTCCGTAATGTAACCGAGCTCTTGAGCACAGCCGAGTTCTTGTGCAATCGGGAGAAGATCTTCATACATCTGCATAAGTGTGTCGGTAACAAGCTCTTCATTTCCCGCATCGTCAAGAATGAGGATCGCATCCATGCCATAGCGCGCTGCACGCCACTTGTTTTCATCAACAAACCACGCTGGCAACGAGGGAAGCTGCTCACCGGCGTCGTACTGGCGCGAAAAGTATTCCACGAGGCACTGACACAGCGCAGCTACCATGGCAACCTCGGAAATATTCGAAGCAGAATCACACATGCGCATCTCAAGCGTGCCGTATTTTGGTGAAGGGCGAATATCCCAGCGCACTTCATTAAAGTGATCAATGATTCCTGTTTTGAGCATTCCGTCGGTGTATCGCTCGAGTTCTTCCCACGTGTCGAACTGGTGCGGTGTGCCTGCGGTAGGCAGCTGTTGGAACACCATCGCACGGTTATCGGCATATCCGGTATTAGCGCCATTCCAAAATGGAGAAGCCGCAGTGAGCGCTTGCAGATGGGCAAAACGAGTGAGCATTGCACGAAGAATAGGCAATACTTTGGCCCGATCCTCAATCCCCACGTGCACATGCGTGCCGAAAAGTAGCATCTGCCTGCCCCAATACTGGGTTCGATTCACGAGCTCGGCATAACGGTTGGAATCAGTGACGTGCTGATAAGCAGGATCGGCAAAAGGATGAGTGCCCGAAGAACCGAGCGTGATCCGCAATGGCTCAAGAATTGGTTGCAGAAGCGAAAGCGCATATTGTAAATCCGCTGTACATTCGTGCACAGTCTCGTGCGGAAGTGACACCAGCTCAACTGTATTCAAAAGCATCTCACGTTGAACGATCGAGGTGTCGGCAGGTAAAGCACGCAAAGAATCAATCACTGCGTTCGCGCTCTGACGCAAGTCGTAGGAGTCAGAGTCTAGTAATTGCAGCTCCCACTCAATCCCCAAAGTTGACCGAGGCGATTGCGCAAATTCCATAGCCATACGATTACACACTTCCATTAATCAGTTGATAACCACCGTGCGTGCCGCGGCAGTTGTCTCGTATTCTTCCACGTAGCAGCTTTATATGCACCACAAATAGTCTGCCGAGAGCGTAGTGAAAGCGCTGCGCTTAACACGAATAAGCGCCTACAAAGGCCTTGAGGATTTCGGCGCCGGCTCGCACATCGGCTCGCTTAGCTGCGTTCAAGATACGCTCTCCATCTCCCGCTGCATAATATTTACCCGCATACAGTGACACGCGCAGTTCTATTCCACGTAAATCGATTTCGGGGTGGAACTGCACTCCATAGATATTTTTCTTCCAGCGCACTGCCTGGATAGGGCACGTTTTTGAAGAAGCGAGGACGACGCCGTCGCGCGTTGCATTGGGATCAAGAGCTTCAGCGTGCCCGGTGTAGCACCAAAACTCTTCACCCAAATTCTGCAGCGAGGAAAATAGTGGATCTTCTAAACCGGCTGCTGTAAGAGCGATACTGGGGGCAGAAATTTCTTCGCGATAACTGTTTACTAAAGTCTCTCCCTGGGTTATCGCCATAGCCTCCATTCCAAAGCATATACCGAGAAATGGTAGATCTTTGGCGAGCACTTCTTTGTTCAGCGATCGAAGAAAACGCTCGATATTGCGCTGTTCAGCTGATTTCGATTCTTCCGATAACGTGAGGTCAAAAGGAGATCCGCCCACGATAAATCCGCTATAGCGTTGCATGTCAAATTGTTCGAAATCTGTGGTGTCCATTCGCACTCGTTCTAGCCTTTGTGCCGGGAGCTGGCTGAGAGCGAGAAACGAGCGATATTCGTCGTCACCAATTGGTGATGGGGGCCGTGCAACAAGAAAAGCGAATGGTTTCATTGCGCCAGAATATCAATTTGCCTTCAGATGTGCGTAAAAATGCAAAATATGAAACAGTGGCGAATCGAGGTCACTAACAAAGCGCTTTTCAACCAAACGATGGATGTTATGCCGTGGTAGCACATCAGCTGCCATTACTAAGCTGGCAGTATGTTAATCGCAGCTATTGTTTCTTATTACGGGCGCACTTGTGTTGTACACATCCGGCGTATTTGCTGAGCAACGTGCAGGGTCGTTGCAATGGTTCCACGTTGGCCTATTTGCCGGCGGACTGACCCTTGACATGACTGGAACTTTCATCATGTGTCGTATCGCAGCGGCTACTCAGGCGACACCCAATCTGCTCAACCAGATTATGGCCATCACCGGCTTAATCGCACTGCTTCTCATGGCAGGGCATCTTATCTGGGCTTTCATTGTAATGATCCGAGATCGTCCCAATGAGAGACTCGTCTTTCACCGTTTATCTGTGATTGTTTGGGCAATCTGGCTCGTTCCCTACTTCACAGGTATGATCGGCTCTTTCTTCTAAATGCTTGTTTAACAGCTTGTTTCCGCTAATTTTTCTAGATAAAACAACTCTCTCATTTCACTGGTTTCTCAAAGTAAGGTAAAAATATGGAATCTCGTCTGGCACGCTCGGCATTTGTTTGGACTATTTTAGGTCTCGCCTCCGGACTCATTTATCGCGAATTAACACGTCAAACTGGCTACACTGGTTTCACACAATTAGCTCTCGCCCACACGCACACACTCACACTCGGTACTGTTGTTTTGCTAGTGGTGTTAGTACTTACTCGCGTATTCAACCTCGAATCGGATCGCCGTTTCCGATTTTTTCCCAACTTTTGGGACGCCGGTCTGGCGCTGACATTCGTGATGCTAACAATTAAAGGAACTGCTCAAGTGCTAGAACTCTCGTGGGCAAGTTCAAAGGCTCTCGCAGGAATCGCCGGACTTGGTCATATGGTACTCACCGGAACATTTATTTTGTTGTTCCTTGTCCTTTTGCGCGCAGTAAAAGCCAACGCATCCCGACCAGTTATTAGCGAATAATCGAGTAATATCGGTATATGACTAAAAACGCTCAGCCGCTCCCGTTTGCACTTCCTGCACGTGGAGCGGCTTTGCTTGAAATAATTCAAGATATTCTCATTGTTGGTTTGGCAGTCTTTGGCAGTGTGAGAGCAGTGTCCGACGGCGCCGGAACAATGAGTTTTCTCGGGGTTCTTTTATTACTTGTATCCCTTGGTATTGGACGTATTCAACAACGTCGTGAGCGGTCAGGACGCAAGGTTACACCCGTGCGCAAGGTTGAATGGGCACTCATAGTCTTAGTACTCGGCGCAGCGTTGGTCATCTGCTCCTACCATTTTGTCTGGCTACAGTTTCCGCTGTGGTTACTGGCAGCGCAAGCATTGCCTTTAGTGTGGGCTTTACCAGCTACCGCTACGAGCCTCACCGTTGTGATCTCCGTGCTCTTACAGACAAACTCCTCTACCGCGAGCGTCATTGGTCCGATGATTGGCGCGCTTGTGGCTGTAGGTATCGCGCGAGGCGCTTTGCTCTTGCAAAACGAAGCGCAACGTTCGCAAGAGCTGCTTGATCGCGTTCTCGCTACGCAGTCAGAAGCTGCAGCATTATCTGACGAAGTCGTGCGAATGCAGCGCGAGGCAGGCAAACTAGAGGAACGAACGCGATTAGCGCGCGATATTCACGACACGCTTGCGCAGGGTTTTTCCTCAATTATCTTGCTTGCGCGGGTGGCAGAACGGACAAGCGATCCTGCTGCGGTTCACAATCTTGTAACACAAATTGAGACGACGGCGTCGGATAACTTAACACAGGCACGTCAAGTTGTTTATGCGCTCAATCCGCCCGATATCGCAAGCGGTCTTTCTGCACCCTTACAGCGACTTGGCAATGATCTTGCGAACCAAACCACCGCGGAGGTGACGGTAGAAGTAGACCCAAACCTCCGCCGTCTTCCGATAGCTGATGAGATTATTCTTCTCCGAGCAGCGCAGGGAACACTCGCAAATATTCGACGCCACGCGCACGCAAGCCACGTAAGCATTAACGTCTCAGTTGTCGACGGCACGGTGCGTCTTGACATCGTCGACGACGGCGTCGGCTTCGATCCCGCGGCCCTTCCTGCGATACCCACATTCGACGGCGGCTATGGTCTGGGTGCACTGAAAGCGCGCCTGTCCGAGGCTGGTGGCGGTCTGGCAATCGAAAGCGAGTTAGGGTCGGGCACAGCGCTCTCAGTTTGGCTACCTCTGAGGAATGAACCATGATTAGAGTTTTTATTGTTGACGATCACCCGGTTGTGAGGTCTGGATTAAAAGGGCTTTTGTCTTTATCTGCCCAGCTACAGGTGGTAGGAGAAGCCTCGTCTGGCACCGAAGCAATCGAGCAGCTAGCACAGCTCGAGGTCGATGTTGTTCTATGCGATTTACGCCTAGGTGCGGGGCTTGATGGTGTTGATGTTATTGAGGCAGTACAGGAATTCCCCAATCCACCCAAGGTACTTATTCTTACGACATACGACAATGACTCCGATATTGCGCGAGCTGTCATGGCCGGAGCCTCGGGATATTTGCTCAAAGACGCACTTCCCGAGACGATTGTGGACGCAATTGACGACGCCGCGGCTGGCGCGCTCGTACTTACCCCCGATCTGGAAGCAAGAATGACAGATCGTATTGTGCAAGGGATACCAAAGCTCAGTAGCCGAGAAATAGATGTATTGCGCATAGTAGCCCAAGGGCGTTCCAATCGTGAGATCGCAAAAGAACTTTTTGTAACCGAAGCGACGGTGAAAACTCACTTGGTCCACGCATTTAGCAAGCTTGGAGCTGAGTCACGAACTGAAGCTGTAGCATTGGCTCGCAAGCATGGATTTATTTAGAATTCCTGCTTGTCTCTGACATCTAGGAAACGCTTGTGTAGCAAGATTTGATTTTCTTGTCCCTCTTCACGCCTCAATATTTCGCTATCGAAGGCTGCTAATATATCTTTCTTTGCGCCCCTTGCTCACCCATAACCTCACCGATGTTGCAGATAGAGCGAATACTAGTAGCACCGGAAAACTTGATCGCATGAGATGTCCTGACTCTTCTGAAAGTGCGAGGACAAGGAGCAATATCGCCGCTAAGCTTTGGAGCACCAGCATTGTGACCCATGCCCATCGTTGTCGCAGCACAATCAATGCCAACATCGAAAGGTTAAATGTCGTGGAGATGGCAATTTCCACCACCGGCACATCGGTGAGCGCGAGACTACTCAATCCATTCATGACAGCCAAAAGCATTGCGAACCACACTAGCGCTGGAGGTAGCTCTTTAACGTCAGTCAATTGTTTTGGAGACGACGCCGAAGCAGCCTCTTGTTGAGGTTTAGGCTCAGTACACACTTCCTGCGTTGCAGATAGCGCTTCGCGGGAATTTCCAGTGGAGTTTGCAGGGCAATGTACAGATTGGACACTGAGAATCGGGAGGTCTCCATCAGTTTTGATAGTATCTCCACCGCCATTGCGTGAATGATAGGCATTAAAGTAGCGAGCAATTACGTTCACATCTACGCCAGGAGCGCCATAGCGGATAGTCGCAATGAGATAATCACGCTCTGCATCTATATGAGCATCAATTTTGTGTGTAATCTGACCGGTGAAAAGAGAAAGACCAACGGAACGATCATAGGTTGCTGCAGCTACCCAATCAACCGCGATACCACCAGGAAGAGTCCACCCATCGGGCGTTTTCCAAAATCTCACATGGTGACGCCGAGCAGGATTACCCTGCACTTCTCGTTCGTAAGCAAAGTCCTCTTGCCGTCCAAATAGGTACAGGTGTGAAACAGGAGCCGAGGTATACGACTTGCGCAGTACTGACGCCACAACAATCTTCCACGCTGATCGTGCAGTGAGCGGGTCGGCTTCAACCCAGCCAGCTTGTTGTAGAACCGTGTGTATTTGCACTTCGTCGCCATTAAATGCGAGGTTGACGGGATCTCCAAGAATGCCATCTGACGTTCGAGTACGCCCTATAAAATAATTTGGCACGTAAATTGTGGAAACGATCTGATGGAGTCGCGGAAATGCCAAATAGGCAATCACTGCCCAAAAGACTAGTAAATTGAGAAGCCAGAAAGGCTCCCCCGGCACGCCTTTATCGAGCAAGAGCAAGCTAAACCACAACACAAGAAATAGCGCGACAGCCGCGAAAAAGGACGCGACGACGTCGTAAATCTGCCACTTACGAGTCTTCGCATTTTGGAGACGGTGTACGTACTGTGGCTCGGATTCGGGCACTTCCCATCGAGTACTAGCTGGCTGCGGCAATATCTCCATGTTCTCTCAGTTCTGATATTCGACCAAACGGACTAATGACATTTTATCGTACATATATGCTGTAATGTGCCAAAATGCGTGGAGAGCACCGCATTGTCACAGAACTTTACTTAAATTTCGGTTGGCGAACTAAGAACTAGATAGCCTTGAGGACCTTAAGACTTACCATTTTGCGAAGCATGTTCCACGCGTTTTTCTTTATCACGAGATTTCCGTTCGGTAATGTACCACGCCTACCAACAGATAATCATCAAGATCAAATACGCAATACTGACGAAAACAACCTTGTGCGTCTCGGAATGGTATAGAACTACAAGAAGAAGCCAAGCCAACCCCAGCATAAAGGTGACGTAGTTTCGATCTTTTTTCTCATGTCGTCCCCCTCTCACCTCTCAGACAAAACAAAGCCCCTGCACTCAGTATACTTACAATGCAAGGGCTTTGTATTCAATTGTGCGCGGAGGGGGACTTGAACCCCCACCCACTATACGTGGACTAGCACCTCAAGCTAGCGCGTCTGCCTATTCCGCCACCCGCGCAGGTGTCGTTTGACAACGAATAAAAATGTACCACCATTAGGTCTTTCATGACAATTTGCGAGGCGATATTTTTGTGTGATCTGGAACAACATTCTATTTTTACCGCACAAACGCAAGCATTTACCGATTTATCTCCCTCATGGCGATCAACTAAGATAAAAGAGTACTAACAACGATCCCGAGGTAATGCCATGTCACACGAAGTAAATGAAGTATCGAACACTAGCGCAATTCCCGACGGGTCTCGTCCGGAAGATTTGGTCCGCACTTTTCACACCACTTACGGCTTACCTATCGTTGACGACGCCCCAAACGTTGATCGCGAACGCGTCCACATGCGCATGTCGTTAATTGCGGAAGAATTTGCCGAGCTGGTGGGTGCTGTTTATGGAAAAGACGCTCGTGCAACCATTGAATCGGCATTCAAAACTGCTGTGAGTTTAGACGATTCAACTCGCGACACGGTCGAAACTGCCGACGCGCTAGGAGATCTCGTCTACGTAATCTATGGCATGGCACTTGAAACAGGCATTCCGATGAATGCAGTGCTCACTGAAATCCAAGCTTCGAATTTGTCAAAATTGGGCGAAGATGGAAAACCTATCTACCGCGAAGACGGAAAAGTTCTCAAGGGCCCTAACTTCTTCTCACCCGATATTGCAAAGGTACTCGGTCTATAGTCAATAAAGACGCAGATACTCGGTTTATGAACTCTCAGTTTATAACCCAGCGAAAATAACCTTTACTAGGAGAGCACTTTACTGGTCGCGGTCTATAACTTCCGCATCCTCAATATCATCGTCAATCGTGGCAGCTAATATGTCTGCCGACAGTCGATCAATTCGGGTTTGAACCTTTTTCATCTCTTCTTTTTTGGCATCACTACCCATGATCTCAAGCAAAGGCAGAGCTTTTTCAAGCTGATCGATCTCCGAACGCCATCCACGTGCCTTTTCCGCCATCTTCGGAGTATTTGCAGATGCATACAGATATGTTGTTTGCTCTCGTAATATGCTCAAACGCTCTTGGTTGCCTTTGATGCCTTTAGCATTCGTTTTTGCGCCAGCGATTCGCCCAATACGCCCTTTGATCTGAGCGAATAGTTCAGGATTTTCTTTCATCACGGTACGCAATTGAGGACCATAAATTTTCACTACTTTCAGAATTGCTGGTCCAGCAACAGTAGCTACCTTGATCAGCCCACCAATTTTTCCCATAATGCACCTTTCTTCGTGACGTACGTTAATTCTATCTGTTGTTCAACGTCCGCACTGAATTTTTCGCTCAAAACAATAGCAACAGTTTTCTGCTGGCGAATTTCGCCTCATATGCCTCATTTTCTCCCTCATACCTACTGCACCGCCGTTTTCTTTCGCCTATGCTATGTCTCAACGAAAATCTCGAGAAGATACCTTCACCCCGAGTTCAACTTCCTTAAAACCGTCCGCAATAAGATTCACTACATCATCTCCTCTTTCCACTTTCCCTCGAACGAGTAGACCCTGATGATATCTCACTAAAGTGCTATACCTGTTCCACAACGCTTCTGAGCAAACTATATTCAGCAGCCCTGTTTCGTCTTCCAAGGAGATAAAAGTAATCCCTCCGGCAGTTCTTGGGCGTTGCCGATGCGTCACAACCCCTGCAACCCAAACTCGCGTTCCTGCCTCCGTATTTCGTACCTCGGCAACCGTACGCACGTCGTCGTTATCGATGCGAGGTCTCAAAATATCCATCACATGTTTATGCGGAGAAATCGCCATACTTTGCAGGTCAGCATAAACTTCTTCCGCTTCCGTCATTTCAGGAAGATTGGGAACACTAACTCCCACTTCCGTTCCAAGAATGGCAGGCTGGAAGTAATTTCCCTGCTTAATGCCTGTGTAGGACAGCGCTTGCGCCACCCACGTCCCTTCTCGCCTTTTCATTTTCAAACTCTCAAGCGCTCCACTTGCCGATAAACTTTTTAACTCCTCGGTGTTTAACTCTGCTCTGTGCGCGAGATCTGCCACTGATTCAAACTGTTTTACGGATCTCGCTGCAAGGATTCTCTCAATTGCCCGCTTGCATCCTTTAATATTTGAAAGCCCCAAGCGAATCCCTAAATCTGGATGCGCGTTTACAAGCGGGTGTTTCTTTACAGTGTGCTTGTGCTGCACTTGTGTTTTCTCCACTTGAGTATGCTCGCCCGAATGACACACATCCACTGGCAAAATAAGAATTCCATGTTGGCGCGCATCGGTGAGTAAGGTCTGTGGCGAATAAAATCCCATTGGCTGTGCAGCCAAAATTCCCGCATAGAAAAATTCGGGATAATACACTTTCAGCCAAGCGCTCGCATATACCAAATATGCAAAAGAGAAGGAGTGTGACTCTGGAAACCCAAAATCAGCGAAAGCATGTAGCTTACGGAAAATTATTTCGCATGTTTCGTCATCAACTCCACGCTTTTTCATTCCGGCCACCATTTCAGCATGCAGCTCCTCCATTTTTTCATGGCTGCGTTTGCTACCCATTGCTTTTCGCAACCTATCCGCTTGAGCTGGACTAAAACCTGCCACATCAATAGCCATTTGCATCAGCTGTTCTTGAAACAGCGGAACTCCAAGGGTCTTTTTCAAGGACTTTTCCAACAGCGGATGCAGATAAGTTATCGCTTCTCTCCCCCGACGACGGTTGAGATAGGGGTTCACTGAGTCACCTTGTATCGGCCCTGGACGAATAAGAGCTACTTCGATCACGATATCGTAAAAAGTGCGCGGTTGTAGTCGCGGTAGCGTTGCCATCTGCGCTCGTGATTCAACTTGAAAAACTCCCACCGTATCCGCCGCGCAAAGCAAATCAAAAACTCTGCTATCTTCCTGATTTACGTTATATAGATGCAGATCAGATCCATCATCGGCACGTATTCCGAAATCTTTTAATGAGGTAAAAGCAATCTTTAACGCTGTAAGCATGCCCAAACCAAGCAGATCGAATTTCACTAATCCGGCCTCTGCGCAGTCGTCTTTATCCCATTGCAATACGGTACGGTTGCGCTTATTGGCCCACCCAACTGGACACACCTCAACTACCGGGCGATCGCATATGACCATGCCTCCCGAATGAATTCCCAAATGACGTGGTAAATTTTGAATTTTTGACACAAAATACTCCACGTGTGAGGGCATATGTGAACTAGATTTCGGCTCCAGAACCCCTCGTTCATCAGCACGTACGCTACTTTTACGCTCAAAGTCTTTTGCCCAAGCGTCAGAGATTCCATCGTTATACCCAAAAACTCTTGCTACATCGCGAATAGCCGAACGACGTCGATATGTTATTACATTCGCAACTTGCGCAGCATGTTTTCTGCCATAGCGCTCGTATACATGCTGAATCACTTCTTCGCGCAGCCGGGCTTCAATGTCTAAATCGATATCTGGCGGACCCGACCTACCCGGAGAAATAAACCGCTCAAAAAGCATCTTATGCTTAACTGCATCAACTGCAGTGATCCCCAAAGCAAAACATACTGCCGAATTAGCAGCTGATCCCCTACCTTGACACCAAATTCCGCGCGTCCTACAAAACTCCACAATCTCATGAACAATCAAAAAATATCCAGCAAACCCTAGTGCCAAAATAATTTCTAGCTCATGATCTATTTGTCTCCAAGCCACGGTATTTTCTTGGCGCGATCCGTATCTTTTTGTTCCTTGTTTTTCAACCAGTTCACGTAACCATGTAGCTTCTGTATGCTGGGCAGGAACGGGAAAAGGTGGTAACTGCGGCGCCACAAGAGTTAAGTCGAATGCACACTCCCGGCCAATCTCCGCAGCCGTATCAACCGCTTCAAGATGGTCATAGTGGATAATTTCCATTTCATTTCCTGAGCGCAAATAGCTCCCCCAGCTTGGCAGAGAAAATGCCAAGTCCTCTACAGTTTCTCCCGCGCGAATAGCCGCCAAAACGTCGCTGAGTGGCACGTCCTTAAATCGAGCGCTATGCACATTATTGGTAGCAACCACTCGCACTCCCGCTTTCTTAGCTAAATTCACCAGAACATCGTTTCTTTCTCGTTCTAGCGGCTGCCCCCAATTTGTGATCTCCACAGCTACTGAATCTTTTCCGAAGAGCTGAATCAAACGATCAAGTTCTGAATAGGCTTTATCAAAGGCCCACATCCCTCTCTCTTCTTCAAGTGCCGAGCGCACATACCCCTTCCGGCATCCGGTAAGTATCTGCCAATACCCTTTCCCCGAATCAGACAGCATCTCCAAATTAATAGACGATTTTCCTTTTTCGCCCGATTTAAGCATTCCTTCACTAAGAGTTCGAGAAAGACGCCGGTATCCATCTGTATCGCGTGCTAAAACAATTACGTGTTTGGCTTGTGGATCACGTTGACCAGCCCGTGTTTTTAATTCACCCGTACTATCCGCAATAGATATTTCAGATCCAATAATGGTAGGGAGTCCTGCTGCACGCGCAGCAGTTGAGAGTTGTACAACACCAGGTAAACCATCGTGATCGGTTAAAGCAATACCTTCTAGTTCCAATTCCACAGCGCGTTGTACAAGCTCTGCCGGCATCGATGCCCCATCAAGAAAACTATAAGCAGAGTGCACATGAAGTTCGGAATAAGGACGCATCATGTGTATTCACCTACTAAACGCCATCCAGCTGAATCCCATCGGCAAAGAAAAGCATGTAAATCATCAAGCACCACTTCACACCACACGTGATCTGTTTCTTTTTTCGGCGCCCACCATTGTCTCCGATGTAACCAAGGCGCAGAATAGCTGTTTATTTCACCTGAATATCTCTGTGAGTTAAAGAAAACAGGTTCAACAAATCCGCAACCATGCACACAATAGAATCGACCTAGCGAATTAACTACACATACGTGCCCCTGTACATCACAAATTGTTATTGGCTCATATGTTTCCAATATTTTTCTTGGCCAAGGTCTTGGTATCGCACCTGGCCAAGATCCATCTTTCCCCTTATCAGCGGAGTTATTTCCACATTCCCATGGCTCGAGCTTATATGCTGTATTCGGAGCTAACTGGGCTTTCAAAGTAGGAATCAGAACTTTTTCTTGACCAACTAAAGCTTGCAGACGGTTAATTGCTTTATGAGCAAGTTCTGAGTAGCTGTCCTCCCTGCCCCATAACACGCCTTGTGAAAATCCTGCCGGAAAAAGACTTTGAGCTCGTATTTCGAGGTAAGTAACGCTTTGCCCCTCATCGTCAGAATCGCTCTCATGCAATTGCTCCATCCAGACTTTGAGCTGCCAGCGAGTGCGATCCACAATGGTTGGAACGTCCACTGCATCTAAATGCCACGTTCTGCTCAGTTCTTTAGAATCTGAGGTTCGCACATACACACAGAGTTCTTTTGCAAAACAACTTTCTCGCTCGAGTAATTGCACTAACTCATTTCCAAGTTCTCGTGCTAAAAAGGCAAAGCTCTCACTGTTTGTTACAGGAGGATCGAGATTTCGTTTTACCGCAATATAGCGGCGTAATTCTTCTTTTTGTTCGGGTAAGGAAAACTCTAATTCAAGTAAGGAGAATGCAAACTGCGCGATATATCCGAAACGACTATAAAGTAAAGACTTGTCTAGGGCACGAAGATCAGCGAGGGTAGCAATACCAAGCAATTGTAAATCTGCAATAAATGTTTTCATCTGCGCTTGGAGCTTCGGAGAGAAACATGCATGCTCGAGAGCTTCAACTGGCAAAGGGTCAAGATACGTTTGGGCGTTTTCAACAAATTGATCGTTATATGCAGCCAATATTGCACATAAAGTCCCTTCACCAAAACCAATATGTGCCTCATGTCCGGTATCTTCAGTTATCTTCCCCAAGATTTCCTCCGCTAGCTTTTCTTGGGAGCCAAACATCCTTACCGCACCACGCGTCTGAAAAATAAGCATGCCAGGACGCAAGATGGTGAGGCTGGAAACAAAATTTTCACAAGCCTTCATGACTTTTTCGAAATTGAAATTCTCCAAGTCAAGACGCCGGCGCACCAGTTCGATCTCAGGAGCTGAGGCTTTGGCGTAACGTTTTTTCATTCCGTACGAAATTCCCAGCTGAGCTGCTTTACTATCAAAGCTTACGATCCCGTTATGGTCGTAGACTGCCACTCCTTCTTGCTGCTTAATAAAACCGTGCGAACGCAATGTTTCTACAGGCCACAAAGGAATCCACACAACTGCGTGCATATTATTTCACCACCGCTAATTTAGGAATAACCGTATCAAGTACTTCTTCAGCATCGGGCGAATGCTGCTTTCGTGTAATACCTGCGTTATTGAAATTCCATCCATGCATTCCAAAGTTCAGGTACGCTGTTCCGTATTTAGATGTGAACTGGTAGGCAACTTCGCGAATATGTCCGCGCCCACGCGAAATTCCTCCAATTCCCTGCACAGCACAGTGGAATCGAAAAAGATCGCCATTCCAGCTATCGGAAACAACTAACGTATTTTTGAGCCGTGCTCGTTTAGTAATAAGCATTTCTTCACGTGCGCGAAACCGCATTCCTTCCAAAAGCACCACGTCAAAGCCGTCAATGGCAGCAAAAAGAACATGCGAAGTAAGGGACTCTACAGCGGGAACATACACAAAGCGCTCTGTTTCCACTCCACTTTTAAGCAAAAAATCCCATCCCACATCGCTTGCTCCCAAAAGTGCAACCCAAGCTCCTTGCTGCGAAGCGATTCCAGCTATAAGCGCAGCTGCCGCCCCTGATCCTCGCACGTTAATTACTTCAGCTTTCGGAATGCCATAAGGAAAAACATTCCGAAGGGAATCTGGAACCGTAAACGCTTTGCGAGCTGTTTGCGCAAAAAGCTCATTATTTTCGGATACGGGCCAGGACTCAACTACACGCATCCCTGTACGCAGCTGAGCTTGCGCAAGTACGCGCCGTGCCACGTTCAGTCGATCGTCCATAGTTCACTCCCCATATATTCGATTTCGGATCAGCTAACACCAACCCATGCTTCGAACGCCTGTTCGATAAAATATTAAATTACTTCTCCCGCCAAAAACAATGTCCACTTCCAAATCCAGCCCCAATAATGAGGCATTTAAAGCAAAATTGCCCAAAATACCAGCAGCGAAGAAAAAGTGAGCTAACCTAGTTTCGTGCTTCACATTGTTTTTCATGAACCAAAAATTCCCGGCAACACCGGCAACGCAATCAGACTTTCTGCTTGCACCGGAGCGCGGCTCCATCTCATAGAGCCGCTCGCCTTCAATTTTTCAGATACTCACCTAAAACGCGCTGGCCTCGACTATCACGACCTCGCCGACGTCGTCATTCATAAAAACTGGATGGAAGCGAAAGAATACTTCGGCGACGAGTGCCGCATCTTTGCATTTACCTCGCACACCGAAAATAACTACGCCCACGAGCAGTATCGCGACGGCGATGTGCTACTTTTTGGAACAGAACCAACTGGGCTGCCTGACGACGTACTCAACGACCCGCGACTCACTAAGTGGCTCCGCATTCCAATGCTCCCCTCGCGCAGATCCCTCAACCTCGCCAACTCGGCATCAATAGCGATTTATGAGGCGTGGCGTCAGCTAGACTTCCCAGGCGCATCGGATATTTCTTAGCAAAAACCACTCCTTCAAAAGCAAAATACACAAAAACAATTATCACACGTTCTCAATAACACTGTCTTTACACGGTTGATCCCCTTATGGTTCACAGCGGAAAATTTAGAAATGCAAAATTCATCTGCAGCAGAACGTGTCTTGGCATCGGCACTCGCTAAAACCATTCGTAGCCGTCGTACAGCCCTTGGCATGACGCAAGAACAGGTTGCCGCAGAGGCAGACATCGATAAAAACCACTACCAACTCATGGAGTCTGCTCGCTCAAACCGGAAGAATAATTCCGCGTTAAATCCGCGTCTACACACGCTTATTCGGCTTTCGCGTGTGCTCGAATGCACGGTATCTGATCTCATTGACGACGCAATTAACGAGTACAACCAAGTGGACGAAAACTACCACTCATTTGTGCAATACCGCCCAGGAACCCGCTAACCGCCGTCGTAATTAATTGCGAATCCGCAACTCCCACGCGGCGAGAGCGCCCGCTGACGCAACGTTGAGCGAATCCACTTGCCGCGCCATTGGAATGACAACGCTATGGTGAGTGCTTGCAATGGTGCGAGAGCTCAGCCCATCTCCTTCAGTTCCCAAAACTATCGCGATCTTCGAATTGGGATCACGGACTTCTGGAAGCGCAGCAAACTCAGAAAGAGGTTTAGCATCCTCACGCAGCGCCAAAGACGCCGTAATCCAACCATTCTCGTGTAAAGTTTCGATAGAGCGTGGCCAATTGTTGATACGAGTCCACGGAATTTGAAAAACATTGCCCATCGACACTTTCACCGAACGCCGATATAAAGGATCAGCACACGACTGCGTCACTAGAATTCCGTCAATTCCAAGAGCTGCGGCGGAACGAAATATTGCGCCAACGTTCGTGTGGTCAACCAGATCTTCCAACACAAAAATTCGAGCAGGACCTTGTCCAAGGTTTTCTTGTCCAAGATTTTGGAGAAAAGTCTCTACATCAACCAGCGGAGGCCTGTTCATCGATGCCATCGCCCCACGGTGAATACGATATCCAGTTATTTGTTCAAGATCGTCAATTGATGTAACGAAAATTGGAATATCAGCTACGCACTCTCCCACTCGTTCTAGCATCGCCTGAATATCTGTCAGCCACCGCGGCGCAGCAAGAATGGCCCGTGGACGGTGTCCTGCCTCCAAGCTGCGTTCAATGACTTTTATTCCTTCAGCCAGGTAAAGTCCACGTTCAGTTTCGAGCTTTTTACGCAGAGCTACATCGGTGAGCCGTATAAAGTCATCTAAGCGCGAATCATTTAGATCATTCAGTTCGATAATCACGTGTACAGAATGCCACGATTCTCCAAAAAGACAAATCCGACGCACGGGGAGGGTGCGAATATCGCACCCTCCCCGAAGTCACCACAATAACAGTGGTCTACTTTTGAAATTTTCTCCCCGTGAAATTATTGCTTCTCAGGATCTTCCTCTGCACCTGCTTCAGGAAGATCGACAATGCTATCGGCAGGGTTTAACTTCTTTCCAGTGTGCAGAGTTGAGTCTTCTACCTCACTGCTTGCCTTTGAAACTTCACCACGGGCCGAAGCCAGCGCTTCATCTACATCCTCAAGATTGGTTGCAGCAAGAGCGTCGGAAATATTTGCCTCGCCATCAAAATCAACAGCTACAGCTTCATCCGATCCGGCACCCGAAAATCCCTTTGTGACCGCATCAAGTGCAGCGGTGAGCTCGGTAGGAACAATCCAAAGCTTCGAAGACGAAGAGTTTGCAATCAATGGCAACGTCTTAATGTACTCGTAGGAAAGCAACTTAGGATCTGCATTTCCACGGTGCACAGCATCGAACACTTGCAAAATTGCGCGAGATTCGCCTTGTGCTTTCAAAATAGTGGACTGAGCTTGGCCTTCTGCGCGAAGAATCGCAGACTGCTTTTCACCTTCAGCTGTCAGAATTGCAGATTGCTTCACACCCTCAGCAGTCAAAATAGCTGCACGGCGATCTCGCTCTGCCTTCATCTGCTGTTCCATTGCAGACTGAACAGTTGCCGGCGGATCAATAGCTTTCAATTCGACACGCGATACTCGGATACCCCAGCGTCCGGTGGCTTCATCCAAGACACCACGCAACTGACCGTTGATCTGGTCACGACCAGTAAGTGCTTGTTCCATATCCATTGCGCCAATGATATTTCGTAGCGTTGTAACAGCGAGCTGCTCAATTGCTGACATAGGATCAGCAATTTCATAAGTTGCGGCCTCCGGCTGCGTCACCTGGTAATAAATCACCGTGTCGATATTGACTACGATATTATCCGAAGTAATAACAGGTTGCGGCGGGAAAGGAACAACTTGTTCACGCATATCGATTCGCTGCCGAACAGAATCGATAAACGGAACGAGAAAGTGCAAACCGGGCGTAAGTGTCTTGTGGTACTTACCCAAGCGTTCAACAATCACCGTATAGCCCTGATGAACTTGCAAAACCGAACGGATCACAGCCACGACGATCAGCAGAACAAATACTGCCAACACCACTGTGGCGACAGTTCCTCCTATTGCTGCAGCGTTCATATGAACCTCTTTTCTTGTTATGAGTGCTGTCGGTTATTTAGGCGCAACGATAACCGTCACACCACGGATTTCTTTCACGACGACGTCGACACCAGGGTCAATATCTCCTGCTTCAGTTGCTGCAGTCCACACGTCACCGCCAATTTTCACTCGTCCGGAAGAATGAGTAACTAGCGTCAGAGTTACTGCATCTTGCCCAGCAAGCGCGTAAACATTTGAATTACCTGTAGATGAATCATTAACGTGCTTGCGTGCCCAAGGACGGATAAATACCAGCAAAAGCACCGAAATCACTGCAAATACGATGATTTGCACCACCAAGGAATCCGTTGCTACTGCAGTGAATACCGCCGCAAAAGCGCCGCCAGCAAGCATTAAAAAGGTGAAATCTACAGTGAGAGTTTCGAGAATCAACAAGACGATTGCGATAATCGCCCAAATCCCCCAAGTCATCTGAACACCTGCTTCGATTAAGAATTTTCTTGCATCCTGTTAGCTATGTTACCTGAGCAACTCTCGCAATATAGTCATACTACAGACTGATTTTTCCTAGGAAAGCACCGAAAAACGTCCATTTCGTTGCTCAATCGTCACGTCAACGTCAAAAACTTCAGAAATGTATTCCGATGTAATAACGTCATCGATCACTCCGGAAGCGAAAACTTTTCCTGATTTGAGCAATAGAGCGTGTGTGAATCCACGTGGAATTTCTTCAACATGATGCGTAACCATCACAATCACAGGTGCCGCCATCTCGCCAGATAAATCCGAAAGCGAACCAAGGAGTTTCTCTCGCCCACCCAAATCGAGACCAGAGGCAGGCTCGTCCAATACCAGTATTTCTGGATTGGGCATCAATGCACGTGCAATTCCTACCCGCTTCTTCTCGCCAGTAGAAAGCGTTCCCATCTTGCGTTCACTCAAGGCCTCGACACCTAGCGAAGCGAGAACGCTACGTGCGCGCGCGTCGTCTTCCTCTTCATACGACTCGTTCCACGTGGCAGTCATTCCGTATGCAGCAGTGCGAACAACGTCAAGAACACGCTCTGATGCCGGGATCTTCACGTCCAAAGCGGACGACAGTAAGCCCACTAGCGGACGAAGCTCTGCAAGATCAACTTTTCCGACTTCTTCACCGATAATCGAAACTTTTCCCTCAGTGGGATGCATTCGACCCGCGATCAACTGGATCAGCGTAGTTTTTCCTGCGCCGTTAGCGCCAAGCACCACCCAGCGCTCGCCTTCATTAATCGACCACTGCACACGATCCAAAATCGTATGTCCGCCACGACGCACAGTTGCGTCAATAACCTCTAGTACATCACCCATAGTTCAAAGCCTAATCTAAATTTATACAGGGATTAAGTCCTACACGCTTCATTTCGATGCCTGGTCGAAATTCCTCGCCTCGTTTGACTTACTTTCGGGTTTCTCCAAGTATTTCGCGGTAAAAATCCATCGTTTTTTCTGCAATCGATTCCCACGAAAAATTCTCTTCTACTCGACGCCGGCCCGCAGCCCCCATCTGCGCGGCACGCTGCGGATCTGCACACATTTCGGAAAGCGCTTCGCCCAGATCTGCCTCGAATTTCTCCGGGTCAATTGGGGTGCCGGTTCCGTCGTCAAGCTGTTCGATCGGAACGAGAGTTCCGGTGACGCCGTCGTCGATGCAGTCTGGAATGCCACCAGTATTGGTGCCGACGACGGGCAGACCTACCGCCATAGCCTCCAAGTTCACGATTCCAAGTGGCTCGTAAACAGAAGGTGTAACGAACGTCGTAGAACAGGCTTCAAGCTGCACAATCTTTTCGTGTGGCAGATGATCTTCAATCCACACCACACTATCGCGCTCTGCTTGGAGTTTTTCCACAAGTTCTTTGGTTTCGGCTGCTATTTCGGGGGTATCAGGGGCGCCGGCGCACAAAATAACCTGCACTTCTTTCGGCACACGACGAAGTGCTCGCAAAAGACCAGGTACGCCCTTTTGACGCGTAATACGACCTACGAAAATAATTGTAGGAGCGTCAGGGTCAAGACCGTAAGACGCAAAGTACTTTCGAGCTTCGTCCCACTCCTCATCAGTGCTCGGAGCACGCCACGAATCAAGATCAATTCCGTTGTGGATTACGTGCACTTTCTTAGGATCAATCGCCGGATAGCAGCGCAGGATATCGTCTTTCATCGCCCGAGACACTGCAACAATACCGGCAGCATTTTCATACGCCGTTTTCTCAACCCAAGACGAGAGCTCGTAGCCGCCCCCAAGCTGCTCTCGTTTCCACGGACGCAGTGGCTCCAAAGAATGTGCTGAAATGACATGTGGTTTTCCATGCAGCATAGAGCCAATATGACCTGCCATATTGGCATACCATGTATGGGAATGGAGAATATCCGCTTCTCCAAGATTTGCCGCCATCTGTAGATCTACACCGAGTGTTCGCAGCGCAGCATTCGCATCTTTGAGCTGCTCAGGATAGTCATATCCCTTAACTGTTATTCCATCGAATTCCTCGTTGCGTTCACCGTCGAACGTGTGCACGTGCACCTGCGCGTGTGCTTTCAGCACCTTTGCCAGCTCCGAAACATGAACACCGGCCCCTCCATAAACGAATGGTGGAAATTCTCGAGTCAGGAGATGGACCTGCATTATTATTCCTTTCGAATCTCGAATGAGCCGTGATCGCAGTTACGAAACACGTTTAGTTATATTGTAGGTATATTTTTCGCAGATTTGCGTAAACAACAGGAAAACAATTTCCGTAAAACCTCCATAATCGTGGCGTTTCACGATAAAGTTAGACTATGAGATCAAAACCACGTGTACTTGCAATCGTCTTGGCTGGCGGTGAGGGTAAGCGCCTTATGCCACTCACCCAAGACCGAGCAAAGCCTGCCGTCCCTTTTGGCGGAATTTACAGATTAATCGATTTTTCACTGTCGAACATCGTTAATTCTGGTTATCTAAAAGTTGTGGTACTTACCCAGTACAAATCGCATTCACTGGATCGCCATATCTCGCAAACATGGCGTATGTCCACGCTTCTCGATAACTATGTTGCCCCAGTTCCGGCTCAACAGCGAGTTGGTAAGAATTGGTTCCTAGGCTCAGCTGATGCCGTTTATCAGTCGCTCAATATTCTCGACGACGAACGGCCCGATATCGTTGTTATCACCGGTGCAGATAATATCTACCGGATGGACTTCTCCCAGATGGTTGAGCAACATATCGACTCTGGAGTTGGGCTCACAATCGCTGGCATTCGCCAACCCAAAGAACTTGCCTCCTCGTTCGGAGTCATCGATACCGATCCGAACAATCAGCAAAAGGTGCGTGAGTTCTTAGAAAAGCCTGCCCAATGCGAAGGCCTGCCCGATTCTCCTAACGAAGTGCTCGCTTCCATGGGCAACTACGTGTTTTCAACGGAAGCGCTAGTCGAGGCACTCTACGAAGATGCGGCAGACGATTCCTCTGCTCACGACATGGGCGGTAGCATCGTGCCAAAGTTCGTAGCGAAGAACGACTGCGGCGTCTACGATTTCACATTTAACGAGATCCCAGGCTCAACTGAACGCGATCGTACCTATTGGCGCGACGTCGGCACCATCGACGCATTCTACGAAGCTAATATGGATCTCATCTCGGTGTATCCGATCTTCAACTTGTACAACGATAAGTGGCCGCTACTCACCGGCTACACAGGTCTCCCACCGGCAAAGTTTGTGTACGGACATCATGAGCGCCTTGGTCACGCTCTCGATTCAGTGATTTCTCCTGGTGTGATCGTTTCTGGTGGCGAGGTGATCGGCTCAGTGCTCTCACCACATGTTCGCGTAAACTCGTGGTCTTCGGTGCGTGATTCGGTCATTTTCGACGGCGTCAATGTCGGGCGAAATGCAACAGTCGTGCGCGCGATTATCGACAAGTACGCAAAGATTGAAGAAGGCGCACAAGTTGGAATCGACCACGAACATGATCTGGCGCGCGGTTTGCACGTATCAGAAAGTGGAATTGTGGTTGTACCCAAGGGCAAGATCGTAACCAAATGATGAACATTTAATCTTCCTTTACTATCCTTAAACTATGGAAGATTTCGACGTTCGCGAGGGAGAAACACCGTTTCGTTTCTCCCTCGCGTCTTATTCGCCAATATCTGATGGGATGATTGATGAGGTATGCGCACATCTCGGCGCCCTCGATCCACGCCTCACCTATCGCCACGTTTCTATTCCCGATTACGACGCCGTAACCTTCAGTGGTCGTGCACACGCCAATGCTTTATCTGATCTAGCCGCAATCAAGGCAGAGCTCGTCCAACTGAGCAACGCCAACGATACCGATTGCGCATTTTTCACCGACGCACTTGCCATTGCTGGACCGCGATTGATTGTGAGCGACGTTGACTCGACTTTTATCGAACAAGAAGTTATTGAGTTAATTGCTGCACATGCAGGAACAGTAGCAGAAGTTGAGCGCATTACAAGTGCTGCCATGCGCGGTGAAATTGACTTTGCCCAATCTTTGGCACAACGGGTAGCTACGCTAGCTGGACTTTCGCACAATACTTTGACCGGCGTCGTCGAACGTATAACGCTAACTCCTGGCGCCCTACGCCTGGTAGATCTCGCGCACAAGAATGGTGCAAAATTTGCCTTAGTATCGGGTGGATTCCTCGAGATTCTTCAGCCGCTTGCGCAGGCCTGCGACGTCGACTTTTACGCTGCGAATCGTTTCGAGATTCATGACGGCGTGCTCACAGGTCGCACTGAGGGTGCAGTCATTGACGCAGATGCCAAACTGAAGCTTACACAGCAGTGGCACAATGACTTGGGAATATCCGCTGATCTTGTGGTATGCGTGGGCGACGGCGCAAACGACCTTAAAATGCTTAACTATGCAGCACATGGCTTTGCCTACCGAGCCAAACCGATTTTGGCTTCGGCAGCAGACTCCACGATCAACCATCCACGCTTGGACATTATCGCAGCTATGTTTGGTTGGGAATTTCCCGCCTGAGCACCGCCAATATCTGTGGCTTAAGCGATTGAAATCAACTCAAGATAATCATCAGACCACAAATCCTCATCACCATCCGGAAGTAGTAACACGCGATCTGGATTGAGCGCCTCTACAGCACCTTCGTCGTGAGTCACGAGGATAACTGCACCCTCATACTTGCTGAGTGCTCTGAGAATCTCCGCTCGGGAAGCTGGATCCAAGTTGTTCGTAGGCTCGTCCAAAAGCAAGACATTTGCCGCCGAGACCACCAACATCGCTAGAGCAAGTCTGGTCTTTTCTCCACCGGAAAGAACGCGCGCAGGCTTATCGGCGTCGTCACCCGAAAACAAAAAGCTACCTAAAATATTGCGCAATCCTGTGTTATCAAGCTCTGGCGCTACTGCCATAAGATTTTCCACTACGGAGAGATCATCGCTAATAGTTTCATGTTGCTGCGCATAATATCCGAGTTTTAGGCCATGACCAGCGATAACTTCGCCCGTATCCGAGGCCTCAACACCTGCCAAAATACGAAGTAACGTAGTTTTACCGGCACCGTTATAGCCCAAAATAACCACGCGCGAACCGCGATCAATTGCCAAGTCAAGCCCCGTGAAAATCTCAAGTGAGCCATAGGACTTTGACAAATCATGCGCTTCAAGTGGTGTTTTACCGCACGGGGAAGGCGTGGGGAAACGTAAATTCGCAACTTTGTCTTGCTGGCGCTCACTCTCCACACTCGCAAGTAGCTCTTTTGCTCGTTTTTCCATGTTTTGGGCAGCAACCGCTTTCGTCGCTTTATACCGCATTTTGTCGGCTTGTGCCAAGAGCGTTGCCGCTTTCTTTTCCGCGTTCTGACGTTCTCGACGACGGCGTTTTTCGTCGCTTTCACGTTGCTTTAAGTAGGCATCCCATCCCATTGCATAAGTGTCAATCGTGGCACGATTAGCATCCAAGTACCACACTCGATCTACCGTTTCTCGCAACAATTCAATTGAATGGGAGATGATGATGCAAGCACCCGAATACGCACGGATCCAATCCCGCAACCAAATGATCGAATCGTGGTCAAGATGGTTGGTGGGCTCGTCGAGAAGCAGGGTTTCGGCGTCGGAAAACAATACCCGCGCAAGCTCAACTCGCCTGCGCTGACCTCCTGAAAGAGTTTCTAGCGGCTGTTCAAGCACACGCTCAGGTAAGCCAAGCGCTGCCGTAATACGCGCGGCCTCAGAATGAGCTGCCCAGCCCCCAGCATTGGTGAATTCTGCATCTAATCGAACATAGCGTTCCATGGCTTTTTGCTGCCGAGCCCCAGTAAGTGTGGACATCTCATGCTCCGCTTTGCGGATTCTCCGTAAGGTCTCTTCGATACCACGTACGGAAAGAACTCGATCACGCGCAATCTGCTGTGGATCGCCAGTGCGGGGATCTTGTGGTAGATAGCCGATGGCGCCACGCCGGGAAATAGTTCCAGTTTGTTCAACGATCTCAGAGGTAGTTCCCTCGCCTGCCAAGAGACGCAGTAAGGTGGTCTTGCCGGCACCATTTCGGCCCACAAGTCCAACGCACTGCCCCTTGTCAACGTGCAAGCTCGCATTCTTGAGAAGTTCTCGGCTTCCGATGCGCATATTGAGATCTTGAAAAGTAATCACCCAATAATCCTAATAGGAAAGACTGCACAACAAATATTCCGTTGGCGAAAAGAAAGCCATATCGCACGCGGTGAATATAAAGTTGCCCGTATTATCGAAATAGCTGTTGCGAGAAAGTAGAAAACTATGAGCTTTAACGACGATATTACAATCGACACATCTGGTGTGAATCGTGGACGACGTGGTGCTGCAATCGGCGGTGGTGTAGGAGGTTTAGGCCTTCTCGGTGCGTTGTTACTTTATTTCTTTACTGGCCAAGTTCCTGACCTTGGAAGCCTAGTATCGTCTGGTCAGCAAAGTGCTGGTACTTCTCAACAGTCAATTTCGCAAGAGTGCAAGACTGGTGCAGATGCAAATTCAAAAGACGAATGCCGCATGGCCGCTGGTAAAAACTCACTCGATGAGTTTTGGAATACTCAGTTGAGCAAAGAAGCGGGAGTTCAATACCATCCTGCGGGTCTTATGCTTTATCGTGGTTCAGTTGGCACTGCTTGTGGTACTGGAAGCTCACAGACTGGACCATTCTATTGTCCATCTGATGCCAGCGTTTATATCGACACAACATTCTTTAACCAGCTCAAACAGTATGGCGCGCAGAATACCTCCCTTGCGCAACTCTATATCCTCGCCCATGAATGGGGTCACCACATTCAAAACCATCTCGGCATTCTCAATAAAATTGATCATCAGTCAAGCGGGATGTCCTCTTCGATGGTGCGATCAGAGTTACAAGCCGACTGTTTAGCGGGCGTCTGGATCAATAATGCCTCGAGCACAATTGATCCGGATACAGGGATTCCATTCCTCAAGCCACCAACGCAACAACAGCTTCGATCCGCTCTCGATGCTGCTTCCGCAGTAGGTGATGATCGAATCATGGAAAACGCTGGAATGCGTGCGAATCCTGATCGCTTTTCACACGGATCTTCGCAAAAGCGTATGGAATGGCTAACCCGTGGCATCAAGGGCGGCACCATTGCTTCTTGTGATACGTGGTCTGTGCGCCAGCCATAGTAATATCCTGTGATATAACTCGAGCGTGCAAGTACTAAATTAGTTGTGGGGAGCACTTCAATCGCATTTGAAGTGCTCCCCACAACTTTACACGCAGCATCCGAAAACGCACGACGTAAAGAAAACGAATTAGACGTTGAACCCTAGTGCTCGCAACTGATCACGACCGTCGTCGGTAATTCGATCTGGACCCCACGGCGGAAGCCATACCCAATTGATCCGAAAATCGTCAACCAAACCAGATACAGCCATCGTGGCCTGTTCCTCGATCATATCGGTGAGAGGACAAGCGGCAGAGGTAAGCGTCATATCTGCAATCGCCGAATTTCCATCAAGCGTAATTCCGTAAAGCAAACCCAAATCAACGATGTTGATGCCAAGCTCAGGATCAATCACATCACGTAGCGCTTCTTCTATGTCTGCAATCGTGATCGGATTTGGTGCTCCAGATTCGGTACTATCCGTCATATCAATTCTCCTTATTTTCTAGAGCGTTATCGGTTGCTTCACGCCAAGCCATCCAACCGAGCAAAGCACATTTGATTCGAGCTGGAAACTTCGATACACCTTGGAAGGCGGAAGCGTCCTCAAGCAAATCCGCAGTGTCGTCTGAAATCTCAGCACCGCGCCCGTCCATCATAGTGCGAAACTCGTGGAAAAGCTCGTCAGCTTCGCCAAGGCTCTTACCTTCAAGCATCTGCGTCATAATCGAAATCGATGCCTGAGAAATGGAACAACCGTGCCCGTCCCAAGCGATATGTGAAATCCGCGTTCCGTCGTCGGATAGCTCTACCTGCATCGTTACTTGATCTCCGCAGGTTGGATTCACTTGGAAGGACTCACCATCGGGACTATCGAGTGAGCCCTCGCCGTAACGCTCACGCGAAGCGTCCAAGATGATCGCCTGATACAACTGTTCTAAATCACTCATGTCTATTCCACTTCCAAACCAAAAAACGCTCTCACAGTTCTTAATGTCTCGATAAAAGCATCAATATCCGCACGTGTATTGTATGGTGCCACCGATACCCTGCTCGATGCCCACACGCCGAAATGCTGGTGAATTGGTTGAGCACAATGATGTCCTACCCGTACTGCAATACCTTTTTCGTCAAGAATCTGACCCACGTCATGCGGATGTACTCCATCAACGTCGAAAGCAACCACGCCCAAACGGTCGGTAGCCTGCGTTGGACCCAATACCCGTACGTGAGGAACAGTGGCAATCTGCGCAAGCAGATACTGCGTCAGGTCAGCTTCGTATGCTTCGATTTTATCCATACCTGTAGCCGACAAGTACGTCGCGGCAGCGCCGAGCCCAGCAATCTGCGCTACTGCCTGTGTTCCTGCTTCAAAGCGGGCAGGCGGACGCGCATAGGTAGTTTTTTCCATGGTCACTATCTCAACCATCGAACCGCCGAAAAGGAAAGGCGGAAGCTCTTTGAGCAGCTGCGCCTTGCCATAAAGCACGCCTATCCCGGTTGGTGCCATCATCTTGTGCCCAGAAAATACTGCGAAATCCACATCAAGAGCATGGAAATCCACCGGCATATGCGGCACAGATTGGCAAGCATCCAAGACGACGAGCGCGTCTACTGCGTGTGCGCGCGCCACGAGCTGTTCGACCGGAGCAATCGCACCTGTCACATTCGAAGCGTGGGCAAAAGCCACTACTCGCGTATTGGCATCAATAACATCGGCAGTAGAAAGATCGAGCCGTCCGTCGTCATCGAGATCAATCCACCGCAGCTGTGCCCCAGTTCGGAGGCATAATTCCTGCCACGGAATGAGGTTGGCATGGTGTTCCGCACGAGTCACCACAATATTGTGATGCTCCTCGATAGCAAACCGTTCGAACGCTTTCTTGCTACCTCTACCTCGCGTCACATTGTCGAATGCATAAGCGAGCAGATTCAAAGATTCCGTAGAATTTTTGGTCCACACGATTTCTTCGGTATCAGCGCCCACAAATTGAGCCACTGTAGAGCGCGCGTTGTCCACAATATCGGTTGCCTGTGCAGCGAGTTCGTGTGAGCCGCGATTCACTGCTCCGTTCGCATGCAACTCCACGTAAACCTCGGCGTCAACAACGACCTGCGGTTTTTGAGAAGTCGCCCCAGAATCGAGGTACACCAAGCTCTGCCCATTCTTCATCTTTCGATCAAGAATTGGAAAGTCTTTCCGCGGCAGCAACGGCATAGTTAACGACTCTGGGGCGATCATCAAACTCTCAAATCTCAGTTTTCGTAGGAAGCGTAGCCTTCGGCCTCAAGTTTGTCAGCCAATTCTGGACCGCCAGACTCTGCAACCTTTCCATCTACGAAAACGTGCACAAATTCTGGCTTTATATAGCGCAAAATTCGCGTGTAATGGGTGATGAGCAAAATGCCGTTTCCGTTGGCAGCATGCGCACGATTAACGCCTTCGGATACGAGACGCAGAGCGTCAACGTCCAAGCCGGAGTCAGTTTCGTCGAGCACTGCGAACTTTGGCTTGAGCACTTCAAGCTGCATGATTTCTAAGCGCTTTTTCTCGCCGCCTGAGAATCCAAGATTGACGTCACGCTGGGCAAAATCTGGATCAATCTTCAGATCAGCCATCACGTTCTTCAAAGTCTTTACCCATTCGCGCAGCTTAGGAGCTTCACCGTCAATCGCGGTTTTGGCCGAGCGCAAGAAGTTCGTAACTGAAACGCCAGCCACTTCGACCGGGTACTGCATTGCGAGGAAAAGGCCCTTACGTGCGCGTTCATCGGCAGAGAGCGGAACCATATCTTCGCCGTCGAGCAAAATTTCACCCTCAGTAATGGTGTACTTAGGATGACCAGCAATTGCATAGGCAAGCGTGGACTTTCCCGAACCGTTTGGGCCCATAATGGCGTGGATTTCACCATCGTTGATCTTGAGATTGACGCCGCGCAAAATCGGCTTGTCGCCTTCCGGTGTTTCAACTGAAACGTGGAGGTTCTTAATTTCTAGATTGGTCACGTTATTTCTTTTCTCTTCGTGGGTCAGTTGGATGCTAAGGATACGTAAACGGCATCGCCTGCTAGGCGTACCGGGAAGGTTTGTATCGGAATAGAAGCAGGTGGATTGAGAGGATTTCCCGTCTCGAGATCGAAAGCAGAGCCGTGGCGTGTGCATTCAATGCAATTGCCATCTACGTCGCCCTCCGACAGCTTGAAACGACCGTGCGAACAACGATCAATCACGGCAAACCAGCGGTCATTTTCGGTATGGATGACGGCGATGTTCACCGTTTCGCCGTCCGCTTTCGTTACCGTGAACGGTGCAACGTCACCGGGGGCGACGGCGGCCGTATCGCACACGAGATGTTCAGTCATTCTCGCGTCCCATCGTTAGCGACAATTCGTCTTCAATGGCATCCATCAGCTTGTTCTGCACGGACTCCACACCGATTTTATTGATGAGCTCGGCAAAGAATCCACGTACAACCAAACGTCGGCCTTCATCTTCTGGAATTCCGCGCGATTTGAGGTAGAACAGCTGCTCGTCGTCGAAACGTCCGGTTGCGGAAGCGTGTCCAGCTCCTTCAATTTCACCTGTTTCGATTTCTAAGTTCGGAACTGAATCAGCCCGTGCCCCTTCAGTCAAAACAAGATTGCGATTGAGTTCGTAGGTGTCAGTTCCTTCAGCACTTGGCCGAATGAGCACATCGCCCACCCACACAGAATGAGCATCTTGACCTTGCAAAGCCCCCTTGTAGGTTGCATTAGAGCGGCAATGCGGCTGGTTGTGGTCAACGAAGAGGCGGTGCTCAAGGTGTTGCTTCTCGTCTACGAAGTAGGCACCAAGCAAATCTACGCTTCCACCAGGAGCAGCATATTCAACCGACGTCGTCACGCGTACGATATCGCCACCGAGTGTAACAACGATGTGGCGAAGCGTGCCATCACGCTCGATACGGATGCGATTGGAAAGCGTGTGGGCTGCGTCGTCGTCCCAATCTTGAATAGAAACGAGAGTCAAATGCGCCCCAGCGCCCACCGAAACTTCCACGCCTTCGGCAAGTCGCGCCGAACCTACGTGGTTGATTACCACCGTGCCTTCGGAGAAATTTTGCGCGTCAATAAGTACGTGCATTCCGGCAACGTCTTTGCCGCTCTCCCCCGACACCGTAATAACATTTTCATCGGGGTACTGGCGATCAGCTTCCAAAGTCACCACATGCGCAACATCGAAAGAAGCCCATGCCATAGCTCCCGTGCGATCCTCCGGTGCTTGGAGGTGACCAAGACGTGCGTCAGTACGATCTACGATCTCATAACGAGCATCGCCGCTCACCTGCACCGTTGGCCCAGCACCCGCGGCTTTTTCTGCGAAAAAATCTTCGATTCTCTCGATTGGGGTAAAGCGCCACTCTTCTTCGGTTCCCTGCGGCACGGAAAAATCTTCGACCTTAAAGGACAGCGGCCGATCTGCGCGCGAGGAAATTTGAGTGCGTGTTGATTCCTGTGCCATATCAGCCAACAGATCCTTCCATTTGAAGTTCGATGAGACGGTTGAGTTCGAGCGCGTATTCCATTGGCAATTCGCGAGCAATAGGCTCAACGAAGCCACGCACAATCATTGCCATCGCTTCGGTTTCCTCCAAGCCACGGCTCATGAGGTAGAAGAGTTGATCTTCGGAAACTTTCGAAACAGTAGCTTCGTGACCCATTTCAACGTCGTCCACTCGCACGTCCACGTAGGGATACGTATCCGAACGCGAAATTTGATCGACTAGCAATGCATCACACAGCACATTAGATTTCGAATGAGCTGCGTTTTCGTTCACTTGAACGAGGCCACGGTAGGAGGATCGTCCGCCACCTCGCGCCACTGATTTCGACACGATTGACGACGACGTATTTGGCGCCATATGCACCATCTTTGATCCGGTGTCTTGATGTTGCCCAGCACCTGCAAACGCAATCGAAAGCGTCTCGCCCTTGGCGTGTTCACCCATAAGATATACGGCCGGGTACTTCATGGTGACTTTCGAACCGATATTGCCATCGATCCATTCCATCGTGCCGCCTTCTTCAACAATGGCGCGCTTAGTTACCAGGTTGTAGACGTTATTCGACCAGTTCTGAATCGTAGTGTAGCGAACTCGCGCACCCTTCTTGACGAAGATCTCCACTACCGCAGAATGAAGCGAATCAGACTTGTAAATAGGCGCTGTACATCCTTCAACGTAGTGAACGTAAGAATCTTCATCAGCGATAATGAGCGTGCGTTCAAACTGCCCCATATTTTCGGTGTTGATACGGAAGTATGCCTGCAACGGAATTTCTACATGCACGCCTTTTGGCACATAGACGAACGAACCGCCAGACCATACAGCCGAGTTCAAGGACGCAAATTTATTGTCGCCCAACGGGATCGCTTTGCCGAAGAATTCTTCGAAAATCTCGGGGTGCTCGCGCAGGCCGGAATCAGTATCTAGGAAGATGACGCCTTGAGACTCGAGATCCTCACGAATCTGGTGGTAAACCACCTCAGACTCATATTGAGCAGCAACGCCAGCAACCAAACGAGCCTTTTCAGCCTCAGGAATACCCAAGCGATCATAAGTTACCTTGATATCCTCAGGAAGATCTTCCCACGAAGTCGCTACATTTTCAGTGGACTTTACGTAGTACTTGATGGAATCAAAATCGATATCAGAAAGGTCTGGGCCCCATGTTGGCATAGGACGACGTCCAAATAGCTTCAACGCCTTCAAGCGTTTTTCGAGCATCCATTCTGGCTCGTTCTTGCGCATCGAAATGTCCCGAACGACGTCTTCGTTCAGACCGCGGCGCGCTTTTTCTCCCGCGTCATCAGAGTCATGCCAACCGTAGGCATAATTTCCGATAGAGGCGATTGTCTCTTCTTGGGTTAAAGTTTCCTTTGCGCCCAATTCGGATTGAGTCATCGATTTCCTTCCAAACCTCATCTAATACATGAGGTTTTATCTTTGCGAACCCTGTTGAGTTCGGCGCACTTGTGGCATCCCGATTGGGATATTCGTTGTGCAAACATGCTCACCACCTGCCAAAGTAGCGAGCCGCTGAATTGGAATACCAAGGAGCCGTGCAAAGGCTTTAGTTTCCGCTTCACATAACTCTGGAAAAGCCTCAGCTACGTCCTGAACTGGACAATGCCCTTGACATAGCTGCAAAGCGATGCCATTAGGCCCACCGCGGCGTAACGTCGTCATATATCCGTCTTTATCAAGCACCGTAGCCAACGCCAAAATCTTATCCATTGGAGAATCGCCAGCAGATTGAACGATATCGCCATAGCGCTCCTCCAATGCCTGAATTCGGCGATTGACGAAGTCTGACACTCCCTCTTCACCAAGATTCTCGCGGAGGAACTCCAATGCTTGCGTGGCAAGATCCGAATAGGCCTCACTCAATTGGGACTGCCCAGCGGCAGTTGCCACATAGCGGCGAGATGGACGTCCTCTACGCGAAGGCGCTGAGCTCGGAGCGCTGTATTCTTGGATAAATTCGTCGTCAATAAGCGTTGAAATATGACGCCGCACTGCTGCTGGAGTGAGAACGAGCAATTTCGCCAATTCTCCCGAGGTAATAGGACCACGTTCAATCACCAAACGAAGGATTTGTTCACAGGTACCAAGATCATTTCGATCCATCTATTCACCTCCCAGCACAGACAATTCATTAAGAAACATTGTCCTTGCTAAAATATATTTTCGCAACTTAAACGTTCCTTAATGAACAGCTCGCAAAGCAGTTCACGCCCTGTTGTAATCGCACGTCAAGCGCGTTCCAAAGCCTCGAGTCCTTGACTGAGCAAGGACTTTACCGCCAAGATACCCAGCACAAGCGTCGGACTTTGCAATTCGCCTCTCAAAATCGCGTCATGAATATCACGAAGTGCAAACCACTGTGACACTATTTCGCGCTCTTCGGCCTCTGCGTGAAACGAGCCTGCAGCATCAGACGTAACCGGCTCTACGGCTACAAAGATCTCCAAGTTTTCATCCGAACACCCTGGCGAGGTGTAGAAGGAAACGAGTTTGCGCCAGTCCGACGCCGCCATCCCTGTTTCTTCTTCCAGCTCTCGTTGTGCACACAGCAGCGGAGATTCCCCACCGACGTCGCGCAAACCGGCAGGAATCTCCCAAAAAATACGCCGCGGAGCGTGGCGATATTGCCGTATGAGGAGCACTTCCCACTCATCAGCGCGACGACGGATCGGAACGATTGCCACGGCGTCGTCGTGCTTCATGTACTGACGCTGCACAACATCGCCAGAATTGAACCGAATACGATCATCGCTAATATCGAAAATCCCACCACGGTATTCAACGCTCGTTGAAATAATATCTACATGCTCAGGTGCTGCAAAATCTCGGAGTTTGTAGTTATATTTCCGATCCATGTGTGCACCTCACTTGGCGCGAGCTGAACGATGCTTGTCGAGTGCAGCGCTAATGAGTCCCACGAACAGCGGGTGCGCATTGGTTGGTCGCGACTTGAACTCTGGATGCGCCTGCGTCGAAATATAGTAAGGATGCAGGTCACGATCGAGTTCTACAAATTCAACCAAGGTTCCGTCTGGCGAAGTTCCACTGATGTGTAAACCGACTTCCTCCAAACGCTCGCGATATGCCGAGTTCACCTCGTAACGATGACGATGCCGCTCAGAGACGTCTGTGCGACCGTAAACTTGTGCCGCAAGCGAGTCTGGCGCCAATACCGCAGGGTATGCTCCCAAACGCATCGTTCCGCCCATATCGCCCTCGCCTGCAAGCACGCTTTGCTGTTCAGCCATCGTGGCGATAACAGGCTCTGCGGTGTCAGGGTCAAACTCAGTGGACGACGCTTGCTCAAGTCCAAGCAAATTGCGCGCAGCCTCAATAACCATTGATTGCAAGCCTAGGCATATGCCAAGGGTAGGAATCTTATTTTCACGTGCATACTTCAATGCACCGATCTTGCCATCAAGACCGCGCACGCCGAATCCGCCTGGCACGAGTATCGCATCGACCTTTGCGAGATGCCCGCTAGCGCCAGCTTCTGTTGCGCATTCATCGGCTGGAATCCACTTAATATTGACTTTTACCTGGTGGTGAATACCGCCTGCATGCAGTGCCTCAGCAACAGAAAGGTATGCGTCGTGAAGGTCAATATATTTACCAACAAGCCCAACAGTGACCTCATCATGCGGATAAGCAACTCGCTCAATCACACGGTCCCAATCGGACCAGTCGACATCGCGGAACGCTAAGCCAAGATGTTGCACAACCTGTGCATCAAGCCCCTGTGCATGCAAGACTTTCGGAATCTCATAAATCGACGAACGATCTTCACACTGGATCACGCCTTGATCCGGCACATCGCACATCAGCGCAATCTTCGATTTCACCGACACTGGCAAGTCACGATCACAACGCAACACAATGGCATCAGGCTGGATACCGATGGATCGCAACGCCGCAACCGAATGTTGAGCAGGTTTGGTTTTCAGCTCACCACCTGCTGCTAGGTACGGAACTAGGGCTACATGAACGAAGAAACAGTTGTTACGCCCGATCAGCTGACGCACCTGGCGGGCAGCTTCCAAGAATGGTTGCGATTCAATATCGCCTACGGTGCCACCAATTTCGGTGATGATGACGTCGGGCGCTTCTTCGCCGTCGTCGGCGACCGCTTGCGCACGCATCCGTTCAATAATCTCGTTCGTGATGTGCGGAATGACCTGCACACATTCGCCAAGATACTCGCCTGCACGTTCCTTTGAAAGCACATTCAGATACACCTGACCAGTGGTAGAATTCGCTTTTCCAGAAAGATTCACATCCAAAAAGCGTTCGTAGTGTCCAATATCAAGATCTGTCTCAGCACCATCTTCGGTCACAAAAACTTCACCATGCTGGAAGGGATTCATTGTGCCCGGATCAACATTGATATAGGGATCAAGTTTTTGCATAACAACTTTGAGTCCGCGTGAGCGAAGGAGTCTTCCCAGCGACGACGCCGTCAATCCCTTGCCTAAAGAGCTAGCTACACCGCCCGTCACAAATACTTGACGTGTAACTTTTTGCTGTTTCCCAGGTATCCCTGAATTTGTCTCTACCATGGAATTTCATTCTACAGCCTCGCGGGCAGATCGCACCACACCGGCGGTGGTATGAAGAATCACAGCATTGGTTGCCAGTGCACTTACCTGTGCCATTTTCCTGTGCCAACGAGTAAAAATTGCTCTTCTCGCGCTGTATGTGCGTTTCGTAATCTACCTGTGTTTCACACTCTACTTACGCAACAACATTTTCTACTTACGCAACGATAATAGTGCACGCCGATCTGCCAGGAAGATAGCAGCTAATCCACCTGCCAGCACGATCACGCCTACAACAACGGCAGTACCGAAAGCAGAGGCTATAGAGTATCCACCTATTTTCAGTAGCCAATCAGTGAGCAGTTTCGTCACAATCGCTACTGGTGCCAAAATCGTCAAAAGCAAGAGCACAGTGCGCATCAGGTGCTCGGTAGCACCAGGTCCGAGTTCTGCGCGAATTGCCAAAACGATGAGTAAAGCGCCAACGCACATGCCCGCAGTGAGCGCAGCACCTATAAGAATCAAGGTTGGCACGCGTCCGTGAATATCTGTCACGATCCCGCTCAAAAGCACTACACACACAGTCCCCCACGCCAAAGAATTCACCGTGATTACGCGCTTACCAGCGTCAAGACCATACAAAACGCGAGCACCATGATAAAGCACTGAGTATCCAACTAATGCACCTGACATCGCCGTCATAGCAACTTCGAGACCTTCAATATCGCGGCCTAAATCAATCACAATCTTCGCCGGTTCGGCTAATACTGCAAGCAATACGGCCGCTACCATACCGAGAGCAACTACTAAACGAGTGCTGGTGGACACCAACGATTCAAGTGCATCGCGATTTTGCTTTGTAATACTGGCGTTTTCAACTGCTGCCGAAATTCGCGGAAATACTGCGGTGGCAACCGGAACTGCCAAGACCGCATAAGGCACCATGAATATTGAAAATGCGTAGTTAAAAGCATTATATGTGCCCACATTTCCTTGGGAATTTGAGGTGTACATGATCGCGATAATCGCAATCTGCTGTGCCACGAGGGCACCGAAACCAGCACCTGCCAAGCGCATCGTGTGTCGCGCCACCCCTGGCGGAAAATTGAGCGTGAACCGCAAACGCACCAATTTTAGCACTGGAATTAGCTGCGGCAATGAAAAAATGAGCACGCCTGCGGTTGTTCCCCAACCGAGTAACAAGATCGATCGCCACGGAAGCTCGCTCGGCTCCGTTCCAAATCCGACGGTTTTCGCATAGCTAAGAAAGACAGCAATCACTACGACTGACGACAAAAGCGGCGAAAGCGCAGGAAGAATGAAGCGTTTATGTGCCTGTAAGATTCCAGTAAACACTACCGACAAACCATAAAACGGAATTTGCAAAGCAAACATGGCTAATAGTACAGATGCCAGATTCACAATCTGTGGCGCGGAGTCGCTCCCAAAAAGTAGCCCGACAATCTGATGCGAAAATATCGCTACCAGCAGTGAAATTGGCAGACCAATCAGCAAAAGCCACGATATTAACGCAGACGCCGTTTGATCTAATTTTTCCTTGTCACCCCGTGCAAGAAATTTCGACATCAGCGGGATCACTGCACCAGCAAGTGCACCACCAGCAGCGACTTCAAATAACACATTTGGAACCGTGTTCGCGGTGTCATATGCAGATGCAACTGCGCCGTCCGACATCGCCCACGATTGTGCAAGCTTGCGCAGGAGTCCAGCAATTCTCGACAGTAACGTCAAGATCGCGATAATGCCAGCTGCTCCAACCACACCGCCGAGTGCGCGCTTCATCAAAAAATCTTACTTTCGTCCAAGATCGTCGATAACCGAAAGGATCTTGTTCTCAGCGATAACTTTCGAAAACGACACTTTTTCCGAAGCTGCTGTGAGACCGGTTATTGTGCCTAACACCAACAGTTTCACAGGCATTGATTGCGAGGAGGTTACCAGCGTTCCGACGACGCCGCCCAAAGCGTTCGCTCCCATGTCACCGAGCATCGTTTCTCCAGCGAGATCAGACGGAAGGTTCGCGATCGCCGTCGTAAGGATAACTCCGGACGTTGAACGCGCGTCGTCACTAATCAATAGCGCGGGAACGGCGCATAGACCAGCGAATTTGAGCGCGCGGCCAGGCCGCAGATCCAATAGATTGAGAAAATTCGCAGATCCAGCAAGTATCAAAGAGTCAACGCCAATATGTGCCAGGCGCTTGAGCAACAAGTTTCGCTTCTTGAGATGCTTCGGCACTGGCGTGACCACCAGTGGCTTGCAACGGCAAGTCGAACCCTTTATCTGTCCAATGCCAGCTGCAAACACCGCACCTGCACCAATCGTGCCGATTTTGAGCAGGCCAGAAGTGACTTTACCTTCTTTGAGCGCACCAAGGTGACCCTTAAAACCTTTTCCGCGGGCGGGGAATTTGTCTTCGAGATGATCGTCAATCCAACCAGCAAGCGCACCGGATGAAGAAATAACCAAAGCGCTCATGCTAGTGCGCTTCGGAAGCGTTGCCAACAAACCCGTGCTCAATGCCGATACCGTGGTAAAGCCGCCTGTCAAAGACACCGGATTTCCACTGTGAGATGCTCGTTCCCACTGATGCGAATCAAGCTTCTTAACAATGTGCTTACCTAGAAAATATCCTCCACAAGCACCCAATGCACCACTGAGCATACGCATTGCCATCTCAACCCCTACCTAATTCTCACATTAGGATGCAGGCGCTGGCTGCGGAGCAGGAACGACAATTCGGTCACCTAACACTTTCGAAGCAGTATCGCCAAAGCCATAGTGGACGGTCTTATTGCTTAATTCAGCAGCAACAGCTAGCGGAATATTGATAAGGCCCGTGGCCGAGTCAATAGAATCTACTGTGGACACGTCGGTGCCTGCCGTGCGCACTACCACGACGATATCGTTCTTCGAATTTGCAGCGCCAGCCACTACCGTTGGAGATTTACTGGTAAGCGTGGACACGAGTGAAGAAAATGTCTTGACGTCGTAATCTGCTTGGGCTTCAGTTTCCGCGTCTTTCTTTTCCTTTGACGTGCCAGTTGCATCGTTATCTGGGGTGAGGACGACAATCGCCTGCGCCGGCTTATCGACGCCAGACTTAACCGAAATCATCGGTTGTTCGCTTGCACTCATCAAATCGAAGAGCGTCTTGTTCGACTCGTGCGTCGAACCATTGCGCACAATCTGATTGAGCGCAAGCGCCAAGATAGTGTTGATATCGTTAGTATCGCCGACGTTCGTGATGTAACTCTTAATCTGCTCAGCAAATGCCGAGCGGAATGAAGTTTGTTTCGCTTCCGTCCACACGCTGTTGATTGCAACGACGCCGGATACTTTCGCACCTGATTCGCCAATCAATTCAACTGCACTGTCGACTGTTTCCTTTGGAGTGCCAGGTAGAACCACCACAGCAACATTAGAACCCGACAGTGTACCACCAATAATGAGTGGCGATGCGTCAAGCAAAGCAACTTCCTGATGCTCTTTCATAGCTTTGAGGGCTTCATTATCTGCCTTGAGCGACATATTGGTATCACGTAAAGAGCTGACCTCTCCAGAGAGCGCCTCACCAATTGAATTTTGCAATGGACCTGCACCGAGAATAATTCCCACCGAAAGGGCTAGGAATACTGCCACTAAAGAAACTAAGTGATATCGAAAATCAACCATTTTTCCTACCTAAATAAAACCCTAAAAGAGACTCTTGAGCCACTGCACGAAATCGGACCACCACACGGCTGCCAATCCAAACGTAATCTGCCCCGCTGATGTCGCGAACATCGCAGCGCCAATTGCGGTAATGCCTGCCAGCAGAAGTAAGACAATCTGCCAATTCGAAATTCTCGTTCGGTACAGTTGCGAGACGCCTTTGGCATCAATCAACTTCGAACCTATCTGCAAACGAGTCAAGAATGTCGAGGCCATTCCGCGTCGACCTTTGTCTAAGAACTCAATGAGAGTCGAATGCGTTCCGAGGGCAACAATAAGTTCTGCACCCTTCGCATCAGCCAGTAGCATCGCAATATCTTCTGAAGTTCCTGTAGCAGGGAAAACGACGTGCTCTACGCCTAGGTCTTCAACTCGTTTTTGCCCAGGTGCACGCCCATCCCGATACGCATGAACAACGATCTCCGCGCCCGACTTTAAGGCTTTGTCTGAAACAGAGTCCATGTCGCCGACAATCATGTCTAGTTTGTAGCCTGCTTCGAGCACAGCGTCAGCGCCGCCGTCGACACCAATAATAATCGGCTTATACTCGCGGATATAGTGGCTTAATGCGTCAAGATCTTCTTTGTAACGGTAGCCGCGTACAACAATCAGTGCATGTTTTCCGGCAAATCGAGTCACAATATCGGGTACACCAATACCGTCAAGAATGAGGTCTTGCTCCTTTTCAACATACTCCATCGTATTGGTGGCGAAGGCTTTGAGCTGCACAGTCATACCTTGACGGGCCTCTGCAAGATTCTCGATGTTTTTCTCTGGCGTCTGTATTGAGCCTTCGCTAATCAGTTTTCCCTCGGCGTACACTGCGCCGTCGTCGTCGACACGAACGTACTCGCCCTCGCGAATATCCATAATCGACGGACCGAGATCATCAATGAGCGGAACGCCAGCGTCTAACAAAATGCCCGGACCTAGATTCGGGTAACGACCTGATGTTGATTTTGCAGCATTGAGAACGGCCAATGGCTTACACTCCACCAAGGCTTCGGCTGAAACTCGATCAATATCCTCATGATCGATAATCGCAATCTCGCCATGCTGAAGTCGCTTCGTCAAATTCTTGGTGCGCGAATCTACCCGAGCCACCGCTTGCACGATTCCCGTTTGCCCTTCGGCAACTACTTTCCGACGTATATTAAATGCCACAGTTTTATGTTGCCATAGTTGAGGCGCGAAGTAGTTCAGCGGCGTGTGTGCGTGCCGCCTCAGAATCTTCATGACCTGAGAGCATGCGTGCCAGCTCTCGCTCCCGCTCACCTGCATCGATAAGTCGAACTTGAGTAACAGTTGAACTACGCTCGGTTTGTTTGTCTACCACCACGTGAGCAGTCGCGTGCGCAGCTACCTGCGCCAAATGTGTAACCACCAAGACCTGGGATTTCCTGCTCAACATCGCCAATCGTTCACCGATTGACAGCGCCGTCTTGCCACCGATTCCCGCATCAACTTCATCAAAAATAAAGGTATGATCCGCATCACTTAAACCGCGCGAAAGAGTCACTTCCAATGCCAACATGAGCCGCGAGAGTTCACCGCCAGAGGCCGTTGTGGCGAGTTTTCCCGCCTTTGCACCATTATGCGGTGTGAGCAGAAACTCGATTGAATCGACTCCATCTTTAGTAGGTTGGTCGAGTTTAGTTATAGCAACGGTAAAAATTGCATCCTTCATCGCTAAATTTTGCAGTTCGACTGTCACTTCTTTTTCGAGTCGTTTTGCCGCAGCAATACGTTGTTCCGATACTTGCAATGCCAAACTCATCAGCTCTGAATACGATGCGCTACAGTCACGTTCAAGCTGTTCAATATGCGCTTGTGGATCGGCAAGCTCGTTCAGCTGAATACGCGCATCCTCACGCCGCTGCAAAAGTGTTGGAATATCCATCGATAGTTCCCGTTGAATTGCACGCAACTGCGCACGGCGCTCATGAATCTCATTGAGCCGTTCGGGATCAACATCAATTGTTTCAACAATCATCCCAAGTTGGTTAACTACTTCGGAAGCGATTTCGGAAGAATGCGAGAGCGCCTGGGCTAAGTTCTGCAATTCCGAATCATCGGATTTTCCGAGTATATGAGCTGAGGAGTCGAGTAGATTTAAAGCGCCTTGTTGCGATTCGTCACCTGAGAGTGCCCACAATGAGTGAGCAATTGCTTGTCGGAGGCTTTCAACATTTTCTAGACGCAGCAATTCATTTTTGAGCGCATCGTCTTCGCCAATCTCGGGCTCGGTAGCGTCAATACGTTTTATCAAGGCTTCCAAAGCTAAGCGCTCAGTACCAGCAGATTCGGCACGTTCTTTCGCATGTTCAACGTCTTTCAACAATTTTTGATACGTCGCCCATTGCTTCGCATACGTCTGTTCTAGATCTGAACCCGAAATATTCGCGTATTGATCGAGAGCTGCCCTGTGTTGAATCGGTGATGCCAAGCGGAGTTGATCTGCCTGTCCATGTACAGTCACAAGATGTTGAGCGATATTGACCAGCGTGCTCACCGGAACCGAGGCACCGCCAATAAATGCCCGCGACCTGCCCTTACTCAGAACATGGCGAGAGACGATAACTGATGCACCGTCGTCGTCACTTTCTACATGACCACCGGCATCTTCTACCATCGCGATTACCGGCGAATCCGAGTTCACCCGAAAGACGCCTTCCACCACTGCTCGCTCAGCGCCAAGCCGCACCTTATTGGCATCGGCCTTGCCACCCATAAGCAAGTCGAGCGATGTCAGAGCCATTGTTTTACCCGCACCGGTCTCACCCGTGACCGCAGTCATTCCGGCACCGAGAAACAGATGTGCCTCTTCGATTACGCCAAGATCGCGTATATTCAATTCTTCTATCATGGAAGATCTTCCCGTCGATTTCGCCAACCCTGAACAGGTAAATCGAATTTTGCAACAAGGCGACCCGAGAATGGCGTATTATGAATACGCGCTAAGCGCACTGGCTTTGCGCCGCGTCGCACGTTAATAACCGAGCCTTCGGGAGCTTCAATACAGCGACGCCCATCACACCACACCAGCGCATTGTCGGCACGAATTTGCACATCGAGTTCAGATGCTGGGCCAACTACCATCGGCCGCGTAAACAGTGCATGTGCTGCCACCGGTACAAGCAAAATCGCTTCGACGTTCGGCCACACAATTGGGCCACCAGCAGAGAAATTATACGCAGTAGAGCCAGTGGGAGTGGACATAAGCACTGCATCCGCTTTGAAAGACGACACTCCCCTTCCGTCCACTGCCAGATCGGTTTCGATCATGCGCGAACTGGCATCTTTTTCTACTGATGTTTCGTTCAGAGCCCAGCTACGCTCTACGGTTCCGTCTGGACGCCGAACGACGACGTCGATGGTCATGCGTTGGTCTACAGTCCAGCAGCGACCAGCTATCGCAGACACTAGATCGGATAGTGAATCTGGCTCTGCTTCTGCCAAAAAGCCGACATGTCCGTAATTGATGCCAATAACTGGAATATCGCACTCACGCGTTTTTTCCACGGCCCGCAGTATTGTTCCATCGCCGCCAAAAACCACCACGAGTTCAGCGTGTGAAAAATTAGCTCCAGAATCAATATCGATTACATCGAATCCAGCTGCAGTCATCTCGGTTTCGAATGCACGTACCGATTCAAGAATGTCAGCACGCGAAGCGTGTTTGAGCAACGCAACCTGCCGTTTCATCGCGCCTCGCTTTCGTCATGCATGGCAGGACCACGCGAAACTGCGAGCCTCACCATTTCTTCAACGCTACTGATATCAGCACTACCTTCAGTTTTGCTCATATAGAGGAAATATTCAACGTTGCCAGCAGGCCCAGGAAGCGGTGAGGGTGCCACATCAATAATTTGCAAAGAAGCGCCAATCGCAGATTGTGCAACAGCCAGCACAGACTCAACGTGCAGACGTGGATCGCGCACTACACCGCCCGATCCTAGGCGCTCTTTGCCTACTTCAAACTGAGGTTTAACCATCAACAAGAACTCGGCATCTGCCGAACTCACTCGGACGAGAGCAGGAATAACTAGGCTCAATGAGATAAACGATAAATCGCCAACCACAAGACTGGGAGCAGGCGCAACCAGCTCAGGTTCTAGTGTGCGCACATTGGTGCGTTCGAGCACTTCAACACGTGAATCTTCTCGAAGCCTCCACAAGAGTTGACCATACCCAACATCGACTGCGACCACACTCTGAGCTCCACGCCTGAGCAATACATCAGTGAAACCACCAGTCGAAGCACCCGCATCTAGAGCACGCCGTCCGGTAATAATCGGCGCACGCTCCGCCAAGTATTCCAGCGCTCCGAGCAATTTGTATGCGCCTCGCGAGGCATAATTATCTGTGTCAATTGCCTTAACCACAACTGCCTGTGCTGGATCTATTTGGCGTGCTGGCTTTGTGACCTCTGCGCCATCAACCCACACATTTCCCGCTTGAATAAGCTGCGTTGCTTCGGCACGAGATTTCGCCAAACCACGCCGAACTAGTTCAGCGTCTATTCGGATAAGTTTTGCCATTATGCTTGTGCCCGATTCAGTTCTGAAACCAACTCTTGATGAACCTTTTCGAGCGCTTCTATTTGCTCGTTGGTATCAAGATCGTCAAGATGATCTAGGATCAACTGCGGATCAATTCGCGGTGTTGGCACGCTCGGCTTCATCTGTTGGTTCACGAGCTTCCTCTCTCCTTGATCCACACGATATTCTCCTTCGATGATACTAGACCACGAAGCTCGAAACCTACCATCACCGCCGATGTGGGAAAAGTTTACACATGGGATAACTGTGGACATCTACATGTCTGATGCATGTCCAGCATCAGTTGTTAATAATCAGTTCTTGACAGCCCAAATTCTGCTAACTTGCTCAAGTACCACTCGATACTTAGTTCGTTACGACGAACTTCGGCAGCACCGGCAAAGCCGCTCTCTCTGATGTGCAATCAGCTATTTGCCACAGCAAATGGGCTAATGCACGGTACGCATTGACCGTTATCGCTACTTCGGATTCTTCTGCAACGCCACTGCACACAACACCATCGACTCGTAGCTCATGCTTCGAAATCTCAACTGTTGAGTCAAGACACCGTGCCTGTCCTTCACCAGTATGTGCGTCCACCTCGGTTTTCACCTGCGGGTACGGCACCAGCAAATCTCGAAGATCGACCGCTAAGTACTTCGGCCGTTCCGCTGGCGGTGCCAGCATGACTTCTCGTGCGTCATTCACGCCGGTCAACACATGCATCGACGGTATCGAGCTAGCATTTGCCCCACGAATATCAGTGTCGAGCCGGTCACCAATCGCCAATGGATTTTCCGCCATGCACATCTGCTGTGCAGCTTGGTAAATAAACGCCTCTGGTTTCCCCGAGCTGATAACAGGTGCGCCCGTTGCATTGCGTACAGCGGCAACGAACGAACCATTCCCAATGGTTTCACCTCGTTCAGTGGGCAAAGTTGCGTCCAAATTGGTCGCGAAATGCTGTGCCCCTTTTTTGATCGCAAGCACCGCTTCGGAAAGTTGCGCCCAACCAATTGAATTCGCCCAGCCTTGTACTACCGCAACCGGATCGTCGTCGGCCGATTTTACGACGTCGAATCCCTCGTTTCGTAAGGCAGTAAACACGCCTTCGCCGCCGAGCGCCAAGATTTTCGACGACGACGGAAAATGCTCACGCACCCGCCTCGCAGTAGCTTGCGCGGAGGTCAGTACCTGCTCGTCATTAGTTGACAAGCCAAGCGATGTCAGTTGTGCTGCCACCGAGTCTGGAACACGCGAAGAATTGTTGGTGATATAGAGCAACTGCTTGTTCTCAGCTCGCATACAATTGAGTGTTTCAATCGCATTTTTTACCGGCTGCGCGCCGAGATAGCAAACGCCATCCAGATCAAGCATGAGGCAGTCAAAATCGTCTACGAGCCTATTCTGAGCATTTGCTATCATCGCGCTACCGTCACTCTTGATGTGATTCTTCGTTCTGCTCGAGTTCATCGTCGTTAGCATCATCCGAGTCGTTGACGTCGAAATCGTCGTCGTCGAAATCTTCTTCCTCAAATTCCTCGTCTAGATCCATATCTTCGAGGTCGTCAAGATCGTCAAGATCCTCGATGTCCTCGTCGTCAAGCACATCGTCGTCATCTTCGGAATCGAACAGCTCCTCAAAACTTTCCTCAAACTCGGGATCAGTTTCTTCGGTATCAGCCACATCGGCGTCGTCCCAGTCCTCAGAGTCTTCAAACTCGGGCTCAAGTTCGGGTTCGATAACGGCATCGTCAAGCACGTCGTCGAGGTCAAACACCATAGAAACATCTTCCGTGTTGCCTTCGTAAACCGACGTCCACTGCTCACGCAATTCTTTTGCTTCGTCGATGCGACCCAATTCTTCGAGACGATCAGCTTTAACAAGTTCCACACGCGCGCCAAGTTCGCTGCTCAGATTTTGCACGAGGATCTTATTAAGCACTGCAAGACCCGCTTCACTGTCGCCCATATCGGCTTTAGCTCCAGAAGCCACGATCGCAAGTTCGATCTTTGCATCGGCATCAAGACGAGCAAGCGGAATACCCTCGATGAAGCGAAGTGCCTTTTCCGAGCGTCCAAGGCCACGCTCCGCATCAGCTTCAATTGCGACATGCGAAAAATCGTCGCTCATTCTACGGTAAGTGCGCAGCTCAGAGAGTGCTTCCGCATAGCGCTCAGTAACATAAGCAGTCAGGCCCAGTGCTTCGCGAACCACGTCAATTCGAGCAGCACGAGAGAATGCAGCCTTTGCATGCTGGTAAGCAACTTCTGGATCAATGTCCATCATTTCGCCAGCATATGCGAGGTGACGTGCCACAACCTCACTATTTTCTTTATTCAGATTACGCAAGTGTTGGCGCGTTGAGGCGTCAAGCGATTCAGCAGTAATTGATTCAGGAATATCGTATTGAAGACGGTGCAGTTGCGTACGCTCCGATACTTCGTATTCTTTGTTGGGTGAGTCGGAACGATCATTAAAACGTCCGTTGCGTTCTTCTCCCCGGTTGTTGCCACGACGGCGGTCGTCACGGAAGCCACCACGGCGATCATCACGTCGGTCATTGTCGCGACGGCCGCGCGAATCGCGATCCTCCCAACGGTTACCGCGGGATTCAAAACGATCATCACGACGACGATCCCCACCAAATCCACCGCGGCGATCATCATCACGACGTGGACGCGAATCACGATCCTCCCAACGCCGACCACCACGATCATCACGGCGCTCGTCACGGAAACCACCACGGGACTCAAAACGATCATCACGACGACGATCATCGTCACGACGTCCACGGAAGCCCCGATCGTCACGGAAACCACCACGACGATCGTCACGGAAACCAGCACGACGGTCATCACGTCGGTCGTTATCACGGAAACCGCGTGAACCGCCGTCTTCCCAACGCCGTCCACCACGATCATCACGGAAACCACCACGGGACTCAAAACGATCATCACGACGACGATCCCCACCAAAACCACCACGACGATCATCGTCACGACGTGGACGCGAATCGCGATCCTCCCAACGTCGATTTCCGTCGCGGCGCTCATTACGATCATTATTCCTGTCGTCGCGGAAACCACCACGGCGGTCGTCACGTCGGTCATTATCACGGTAGCCGCGCGAATCGCCGTCTTCCCAACGCCGGCCACCACGATTATCATCACGACGATCATTACGGAAACCACCACGGGACTCAAAACGATCATCACGACGACGATCCCCACCAAAACCACCACGACGATCATCGTCACGACGACCACGGAAATCACGATCACCCGAGCGGTTATTACGGCGGTCATCACGGAAACCACCACGACGTTCTGAGGCGGACTGCCAACCGGAGGACGGTCTTTCGCGACCATTGAACTTGCCATTATTTGTGTTATTTTCGGACATACTATTCCTCGCGGTTTGTGTTGAGCGCAGTGCGCATATTCAGATTTGAAAAAACTAGTTTTAGATACTGTCTACACAGTACCGTCTTCGGACGTAGAAATCCCACATTATTCGATGAAAATGACTTATCTCATCACAATCAGTGCCGATCACAAATTTGTATATCAGGTTGCACAAACAGATGCGCGCCCGCATTCCGATTGCGATACTAGCGCACGTACCAGCAGGCTACTGAACTCGGGTACGAGAACAGAGTCAGCCACGTTCATGCAATCATTTACGCAAAAATAATCTTTTCGTTACCTTCACGAAACTATCAGTTAATTTTTCCATATCACTATTGGCTTATGCCGACGACGATCTCCGAACAGGCGCACAAGCAACAGCAGATAGCTGGCGTACCTGACGATGGCTCGCAGCCTCGAAGCACTCAACTACGTGAACACGAACAAAACTCTGCGAAGGTGAAACCGCGGCTATTCAACAAATTGAAGCGCTACGATTCAGCAGAGATCGCCTTGGCTTGCCTCTTTTTGGTGCCAAATCTGATCTTCTTAATAGTTTTTACATATCGCCCACTCATCGACAATATTCGCTTGTCGTTCATGGACTGGAATATATCGGCGCCGATAGCCACGTTCGTTGGCTTGAGCAATTATATTGAGTGGTTTACTGCAGATTCGACGGCAACCGTCCTGCTCAATACGCTCGTATTTACGACGTGCACGGTGATTGGATCGATGGTGCTAGGTCTAGTACTTGCACTTATCCTTGACCAAAAACTCATAGGGCGCAATGCGATACGTTCAATTGTCTTTGCACCGTATATTATTTCGGGTGCGGCAATCGGAATTGCTTTTCAATTCATTTTCGATCCGAGCGTCGGATTGATTTCTGATTTCTTGCATCGTCTCGGTTTGCCAAGCCCAGACTTCTATCAAGTCCCTGGCTGGGCATTATTCATGGTGACCATTACATATATTTGGAAAAATCTCGGCTACACCTTCGTTATTTATTTGGCAGCTTTGCAAGCAAGACGCCGTGATCTCGACGAAGCCGCAGAAATCGACGGCGCATCACCCGCTCGTCGTTTCTTCAAGGTATTACTTCCGCAGTTGCGACCAACCTCGTTTTTCTTGTCAATCACTGTTTTATTGAATTCGATGCAAGTCTTTGACCTGATTAACGTCATGACCCGCGGTGGTCCGCAGGGCAATGGTACGACGACGATCGTCTACCAGATCTATCAAGAAACATTCGTCAATACTCGCGCAGGTTACGGCGCCACGGTAGCAACAATTCTTTTCGTTATTCTGCTGGCAGTAACGCTGCTTCAGGTTCGCATCATGGAGAAAGGCGAGAAATAGTGCGGCACACTTTTTCGCTCAAACAAACAAATTCACCACATCATATCGACGACGAGTCGGTGCGCTTCGTGGGGCAATCTCGAGCGTTCACTATCGTTGGCTACGTGGTGATGATCTTGGTTCTGCTCACGGTAATGATTCCGATCTATTGGATCGTTTTGGCGAGCGTCAAGACTCAAGGCGATATTTACACGGCTCCTGCCACATACTTTCCACATCCTTTCACCACAGAGAACTACCGAACTGTTGCCACTGACATTCCACTATGGATGTACCTGCGTAATTCACTCATTCTCACTACGGTGCTATCCGCTTTGAAAATATTGCTTGGAGTATTTTCTGCTTATGCCTTAGCACTGTTGCGCTTCCCTGGCCGAAATCTGCTGTTTCTCGTAGTTATATCTGCGCTGATGGTGCCAAATCAGATCACGTTAATTTCAAATTATGCGCTGATATCTCAACTAGAATTGCGCAACACATTTTTGGGAATAATCTTGCCGCTGGCTGGAACTGCTTTTGGAACATTTCTTATGCGCAATCATTTTCTATCGCTTCCTAAAGAAGTGATAGAAGCTGCCCGAATGGATGGAGCCGGTCCTTTCAAGTTGCTTTGGAGAGTTGTATTGCCAATGTCGTGGCCCACCTTGTCGGCATTTGCGCTGATCACAATTGTCAACGACTGGAACGAGTACTTGTGGCCGTTCTTGATGTCGGAAGACGAACGAACCGCCCCTATCCAGATCGGTTTAACGTTCCTTCAAAACAACGAAGGAATCACCAACTGGGGTCCAGTCATGGCAGGCACTGTGCTCGCCGTCATTCCAGTTTTGATCGTGTTTTTGATCCTTCAAAAGAATCTGATCAAAGGTCTAACTTCCGGAGCAGTCAAAGGCTGAACCGGGTTTTCAAAAGGAGAATAAATGAAACTCAAGAAAATCGCCGTCGTTGCTTCGGCAATTTCCCTTTCATTAACGCTTGCTGCATGTTCCGGAACGGGCTCAGGCAGCGAAACAGCACAAAACGACCCAAACCAAGAAGTTACCCTCGATTTTTGGTCCAACCATCCAGGTAATTCAAAGCCAATCGAAGAAGAAATGATCAAAGCCTTCGAAGCAGAGAATCCCAAGATAAAAATCAAGCTCACTGACGCAGGAAAGAATTACGAGGAAGTGGCACAGAAATTCAATGCCGCTCTTTCCGGTGGTCAAGTACCTGATCTCGTTGTCGCTTCGGACGTCAACTGGTACAACTTTGCCCTAAACGGGAACTTCGCCAAAATCGATGATCTTATGAAGAAGGCAGATGCGAAGACGGACGATTATGTCGAAAGCCTCTACGACGAGTACACGATTGACGACGCTCACTTCGCCGTTCCTTATGCTCGTTCCACCCCACTGTTCTACTTCAACAAAGACCTCTTCGCCAAAGCAGGTCTTCCTGCGAAAGGCCCTGCAACATGGCAGGAGTGGAATGACGTTTATGCGCCTAAGCTCAAAGCTCTTGGCGTAATCCCACTCTCGATCCCTGACGGCTCGAACTACATGGACTGGTACTTCCAGGGCATGATTTGGTCGATGGACGGCGCATATTCCAAGGATCTAGACGTCACTATCGCTGATGACGCCGGTGTGCAAGCCGCGTCCTTCCTCCAGTCTCAGTTCAAAAACGGATATTTCCAAGCTGCCAAGGATTCGGTAGTTCCGTTCTCAACAGGTCAAGCAGCCACGATGCTTCAGTCAACTGGCTCGCTGCGCGGCGTTGAGAAAGACGGAAAATTTGCCGTAGGCACCGCATTCTTGCCAGCCCCAGAAGGAAAGTCGGGCGTTTCAACAGGTGGTGCTGGAATCGCTATTCCAGCGAAATCAAAGAATCAAGCCGCTGCAGCTAAGTTCTTGGCTTTCTTGACGAACACTGATAATACGATCAAGTTCAGCCAAGCTACTGGCTATATGCCGGTGCGCACATCTGCTTTAAGCGATGAAAAGACCAAAGCGTACATCGCGCAGCATCCAAACTTCGAAACAGCAATAAAGCAATTGCCTCATACGAAGGCACAAGATGCCGCTCGTGCCTACGTTGCTGGTGGAGGAATGAAGATCGGCGCGGCGCTCGACAAGATTGCGCAAGGCGCAGACGTCAAAGCCACTTTGCAGACGCTTGCAGACGATCTACAAAAACAGATCGACACTCAAATCAAACCCAAGCTCAAGAAGTAACTAATCAATTCTAGAAGGGATTTCCCGTGGCCAGTGTAACGCTCAATCAAGCAACACGTATTTACCCAGGTGCGCAAAAACCTGCTGTTGATCACCTCGATCTTCATATCGACGACGGCGAATGCGTTGTGTTTGTAGGTCCATCTGGCTGCGGGAAATCCACTTCTTTACGTATGGTCGCTGGTCTCGAGCCACTTGACTCAGGTCAAGTACTCATAGGTGACCGTGATATTACCAACCTGCGCCCCAAAGCCCGCGACGTAGCGATGGTATTCCAAAGCTATGCTCTGTATCCGAATATGACAGTGGCACAGAACCTCGCCTTCGCTCTCGAAAATCAAAAGGTCCCTAAGCCGCAGATTAAGGAACGGATCGAATGGGCGGCGCGATTGCTTGAAATACACGATCTGTTAGACCGTAAACCGGGAGCTTTATCAGGTGGACAGCGCCAACGCGTTGCCATGGGACGAGCTATCGTGCGCAAGCCTACAGTATTTTGTATGGATGAGCCGCTTTCGAACCTCGATGCAAAACTTCGCGTAACGATGCGCGCCGAAATAGCCGCGTTACAGCGAGAACTCGGCGTCACCACAATCTATGTGACGCACGATCAAGTCGAAGCGATGACGATGGGGCATCGCGTAGCGGTGTTAGCAGACGGTCATCTCCAGCAAATTGACACGCCAACTAATTTGTATCGCCATCCAGCAAATATGTTTGTAGCTGGATTCATCGGTTCACCTGCAATATCATTCTTCACTCTGCCAATCGTTGAAGATGGCACAGTGTACTTGGGAAATTATCCGATTCGACTTCCGCGCACTGTTACTGCGCAGCTAGACAAAGAGATTACGATCGGTATTCGGCCTGAGTCTTGGACACCCGCCCGTGAGGAAGAACCTAGTGTTTCGTTAAAGACAAGTATTGTCGAACAGCTAGGAAACCAATCATTTCTATATGGCGACGTCGAACATGTTTCTGGTAGCAGCCGCGTGGCAGTATTACTACCACGTAATGTACTTATTGCTCCGAACAGCGAATATCGCGCCCAGCCGATAACTGAAGAACTCTATTATTTCGATCCTCGTACCGGTAACGCCGTCTGGGTATGAGTTTCACCAATGGACGCATGACCGCAGAAAACTGATTCGGTTTTTGGTGGTTGTGTTTGATGCCCGGTCTGGCTCTTGTTTATTTGAGCAGGTCCGGGCATTCCTCGCGTGAATGAGGTTTGTGGCTTCACGTGTGGTGTTGTGTGTTTTGGGTTACTGCT
>NZ_SJDT01000020.1 GCF_004331995.1 Arcanobacterium bovis
CGTGAACGGCATCATAATAGCCAGGGCTGCAGTCGTGAGCGTCCGGTTGATAGGAATGTCGTTACGTCCTAGTGGCAGAAGAGCATTTAAGCCATTAAGCTGCATAAACCGTAGGATTTCAAGGTTGCACGAATGTTTCCCACATACGCGTTGTACTCGTTCCACATTTTTAACAAGTTCATTGACAGTGCTGGCAGCGACACCAATGACGATTGTTGTTGAAAAAAGCTTTTCATTAGACTGCTCAAGCTCGTTACGCAGTTGAATCGCTTCGTCATGAGATGCCTGTAGCTCATGGGGAAGCATATCTTCTCCCAAGCCTTGTTTAGCGAGCTTGCGCAGTTCATTTCCTCGTTGGATATCCATTGATGCGATCTGGCGCTTAACTAAGGAAAGGCCTTCAGACTGATCGAGCGGATCAATATGGATCGACACCGCAATGTCCAATGGAATATCAGCAAGCTCTTTCAATACACGGTCGCTCATATATGGTGGCAGCTTGCGTAAAACGAGTGTTTGCCAATATTTTTCACCAGCGCCGGAAAGAGACACCCGATCAGAACGCGACACGTCAATACTCATCGGCGATACTGCGTCTTTTGTCGACAACGCCTGACCGACGAGTTCATCAAATGTGAAATCGGGTTGTATGCCAGGACGTAAAAAATGTTGAAGCAGCCGAACGCGCTGTGTTCCGTCTAGTTGGGTGGCTTTACAACCACCTATCTCACGTATCAAAGCGCTATCTTCAGCAACCATACGTGCCAACTGGATCTTTGCATCTTCCACGCTCTCAGCCTCAACAGTGAGCGTCACATATTTATCCGTGACTGTGTTGTTTCGCCCAGTTTCTAGCCGTTTAGTCACTAGATCGTTATATTCGCGTCGCTGAGGATCA
>NZ_SJDT01000021.1 GCF_004331995.1 Arcanobacterium bovis
GCCTCATCATAAGGGAAGCTTCATCACAACCCCTGTATCGGCGGGATCAATACCTAGCACCTTAAATCCGAAACGCTTGTAAACATTGACAGCGCGAAGATTACCATGATCGACGTGAAGTGCGATAAACTCGCAACCTTGGGATTTAGCTAGTTCACAGGCAGCAACGAGGAGTTTTACGCCCAATCCACGGTGTATGTTTCGTGGTTCTACCGCGATCGCTAACTCCGGCACATTTGGACCAAGATTTGCAAAGCCTACAACATCCTCCTTGTTCCATCGCCTAAGCCAAACGCCGCCAGCTGGTACCCCTCCTGATTCTAGAGCAATAACACCACCATCCTCGACAGGGTTCCAATCGAAAACATAACCTTGTGCAAGATTCTGAAAACCTGGGCTCACAGATTTGGATTCGTCACCGTAGACATCGGTGAGGTAAAAGAGGCGGTGGATGTACGTGCGATCCTGTTCAGTTGCTGCGCGGAATGTGAAGTGACTGGTCATATATTAAGGATATGGGAAGTTTCAGGTTAGTGCGTGGTGAGACT
>NZ_SJDT01000022.1 GCF_004331995.1 Arcanobacterium bovis
CAGACGTGCTCGTTCAGATTCGAGCAATTCTTCAATATTTTGCGTAATACCGGTAGCTGCAGCACCATATTTGCGCACACGCTTAAACAAGGATTGGCAGTAGGCACCGGCATAGTCATTGGCAAAAAGCACATGGAACTCGTCAACGTACAGCCATGTGCGCACACCACGGCGTTTATTGGCCACAATTCTGCGCCAGACTTCTTCAAGAACAACCATCATTCCAAACGTCTGCAGGTCGGCACCTAGAGCGGCAAGATCAAACACCATCACACGGTTTGTTGTATCGACGTTGGTTTGCTGCGCAAACCCTGAAGCCGATCCACGCGCATACAGCTCAAGCGCTGTCGCCAGCTCATGCGCCTGTGGTTCGGGCTGAGCCCGTAACATCTCATAGAGTGTGTCCAGTGTCGGTGATGCTAGTTCAGGGGTGTGAAGATAGGTCAAGTACATT
>NZ_SJDT01000023.1 GCF_004331995.1 Arcanobacterium bovis
GATGTATTCAACATACCTTCACACCCCTGAACTAGCATCACCGACACTGGACACACTCTATGAGATGTTACGGGCTCAGCCCGAACCACAGGCGCATGAGCTAGCGACAGCTCTTGAGCTGTATGCGCGTGGATCCGCGTCAGGGTTTGCGCAGCAAACCAACGTCGATACAACAAACCGTGTGATGATCTTTGATCTTGCCGCTCTAGGTGCCGACCTGCAGACGTTTGGAATGATGGTTGTTCTTGAAGAAGTCTGGCGCAGAATCGTAGCCAATAAACGCCGTGGTGTGCGCACATGGCTGTACGTCGACGAATTCCACGTGCTTTTTGCCAATGACTATGCCGGTGCCTACTGCCAATCCTTGTTTAAGCGTGTGCGCAAATATGGCGCTGCAGCAACAGGGATTACGCAAAATATTGAAGAATTGCTCGAATCTGAACGAGCACGTCTC
>NZ_SJDT01000024.1 GCF_004331995.1 Arcanobacterium bovis
GTTTGAGCACAGCGGTCAATGATCGAGCGTTTTTCAGCTGACAAGCCACTACTTCCGCCTAGTAACACCTCACATAACGCGAGCACGTAGGAACATTTTGCTCGTAGTGGGTCACCATCAGAATTGTCTACGTTACGGTCAAGATGGAGAGCGTTAATCGTGTCTGTTGATCCGGGCGAAATAACAACCCGTGAAGCTTTCAGCTCGTTCGCCAGTGGGATGTATTCGCGTTCTGGATCAATAATCAGAATCTCATCTGACGGGCGACGAAGAAAGACTTGCATCATCTCAAACTTAGCCAGCTGGGATTTACCCGAACCACTTGTTCCAAGGAAGAAAGCGTTGGAGTTCATTCCCTCGATACGTGATCCGACAATCAAGTTTTTGGACAAAGTGTTTATTCCGTAGAACATGCCGTTGTTGTGCATGATTTCTTGAGT
>NZ_SJDT01000025.1 GCF_004331995.1 Arcanobacterium bovis
GTAGGATGCGAAGCTTTTCATGAGTGATTCACTGCCCGCGCCAAAAGATCCACCGAGAATTGCGGTGAGCATATAGATAACAGCGTCTTGGATCATGGTCGGCCTCCTCCGATGAATCCTGCGTAAATGTTTCCAATGACGACGCCGACGCCAGGGCGTGCTGCGTGGATCATTTTCCCGTTACCGAGCGCTATACCGACATGGACAATGTTGTTGGGTGATCCGGAAGGGCTGAAGAAGACGAGATCGCCTGGTCTGAGTGTGTTCAGATTATGGTTGATATGGCCACGGGCGGCGATAAATGAGTATTGCTGTTGGGCTGTGCGTGGCAGTGCGAAGCCGTGACGTAGATACGTCCACGAGGTCAGCCCGCTACAGTCGAAAGCAGATCCTCCTGCC
>NZ_SJDT01000026.1 GCF_004331995.1 Arcanobacterium bovis
ATAGGATGCGAAGCTTTTCATGAGTGATTCACTGCCCGCACCAAAAGATCCACCGAGAATTGCGGTGAGCATATAGATAACAGCGTCTTGGATCATGGGCGGCCTCCTCCGATGAATCCTGCGTAAATATTTCCGATGACGACGCCGACGCCAGGGCGTGCTGCGTGGATCATTTTCCCGTTACCGAGCGCTATACCGACATGGACAATGTTGTTGGGTGATCCGGAGGGGCTGAAGAAGACAAGATCACCTGGTCTGAGTGTGTTCAGATTATGGTTGATATGGCCACGGGCGGCGATAAATGAGTATTGCTGCTGGGCTGTGCGTGGCAGCGCGAAGCCGTGACGTAGATACGTCCACGAGGTCAACCCGCTACAGTCGAAAGCAGACTGGCCTGCT
>NZ_SJDT01000027.1 GCF_004331995.1 Arcanobacterium bovis
GTGCCCTGCGAAGTAGTTTTCAGTCACGACCCCATCGTTTGTGACGTTCCCGATATAGGATACGTAGCCGTTGGTTGATTGCGCGGAGCGTGCTCCTTGTCTCCACACGAGAATATCGCCAGGCATGACCTTGTTAGCTTCAGCAACGGCAGTCCACGTAGGGAGGTTTCCCGCTAATGCCCACTGCCAGGCTATTGAGCCTTTAGGAAACAGTTTCGGAACGGTTTCACTCGGTTTGTCTGCGACTGATCCTAGGTCACGGTTGATCCGCCAGAGCACAAAATCCGTATCCGAGCCAACATATAGGCCGGTCACGGTATTTGTGCTTCCATTTGGCTGGCTGCGGTAAGGGTAGTCG
>NZ_SJDT01000028.1 GCF_004331995.1 Arcanobacterium bovis
TGACTATCCGTACCGGAATCAGCCAAATGGAAGCCCAAACACCGTGACCGGCCTATATGTTGGCTCGGATACGGATTTTGTGCTCTGGCGGATCAACCGTGACCTAGGATCAGTCGCAGACAAACCTAGTGAAACGGTCACGAAACTGTTTCCCAAAGGCGCATTAGCCTGGCAGTGGGCATTAGCGGGAAACCTACCTACGTGGACTGCCGTTGCTGAAGCTGCCAAGGTCATGCCTGGCGATATTCTCGTGTGGAGACAAGGAGCACGTTCTGCGCAATCAACCAATGGCTACGTATCCTATATCGGTAACGTCACAAACGATGGGGTCGTGACTGAAAACTACTTCGCAGGACAT
>NZ_SJDT01000029.1 GCF_004331995.1 Arcanobacterium bovis
TGGATCCTATTCCTACTCCGCCGTCACCAGTCGATCCAACGCCAGTGGATCCGACTCCTGAGCCTCCCGCACCGGTACCGGTGACTCCTGCTGATCCGGTAACGCCTCCTTCGCCTATTCCTGCCCCGCAGCCAACGCCAGCACCTTCTCCACAACCTGCAGCAAGTTCAACTACCGCGTCGTCACCTGCTACGAAAACAGTGAAGCCTCGCGTGGCTGTGAAGAATCGAACCACGGCCGCACGAAAAGCTGTTTCTGGTGCGCGTCTTGCTGAAACAGGTTTCAGCAAAGGCGAACTCGCCACGATCTGCGGCATCCTC